>NZ_JAIUHT010000020.1:0-96377 GCF_020165255.1 Mesorhizobium sp. CA12
GCCAGCCTCTCCAGCTGATCATCTGAATTTGCCTGTACTGAGCCTTTTGCTCCAAGATCAGCTCTCCCCAATGGCCGCAACGGCCTGCCGATATAGCTCCGCCGTCTGCTCGTCGAAGCAGCAGAAAGTAACCGTATCCGGCAGCGCATTTTGCCCCAGGAAGGCGCTTACGGCACCAACAGCGATCTCCGTCGCCTGGTCTTTCGGATAGCCGTAGATGCCGGTCGAGATCGCCGGGAAAGCGATGGTTCGACAATCATGGCCGAGCGCGATTTCGAGCGAGCGCCGATAGCAGGAGGCGAGCAGCTCGGCTTCGCCCTTGCCGCCGCCCTGCCAGACCGGACCGACCGTATGGATGACGTAGCGCGCCGGCAGCCGATAGCCCTTGGTCAGCTTGGCGTCGCCGGTCTTGCAGCCGTGAAGCGTGCGGCACTCGGCGAGCAGCTCCGGCCCAGCCGCGCGATGAATGGCGCCGTCGACGCCGCCGCCGCCCAGCAGCGAAGAATTGGCGGCATTGACGATCGCGTCGACCGCGAGCCTGGTTATGTCGCCGGTGTGGATACGGATCCTGTCGCCGAGAGCGCTCATCGTCACATCCTGAACACGCCGAATTTCGTCGCCTCTATTCCGGCATTGAGCGCCGCCGAAAGGCTCAGCGCCAGCACGTCGCGGGTCCTGGCTGGATCGATGATGCCGTCGTCCCAGAGCCGTGCAGACGAATAGAGCGGGTGACCCTCATGCTCGTATTTCATCAGGATCGGCTTCCTGAACTTCGCCTCCTCCTCGGCGCTCCACTCACCGCCCTTGCGCTCGATGCCCTCGCGCTTGACCATGGCAAGCACCGTCGCCGCCTGCTCGCCACCCATCACCGAAATGCGCGCGTTCGGCCACATCCACAGGAAGCGAGGCGAATAGGCGCGGCCGCACATGCCGTAATTGCCGGCGCCGAACGAGCCGCCGATGATCACCGTGAGCTTCGGCACCCTTGCGGTGGCGACCGCCATCACCAGCTTGGCGCCGTCCTTGGCGATGCCGCCGGCCTCGTATTTTCGGCCGACCATGAAGCCGGTGATGTTCTGCAGGAAGACGAGCGGAATGCCGCGCTGGCAACAGAGCTCGATGAAATGCGCCCCCTTCAGCGCGCTTTCGGAAAACAGCACGCCGTTGTTGCCGATGATGCCGACCGGCATACCGTGCAGATGGGCAAAACCAGTAACCAACGTGGCGCCATAGTTTTGCTTGAACTCGTCGAACTCCGAGCCATCAACGAGCCGGGCAATCACCTCGCGCACGTCATAAGGCTGGCGCAGGTCCGTCGGCACGATGCCGTAAAGTTCGCTCGGGTCATGAAGCGGCGGCACCGGTTTCTGCAGACTGAGCTTTAGAGCCTTGTTCCGATTCAGGTTCTTGATGATGCGCCGGCAAATGGCCAAGGCGTGTTCATCGTCCATCGCATAGTGGTCGGCGACCCCGGAGAGCCTGGTGTGGACATCGGCGCCGCCGAGCTCCTCGGCGCTGACATCTTCTCCGGTGGCGGCCTTCACCAGCGGCGGGCCGCCGAGGAAGATCGTCGCCTGGTCGCGCACCATGATCGTCTCGTCCGACATCGCCGGCACATAGGCGCCGCCCGCCGTGCAGGAACCCATGACGCAGGCGATCTGCGGGATGCCGGCGGCCGACATATTGGCTTGGTTATAAAAGATGCGGCCGAAATGCTCGCGGTCCGGGAAGACCTCGTCCTGGTTGGGCAGGTTGGCGCCGCCGCTGTCGACCAGATAGACGCAAGGCAAGTTGTTCTGCAGCGCGATCTCCTGCGCCCTGAGATGCTTCTTCACCGTCAGCGGATAATAGGTGCCGCCCTTCACCGTGGCGTCGTTTACGACGACCATGACTTCGGTGCCCTCGACGCGGCCGACGCCGGTGATGATGCCGGCCGAGGAAATGTCCTCGCCATACATCGACCATGCCGCGAACTGCCCGACCTCAAGGAAGGGGGAGCCGGTGTCGAGCAGTTGCGCCAGCCGCTCGCGCGGCAACAGCTTGCCGCGTGAGACGTGGCGTTCGCGGGCTTCGTCCGAGCCGCCGCGCTCGACGCTTGCCGCCTTCTCGGCGATGTCGGCGACCAGTGCCCGCATGCGCTCCGCATTGGCGCGAAAGGTGTCGGAGGAGGGGGAAATTTGAGTTTGCAGTGTGGCCACGTTAAACCCCCTCCGCCATGATCTCGCGTCCGATCAGCCAGCGGCGGATCTCGCTGGTGCCGGCGCCGATCTCGTAGAGCTTGGCGTCGCGCAGCAGCCGCCCCGTCGGATAGTCGTTGATGTAGCCGTTGCCGCCGAGCAGCTGGATAGCGTCGAGCGCCATCTGCGTCGCTTTCTCGGCGGCGAACAGCACACAGCCGGCGGCGTCTTTTCGCGAGGTCTCGCCGCGGTCGCAGGCGGCCGCAACCGCATAGACGTAGGCCCGCGCGGCGTTCATCGTCGAGTACATGTCGGCGAGCTTGCCCTGCACCAGCTGGAAGGTGCCGATCGGCTGGCCGAACTGCTTGCGCTCATGCACATAGGGCACAGCGACGTCGAGGCAGGCCGCCATCAGCCCGATCGGGCCCCCGGACAGCACCGCGCGCTCGTAGTCGAGCCCCGACATCAGCACCTCGACGCCGCGCCCTTCCTCATGCAGCACGTTCTCGAACGGCACCTCGACATCCTCGAACACGAGCTCGCCGGTATTGGAGCCGCGCATGCCGAGCTTGTCGAGTTTTTGCGCCACCGAAAAGCCGGCCATCGTCTTCTCGACGATGAAAGCCGTGATGCCGCGCGCATGGCGTTCCAAATCGGTCTTGGCATAGACCACCATCGTCCCGGCGTCCGGGCCGTTGGTGATCCACATTTTCGAGCCGTTGAGCACGTAGCGGTCGTTGCGCTTTTCGGCGCGCAGGCGAAGCGACACCACGTCCGAGCCGGCGCCTGGTTCCGACATCGCCAACGCGCCGACCGCCTCGCCCGAGCAAAGGGCAGGCAGGTACTTCTCCTTCTGCGCCGGCGTGGCCCAGCGGTTGATCTGGTTGACGCAGAGGTTCGAGTGCGCGCCGTAGGAAAGGCCGACCGAGGCGGACGCGCGCGAAATCTCCTCCATCGCCACGACATGCGCGAGGTAGCCCATGCCGCTGCCGCCGAAGTCCGGATCGGCGGTGATCCCGAGCAGGCCGAGCGCGCCGAGCTCGCCCCAAAGATGCGCGGGAAATTCGTTGCAACGGTCGATCTCGGCCGCGATCGGTGCGATCCTGTCCTGGGCGAAGCGCCTCACGGTATCGCGCAGCCCCTCGATGTCGCTATCAAGTCCGAAGTTCAGCGTATTCGTGTACATGCCGTTCCTCCCTGCCCCGGTCTTCGCGGAGATCGCGCCGTATCAGAGTGCCACGGCGTCCCTGGCGCGCCCCGAGGGACGCGCGCTGCCATGGCTGATTGTCGCGCCGACCAGGCGCATTGTCATCGAAAGATATGATGCCGTGACTTCGGCGATCGACAGCCGCTCGCCCGGCCGGAACCAGACGATGACGCCGGTCATCATCTGGATCAGCGCCATGGCAGTGAGCCCGGTGTCGTCGACCTGAAAGACGCCGGCCTCGGCGCCGTCGCGCAGGATCGTGCGCAGTTCCTTCTCATAGGCCGTGCGCATTTTGAGAATCTGCGTCAGCCTTTCATGCGAAAGGCTGCGCAATTCCATGTTGGAGACATGAGTGGCGTGACGCCGCCCGATGTGGAAAGCGATGTGGTTTTCGACATAGGCGGTGAGCCGGCCCACCGGATCGACGCTCGCCGGTCGCGTCGCTTCCCAAGTCTCGAGCAGGCCTTCCATATGCTCTCGCATCAAGGTGAAAAGCAGATCTTCCTTGGTCGGGAAGTAGCGATAGAGCGCTGCCGCCTGCACCCCGACCTCGGCCGCCAGCTGCCGCATCGACATCGCCTCGTAGCCGAGGCGCGCGATCAGGCTGACCGCCGCCTCGCGAACGGCCGCTTCGGTCTTTTCCCCGTCGGAACCTGCGGTGCGTGCCATGTTTGCCTCTGACGGCAATAATAAAACGAACGTTCAATTAATTCAAGCTTCCAAATTCCCCTCCAGGTACGGCTGTCGCATATGAGTTTATCGACGAAGTCCAACGCAACGCCGTCATCCTCGGGACAAGCCCGAGGATGACGCCAATCAAGGCATGCCGGCTATCCGAACTCCCAAAGCCATATGCGATTGCCCCTCTCTCAGGGGAAGCTACCTGGCCTACACGATGATCCTGAAATCCACCGGCGCCTCTTCGGCCGCTTCCTCGATCTCGACCTTCGAGACGAGCGCGCCCCGCGGCCCTTGCCACAGGCGTTCGATCATCGCCGTGACAGCGGCATCGGCGCCGGCGATCAGTGCGGTGACCGAGCCGTCACGCTCGTTGTGCACCCAACCCGTCAGCCCGAGACGCATTGCTTCTGCGCGTGCCCAGACGCGGTAACTCACACCTTGAACCGTACCGGAAACGCGCGCCCGAACGATTCTGTGCTCGCCTTGCATTGCCTGTGCTCCGCGTTGCGCTTGGCGGAATCTGGCACAGCAAAGGGCAAAGGCAACAGGGGCTTGGGGTAGGGTGTGTTGAGATTCAGGTCAGGCCAAGCCGAAAATGGCGGCTTTCGAGAACCGGAGCGGAGCGGACATTCGGGTCCGTGAGCACCGGAAGCGCAGAAAGCCAGCATTTGCAGGCTGGCATCACCTGAATATCAACACATCCTAGTTCCCTCGCGCCGACGCCAAGGCGCCCGGCAGCTCCTCGGCGAAGATGTCGAGCTCATGGTCGAGCCCGACGCTGACCCTGATGCAGCGGTCGAGCACCGGCACCATCGGCTTGCGGATGAACACGTCGCGCGACAGGAGGCCCTGCATCACCTTCAGCGCGAAGGCGCCGTCGCGGCCGCAGTCGATGGTGACGAAATTGGTTGCAGACAGCAACGGTTTCAGGCCGTTCTGCCTGGCAATGGCTGAAATACGCTCACGGCCTGCCGCAACGCGCGCCACCACCGAGCGCAGATAGTCCTGGTCGGCAAGCGCCTCGAGGCCGGCGACCTGCGCCATGCGGCTGACGCCGTAATGGTTGCGGATCTTCTCGAAATCGCGGATCACCTCTGCCTCCGCCACGGCGTAGCCGCAGCGTATGCCGGCCAGGCCGTAAGCCTTCGAGAAAGTGCGCATGCGGATGACGTTCGGCCGTGCGACATCGATCGCCGGCAGCGCCGAGGCCGGTCCCAGTTCGCCATAGGCCTCGTCGAGCACCAGCATGGTGGTTTCCGGCAGCGTTTCGATGAAGCGGACGACATCCGGCGCCTCCCACCAGCTTCCCATCGGATTGTCGGGGTTCGAAAGATAGACCAGCGGCGCCTTTTCGCTCGCGACCTTGGCGAGAAGGCCGTCCAGGTCTTCCTTGTCATTGGCATAGGGCACCGTCACCAAGCGGCCGCCGACGCCGGCGATATGGAAATTGAAAGTGGGATAGGCGCCGCGCGAGGTGACCACCGCATCGCCAGGGCCGACATACATGCGCGCCACCAGCCCGAGCAGGCCGTCAATGCCTTCGCCCACGACCACGTTTTCGATCGCCACGCCGTGATGCGCCGCGGCCGCCACCTTCAGCTCGTAATTGTCGGGATCGCAATACATCCACTGGTCGCGGGCAACGCTCCCCATACGCGCGATGACGCGCGGCGAAGGCCCGAAGCTGCTTTCATTGGCGCCGATGCGGGCCCGGAACGGCCGCCCGCGCTCGCGCTCCTGCGCCTCCGGGCCAACGAACGGCACCGTTGTGGGAAGCGCGCCGATGATTGGCGTGAGGGAAGGGCGACGAAGCATGGCACAGGCTCACGTGGAAATGGCGTTCTTGCTAGCGTGAGCGGGGGAAGGGTGCAAGTTGGATGGCAAGCTGAAATTGACTGGCTTGACCGGCAGCCGGCGTCAGCTCTTGCGAGGTTTCCCGCTTGCATGGGGCTGGTGGACGCAGCGGCAGGCGCTGCTGTTGGCCTCGAGTTCGATGCGGACGACGTATCGCTGGATTCTGCCTGCCGCTTTTGCTAGCGAGGCAGGATGAGCAACCGATTGCCGCCCGCTTGGGCAAAGCATCTCAAGACGCAGCCCTCGGCGAGAGCGGTATCGCCGAAAGCTGTAGCACCCAAAGCCCAGCCGAAGGCCGGCCCGCCCCGCAATCAGGCCGACGATATGCTGTTGAGGCAGGCGCTTGAGCTGCAAAAAGCCGAGCAATTGCCGGAGGCCGAGGAACTCTGCCTGAAGGTTCTGGCGCGTACACCAAACCACCCTTTGGCTTTCTACATCCTGGGAACCCTCGGCATCGGATACGATAACGAGAAGGCACTGCGATATTTTGCCCGTGCGGTCGCAGAGGACCCGCGAAATCCTTATTACCACCTTAGCCTCGGCGAAGCCTATTTGCAGCTCAGCGAATTTACGCCGGCAATCAGGCACATTCAGCAGGCCTTGGCGTTGAAGCCTGACCTTGTGGAAGCTCTTTGCGCCTTGGGCGATGCCTACAACTCATTTGACAAGGGAGAAATGGCGCTGCCGCTGTTTGAGAAGGCGCTCAAGATCGACCGGGATCATCCTCTGGCCCTGTTGGGGTTGCCCCGCGCGCTCGCAAGCCTCGGCCGTATGGACGAAGCCGCGGTTCATTTGAAAGAGGCGATAGAGCGGCGGATCGCGGTACCGGCTGCCTACAGTGCATTGGTGCAGACGCGTAAATTCACGGAAGAGCCGCCGGAGCTCGCGGCAATTCTAGCGGAGCTTCGAGACCCGGCCCATGGAGCGGAAGGAGCGGCAGCGCTCCATCACGCTGCAGGGAAGCTGCTTAACGACCTCCGTCGCTACAGGGAGGCGATGGATCACTTCAAGAAGGGAAATCAAGCCGGGGGCCATAAATTCGATCTGGAAAACTACCGTCGCTGGGTCGATGTCATGATCGAAACCTTCACACCGGAGCTGGTGGCTTCAATGGCCGCTCAAGGCAATCCCTCGGAGGTGCCTGTATTCGTTGTCGGCATGCCTCGCTCGGGTACGACGCTGACCGAGCAGATCTGTGCCAGCCATCCTGGTGTTCACGGTGCCGGCGAGCTCAGCAAGCTCAGCCGAATGGCCAATGGGATCGGTCTCAAAGGCAACTCCGACACAGACCTCGGCAAATCGATCGCGACGATTACCCCCGAACTGACCAAGACGCTAGCAGCAGAGCATCTTGCCTATCTGCGCGAGCGGGCTCCCGATTCGCTTCGAATCGTCGACAAGATGCCCCACAATTTCGAACTGATCGGTCTGATCGGCATCCTCTTTCCGAACGCGCACATCATTCATTGCCGGCGCGATGCCATCGACAATTGCGTCTCATGCTTTGTCCTGCAGTTCAATGAAGCGCACAGCTACAGCGCTGATCTTCGGACATTAGGACTTTACTACAGAGAGTATGACCGCCTGATGCGGCATTGGAACAAGGTTTTTCCGGGTCGCATATTCGAGAACCGTTACGAGACTTTGATTGAAAGCCAAGAGGCGCAGTCGCGACGCCTCATCGATTATCTCGGGCTGCCTTGGGACGATGCCTGCCTGCGCTTTTTTGACAAGGATCGCTCGGTAAATACTTACAGCCTTTGGCAGGTTCGCCAGCCGATTTACAAGTCATCCGTCAAGCGATGGAAGAACTACGAGAGCGAGATCCAGCCGCTGATCGACGCGTTGGGAGATCTAGCTGAGGTTTGATCAGTAGCAATTCGCGTCGAGCCATAGCGCTCTCTGCGCTGAGTGCTCAGTCTCCAAGGCTCCGATAGCGTGCAATTCCGGCGATCGCGCCGAATGCAGCGCTTTGTGCAAAACGGTGCCGGGGTGCTGGAAGGGAGAAAGAAAAACCCGGCGGTTGCCCGCCGGGTTATCGATTTCGATCAGGCAATGCCTGTTAGAACGAACGCTGGAAGCGGAGCAGGCCGCCGACGCTGTTCTTCTTGTCCGCACCGGTGAAGTTGACGGTCGAGGTGGGATCGGCCCTCCACTGGTCAAACTTGCCAAAGTGATCGTAGTCGACTTCGGCGGTGACCGTGAAGCCGGGAACGATGTCGTAGGCGACGTTCGCCGCCACGCCGTAGTTCTTGTCCTCGTCGCCCGACACCTGGAGGTTGAACGAGGTCTTCTCGTTGAACTTGTAGGTGCCGCCGGCCCAGAATGCCCAGTTGCCGCCCCAGATCTTGTAGAAGCCGCGACCACGGGCGTCGATGACGTTGGTCGGGTCGCTCAGATTGTTGTCGCTGCCGTAGCCGAACATACCGAACAGCGACAGTTCATTGGTGACATTCACGTCCAAGCGGACCTTGCCGGCGACTTCCTCGTAGTTGCTATCGTAGGCCACGACGCCGGTGATGGCGCCCCAGCCCTGCGTCCACTTCACGCCGCCGACGACGTGCGGAACATAGCTGTCGATGGTGCCGACAGTGCCTTCGCCTTCTTCGAGCGAGACCACGGCCGAGAAGCCGTTGCCGGCGTCGAAGTAGTACTGGACGACGTTGGTGTCGAAGTCGCCATAGGGAACCAGCGTATCCTGGATGACGTTGCCGGCATAGCCGATGAACGTGTCGAAGGCCGATTCGTCCTTACCGACGCGGAGACCACCGAGCTGGATCCAGGCGAAGTTTAGGGTGACGCCTTTGTTGCCCGCAGGATTGTCGGTGAAGCCGGTGATGGCGCCACCACCGGTGCGTGAAACGGAGGCGCCGCGATTGTTGTTGCCGAAGTTGAAGCGGGTCTCGGTGTAGGTCTTCAACGTGCCGAGCTCGGTCTCCTGGCCCGTCCACGTCTTCAGCGTGAAGCGGGTGTTCTTGTACCAGGTGCTGTGGATGTCGCCGTCCTGGTGGTCGACGTTCTTCGCGCCGTCGAACGAGCCGACGTCTCCGAGGCCGATGTCGTAACGGACATAGCCGCCGATGCGCAGGCAGGTTTCGGTGCCGGGGATGTAGAAGTAGCCCGAGCCGTAGACGTCGCAGATCTTGACGTATTCAGCCGGTTCCGGCTCGGCGACGGTCACCGCGTCGGCGGCGCGGGCACCGGAAACTGCGATCAGGGCCGCAGCTGAGCCGAGAAGAAGGCTCTTGATGTTCATTTTCTGACCTCCAGTCAGAATCGAACGGAGGCGACGCGAACCTTCGATCAAGATTATGGGCAATGCCTTGTTATTGCGCCCTTTTTCGTCCCCGCGCAGCGGCGCGAAGGGCGTCTGCCGGTGATTGCGTGTCCGGTTTCCGGTCTACGATGGCGCTCCAATGAAGGCGCCTCTGCGGGCTCGAAAAGGCGGCATAAGTCACGATTCGCCACGTCTGGGCCGATGCGATGCCGATGCTCCACCGCTTTCCGAGGTTGCCGGCCAGACGATTTTTCGGCGATTATGGCGCCGGCTTGTTGATTGTGCCCACGCTTTTCTTTATCCAGCGGCGCGACGGAGAGGTGGCCGAGTGGTCGAAGGCGCTCCCCTGCTAAGGGAGTAGAGGTCAAAAGCTTCTCGTGGGTTCGAATCCCATCCTCTCCGCCATACTCCCCTGCGCTGTGCGCGAAAGCCTCCCTTCGCAAGACGATTCTGCGGCAAGAACCGGACAGGGCGACTCGCCGGGGCGCCGCAATTCAGCCGGCCGATCGCCGGATTCGCCCGGATTCGATCGTCTCGCGGGCCTCGATGGTTAACGAGAGCTTTCAGAGTGAGGCCAAATCGTGTCATTTGTGCAACAACGTCCGGGTATAGCGTCCGGATGGGGCTTCTGCCGATACGATCGTGGTTGAACGCCGCCGCCGCCTGGGTAAAGGTCATGTTCGAAGGAGCGGCGCGGTGCGCATCTTTTTCGGTAGTGGGGATGGGGCAGGGAACGCTGTCCTTCAGCAAAAAATACCCAGACCCGTTTTTTAACTTTTGACTGGAGGTCAGAAAATGAACATCAAGAGCCTTCTTCTCGGCTCAGCTGCGGCCTTGATCGCAGTTTCCGGTGCCCGCGCCGCCGACGCGGTGACCGTCGCCGAGCCGGAACCGGCTGAATACGTCAAGATCTGCGACGTGTACGGCTCGGGCTACTTCTATATCCCCGGCACCGAGACCTGCCTGCGCATCGGCGGCTATGTCCGTTACGACATCGGCGTCGGCGACGTCGGTTCGTTCGACGGCGCGGAGTCCCGTGATGTGAGGGATGGCGATCCGCAGGACACTTTCTATAAGAAGGCGCGCTTCACGCTGAAGACCTGGACCGGCCAGGAAACCGAGCTCGGCACGTTGAAGACCTACACCGAGACCCGCTTCAACTTCCAGAACAACAACCGCTACGCTACCACCTATGGCAATCCCGCTGGCAACAGCGGTGCCTCGCTGAACTTCGCCTGGATCCAGCTCGGTGGCCTGCGCGTCGGTAAGGACGAATCGGCCTTCAACACGTTCATCGGCTACGCCGGCAACGTCATCCAGGATACGCTGGTTCCCTACGGTGACTTCGACACCAACGTCGTTCAGTACTATTTCGACGCTGGCAACGGCTTCTCGGCAGTGGTCTCGCTCGAAGAAGGTTCGGGCCGCGGCAGCGTTCCCCCTGGTAACTACGGCGTGGGCACGATCGACAGCTATGTTCCGCATGTCGTCGGCGGCGTGAAGTGGACTCAAGGGTGGGGCGCCATCACGGGCGTCATTGCCTATGACAGCAACTATGAAGAAGTTGCCGGCAAGGTCCGCTTGGACGTGAATGTCAATGACGCGCTCTCGCTGTTCATCATGGCCGGCTACGGCACCGATGACAATTACAGTGACCCGACGTATACGCTCCCGGCTGGTGGCCGCGGCTTCTACAAGCAGTGGGACGAAAACTGGGCAATCTGGGGCGGTGGCACCTACAAGTTCAACGAGAAGACCTCGTTCAACGCTCAGGTGTCGTATGACGAAGGTGAGAACCTCGGTATCGCCGCCAACATCGCCTACGACATCGTTCCCGGCTTCACGATTACGGCTGAAGTCGACTACGTCAATGCAGGCAAAATCGACGAAGCCGATACCCTTGGCACGAATCACAACTGGACCGGTATTGCTGCTGGCGACGACGACGCCATCGGCGGCATGCTCCGCTTCCAGCGCTCCTTCTAAGGGCCGGACTGCAACAACTGAAATCCGGCCCGGGCGTCAAATGCCCGGGCCGTTTTGTTTTCGCGATTGGTCGAAGCAAACGAAAGGATGGGGGTGAAACGGTAAGCTGATCGGGTCTGTGGAGCGACTTTGTGGGATCCGCCACTGGCGGATGGGGTCGGCTGCAAGATTCGAAAACTCTTGAAAGGACATCTCCGAACGGTTAGGGCTGAAAGCTTAACCACAGGGGGTGTGGCTAAAATGTCGAACGAAGCGATTCAAGAGGGGGAACCCTCTGGTCATTTTGCGGTATTTTCTTCTCAGAATTCGAAGTTTAGGTACACCTACGACAAGATCCGGGAAGTAAAATCGCACAAGATCGGGGAACTCTTTGCAGCATACCGGGATATACTCTGGGATGATGGGCGGCATAAATACAATGTCAGCTCGTTCATCGGTGAAATAGACGAGATCCTTCTCGGAGAACGTTTCAGCACCTTTGACCAGAACACCTTGGACAATCTTATCGGTACCTTGCGCCAGCGCGGGAACAGCAACGCAACCATCAATCGCAAGATGGCTGCACTCAGCAAGCTGCTGCGCAAGGCTCAGAAGATGGGAGATATCCACAGCCTGCCCGAGTTCCGCCGCCAGAAGGAGCGGGCGGGACGGATTCGTTTCCTCGAAAGGGACGAAGAGACAAGGCTGTTCGCTGCCATCAAGAGCCGCAGCGAGGATGCTTACAGACTTTCCGTTTTCCTGGTCGACACCGGCTGCCGTCTAGGCGAGGCGCTCGGCCTGATCTGGAACGACATCCAGGAGCACCGCGTCTCATTTTGGATCACGAAATCCGGCCGCAGCCGCACCATCCCGATGACCGAACGGGTCAAGGAGGTGATCAAGCTGCCGCCGACCACCGAGGGTCGCCGGCCGAAGGGTCCGTTCACCAAGCTCAGCCAGGCGCAGTACCGCGCCATCTGGAACGAAGCGAAAGCGGAAGTCGGTCTTGGCGCCGATGAACAGGTGGTACCGCATATCCTGCGCCACACCTGCGCTTCGCGCCTTGTCCAGGGCGGTATCGACATAAGGCGCGTGCAGATGTGGCTCGGCCACCAGACGCTGTCGATGACCATGCGTTACGCGCACCTCGCCACCAACGATCTCGATGGCTGCGTCGTCGTTCTCGAGAAGCCACGCGGCGACCAGGCGCCGAGCGCCGCGGAGAACTCCGTCTTTGCCTCCCCCTTGACCGCGCCATCACCTGGCAAAGCCGCTCGCAAGGAGAGCGGACTGGAGCCGGCAAAGGCGCGGCGCAAGAGCTCCAAAGGCAAGTAGGCACGCGCCGCGTGCCGGAGAATCTATATTTTATCGACAAGCCCGAGATTGAGTTAGTCTCGGGCTTTTACTTTATTTTGATTTGCGCTCTGCCCGATCGAGGAAATCCGCAATCTCCCGCGGCAGAGTGCCGGTTTCCAGAAAGGGCGCGTGTCCCTGACTTTCGACGGTGATCGTCTCCATGCCGGGATGACGCCTTCCCATCTCCTCGACGGTCGCAGCGGATAATAGCTTTGAATTGCCGCCGCGAATGACAAGCAGCGGCACAGCGGCGAGCGTGTCGAATTGCGGCCACAGATCCGGTAGCGGCTTGCTGAAGTCGGCGCCGGCCAGGGTGTCGACCAGGGCCGGATCGAAATCCGCCACCCAGCCGGTCGCCGTCTCGCGGCAGATTGCCCGGACCATCCGCGCCCAGTCGGCGTCGGTCAGCCCCGGGAAATCGGCGCCATGCACGCGCCGCTGGGTATCCACCGCCTCGGCGAGTGTCTTCGGCTTCGGCGCGCGGTCGAGATAGGAGCGGATATGGGCGAGGCCCGCCGCCTCGATCACCGGGCCGATATCGTTCAGCACGATGGCCTTCAGGACGGCCGGCTTCAATGCGCCGAGCACATGGATGATCAGGCCGCCGCGCGAGGTGCCGATGAAAGCAGCCTGCTCGATGCCGAGCGCCGACAGCCCCGCGAGCACGTCCCCGGCTTCGACGCCGACATTATAATGGCTGATATCGGGGTCGTGGTCGGATTGGCCGCGACCGCGATAGTCAAAGGCGAGGACTTTTCGCGGCCTTTCCGCCTTGCTTGAGAGGTGGAGTGCCAGTTCGTGGAAATCGCGGGCGTTACGGGTGAGTCCGGGCAGGCAGACGACCGGCCAGCTGCCGGCATTCGCTTCGCCGTAAATCTGGGCGTGGAGTTTCAGGCCGTCTGGCGCGGCGTAGAAGAAGTCGGAGAAACCTTCGCCGCTCGCCATCGGAACGCTGCTCCTCGTTGAGGTGACCGACAGCTACAGACGAGGGCAAGGGTCGTCAAACACTCTTCCTTCTCCCCTTGTGGGAGAAGGTGGATCGGCGCGTAGCGCCGAGACGGATGAGGGGTGTTCCAGGGAACGCCGTCGTCTCACTCCGCTGGAACACCCCTCATCCGGCCGCTTCGCGGCCACCTTCTCCCACAAGGGGAGAAGGAAGAGACGCCCCCTCAGCTTCGTCCGTTCACGAGATCCCCCACGATGTCGTATTTGCCTGAAATACGCATCTTGTAGACCTCGTAATTCTCCATCACACGCTGCACGTAACTCCTTGTTTCCGTGAAGGGAATCCGCTCGATCCAGTCGACGACGGCGTCCACGTCCTTGCCGCGCGGGTCGCCGTATTTCGCCACCCATTGGGCGGCGCGGTTCGGGCCGGCATTGTAGCCGGCGAAGGTCAGCACATAGGAGCCGCCGAAACGGTCGAGCTGCTCGCCGAGGAAGGCCGAGCCCAGCGTCGCGTTATAGCCGGCATCGCTCGTCAGCCGCGCCTGCGAGAAATTCATGCCGGCCTTTTTTGCCAACTGCTTGGCGGTGCCCGGCATCAACTGCAGCAGGCCGCGCGCGCCGGCGCTGGAAACGGCGCCGATATTGAACTCGCTTTCCTGGCGGGCGATGGCATAGGCGAGCGCCTTGCCGGATCCGGAAACGTTGGCCGAATCGGGAATGACGCCCAGCGGATGCGAAAGCGCGCCGACATCGATGCCGCGCTGGGCGGCGATCTTGCCGACCTTCAGCGCCATGAAATGGTTGCCCTGCTTTTCGGCCAGCACGGCTAGCAGCGCCAGCTCGCCCGGGCTGGTCAGCTGGCCGGCAAGGTCGCGGTAGAGCGTCTCGGCGTAGCGGTCATAGCCCGCTTCCTGCAGCCGCTTGATCGCGCTCACCGCTTCGCGGCCGTCGAAACTCTGGCGGTCGGCCGCGCTCGGCTTCGGATAGGCGATGTTGAGGGTCCTCAAGCCCACGCGCTCGCCGGCGAGCTGGCCATAGAAGGTCGTGCCGTAGCTGGCCGCGCGCGTGAAATAATCCTTGGCGCTGCCCGGACCGCCGACTTCCGCCGCCCGGCCGAGCCAGTAATAGGCGCGCGACAGCGACACCGGTCCCTGGGCGAGCTCGGTGATGCGCTTGAAGTGAGTGGCCGCGGTCGCCGGATCGTTGAGGCCGCGCAGCGCGTACCAGCCGGCGTGGAATTCGGCCTCGGCGGCATTTGCCGGGCTTTCGGCCGCATGCATGGAGACAATCTTGTAGGCGGTCTTCATGTCGCCCCGGTCGACCAGCTCGCGCGAGAGCACGCGGCGTTCGACCCACCAGGCATCGGGGTCGACCAGCGAATCGCGGTTCGTCGGCGCTTTCATCACGGCAGCAGCGGCTTCGGCGAATTTCTGCTGCTTTCGTAGATATTCCGCCTCGGCAAAGAAATAGCCGGCGGAGCGCAGCACTGCGGGCACTGCCTTCAACAGCTTGGCGGCGTTCTTGTCGCCCTTGTCGACCGCCGCCCAGGCATCCGCCAGCGGCTGTGCGCCGGCGAGGCCGGCGACCCGCAGCGCCGACGACGGCCGGTCGGCATAGAACATGCGCTCCATGCGGTAGCGATGGTCGGCCGCCGGGATCAGCGTGCCGAACTCCTTGATGACGGCTGCCTCATCCTTCGCTTCCAGTTTTTCCGTGCGCCAAAAGGGTACCAGCACCGACCGCGCCGCGGCCTGGTTGCCAAGCGCCACTTGCGAGCGGGCGAGGATGACGACGCCCTCCGGCGTCAGCGGCTGGCTGCGGCCGAAGGCCTGCACGACCACCTGCGGCGGCGGGTTTTCGCGATAGAGCGCACGCTCGCTATTCTTGCGCAGCGCGATCGTGCCCGGCCATCCAGGCAGCATCTTGGCCGCGTCGGCAATCTCGCCGCTCGGCACCTGGTCGCCGCCGTAAAGCGCGATCGCCCAGGCGAGGATATGCCTGTCGAGCGAGGTGGCGGGCAGCGTGTCGCGCGCATTGCGCGCGCCGACGATGTTGTTGGCGGCAAGCGCATCGAGCCCGCTCTTCAGTTGCGCTATATCGGGGGCAATCGGCGTCTGGCCCGGCGCCTGCGGCGCATCTGGCGCCGGAATCGAGGCCGTCGCGCGCGCGTCGACGCTGCCACCGATCGCCATGGTAGGCGTCAGCGCGACGATCGCGCCCAACAGCGCGAAAAGATGGGGCCGCCTCGTCGGCATTTTATGATCCTAGCACATCGCCAGCAGGCGCGGGCATTGAGAACCCGATGCGAAGCCTAGACTTAGGTCGTGAAGGGCTCGTAAACAAAAGGTTATCGAGGCCGTTCGAATGGCGCTTGCTGGTGTCCCGATTCTGAAATTCGCATGACCTTGATATCGGGCGCGGCGCGAATTTCAGAATCGCAGGACACCAGCAAACTGTCGAATCCAGTGTCGTTTTGGTTTTCGATGTTCGCCGCGAGCCTGATATCAACGTCTAGCGAACATCGAAAACCACGACACTTGGCATTACGCCGATGCTTGCCGCTGAACCATGTCGAGACTATGGTGCGCGGCTTCGCTTTCGGGTAGAAGGCGCGCAACTGACCGATCTGATGAAACATCGATGCATGTCGCCCAGAAGCGGAAACCGGTTTTGGGAAGACGACATGCATAAACCGACAAAGTTCCAAGGAGTTTGGACGACATGCTGAGAGGCTCGCTGACTGCGCTCGTGACACCGTTCGAAAAGAGCGGGCGCTTCGACGAGAAAGCCTTTCGCTCGTTTGTCGAATGGCAGATCGCCGAGGGCACCAAGGGTCTCGTTCCCGTCGGCACCACCGGCGAGTCGCCGACGCTGTCGCATGAGGAGCACCGCCATGTCGTCAAGGTCGCCATCGAGGTAGCCAAGGGCAGGGTGCCGGTGGTGGCCGGCGCGGGCTCCAACAACACCGAGGAAGCGGTCGGCCTGGTGAAGTATGCCGAACAGGCCGGCGCCGATGCCGCCCTTGTGGTCACGCCTTACTACAACAAGCCGACGCAGCGCGGCCTCTATGAGCATTTCGCGGCCGTCGCCAGGGCGACCAAGTTGCCGATCATCATCTACAACATCCCGCCGCGTTCGGTGATCGACATGACGCCGGAGACGATGGGCAGGCTGCGCCACGACTTCAAGAACATTGCCGGCGTCAAGGACGCGACCGGCAAGGTCGAGCGCGTCTCCGAGCAGCGCATGACCTGCGGCAAGGATTTCATCCAGCTTTCCGGCGAGGATGCCTCCGCGCTCGGCTTCAACGCTCATGGCGGCGTCGGCTGTATTTCGGTCACCTCGAATGTCGCGCCGCGCCTTTGCTCCGAGTTCCAGGAAGCGACGCTTTCCGGCGACAGCGCCAAGGCGCTCGAGCTGCAGGACCGGCTTCTGCCGTTGCACAGGGCGATCTTCATCGAGCCTGGCGTATCCGGCGCCAAATACGCGCTGTCGAAGCTGGGCAAGGTCGAGAACGTGGTCCGTTCGCCGCTGGTGACGGTGGAGTCCTCGACCGCCGAGAAGCTCGACGCGGCGCTCAAGCACGCCGGCTTGATTAATTAGCGAGCCCGTTTGGAAACTCTACTCCTGCGGCCATCTGAAGGCGCCACCTGCGCTTCCGGTGGTGACCTACTATATGTACGCTCCGCTCCGGTTCCGCGCATGGCCCCGAAAGCATCCGCTTTCGGAAAGGACCATGCGCAAAGTCGGGCTGCAGAGCGTCCTTTGCGCGTTTAGAAAACGCGCGGCGCTCTGTTGACACCTTCACCTGACTCGCAGGAGCGAGTTTCGAAACGGACTCTGGACGTCATGAATCAAGTCAAGAAAGCCGATCCCAACAACAAGACCGTTGCGGAAAACCGCAAGGCGCGCTTTTCCTACGAGGTGCTCGACACGATCGAGGCCGGCTTGGTGCTGACCGGCACCGAGGTCAAGTCGCTGCGCCAAGGCCAGGCCAACATCCAGGAAAGCTACGCCTCGGCTGAGGGCGGCGAGATCTGGCTGATCAATTCCTATCTGCCGGAATATCTGCAGGCCAACCGCTTCAACCACGAGCCGCGCCGCCGTCGTAAGTTGCTGGTCTCCAAGCGCGAGATGGCAAAGCTCTCGCAAAGCGTCGAGCGTGAAGGCATGACGCTGGTGCCGCTGAAAATCTATTTCAACGACCGCGGCCGCGCCAAGCTGCTGCTCGCCGTTGCGCGAGGCAAGAAGCTGCACGACAAGCGCGAGACCGAGAAACAGCGCGACTGGTCGCGCGAGAAGGGCCGGCTGCTGAAGGAGCGCGGCTGAGCCTCCAGGGCTGGCAGCGCCGGCCGCCTGAAAAAAGCCACCGGCCGGTTCTCCGGTCAGGCGCGCACGAGCCTTTGCGGCAGGGGATGGTCTTGGGGAAGCGGATTGTTTTCTGGGGCCTTGCCGTCGCGGTTGTCGCCAGTGCCGTCGTGGCGGGCGCCTTCTTCTGGTTCCGCGGCTTTTCCCCGGATCGCGAGGAGTTTCCGATCCGGGGCATCGACGTCTCGCATCATCAGGGAAAGATCGACTGGCCCCGCGTCGCCGCCGACGATGTCGCCTTCGCCATCATCAAGGCGACCGAAGGCGGCACCCATGTCGATACCCTGTTCGCGACCAATCTGCGCGAGGCGCGGGCGGCCGGCCTGGCGGTCGGCGCCTATCACTTCTTCACCTTCTGCCGCCCTGGCGCCGACCAGGCGAAGAACTTCATCTCGGTGGTGCCGCGCGGCGAGCCGCTTCTGCCGCCGGTGGTCGACATCGAGTTCGGCGGCAATTGCCCGCAGCGCCCGTCGCCCGAGCAACTGAACACCGAGCTTGCCGCATTCCTCGGTCCGGTCGAGACGGCATTCGGCAAGCAGGCGATTTCTATCTGACCGACGAGGCGGCAGACGCCTATTCCGGCAGCATTCTTAACCGCCGGCGCTGGTTGCGTTCGCTGGCGATGAGGCCGCGCGAGAACGACTGGATCTACTGGCAGTATCACAATATGGGTCGCGTCGACGGCATCGAAGGCGATGTCGATCTCAATGTCCTGAAGGGCGGCCGCGAGACGCTGGCGAAGTTGTTTGCGCCGACGCCTTGAATTGCCGGTCCTTGAATCGCTTGCCGTACCGCCGAAGGCTTACGATCCTCCCGGCGCCGGTGCATTAAGGCGTTTATTGGCAATCCGCCCTCCGATCGCTGACAAGCCCATCCCGGCGGCCATGATGGCAATGGCTGCGACCTGGATCGTCATCGGCGTTTCGCCGAGTACCGCCATGCCGACAGCCACGGTGGCGATGGGTATGCCGGGCAGAAACAGCGATGCCGTCTGCGGCCCCAACTGCCCGACGACATAAGTATAGAGGAACATGGCTGCCGCGCCGGCCAGAATCCCCTGGATCACGATCTGGCTGATGATTTCCGTGGCGGCCGCGGCATGGATATGGCTTGGTGCGACGAAGTAGAGAACCGGCAGCGGCAGGCAGGACAGGAGCACTACCGCGGCCGTGGCCGTGACGGGATCGGCACGCCAGCGCCTGACAAGAACGGCATAGGCCGAAAACATCAGGCCCGATCCGATGAAAAGCATATCGCCGAAGAGAACGCCGCCGGTGCCGTCGCGCGCCGGCGCGATGAACAGCGACAGGCCGGCGACAATCGCGAGGACACCGATGGTCCGTTGCCGCGAAGCGCCGTCATTGAAGACGATGCGTGACAGCAGGAACGAAAAGAAGACGATCGACGCTGGACAAAGCGCGGCCGCATGGACGGCAGGGGCATAGGTCAGGCCCCAATTGATAATCAGCGGATAAGGCAATCCGGCCAGCGCCGCCAATGCCAGGGCCCGGCGCCAACCGAGCGCCCTCATGCTTACAAAGCCGCCGTGCCAGACGATCGGCAGAAAGACCACCCCCGCGCCGCCAAAGCGCAAGGCGGCCAGATCCGTCGCCGTCAGATGCTCCCTGAGGCTGAAGCGGGCGGCGACGAATTGGATGGCGTAGATGCCGATCATAATGAGACCCGCGATGATCGCCAGCCTGGAGTTTCCTGAGTCTCGCGCGTCCGCCATGTTCCGCCGCCGTCGTGACATCGCCATCGAAGATCATCTCCGCACAAAGCGATGAAAGCGCAGGCTATTGCCAAAAAGCCCGCGGCAAAATACGCTCTTTTCTCGAAATTCGAGCGAAACTCGCAGATTGGAGGCAGATCTAGCGTGAATGCTGAAGCAAGCGACCTCGACGGCGTCGACCGCAATCTCCTGCGATTGCTGCAAGAAGATGGGCGTCGCACCACACTTGATCTGGCGGCGCGTGTCGGCCTCTCGCCGACCGGCACCAGCCTACGGGTGAAGCGGCTGTTTCGGGAAGGCTACATCACCGCGGTCAGGGCCGTGCTCAATCCGGCAAAGATCGGACGCGGTACGCTCGTCTTCATCGAGGTGCGTCTCGATCACACGGCGCCGCATATTTTCGAGCGCTTCGCCGAGGCGGTGACCAAGGCGCCCGAGGTTCTCGAGTGCCACATGGTGGTCGGCGGCTTCGACTATCTGGTAAAGGCGCGCATCTCGGAAATGGCCGCCTATCAGGATTTCCTGACGCGGGTCATTCTCGCACTGCCGGGAGTGAAGGAGACGCACACTTATACCTCCATCGGCGACGTGAAGCCGGATGCGCTGCTGCCGGTATGAGTGGGTCTCAGACCGACAGGAAGCCGCCTGAATCTAGCTCTTCAGGAACGCCGCAATCTCCTTGAACACGCTGACGAACATCTCCTGCGTCAGCACGCCCGTATTGGTGTTGTAGCGTGAGCAGTGGTAGCTGGAAAACAGCGCGATGCCGCCAGCTTGCTGCCTCCCGCCATGGCGGAACGGAAAGGCCGCGACGCGCTCGCCCAGCGCCCGCACCGTCGACTGATGCGCGATCGCACCCAGCGTCAGGATAGCGCGCAGGTTGGGAAAGCGCGCGATGGTCGGCTTGAGAAAGGTCCGGCAGGTGGCGATCTCGGCGCCCACCGGCTTGTTCTCCGGCGGCACGCAGCGCACCGCATTGGTTATGGCCGTGCCGACGAGTTGCAAGCCGTCATCCGGCCTTGCCTTGAACTCGCCACGCGCAAAACCGTGGGCGATCAGCGTGCCATAGAGCAGGTCGCCGGCATAGTCGCCGGTGAAGGGGCGCCCCGTGCGGTTGGCGCCGCGCAGGCCGGGCGCCAGCCCGACGATCAGGAGCCGGACTGAATCTTCACCCTCCGGCGGCAGGAAGGTCGGCACTGGCGCGTTGAACCAGCCGGGCTCACGCTCGCGCCAGGCGGCGATGAAATCATGCAGCCGCGGGCAAAGCGGGCAGTCACGGCTGGGTTCGGGGGAGGGCACGGCGGTCAAGGCCGCCGCCGTCAATAATCTTCCTCGTCGACTTCGGCGGGTTCCGGCCGGCGCGCCGGCCGCTCGGACGGATCGCGGCCGACCTCGCTCTTCAGCGTCATCAGGTCGATGAAATGATCGGCCTGGCGGCGCAGATCGTCGGAGATCATCGGCGGCTGCGAGGCCATGGTCGAGATGATCGACACCTTGCGGCCGCGCCGCTGCAGCGCTTCGACCAGCGTGCGGAAGTCGCCGTCGCCGGAGAAGATGACATAATGGTCGACGACATCGGCGAGCTCTAGCGCATCGACGGTCAACTCGATGTCCATATTGCCCTTGATCTTGCGGCGGCCGGTCGAGTCGGTGAATTCCTTGGCGGGCTTCGTCACCACCTTGAAGCCGTTATAATCCAGCCAGTCGATCAGCGGCCGGATCGACGAATATTCCTGATCCTCGACCAGCGCGGTGTAATAATAGGCGCGCAGCAGGTAGCCGCGCTTCTGGAAGCTCGACAGGAGCTTGCGGTAGTCGATGTCGAAGCCCAGCGCGCGGGACGTGGCATAGAGATTGGCGCCGTCGATGAAAAGAGCGATCTTTTCACGGGGATCGAACATTGAAAAACATTCCTTTCGAAAATTTTTGTCGTCTAAAAGCGCTTGACGAATAGGTCCGGCAAATGGACCTTTGTACCGTCACCTCCGAGATAACGCGCAATTTGTGGATATCCAAGGGCATGGCCCTGTGTTGCAAGCAATTGTGATCGCCACTATGTGGGTAGCTTCACGGCGTGGCGCGATGATGAGCCGGGCAACGGCCCGCCAAGCCGGCGCTGGCGCCATAAAGCTTGTATTTCGGCCGCGCCCGCGTTATGGAGCGCGCCAGCTTTCCATCAAATCCATCGCATGAAAGGGGCAGTCCATGGCCCGCGTAACCGTTGAAGATTGCATCGACAAGGTCGACAACCGTTTTGAACTCGTGCTGCTCGCCGGCCATCGCGCCCGCCAGATCAGCCAGGGCGCGCAGATCACCGTTCCGCGCGACAATGACAAGAACCCGGTCATCGCACTGCGCGAGATCGCAGACGAGACGTTGTCTCCCGACGACCTCAAGGAAGACCTGATCCACTCGCTGCAGAAGCATGTCGAGGTCGACGAGCCGGAAGCCGAGGGCGAGGCGATCGCCGACCAGACCGGCGCGACCGCCGTTGCCGCCGACGCCGACGACGCCGAGGAGAACGTCACTTTCGACCGCATGAGCGAGGAAGACTTGCTCGCCGGCATCGAAGGTCTGGTGCCGCCGGAAAAGAGCGACGACTACTAAGTGCTTTTGTCCGGGTTGGATCAACCATCCAGGACTTCCGTATCTTAGGTTTCGTGGCTATCTATGAGATGCGTCGCACGTCGGTGCGGCGCATCAATCATTTCAGCACCGCGAGATCCCGCCCATGATGCGTCAGTATGAGCTTGTCGAGCGCGTCCAGCGCTACAAGCCTGACGTCAACGAGGCGCTGCTCAACAAGGCCTACGTCTATGCCATGCAGAAGCATGGCCATCAGAAGCGCGCCTCGGGCGATCCCTATTTCTCGCATCCGCTCGAAGTCGCCGCCATCCTCACCGACATGCATATGGACGAAGCGACCATCGCCGTTGCCCTGCTGCATGACACGATCGAGGATACGACCGCGACCCGCGCTGAGATCGACGAGCTATTCGGCCCCGAGATGGGCAAGCTGGTCGAGGGCCTCACCAAGCTGAAGAAGCTCGATCTGGTCTCGAAAAAAGCCGAGCAGGCGGAGAACCTGCGCAAGCTCCTGCTCGCGATCTCCGAGGACGTCCGCGTTCTGCTCGTCAAGCTCGCCGACCGCCTGCACAACATGCGCACCCTCGACCATATGCCGGAAGCCAAGCGCCTGCGCATCGCCGAGGAGACGATGGAGATCTATGCGCCGCTGGCCGGGCGCATGGGCATGCAGGGCATGCGCGAGGAGCTGGAGGAAATAGCCTTTCGCTACATCAATCCGGAGGCTTACCGCGCTGTTACCGCAAGGCTTGCCGAGATTTTCGAGCGCAACAGGGGCGTCCTGCAGGAGATCGAGACGGCGCTGTCGGGCCTGTTCGAAAAACACGACATCAAGGCGAGCGTGAAGAGCCGGCAGAAGAAGCCGTGGTCGGTGTTCCGCAAGATGGAGGCCAAGGCGCTCTCCTTCGAGCAGCTCTCCGACATCTTCGGTTTCCGCGTCGTGGTCGATTCGGTCGACGACTGCTACCGCGCGCTTGGCGCCATCCACACCACCTGGTCGATGGTGCCCGGCCGCTTCAAGGATTACATCTCGACGCCCAAGCAGAACGACTACCGTTCGATCCACACCACCATCGTCGGCCCGTCGCGCCAGCGCGTCGAATTGCAGATCCGCACCAGGGAGATGAACAAGATCGCCGAATATGGCGTCGCCGCGCATTCGATCTACAAGGATACTGGCGGCAAGATGAACGGCGCGGGCCATGCGATCTCCAGGGAGACCAACGCCTATGCCTGGCTGCGGCGCACCATCGAGCAACTGGCCGAAGGCGACAATCCCGAGGATTTCCTCGAGAACACCAAGCTGGAGCTGTTCCAGGACCAGGTGTTCTGCTTCACGCCCAAGGGCATGCTGATCGCGCTGCCGCGCGGCGCCACCCCGATCGACTTCGCCTATGCCGTCCACACCGATGTCGGCGACACCTGCGTCGGCGCCAAGGTCAATGGCCGCATCATGCCGTTGATGACCGAGCTCAAGAACGGCGACGAGGTCGAGATCATCCGCTCCAAGGCGCAGGTGCCGCCCGCCGCCTGGGAATCGGTCGTGGTCACCGGCAAGGCGCGCGCCGCCATCCGCCGCGCCACCAAGAATGCGATCCGCAAGCAATATTCCGGCCTCGGCGCCCGCATCCTGGAGCGCGCCTTCGAGCGCGCCGGCAAGACATTCACCAAGGAGAGCCTGAAACCGGTGCTGCACCGGCTGGCGCGCAAGGACATCGAGGACGTGCTGGCCTCGGTCGGCCGCGGCGAGCTGAGCTCCACCGATGTCATGAAAGCCGTCTTCCCCGATTATAAAGATGAGCGTGTCACCGTCGCGGCGCCCAAGCAGCGCGAGGAGGGCTGGTCGAAGATCCGCAACGCCGCCGGCATGCTCTTCCAGATGCCGGGCACACGCGCCGCCAAGAAGGACAAGGACCAGCAGCGCGACGGCGCGGTGCCGATCCGCGGCGTGCGCGGCGACCTGCCGGTGCGTTTCGCGCCGGAGGGCGCTGTGCCCGGCGATCGCATCGTCGGCATCATCCAGCCCGGCACCGGCATCACCATCTATCCGATCCAGTCGCCGGCTTTGCAGGCCTTCGACGACCAGCCCGAGCGTTGGATCGACGTGCGCTGGGACATCGACGAGCGCACCAAGGAACGTTTTCCGGCGCGCATCTCGGTCACCGCCATCAATGCGCCCGGTTCGTTGGCCGACATCGCTCAGGTCGTCGCATCCAACGATGCCAACATCCACACGCTGTCGATGATACGCACCGCACCCGATTTCACCGAGATGCTGATCGATCTCGAGGTCTGGGACCTGAAGCACCTCAACCGGCTGCTGTCGCAGCTCAAGGACAATTCGAGTGTCAGCGATGCGCGGCGTGTGAATGGATGAATAGAAGGTGCTCTCACTGCCATTCACCATTCACCCTTCACCACTCGCCAAGGGGGACCGAACAATGAACACCGACGAAGTGCTGGACATTTTCCGCGAGGCCGGCGCCGTGCTCGAAGGGCATTTCATCCTGACGTCCGGACTGCGCAGTCCGGTCTTCCTGCAGAAGGCCCGCGTGTTCATGCATGCCGACAAAACCGAGCGCCTGTGCAAGGCGCTGGCCGAGAAGATCCGCAAGGCGGTGCCGGGCGGGATAGACTACGTCGTTGGCCCGGCCATCGGCGGCCTGATCCCGGCCTATGAGACCTCGCGCCATCTCGGCGTCCCGGCGATCTGGGTCGAGCGGGAAGGGGGCGAATTCAGGTTGCGCCGCTTCGAGATTGCCAAGGGCTCGCGCGTCGTCATCGTCGAGGACATCGTCACCACCGGCCTGTCGATCCGCGAGACCATCGACTGCCTGCGCGAGCTTGGCGCCGACGTCGCGGCGGCTGCCTGCATCATCGACCGTTCGGCCGGCAAGACCGATGTCGGCGTGCCTTTGATCGCGCTTGCCGAATATGAAGTGCCGGCCTATCCCGCCGACCGCCTGCCGCCGGAACTTGCCGCGATTCCAGCCGTTAAGCCGGGAAGCCGCAACATCTGACATCGCGATGTATGAAAACAGGCACTTGAGCGCGTCGCTTGAATCTCTTTGTCGGAGACACGCGCCGAGGCGACAATGATCGCCGGGATCGACCATTTCGTGCTGACGGTCCGCTCGCGGGAAGCGACCTGCGATTTCTACCGGCGGGTGCTCGGCATGCGGCGGCTCGACGAACCGAACCGGCCGACCGCGCTTCTGTTCGGCTCGCAGAAGATCAACCTGCACGAAGTCGGTCGCACCTTCGAGCCGAAGGCGAAGGCGCCGACGCCGGGTTCCGGCGATTTCTGCCTCGTGGCGGCAGTGCCGCTTGCCGAGGTCCAGGCCAGCCTCGAGGCCAATGGCGTGGCGATCGAAGTCGGTCCGGTCGAACGCACCGGCGCGCGCGGCAAGATGATGTCGGTCTATTTCCGCGATCCGGACGGCAATCTGGTCGAGGTCAGCGAGTATCAACCCGGCTGAGATCGAGCCGCATGGCGCAGCGCTGGTCCGAAGCCATGCCGTGCCTGGCCTCGTCGTCGAGCAGGCTTGCCAGCCGTTCGTCGATCTCGGCGTCTTCCAGGATGCGAAATCCGGCCTTGCGATAGAAGGGCGCGTTCCAGGCGACGGCGCGAAACGTGGTCAGCGTCACCGCGGCCAGGCCGCGCCGCCCGGCGTCCGCGACCGCCTGTTCGAGCAGGGCGCGGCCGATGCCGTGGCCCTGCCGGTCGAGGCGCACGTCCAACTCCCAGATATGCAGCGTGTCGCCCTCGATCCCGGCGCTCAGGAAGCCGACCGGCCGGTCCTGCTCGTCTGCGGCAATCCAGCATGCGCCGGCGGCGATCAGCGCGCGGTGCCGCTCGACGCTGATATTGTCGCCGTCGGCGAGCCACGCCAGTTCCGCAATGGCGCGGAACGCCAGTCCGGCGGACTGTTCGATCCGCGGCAGCGCCCCGGCGTCCTCGGCCCGCGCCGGTCGAATGGTGATCATCGGCTCTGCATCCCGGTCGTTTTCCTCAGTTTCGCCAGAATGACGCTGTTGTTACAGCCTGCGGCAGACCATCGCGGCGGCGTTCGTTGTTGCGCGGCCCGGTCGTCGCTATATCAAAGCTTGTTGCCTTTCTGCGCCCTCGAAGCGCAAGATGTGTTTGCGCAACCCGGCGGGTAGGGGCAGCGCGTATTGGACCGGGAACTGGAACAGAGTGCTTTTTCGACGCCGAGAGCCTGATGGCTTCCTGGAACAGGTGCGTACTTATCTTTGGCCGCGCCGCTCGTTCTCGCGTTCCGTGCAGTATTTCTCCAAACGCATCCTGCGGCTGAAGGCGACGCCGCATTCCGTCGCCGCCGGTGTCGCCGCGGGCGTTTTCGCCTCCTTCTTCCCGCTTGGCTTCCACTTCATCGTCGCCGCCGTGCTGTGCTGGATCATCGCCGGCAATCTGGTCGCGGCAGCACTCGGCGCGGTGTTCTTCGGCAATCCGCTGACCTTCCCGCTTTTGTGGGGCGCGTCCTGGGAGACCGGGAAGCTGCTGCTGCATGAGCATCTGCCGAAGCACGGCCCGCCCGAGCATCTGGGCGAAATGATGCACAAGCTTTCCTTCGCCAAGCTCTGGCACCCCATTCTGGAGCCGATGCTGATCGGCGCGGTGCCGCTCGGCCTGGTCTTCGGGCTCGTGTTCTACGCCATCACCCGCTGGGGCATGACGGTGTTTCGCGAGCAGCGCCGGAAGCGCATGGCCGAGCGTGCCGAGAAGAAAACGCGGCAGGGCCGACGGGAAGTGCCGGCGGAATGATCATCGGCATCGGCAGCGACCTGATCGACATCAGACGTATCGAGAAATCGCTGGAGCGGCACGGCCAGCGCTTCGTCCAGCGCATCTATACCGAGGTCGAGCAGGCCAAGTCGGAAAAGCGTGCCGCCCGCGCGGCTTCCTATGCCAAGCGCTTCGCCGCCAAGGAAGCCTGTGCCAAGGCGTTGGGTACCGGCATGGCCGAGGGCGTGTTCTGGCGCGACATGGGCGTGGTCAACCTGCCGAGCGGCGCGCCGACCATGGCGCTGACCGGCGGCGCCGCGGCCAGGCTGGAGAAAATCCTGCCGAAAGGCCACCGCGCCCTCATCCATCTCACCATCACCGACGATTTCCCGCTTGCTCAAGCCTTTGTGATCATCGAGGCAGTGCCCGCCGAACAAGCGCCACATTGATTCCATCTGACCACGAGCGGCATGACGTTGCCCAGCGCCCGCCGAGACTCTATACCAACATCGCACAATCGAGGACGACATGAGCGTGGCTGAAAAATCGCAGAAGAAATCCGGCGGGCTTGGTGAGACCTTTTCCGTCATCATCCAGGCTCTGCTGCTCGCGCTCGTCATCCGCACGCTGCTCTTCCAGCCTTTCTCCATTCCGTCCGGCTCGATGCGGCCGACGCTGCTCGAAGGCGACTATCTCTTCGTCACCAAATGGGCCTATGGCTATTCGCGTTACTCGTTGCCCTTCGGTCCCGATCTCTTCTCGGGCCGCATCTGGGGTTCCGAGCCCAAGCGCGGCGACGTGGTGGTATTCAAGTTCCCGCCGGATCCGTCGGTCGATTACATCAAGCGCGTCGTCGGCCTGCCCGGCGACAAGATTCAGGTGAAGGACGGCCAGCTTTTCATCAATGACGTCGGCGTGCCGCGCGTGAAGACCGGCGAGATCGACAATCCCGATGTCACCGAAGAAAACCGGCCGATCGATGTCTACCGCGAAACGCTGCCGAACGGCGTCAGTTACGACACGCTCGACATCAATTCCGATTCGATCGGCGACAACACGCGCGAATTCGTCGTGCCGCCTGGGCACTATTTCATGATGGGCGACAATCGCGACAATTCCTCCGACAGCCGCTTTGCCGTCGGCTATGTGCCGGCCGAGAACCTTGTCGGCCGCGCCAACCTCATCTTCTTCTCGATCGCCGGCAAGGCGAGCCCGCTCGAGATATGGAAATGGCCGTCGTTGATGCGCGCCGGGCGCCTGTTCCATTTCGTCCACTAGAGCGATGGCGGCCAGCAAGCGTTTGACCGCCGATGCCCTTGCCGAAGCGCTTGTCGAGCGCACCGGCCATGTCTTCGCCGACCGCCAGCGCCTGCAGCGGGCGCTGACCCATGCCAGCGCTCGTTCGACCCATGCCGGCGTTGACTATGAGCGGTTCGAATTCCTTGGGGACCGTGTTCTCGGCCTCGTCGTGGCCGACATGCTGCTCGCCTCCTTTCCCGATGCCGCCGAAGGCGAGCTTTCGCTGCGCCTCAACGCGCTGGTCAATGCCGAGGCGCTGTCGGAAATCTCCGAACAGATCGGCCTGCCGGAATTGGTGCGCGCCGGTTCCGATGTGCGCAATCTCGAGGGCCGCAAGCGCACCAATCTGCGCGCCGATGCGCTGGAATCGCTGATCGCCGTGCTCTATCTCGACGGCGGGATGGACGCGGCGCGCGCGTTCATCCACCGCTACTGGCAGCCGCGCTCGCAGGCGATGGGCGCTGCCCGCCGCGATGCCAAGACCGAATTGCAGGAATGGGCGCATCAGGCCGCCGCCGGCGCCGTGCCCGCCTACCATATCGACGGCCGTGACGGACCGGACCACGACCCGGTGTTCACGGTCAGCGTAAAAGTCGGCTCTTTCGCGCCCGCCGTCGGCAGCGGCCGCTCCAAGCGCGAGGCCGAGCAGGCCGCGGCGGCTACTCTTTTGCTGCGCGAAGGCGTATGGAGCGCGGCATGACAGAAACGGAAACCACTCAAGTCCCCGCGACGCGCTCCGGTTTCGTAGCGCTGATCGGCGCGCCAAATGCCGGCAAGTCGACGCTGGTCAACCAGCTCGTCGGCGCCAAGGTGTCGATCGTCACCCACAAGGTGCAGACCACCCGCGCCATCGTGCGCGGCATTGCCACGCATGACAACGCGCAGATCGTCTTCGTCGACACGCCGGGCATCTTCAAGCCGAAGCGGCGGCTGGACACGGCGATGGTGACCACCGCCTGGGGCGGCGCCAAGGATGCCGATGTCGTAGTGCTGCTGATTGACGCCGAGCGCGGCATCAAGGGCGATGCCGATGCCATCCTCGACCGGCTGAAGGACGTCAGGCAGCCGATGCTTCTGGTTCTCAACAAGGTCGACCGCGTCAAGCCGGAAACGCTTCTCGCCCTGGCCGCGACCGCGAACGAACGCGTGCCGTTCAAGCGCACTTTCATGGTCTCCGCGCTGACCGGCTCCGGCTGCAAGGACCTGCTCGATTATCTCGCCGAGACGCTTCCGGCCGGTCCCTGGTACTATCCGGAGGACCAGATCTCCGACCTGCCGATGCGCCAGCTCGCGGCCGAGATCACGCGCGAAAAACTTTATCTGAGGCTGCATCAGGAGCTTCCCTATTCCTCGCATATCGAGACCGAGAAATGGGAAGAGAAGAAGGACGGCTCGGTGCGCATCGAGCAGGTCATCTATGTCGAGCGCGACAGCCAGAAGAAGATCGTGCTCGGCCACAAGGGCGAGACGATCCGCGCCATCGGGCAAGCCGCGCGGATGGAGATCGCTGGCATTCTGGAGCAGAAGGTGCACCTCTTCCTGTTCGTGAAGGTGCGCGAGAATTGGGGCGACGACCCCGAGCGCTACCGCGAGATGGGGCTGGAGTTTCCCCATTGATGCTTGCCGCGTAGAAGAACCCGGCAACGGGCCAGCGACATTGCATAATCCAAAGATAACCATCGATACCGATCTCGTCCGCCGGCTGGTTGATGCACAGTTTCCGCAATGGCGGCATCTGCCGGTCAGCCCGGTCGAGTTCGGCGGCTGGGATAACCGCACCTTCCATCTTGGCGATGAGATGACCATCAGGCTGCCAAGCGCGGCCCCCTATTCGCTGCAGGTCGAGAAGGAGCATCGCTGGCTGCCGAAACTTGCGCCGCTCCTGCCGCTGCCCATTCCGACGCCGTTGGCCATGGGCGAGCCGGCGGCGGGGTATCCCTGGCATTGGTCCGTCTATCGCTGGATCGAGGGCGAGACGGCGAGGAATGCACGCATTGCCGATCTCCCCGCGTTTGCCGTCGCGCTCGCTGATTTCCTTGTCGCTTTGAGGGGCATCGAACCGACGGACGGGCCCACGCCCGGCCAGCACAATTTCCATCGCGGTGGATCGCTGAGTGTCTATGACGGCGAGGCGCGGCAGGCCATCGCCGCGCTCGAAGGCCGGATCGACACGCAAGCCGCAGCCGCCGTCTGGGAAGCAGCGCTCGCCGCCACCTGGCATGGCTCGCCGGTGTGGTTTCATGGCGATGTCGCCTCGGGCAATCTTCTGGTCGAGGACGGCAGCTTGAGCGCCGTCATCGATTTCGGCACCTCCGGTGTCGGCGACCCGTCCTGCGATCTTGCTATAAGCTGGACATTCTTCGAAGGCGAAAGCCGCGAGGCGTTTCGCGGCCGCATCGACGTCGATGACGGCACCTGGGCGCGCGGCCGCGGCTGGGCGCTATGGAAGGCGCTGATCACCGTCGCCGGGCACGACGTCAACCAGGCCGAGGCGGAAAGGCAGCGTCGCGTGATCGACGCGGTGCTTGCCGATCATCGGCGCTGGGTGACGGGACTACAATAGGCCTTTGCCGCTGAAATCAGCTGCAAAGGACGCCAGTGGCATCACAAGCGTCAGCGGCCGCTCCAAAAGTGGCTCGGCTCCATATCCGCGGTACCAGCTAGCGGCGCGCTCGCTCTTGGCATCGATGATCAGCAGGAGGCCGCCGCTTTCGGCCGCAACCCGCAGGCAGCGCAAGGCCGCTGCGGCGAGGAGTTGGCCACCGAGCCCTTGTCCGGTCACGGTCAGATCGGTTGCAAGGCGGGCAAGCTTGAAACCGGACACTTCATGTCGGGCGAGCCCCTTGGTCAGGGTCGCTGGCACTTGCTCGTGGGCAACGGCGGACGGAGCGATCGTATAGAAGCCAAGAATGCGGCTTGGATTTGCGCCCTCGACAGCACAAAACGTTTTCGATGCGTTTTGCTCATGGCTCTGCCTGGCGAAGCGCCGCAGAAAATCGTTCATCTGCTCGTCGCCGCAGTCGAAGGACGCACGATCATGCGATTTCGAAATCGGCTCCTCGTGCCAACCTGGCAGCGTCATATGGTGTCAGGAAGCGCTGCGATGGCAGCCCGCAACTTCGCGTTGGGCTTAGGCGGATGCTCAAGCAAATCGAGAATACGCTTGAAATCGTGCTCGGAGACCTCAATTTTCTCGACCGCCTTGATCACGGCCTCAGCCTCGGGCAGCACTTTGTCGAGGATGAAGTCGGTCATATCCTTGTTCGACAGCGCCGCCGCGCGAGCTATCATGGCCTTTTGCGCCGGCCGTATGCGGATGTTGAAACGCTCGGATTTGTCGGTAGCTATTTTGGGCATGGGTATCTTCCTTCACGTCAAATATAGCGTACGCACATCATGCGCACAACTCTTCCCTCTCTTGATTTCGCGACCCAACGGGTGAAAAGCTCGTATTATGGAATGGCGCGACGAGGGAATCGTTCTCGGCACTCGCAAGCATGGCGAAACCAGCGCCATCCTCGAGGTGATGACGCGTGCCCATGGCCGCCATCTCGGCCTAGTGCGGGGAGGGCGCTCGCGCAAGCAGCAGCCGGTGCTGCAGCCCGGCAACCGCGTCGATCTTCTGTGGCGGGCGCGGCTCGACGAGCATCTCGGCATCTTCCAGGCCGAAGCGATCGAGATGAACGCTGCGCGGCTGATGGACAGCGCCGTCGCCGTCTACGGCCTGCAGACCATGGCCGCGCATCTGAGGCTGCTGCCCGAGCGCGACGCCCATGGCGGCCTTTATGAGGCGCTCGCCGTGATGATTTCGCACCTGGACGATGCCGACGCGGCGGGAGAGCTGGTGGCGCGCTTCGAGCTGCTTATCCTCGATGAACTGGGCTTCGGCCTCGATCTCAGCCAATGCGCGGCGACCGGCACCAGGCAGGATCTTGCCTATGTCTCGCCGAAATCCGGGCGCGCCGTGTCGCGCGAAGCCGGCGCGCCTTGGCACGACAAGATGCTGGCGCTGCCCGCCTTCCTGCAGCGCGGCTCCGGCCTGCGCGCCGATGCGGCAGCCCTGGAGGACGCGTTCCGGCTGAGCGGCTTCTTCTTCACCCGTCACGTCTACGAGCCACGAGGCCTCGAGCCGCCCGATGCTCGCGCCGGCTTCCTCGCCGCGCTGCGCCGGCATCATGCCTCGGTGAGGGCGATTGCGGGCGAGGCAGGATAGCGAGGCAGCCGCCTATTCGGCTCCACGTCGCTCCAGGAAATCGTCGAGTATGGGGCGTTGGCCCTTGAGAATTTTGACGCCGGCTTCGGGCAGCGAAAACCAGCCGGCCTTGTCGACTTCAGGAAACGCTTTCATGGTCCCCGATTTTGGCGGCCACTCCATCGTGAACATATTGCTCCTGACGGCATCCGCATCGATGTCCGCTTCGACGCTCCATGCGATGACGATCTTCCCGCCCGGCTGCTTGTAGCTGCCGAGCGGCCGGAAATCGCCGTCGACGGTGACGCCGAGCTCTTCTTCGGCTTCCCGCTTGGCGGCCTCGAGCTCATCCTCGTTATCGCCGATCAGTCCTTTCGGGATGGTCCACGCGCCTTCATCCTTTCTTGCCCAGAACGGCCCGCCCGGGTGGACGAGCAGGAATTCGAACACACCGGCGGTGCGCCTGTGGATCAGCAGGCCAGCGCTTTTTTGCGGCATCCGTCACCTCGCGGCATTTGCTTCGCCCGCGCGAGAATAGCATGAGTATTCCGCGGCAAAGGTCACGTAATCTCGCCGGCAATGCCGACGCCTCGGCGGCCCGACATTGGATAAACCGGCAAGTTGCTGGCAATCGACGACGAAACATGCTCGATCTTGTCAGTGCATGTCGCCCAAAAATGCACAGCGGTTCGGGGGAACGACATGCACCAAAACAATGACTAAAGGCGCGTCGCCTGATTCCGTTTCGGCGCGAGGCGCCTTTAGCCGGCAAGACGCTGATTTGCACCAGCCGTCTCATTGCCGCATTCTCTGGCCACGACCGGTCTGGTTTTGAGGGAAACCGCCATGTTTTTCAGCCTGATCGCCATTGCCGCCGTCATAGCTCTTTTCGTCATCGTGTCACGACAGCAGAACCGCATTGCGCTGGTCGAGCGCGAGCTCGGTATCCTGCGCGGCCTTGTGCAGCCTGGAGCTTCGCTGTCGGCGCCCAGCGCGGCGGACGCCGCGCAGGAAAGTCTTCCCGAGGAGACCAAGGCAGCCGCGGCGCCTGCCGCGCCGTTGGCGGATGGCGCGATCGTGGCCGAGGAGGTCGTCGCGACGCCCGAGACTGCCGAAGGCGAGGCCGTGGCCGGACCCTGGACGAAGGGCAAGGCGGCCCCGGTGCAATCCGCCGAACCGGCGCAACCCGCCACCGTAGCCGAGACGGCCGCGGCCGGATCCCCCGAGGCCCCCAAGGCGGCGCGCCAAACCGATGTCGAAACAGCGCTGGGCACTCGCTGGGCAGTCTGGGTCGGCGGCATCGCGCTGGCGCTGGGGGGCCTGTTTCTGATCCGCTACACCATCGAGGCCGGCATTTTCGGCCCTGGCGTGCGCCTCGCCATGGCCGGCATCCTCGGCCTGGTGCTGATTGCCGGCGCCGAATTCATCCGCCGCACCGGCTTCAGGGTGCCGGTGCAGGGCGCCGCCGGCGCCTACATCCCCGCGATTTTGACCGGGGCGGGCGCCTTCATCCTGTTCGGCACGGTCTACGCGGCGCACACCATCTATGGCTTCATCGGTCCGGCGACGGCTTTCGCGCTGCTTGGTGTCATCGGCGTCGCGACCATTGGCGCTTCGCTCCTACATGGCCTGGCGTTGGCCGGCATCGGCCTCGTCGGCGCCATGGTCACGCCGGCGCTGGTCGCCTCGGAAGCACCCAATCCCTGGGCCTTGTTCGTCTATCTCGCGATCGTGCTTGCCGCCACGGCGGCAATCGCCCGCATCCGCGACTGGAGGGCGCTGGTGGCCGCGGCCTTTGCCGGCGCCGGCGTCTGGACCATTCTCTATATGGTCGACGCGCCGGAGGTGAACCTCGCCGCTGTCCTGTTCATCAGCCTGGCGACGCTCGCCGTGCTGGCTTTCGTCTGGCTCGGCCTTTTTTTGGTTACTGGCCGCGACGATACGGCGCGCGGCTTCGACTGGCCTTCGATCCTGCCCGGCTTCTTCATCGCCTTGAGCGCGCTCGGCCTGTCCGTCGATCCGGCCTTTGCCAGCGCCGGCGATGCCTTGCACGGGGCGATCCTGTTGGCCGCGCTGGTCGCGGTGGCGCTCTACCGGCCGGGCGCGCTTCCGCTCGTCTTTGCCGCCGGCATCGCGACCGTGATGATCTATCTGGGCATCATTCCGCCCGCCACGATCGGCCCGAATGCGCTCGATGTCGGGCTCGACGCTCAGCCTTTGGCGTCGTCCGACGTGCTGACTTTCCGCATCGGCGTCGCGCTCGGCATGATCTTCCTCGCCGCCGGTTTCTGGGCGGCACGCCGCTTCGCCGCTGCCGCTCCAGTGCGCGCGGCCTGCTGGGCGGCCTGGGGCGTCATTGCACCGCTGGTGGTGCTTCTGTCGCTGTGGCTGACCTTCGGCGATATCGACCGCGATCTCGGCTATGCGCTGCCGGCCCTGTTGCTGGCGCTCGCCTTCGCCGCCGGCGGCGAATGGATCGCGCGCGCCGAGGAGCCGCCGCTGGCCGGCGGCCCGGCCGTGTCATTCGCGCTCGGCGGAGCCGGCGTCGCAGGCCTGCTGATGCTGCACATGGCCTTCGGCTCCGGCTGGACGACCCTGCTGCTCGGCGCCGCCGCTGTCGTCCCGGCGCTGGCAACGCGCTGGCGCACCTACCCCGTGCTGGGCTGGATCGCAGTGGGCGCGGCGGTCGCCGTGCTCGGCCGCGTCGCCTTCGATCCGACCATCGTCGGCGCGGCGTCTCTCGCCAGGACGCCGGTCTTGAACTGGCTGCTGCCGGGCTATGGCGTGCCGGCGCTCGCCTTCGGTTTCGCCGCCTGGCAGCTCGCCCGCACCACCAATGGCCGGCCGCGTCTTGCGATGGAGGCGGCCTCCGCGCTGTTCGCGTTGCTCACCATTGCCATGCTGGTGCGCCATGCCATGCATGGCGGCGTCATCGACACCGGCACAGTCACTCTTGCCGAACAGGCGATCTACACGCTGATCGCGCTCGGCGCCGGCGCCATACTGGTCGCCATCGACATGCGTTCGCCGAGCTCGGTCCTGCGTTATGGCTCGATGGCCGCCGGCGTGGTTTCGGCCGGCCTGATCGCCGTCCAGCATTTCGTCGTGCTGAACCCGCTGCTGACGGACGAGTCGACCGGCACGGTTCCCGTCTTCAATCTTTTGTTTCTCGCCTATCTGCTGCCGGCGGTCGCCGCCGGGGCGCTGGCACTCTATGTCCGCGACAAGCGCCCGCGATGGTATGCGGCAATGCTCGCACTGATCGCCGCGCTGCTTGCCTTCGCCTATGCCACGCTCTCGGTGCGCCGCCTGTTCAAGGGCGAGTTCATCGCCCTGTGGAGCGGGCTCGGCCAGCTCGAGACCTATACCTACTCCGCGCTCTGGCTGGTTATCGGCGTGGCGCTGCTCGCCGCCGGCGTCCGGCTGAAATCGCAGGTATTGCGCATCGCGTCGGCGGCGCTGATCGCGGTTGCGGTGCTGAAAGTCTTCCTCTTCGACATGTCGGAACTCGAAGGCGTGCTGCGCGCGCTGTCCTTCATCGGTCTGGGTGCCGTGCTGATCGGGATAGGGCTGTTCTATCAGCGGCTGCTGACAAGGGCGGCGAGGGAAGCGTGAGAGGCTGGAGCTCCTTGGGTCGTTGCGGCTATTTTCGAACGATCCCGCGCAGCCCGCGCTGGTCGGCTGCCTCTTTGATGAGGCCAGCAATCTTTCGAACGAATGCTGGACTGAAAGAACCGATGGGTTTCACCGTGACGAGGTCGTAAGCTTCGTCGGTCCGCACCCGGTTGTACTGGTCGAGGATCAGCCATGACGGAAAATCGAAGCCGCCCCTCCGACACTCGATCTCACTGACTGCAATATGCGTCGGGTTGCTGCGACGTAAGCGGGAACAGGAACAGCGCCGCCGGCGTAGTCGGAGTTCTGACCACGACGCAGACAGGACGCGCATTGCGGCCGGATTCTTCACCAGCATCAGCCTGCCGCGCCCACAAATAGTAGTATCGAAGCAGGTCGCCGGGTTTAAACATCCGGCTCATCACCGACTAAGATGGCTTCCAACCCCGACATCAGTTCGTCGTGGACCTCGTCCGGTGCGCCCTCCAGCGTGTAAGCGGCGGCATGAGACGAACCGACGAGTTGCCGGTATTGTCTGGCCGATAGGATGATCAGCTTCTCCTTGCCGCGTTTTGTGAGAGCGACGGGCTCAATCATCGCCGTTTCGAGGATTTCGCCCGACGCGCGGTTCATATCTGAAAAGGTGAATTGCTTCATTGGTCACCTCATACGTGATATACCTAGTATACCTATATTACGTAATTAAACAATCCGTCCTGCGCACTTTGAGTCGGGAATAAACCGGCCTGCGCCATCGTTTTGAATATGCTTGGGTAACCGCAGCGGTTGGGCCGCTTCGCGCTGACTGCTTGCACCGCGCCGCAAAGGCGCGTTCTATCCGGATGGAAAGCGACCTCGAAACAAGCGGTCATGGACGACAAGAAGGCAGCGATCCTGAGCGAAATACCGCGGCTGCGGCGCTATGCGCGCTCGCTGCTGCGCGAGCGCGATTCCGCCGACGACCTGGTCCAGGATTGCCTGGAGCGGGCGCTCGTGCGGCTCGACAACTGGCAGACTGGAGAGAGCCCCCGGAGGTGGCTGTTTACGATCATGCATCACTTGTTCATCGACCAGATGCGCAAGGTCAACCGGCGCGGCGAGGCGGCGATGCTGCCTCTCGAAGCCGGTGAAGCCCAAGCCGCACCCGCCGATCAGGTCGAGACCATCGCCTCGCGCGAGATCATGGATGCCTTGCAGGCGATCAGCCCCGATCGCCGCGCGGCCTTGGTGATGGTCGCCATCGAGGGTTTTTCCTATGCCGAGGCCGCCAACATCCTTGGCGTGCCGGCCGGCACGCTGATGTCGCGCATTGCGCGCGGCCGCGAGGAATTGCGAGGATTGCTCGATGACACATCGCGCCGCCGCTCGATAAGGATCGTCGAAAAATGACCCGCAGCGATTTTTCCGAACGCGATATCCATATGGCCCTCGACGGCGAACTGCCGGGCGAGGAGCGCATGGCTTACGAAGCCTGGCTCGAGGGCAATCCCGAGATGAAGGCAAAGTCCGCGCGCTACATCGCCGACCGCGCCGCCATGCGCGCCGCCCTGGCCGGCGTGATGGAAGAGCCGGTGCCGGCAAGGCTGCGGCAGGTCGTGCTTGGCGAGGCGCCTGCAAAAGCATCGCCCTGGCGCTCGCGCTGGTGGCTCTCGGCCGCGGCCGCCGTTGTGCTCGCTGTGGGCGGCCTCGGCGGCTATGTCGCCGGCATCGACAGCGTCAGCCGCGGCGACGACGGCGACGACCAGCTCGCCGAGCAGGCGATCGCTGCCCATGTCTTGTACGCCGCCGAGAAGCGCCATGCCGTCGAGGTCCCGGCAAGCGACAAGGACCATCTCCAGACCTGGCTGTCGAACCGAGTCGGGCTGAAGCTGGTCGCGCCCGACCTGGCGGCCGAGGGCTTCCAACTGGTCGGTGGCCGGCTGCTGCCGGCCGGCGGCCAAGGCAAGGCGGCGATGCTGCTCTACGAGGACGCCAAGGGCGAGCGCATCTCGCTCTTCGTCACCGCCGAATCGTCGGCGACGTCCAAGGGCACCTATACTGCCGAGGGGGGCGAACCGGAGGCGGTCTACTGGCTGGATAAAGGCTATGCTTGCGCCGTCGTCGGCTCGTTGCCGCCGGAGCGCCTGTCGGACGTTGCAAAGAGCGCCTACGGCCAGCTGCTGGCCGGCATATCGAGCTGAATCGGCTGCGTTTTTTCGTCGGCCGGCAGTTCCTTTGAACGGCAATTCTGTTCAAACGCTTGGCCCTTTGCCGCCGCCGCGGAAACTGTCACAATTCAGCCCTAATCAAGGAGCGATAGCGCTTGATGAATACTGGCGCTTCGGCCAGTATTCGCGACACATCCACCGGGGCCGTTTCTTAAACAATCGAGGTTTTCCTTAGCCCGCATGCCTGCCGAGATCCGCAAGGCCCGCGCGTCAGACGTCGATGACCTCGCCGCCATCGAGAAGGCTGTTTTTCCGGGCGACAGGCTCTCGCGCCGCTCCTTCCGCCAGTTCATCGAACGCGACACCGCCGAGATGCTGGTGGCCGAGAACGAGGGCCGCGTCGCCGGCTATGCGGTGGTGCTGTTTCGCAAGGGCAGCGGCGTCGCGCGGCTTTATTCCATCGCCGTCGGACCCTTCTTCGGCCGCCTCGGCATCGGCCGACTTCTGCTGGCGGCCGCCGAGGAAGCGGCCTTCGAGCACGACCGGCTGTTGCTGCGTCTCGAAGTGCGCGAGGACAACGATCGCGCCATTCGTATCTACGAGCAGGCCGGCTATCGAAAACTGGGCCGCGAGCCCGACTATTACGAGGATGGCGCCACGGCGCTGCGCTACGAAAAGACGCTGCGCGGCGACACCCCGACCGCGACCAGGGTGCCGTTCTACCAGCAGACCTGCGAGTTCACCTGCGGCCCTTGCTGCCTGATGATGGCGATGGCCAATTTCGATCCTGGCTTCGTGCCCGATCCGGTCATGGAAATCCGCCTGTGGCGCGAGGCGACCACGGTCTTCATGATGTCCGGCCCTGGCGGCTGCGAGCCATTCGGCCTGGCGGTCGCCGGCTACGAGAGCGGACTCGCGGCCGAGATATTCGTCTCCTTTTACGGCGCGTTGTTCCTGCAGTCGGTGAGGAGCGAGGACAAGCGCCGGGTGATGGAGCTTGCCCAAGTCGATTTCCGCCGTCGCGCCGAACTCTACGGTATCCCTGTCAATTACCGTCCGTTCGGCATCGGCGACATCCGTGACGCCCTTGCCGAGGGCAAGCTGGTTGTGGTCCTGATCAGCGGCTTCCTGATGTTCGGCAAGAAGGTGCCGCATTGGGTGCTGGCCATCGGCGACGATGGCGACCATATCCTGATCCACGATCCCTGGGTCGAGGATGAAAGGCAGGAAACGATCCTCGATGCCGCGAACATTCCGGTACCCTACGACATCTTCATGAACATGGCGCAGTTCGGCCGCGACGGTTTGCGCGCCGCCATCACTCTGGGAAAACGCTGAGACAATGACCTGGGTTATCCTGACAGGCAGGCAGAACGATCTCGATCAGGTGGCCACACCCCACAAGATCATCACCAACCGCGACTATCTCGCGCATCCGGCGCTGTTCCGCGGCCAGCGGCCGAAGGTGATCAACCTGTCGAACAACTACGGCTATCAGAGCCGCGGCTACTATGCCTCGCTGCTGGCCGGCTCGCGCGGCCACAGGGTGATCCCGACCGTCGAGACCATGATCGACCTTTCGGAGCGCAAGCTCTACGAGCACGCGCTGCCGGAGCTCGAGCTCGCCCTGAACAAATGCCGCAAGGATCTCGGCGGGATTTTTCCGGCCAAGGTAGCGATCTTCTTCGGCATCGGTCCATCGAAGATATGGGATCGCTTCGCCAAGCTGTTGTTCGACTGGTTCCGCGCGCCGGCGCTCGAGGTCCACATCAAGGACAGCGCCGAATGGGCCTCGATCCGCAAGATCGGCTTCCTGCCGCTTGCCCGCATGTCCGAGGATGAGGAAGAGTTCTTCCTGCAATGCCTGGACACCTACACCAACCGCGAATGGCGCGACACCAAAGGCCGCACGCCGGCGCGCTACACGTTCGCGACGCTGGTCGACCCGCATGAGGAACTGCCGCCGTCGGAGATTTCCTCGCTGCGCTATTGGGCGAGGATCGCTGAGAAGATGGGCGTCGAAGTCGAGCCGATCACCAGGAAGGACCTCGCCAAGCTCGCTAACTACGACGCGCTGTTTATCCGCGAGACCACGGCGATCTCCAACCACACCTACCGCTTCGCGCGCCGCGCCCAGCAGGAAGGCATGCCGGTGATCGACGATCCGCTGTCGATGATCCGCTGCACCAACAAGGTCTATCTCAACGAGCTGATGACCTACAACAAGGTGCCGGTGCCGCCGACGGTGATGATCGCCGGCACGTCCGACTTCGAGTTGGCGGCGCAGACACTGGGTTTTCCGCTGGTGCTGAAGATCCCGGATTCGTCTTTCTCGCGCGGCGTCAAGAAATGCGAGAACATGGCGGAGCTGACCAAGCTCGCGACCGAATGGCTGGACGATTCCGATCTCTTGATCGCGCAGAAATTCATCCCGACCGAATATGACTGGCGCGTCGGCGTGCTCGGCGGCCAGCCGCTGTTTGCCGTGCATTATCTGATGGCGAAGAAGCACTGGCAGATCGTCAACCACAAGGCCAGCGGCAAGCCCGACCAGGGCGGCATCAAGACGTTCACGCTGAAGCAGACGCCGCCCCATGTCGTCGAGACGGCGGTGCGGGCGGCAAAATGCATCGGCGACGGGCTCTACGGCGTCGACCTCAAGGAGACCAAGGACGGGGTCTTCGTCATCGAGGTCAATGACAATCCCAACCTCGACCATGGCTGGGAGGATTCCGGCGAGAAGGACGAGCTCTGGGTGCGGCTGACGCAGTGGTTCCTGGAGCGCCTGGAAAGGCCGGAGAAGTAGCGGCGGGAGAAGAGGAACTGAAGAACTGAGGAACTGAGGAACTGAAAATGAAGAATTGAAGAATTGAAGAATGGAGTGTCTGGCGGAACCATCCGTCCTCGCTTTCTCAGCTCCTCGTTCCTGATCTCCTCAGTTCATCAGTTCCCCAGTTCCTCAATTCCCAATTCGCAATCACTCAAACCGAGGGAAACAAATGCTGTTCCTAGTGATCGAGGACTTTCATGGCGCGGACCGCAAGGAGATCTATCGCCGCTTCCGCGACAAAGGCCGGCTGAAGCCCGATGAGCTCGTTGTCCACCACTCCTGGATCGCGGCCGATATGAGCCGCTGCTTCCTGCTGGTGGAGGCCGACGACGTCACGATCCTGCAGCGCTGGGCCATCGAGTGGAACGACCTCGTCGAGTTCGAGATCGTTCCGGTAGCGACGAGCAAGGACATGGTCACCGCGCTGGCCGGGCATCTCTAGGCGAATATCCTGGCCCGCCGTTTCTTCAATTTGCACAGAACTGCCTAACTGCGTCTTAAGCCCGGCTTGCTATTCCGCCTATATTGTGGATTGCCCAGAGGCTCTAAAAAGATGATCAGGCTGTTTCAATCGGGCAATTGCGGCCAAATTCTTTACCTCGTCCTTCTGGTCTTCTTGATTGGGTTTGATTTTGCCAAGGATCCTATCCAGCATTTTCTGGTCGGAACCAAGGAGAACATTCAAAAGCAGATCTATGCGGCTGACGGCAACAGTATGGCCCTGAGCCAAAAGGCCTTTGTCGAGGAACTGAGGACGCCGGACTATGGGATGCACGATAAGCCGAAATCCGCCGAGCAACTTGCTTCCGGCATGGTCGCCAGAGGGCTCGCCATGGAGGCAAAGAGTTCCGCCATCGGCACGGTCTATATCTCCATCCTTGTGGCGATGGGCTTTGCCACCATCGTCGCGATCATTTGGATGGTATTTGCCCGCGTGCGCGACATTGGTTGGCCGGCCGCGGTAGGGTTCGGCGTTCTTGCGCCGAAGCTTGCAATTTCAGTTCTTCCCGGCAGTCTTCCGCCGCCGGCCTTTGACATCCTGCAATACAGCTTCATCGCCGCGATAATAGTGCTTGGGTTCGTGCCGGGTGGATTTGCCCACGGACCGCGTGCCGAACCGGCTCGGCAGGCAATCATACCCGAGCCGGCGCGTCGTGCCCCTGGCCAATTCGGTCAAAGACGGCGATGAGCTGCGGCGCCAAGCGCCGGCGATCCGACCGCGCGCACACCGAGCGCATCTGCAGCTGCACGCATTAACCCTTCGTCCAGCCAGAAAGACTTCGATTCCGTGGACCGGTACGCGCTCCATAATTTAACGATACTTAATTATGAGTTCAGTATACAAGGCATAACCAAAACCGCATCCATTCGGCAATTTGCTGGAGGCGAATGACTTTCAGCAGAGGGGGAAAATTGACAGCTGTCGTTGGACTCCGGCCACAAAACATCGCGCGTGGTATTTCGCTGATTATCGCAGCGGCCCTTGCAATTTCCATCCAGGACGTCGTTTTCAAGCCCTTCAGCGGCGAGCTGACCCTCTGGCAAATATTTTGCTTGCGTGGCGTTTTGGTTATCCCGATGCTCTTCGCAGCCTGCTGGGTGAGCGGCGCACAGCGGGGCATCCTGGAAGCCGCCTTGGGTAAGTGGCCGCTTCTGCGGTCTATGTTTATTACGGCCAGCTTGTTGGCTTTCTATGCGGCGCTTCCATTCTTAAGCTTATCGACCGTCGGAGCAGCCAACTACATAGCTCCCATTTTTATAACGTTGCTGTCCGCATATGCGATTAGAGAACCGGTCGGACCGCTGGGATGGCTGGGGGTTTGCCTCGGATTTGCGGGTGTCGTGGTTTTGCTGCAGCCGGGAACTGACGCTTTCTCTCCATGGGCATTGCTTCCAATTATCGGGGCTGCATCCTACGCTCTGGCGCATATCACGACACGGGCGAGGTGCCAGAACGTCCCCCTTGCAGCTCTATCGCTGTCACAGAATATCGTCATGTTGCTGGCCGGGACAGTTGTCAGCTTGTCGATGCTTTGGCTCCAACCGCAAGGCACATTTGCGGACGCCTATCCGTACATTTTTGGCGCCTGGTCAAAAGTCGGTCTGAACGATTGGCTTGTCCTGACACTGCTTGCCGGATTTGCGATTATCAACGGAATGTTGCTGGGAGGGGCCTACCAGACTGCGCCGCCTGCCGTCGTTTCCACATTCGAGTACAGCTATTTGGTATTTGTCACGGTTTGGGACATTTTGTTCTTCGGGATAGCACCCAGCGCGGCATCTATCTCGGGCATGGTCTTAATTGTAGTAGCAGGATTGCTGGTGCTACGCCGCAAAAGCGCAGTGGGGACAGAAAGTGGTGACGTTATGGCTGGCGCCCAAAAGTCAGACATCGTGACATAACCACCAAAGCCCTACAAAGTAGCCATTCTGCGTACCTCGCGGCATCAACGCCGCGGCGGCAAAGCTGCCCGTGCGCCGCCGCTTCGAAGGCTTGAAGTCCGCGCAAGGAGGGAAGGGCGGCCATGGCAATCCAAAAGATAAGACTACCTTACCAATTTCGAAGAAATCCTCGTTTTTCGAAAGGTTTGTTTCTGGGTATCGTGATCTCATGAACGCAATCGACCACGACGCAGCCATCGACCATCGCTCCGTGATAGCCTCGCTGACGAATGAGGAGCGCAGCCGGCTGACTGGCAAATCGGATGGGCCGGCCCTTGTTCAGTTGGCGCTCCATCTCGGCGCGATCATCCTCCTCGGCGCGCTGATCGCGGCCAAGGTGCGTTTCTGGCCGGTCCTGATGCTGCCGCAGGGCATCCTGATCGTCTTCCTGTTCACGCTGTTGCATGAAACGGTGCACAGGACGGCGTTCGAAACGCAGTGCTTGAACGATACCGTCGCGCGCTTTTGCAGCCTGGCGCTCGCGCTGCCGGCCGACTGGTTCCGCTACTTCCATTTCGCCCATCACCGCTTCACCCAGGATCCCGAAAACGATCCGGAGCTGGCTTTCCCGAAGCCCGAGACGATGCGGCAATACATCGTCCACGTCTCTGGCCTGCCGGTGTGGTGGGGGCATTTCAAGACGCTCTACACCAATGCGATGGGGCGCTGCCGCGACACTTACGTGCCGCCAAAGGGCTTGCCGAAAGTGAAGGCCGAGGCGCGGGTGATGATCGCCTTCTATGTCGTTCTGCTGGCGCTTGCGGTCTGGTTCAGGGCCTCGGTGCTGCTCTATGTCTGGATCGTGCCGGCGCTGCTCGGCCAACCGTTCCTCAGGCTTTATCTGCTGGCCGAGCACGGCCGCTGTCCCTTCGTCGCCAACATGCTGGAAAACACCCGCACGACGCTGACCAACTGGTTCGTGCGCAAGCTCGCCTGGAACATGCCTTACCATGCCGAGCACCACGCCTATCCCGGCGTGCCTTTCCATCAGCTGCCGGAATTTCACCGCCTGATCGAGCGGCATCTCAAGGTGGTCGAGCCAGGCTATGTCAGCTTCCATGCGAAATATGTCGGGACGCTACGCTGACGGACGGTGTCACTCAGCCTGATTGGCGCAGCTGCGCCTGCGAGCGCAGCAGCCTGCCAATGTCGGACGCCTTGGCCGGCACGCCGATCAGAAAGCCTTGCGCCTCGCCGCAACCGGCTTTGCGAAGCATATCGAGCTGCGCTTCGGTCTCGACCCCTTCGGCGGTGACGGTGATGCCGAGCTCGGCGCCGAGCCTGATCACCGTGCGCACGATCGCCGCCGTGTCGCGCTTGTCGAGATCGCGGATGAAGGAGCGGTCGATCTTGATCTTGTCGACGGGGAAGCGCCGAAGGTAGCCAAGCGAGGAATAGCCGGTGCCGAAATCGTCGAGCGCGATGCGCACGCCGAGACCGCGCAACTGGCTCAGCGCCTTCAGCACCGCGTCGCTTTCGTCCATCATCACCGTCTCGGTGATTTCGAGCTCCAGGCGGTTGGCCGGCAGGCCGGAAAAGGCAAGCGCCGAGATCACGCTGCGAGCGAAGCCGCCGCTCTTGATCTGCGCGGCCGAGACATTGACGGCCATGCGCATCTCCGGCGGCCAGTTCGCCGCCACGTTGCAAGCCTTGCGCAACGCCCAATCGCCGAGCTGCACGATCAGTCCGGTTTCCTCGGCGGCGGCGATGAAGTTTTCCGGCGATACCAGGCCGCGCGACCGCGAGCGCCAGCGCATCAGGGCTTCCGCGCCGACAATTTTGCCGGAACCGATGTCGAGGATCGGCTGGAAGTCGAGTTCGAATTCGCGCCTGGACAGCGCTGCCTCGAGATCGGCCTCGAGCGCCCGGCGCTCCCGCATCAGCGCATCCATGCCCTGCTCGAAGAAGCGGTAGACGTTGCGCCCTTCGCTCTTGCCCCGGTAGAGCGCCATGTCGGCGTTGGTGAGCAGCGTGTCGGCGTCGTGTCCGTCGCCGGGATAGAGCGCGATGCCGAGGCTCACGCCAACATGCATCTCTCGCCCCTTGTCGCGATAAGGCTTGCCGACGATCTCGACGATGCGCTTTGCGAGCTTTTCGGCGTCGGCGACGCTCTTGATGCCCGACTGGATGATGGCGAATTCGTCGCCGCCGAAGCGCGCCACCACGTCCTTGCTGCTGCGCACGGCCTGCTGTAGCCGCTTGGCGACGCATTTCAGCAGCCAGTCGCCGGCCGGGTGGCCGAACGTGTCGTTGACGGCCTTGAAGCGGTCGAGGTCGAGCGAGAGGATTGCCAGCGGCTTTGCCTCGCCAAGCGCCTGGTCCAGCTTTTCGCGAAACATCGACCGGTTGGGCAGGTTGGTCAGCGTGTCGTGATGCGCAAGATGCGTCATACGCTCTTCGGTGCGCCGGCGCTCGGTGACGTCGTCGAAGGTCACCACCCAGCCACCGCCGCTCATCGGCTGACGGACAACCAGAAATGTCCTGCCGTCGGCAAGATACCGGTAAGTCGAATGCATCTGCCCCGCCCGCAGGCAAGCTTCGGTCTTGGCGACTTCGCTGTCGACATCGATCTTTGTGTAGATGCCGAGCTCCAGCAGTCGTTTGAGCGCGTCCCGGTGCGTCGTCCCGAACGGGAAATCCGCCGCGGCTACGTTGTAGAGCTCCAGAAAACGCTGATTGCGCACGATCATCTTGCCGCCGGCGTCATACATCAGCAGGCCTTGCGACATGTTGGCTAAGGCAGCGTCGAAGCGGCGGTGCTGCTCCTTCAGCTCCTTTTCGGCGCGCCGTTGCACCGTCACGTCCTCGTAGATAGAGACCCAGCCGCCGGAAGCCAGCGGCCGGTGCGAGATGACGATGATGCGCCCATCAGCCAGAGCCTCCTCATAGGTAGAGGGCTTCGCGCCGTCGATATAGGGCTTGCGGACGGCATAGAGCTCCTCGGCGCTTTGCGAGGCGATGCCGATATCGACGCTGTGCTGGAGGATGTCGAAGAAGCGGATGCCGGGCTTCATCACCTTGGCGTCGAGGCGGAAGAGGTCGATGTAGTTGCGGTTGCAGATAATCATCCGCTCATCGGCGTCGAACATGCACAGGCCATGCGACATGTTCTCGACAGCCGCCGCGAAGCGCTCGTTCTGCGCGCGAAGTTCTTCGGCTATTCGTCGCACCGGGCCAACACCGGCCGCTCTTCGCTTGCCGGCGAACGAACCAGTCTTGACATGTGCGCCGGGCATGAGCACGCCTTCGGATCGTAACCGAACGCAAATACTGTCCTGCTCGCCGGTTAATTTAGCGTTCTATTAAGGGGTGGAATTGACCGCGCGCGAAAACTGGCGCCTGGTTTCCAGCGTCTTGAAACGCCTGAGAAAAGCTGTTTGCGCCCAAGTCACGGATTTTGGTGTGAAGTCGAAGCTATCGGCGGAGAAGCCGCGCGGCCGGCCGAAATACTCGGTCGCCTCAGCGGTCGAAAAGCCGGCCAGTAGCGTCGCCTCGTAATAGGCGGCGATCTGGTCGGCGCGCTTGATGTCGTTGCGCAAGGAGGCGGCGAGTTCCGCCGGCAGCGAGAAACGCAGATGGATCGCGCGCTGCAGGCGCAGCTCGCAATCCTTGTAGGAACCGCCCATCACCGATTTGAACGGCGAGATCATGTCGCCGATGACATATTCCGGCGCATCATGCAGCAGCGCTGCGAGCCGCGCCTCGGCCGGGGCTGCAGGCGCCAGTTCACCGTAGAGAGCTTCGACCAGCAGCGAATGCTGCGCCACCGAGAAGGCATGGTCGCCTCTGGTCTGGCCGTTCCAGCGCGCGACGCGGGCGAGCCCGTGCGCGATATCGGCGATCTCGATGTCCAGCGGCGAGGGATCGAGCAGGTCGAGCCGCCGGCCGGACAGCATGCGTTGCCAGGCGCGCGGCGGCGCGCCGGCCCGGTCGGCCGCCATCAGGCCTCCTCCGCGCTGACCGCACCTTCAGGGAAGGTGTACTTCACCCAGGCGGGAATGGCGAGCCTTACCGGAATCTCGCCCGCCGTGATCGCCTCGCCGGCATCCAGCGCCGCCTTGACGCGGTCGATGCGGGCAATGGCGAGACCGGTCCGGTGGCCGACAGACCCGAGCGTGCCCACCAGTCGGCCGGCCACGGTGAGCTCGGTCCCGGCGGCGGGCAGGGGGCTATCGGCCGAAGCGATCAGCACACGGCGCCGCGCGGTGCCGCGATGCTGCATGCGCGAGACCACTTCCTGGCCGATATAGCAGCCCTTCTTGAAACCGACGCCGCCCGTCTCGTCGAGCAGAACGTCATGCGGGAAGGCATCGCCAAGCTGGTAGTCGCTGCCGCTTTCGGCAATGCCGTTGCCGATGCGCATGTTCAGCCAGCCATTCGGGTCGCCGCCGTCCCGCGCCTCGCCGCCATAAGTGCGCGTAACCGTGATATCTTGAAACCGCGTGTCGGAGAGCGCTGTTGAATCAGAACGTGAGGCGGTTGAATCATCACCCCATGCGACTGTGACAAGCACCTGATCCTGCTTGGCGATCTCGGCCTTTGCCCTTAGCCGGTAAAGCATCAGCCTGCGCACGAAGTCGTCGGCGATGTCGGCCCGGCATTCCAGTTGGAAGCCATCGTCGCCGGCGCGCGAGACCAGGAAATCGAACAGGATCTTGCCCTGCGGCGAAAGCAGTGCGCCGGGTCTCGCCTCACCGGGCGCAAGCATGTCGAGATCGGTGGTGAGGATGTTCTGCAAAAAATGCCCGGCATCGGGGCCCGACACGGAAATGAGCGCGCGGTCTTTGATTTGGGCAAAGGGCATGAGCGTGAAATCGGCCTGTCTTGCAAAACGTCCGGTCATTACGTAAGCCGGCCACACTCCCCCCGCAAGAGATTGGACCTGCCCATGGCAACCACCTTCGACCTCATCCTGACAGGCGGCACGGTGGTCAACCATGACGGCGGGGGACGGCGCGACATCGGCGTGAAGGCCGGACGCATCGCGCGGATCGGCGATCTCGGCCAGGCTTCGGCCGGCGAAACCATTGACTGCACGGGCCTGCACATCCTGCCGGGCGTCGTCGACAGCCAGGTGCATTTTCGCGAACCGGGGCTGGAGCACAAGGAGGATCTGGAAACCGGCTCCCGCGCCGCGGTGCTGGGCGGCGTCACCGCCGTCTTCGAAATGCCCAACACCAATCCGCTGACCACCAGCGAGGCAGCACTTGCCGACAAGGTGCGCCGCGCTACCGGCCGCATGCATTGCGACTTCGCCTTCTGGGTCGGCGGGACGCGCGACAATGCTCGTGATGTCGGCGAACTGGAACGGCTGCCGGGCGCGGCCGGCATAAAAGTGTTCATGGGCTCGTCCACCGGCGACCTTCTGGTCGAGGACGACGAAGGCGTCGCCTCGATCCTGCGCAACACCCGCCGCCGCTCCGCCTTTCATTCCGAGGACGAGTTCCGCCTGCGCGAACGGCTCGGCGAGCGCGTCGAGGGCGATCCGTCGTCGCATCCCGTCTGGCGCGACGAGATCGCGGCGCTGCGTTGCACGGAGCGACTGGTGCGCATCGCCAGGCAGACACGCGCGCGCATCCATGTGCTGCACATATCGACGGCCGAGGAGATCGTCTTCCTCGAGCAGCACAAGGATGTCGCGACCTGCGAGGCCACGCCGCATCATCTGACGCTGAGCGCCGACGACTATGCGCGGCTTGGCACGCTCATCCAGATGAACCCGCCGGTGCGGGCGCCACGCCATCGTGAAGGCGTCTGGCACGGCATTTCGCAGGGCATGGTCGATGTCCTTGGCTCCGACCACGCGCCGCACACGCTGGCCGAGAAGGCGAAGCCCTATCCGGCCTCGCCGTCCGGCATGACCGGCGTGCAGACGCTGGTGCCGATCATGCTCGACCACGTCAATGCCGGCCGGCTCAGCCTGCAGCGCTTTGTCGACCTTTCCAGCCATGGTCCGCAGCGCATTTTCGGCATGGCCAGGAAAGGCCGCATCGCCGCCGGCTACGATGCCGATTTCACGATCGTCGACATGAAGCGGCGCGAGACCATCACCAACGCGCAGGCCGGCTCCAGGGCCGGATGGACGCCCTATGACGGCAAAGAGGTCACCGGCTGGCCGGTCGGCACCATCGTGCGCGGCACGCGCGTCATGTGGGAAGGCGAGATCGCGACACCCGGCCAGGGCAGGGCGGTGGAGTTCTCCGAGGCGCTGCCGGCCTGATCCCGCCGACATTGGATTTGTTAAGCGCTCTGCATTATCTTGAGTAGGCTATGACCGCGAATATTGCGCCGATCATTCCTGCGGAGTTTCCTGAGCTCCAGGCGCTCGCCTGGAACCGCGATGTCGCGCGCCCTATTCCCGCGAAAGAGGCCTTTGCGCTTTACGAACGCAACTGGCGCTTTGTCGACCAAAAGCGCCTTACGGCGCGTGAGAAGCTGCTTATCATGAAATTGGCCGACGAATTCGGTCACGGCATCCTTCTGACCACTGCCTGAGCCATCGCAACAATCCTCGGCAATAGGACGATCCGCTATGGTCGTGTTTCTTCGCGCCCCCCTCTGTCCGGCAGGACAGAGGGGGGCGCTGTCCCGCCAGCCTTACCGAGTAAGGGCGAAATTCAATCCCCGGCGACGAAGAACAGCCACTGTCCCGTCGGGGTGATGCCGACGCGGTAGAAGATGTAGGCGCCGAACTGCTTCATGTCGTCATAGTCGCTGGCGGTGACCAGCTTGAACAATTCGACGCGCTGCCTGGCATCGAGCTTGTCGAGCGGCAGCGCGAAGAAATACGGCCAGACATAGAGTTCCTGCGGCGTACCGGTGTCGACATGGACGTAGCCGGCCGAAAGCACCTCTTCCAGGATGGCGAGGATTTCCTGGCCGCCGCCGTCGCCCGAAAGGCTCTTGAGGAAGGTGACCGGGTCCCCATCGATGTCGCCCAGCGACAGTTGCGTCATGGAATCGCCTTTGCCGATCAGCGGCCTCAGCTTCTCGATGTCGCCGGTCCGGCAGGCCTCGATGAGCAGCCCGTGCATGCGCTTGACTGGTTCGGGAAGCGTGTTGAGGTCGTAGACGACCGCGGGCGGCGGCGCGTCAGGGTCTGCGCGCGGGCTGGTGATGCCGCCATTGGCGGGCGGCGTCTCCGGCTCCGACTTGTCGGTGTCGTCGGCCGGCTGGCCGTCCGCGGGCTTGGTGCCGGGCGCCTCCGGCATCGGCACGGCAGCGCCGGGCGCGGCGCTGTCGCCATTGGCGGGCGGGGTGACCGGCGAAGGCACGTCCTCGCGCTGAATCTCGCTCAGCGCGTAGGAAGGCGTGCTGGTAAGGCACAGAGGCAGCGCCAGGCAGGAGGCGGCGATCAGGATGCTGAGGGCCAGCCCGCGCGGCCGACCTGACATCGAAAATCTCACCGCTTGCCTCTCCATGGTTCCCGGGCTCGGCCCGGCCGGCACATTGAATGTCCGAGCGCATGGACATGATGCCCAAACGGCGCGTCAAAAGTCACTATCAAAAAGTCGCTGTCAAAACGGGTGGCTAGTGCTTCAGCCGTTCCGGCTCGAACGCGCCGGCGATCACTTTTTCCCGCATGCGGTCGAGCAGGGCAAGCGCCGAGGTCTCGCCATTGGCGCGCAACATCTCGCCGAAAGCGGTCTCCAGCGCCGCTTCGGCTATGATTTCCGGTTCGATGCCGGCCGACAGGCCCTCGGCCCACGCTTCGCTGTGGCTCTCCACGGCAGTCAGCCGCTTTTCTTCCCTGACCAAAGCGTCGATGTCGCTGACACCATGTTCCATTGCGATATCCACTTTCTACAAGCGTCGATCCGACGAGGGATCCGGCTTGGTCTGTCAGTTCGTCCGCAGTCTCAATTAAGTCTTTGTAAATACGACATTTTTACGGTCGAAATCCACATTCCGGGCGAGACTGCCCTCAATTGATGCCAAGCTTAGCCGATTAGACCGGCTTGGGGCATCGAAACCTTCAGTTTGAGTTAATTCCACAGGTGCGCGCTAACGTTTCATTAATACTGTTGCGCAAGTGCAACACATGATTGCACCAGAGCGGGACAGGACACAATAAGGCACGTCACATTGGTGCCGATTGCCCGCAACAAATCTGCCCAAAACGCGCAGCGGCCGAGCCGGGCTCAATTGCCGTAGCGGGAGGCGATGTCGCGCGACAGCGTCTCGCCTTCCTTCATGTAACGCGCGATGGCCTCGGTCGCCGAAGGCGTGCATCGCGTGTAGGTGCCGCTGAAGGAGCGGTAGCCGCGGTTGAACGAGGCGATGAAGCGGGCGCGTCGGTCAGGATCGGGATTTTCCGATTCGAGCAGCTTTTCCATCTCGACCCGCCACTTGTCGCCCTTCTCGCCACACAGGTTGCGCAGGAAGTGCAGCGATCCCAGGACTTCCGCCAGCCGCATCAGCCCGGGCTCGAAAGGCGCCTCGGCGGCGGGCGCCGGGGACGCTGCGACGGTCATGCTGACGGCGAGGCACGCGGCGAGAAAAGCGGGAGCGCGGGTCATCAAAGCCTTGCGGTGAAAGGGCAGGGCTTTGTGGCGAAACATTTCCTCGCCTGCAAGGCCATTCTGGATGCTCACCGCCTTGTGCCTTGCGCTGACCCAAGCAATTCCTCGGCGACCGAGAACACGTCGCCCGCCAGCGGCATTCCTGCCATTTCCGCCAGCGTGTAGAACGCAGCGGTCTCGGCATCGTCGCTGGCAACGGGCTCGCCGCCGGCATAGGCAGCGCCGAACACGGTCAGCAGGTAGTCGACCGCGTGGTTTTCAGCATGGCCGTCGATATGGATGTCGCGTAGCGGCCGGTAGCCTGTTGCCTCGAGCCCGGTCTCTTCCTGCAACTCGCGCGCCGCGGCTTGCGCAAGCGTTTCGCCCGGCTCGACCTTGCCGCCGGGATAGGCATAGAGCCCTTGCGACGGCGCCCGCGCGCGCTTGACCAGAAGCACGGTGCCGCCGCGCACGACGGCGACGGAAACGGCCGGTATGATCTTGCGCTGTTCCATGCGTGCCGATCTTTCTGCAGCCTTTTGTGGACCGATTGGGCGAATCCAGCTTTAGCCGTTGCAGCCTGGCGGTTCCATCGCCACTTTCGTGGCACGTCAATCGAAGAACCCAGATCCATGTGCGGACGCTTTGCCCTGACCGCCACGCCGGACCAGACCGCCGCCTTGCTCGGCCTGGCCGAACTGGAGGAATTTCCGGCGCGCTACAACATCGCGCCGACGCAGCCGGTGCTGATGGCGCTTGCCGGGCCGCAACGGGAGCCGGGCTCGAACCTGCCGGATCGTCAGGCGATGCTGGTGCGCTGGGGCCTGATTCCTACCTGGGTCGAGGACACAAAGGCGTTTCCGCTGCTCATCAACGCCCGCTCCGAAGGCGTGCTGCAAAAGGCTTCGTTCAAAGCCGCCATGCGCCACCGCCGTGCTCTGGTGCCGGCCTCCGGCTTTTACGAATGGCAGCAGTCGGGCGGCAAAAAGGGCCAGCCCTACTGGATCCGGCCGAAGCGAGGTGGGGTGATTGCCTTCGCGGGCCTGATCGAGACTTACTCCGAACCTGGCGGTTCCGAGATGGATACCGGCGCGATCATCACGACCGAGGCCAATGCCGGCATTGCCCATATCCATGACCGCATGCCCGTGGTGATCGAGGAGCGCGACTTCGCCCGCTGGCTCGATTGCCGCATGCAGGAGCCGCGCGACGTGCTCGACCTATTGAAGCCCGCCGAGCCCGATTTCTTCGAGGCGATTCCGGTTTCAGACCTGGTCAACAAGGTCGCCAACACCGGGCCGGAGATTCAGGAACGGGGCGTCGTCGGGCCACAGGCCGAGAAGGTCAGGCGCCAGAAGCCCGGCGCGGACGAAAACCAGATGACGCTCTTTTAGCGAAGGCTGCTCGCCTCGAGAGGCTGCTTTGGGGCCTTCATCTCCAGGGCGCTTGTTGCGCCCTCATCGCCGGCGTCCCCATGGTCGGGGACCGTGCCGGTCGTTCTTGTCAGGCGGCGCGCGGCGAGACGATCTTCTGCGTCGGCTTCTTCTTCTTCGCGGTGTGAAGAAGCGCTGCGACGATGGCCGCCGGGCCGATCGCGCGGTAGTGGCTGGCGAGAGCCGGCTGCGTTTGTCGGTCCTGTTCCTGCTTGGTGCGAGCCATGATTCTCTCCCTGATAACGGTTTCGTGTTCAGCGTTTGTCGGCTGATTCCGACCAAATCGTGACTTCTGGCGGTCTAGTCGGCGAATGTTTCATCACTGTGCCGACATGTTTAATAAAATGTTTCGGCCTGTCTTTACCTGTGACCCAACGACATGTTTCCTGAGCGGAGCGACTTGACGGCAACACCCGCCGGCGCGATAAAGCCGCCCATGAAAACGTCTTTCGCCATTTGTGGCATTTGCATTATTGGCTAGCCTCGCGCTGGTCCGGACGTTTTCGCCTCATCTTTCCCCAGATCGGAAAAAACGCCCCGGCCAGCAGGCTGGAGCCTGATTTGCGCCGTCGGCGCAGAGCCGGTTCCAGTGAACCCAAATTAAGGACCGGGAACCGCATGTCGGACGCATCGAAGGGCCTCAGCCTCTACAACACGCTGACGCGGGCGAAGGAACTTTTCGTTCCGATCGATCCGCACAACGTGCGCATGTATGTCTGCGGCCCGACCGTCTACGACTTTGCCCATATCGGCAATGCGCGTCCGGCGATCGTCTTCGACGTGCTCTTCCGCCTGTTGCGCCATCTCTACGGCGAAAGCCATGTCACGTATGTGCGCAACATCACGGATGTCGACGACAAGATAAATGCCAGGGCGTTGCGCGACTTCGGCGACGACATCGCGGCCGGAAAGCTGTCGCTCAACGATGCGATCCGCAAGGTCACAGAAAAGACCGCCGGCCAGTACCACAAGGATGTCGCGGCACTCGGCTGCCTGCAGCCGACCTACGAGCCGCGCGCCACCGAGTTTGTCGCGCCGCGTGCCGACGGCAAGGCCGACATGCTCTCGCTGATCCGGCAGCTGATCGAACGCGGCCACGCCTATGTCGCCGCAGGCGAGGTGCTGTTCGACACCGCCTCGATGCCGGACTATGGCGAGCTCTCGAAGCGCAATCTCGACGAGCAGCAGGCGGGCGCGCGCATCGCTGTCGACGCGCACAAGAAGAACCCCGGCGATTTCGTGCTGTGGAAACTGTCGAGCCCCGAAGAGCCGGGCTGGGAGAGCCCGTGGGGCAGGGGCCGGCCCGGCTGGCACATCGAATGCTCGGCCATGTCGGCCGCCTATCTTGGCGAGGTCTTCGACATTCATGGCGGCGGGCTGGACCTGATTTTCCCCCACCACGAGAACGAGATCGCCCAGTCGCGCTGCGCCCACGGCACCAAGGTCATGGCCAATGTGTGGATGCACAACGGCTTCCTGCAGGTCGAGGGCCAGAAGATGTCGAAGAGCCTCGGCAACTTCTTCTCGATCCACGAGCTGCTGGAGACCGAGACTTTCGGCGGCCGCGCCTGGCCGGGCGAGGTGCTCAGGCTGGCGATGCTGATGACGCATTACCGCGAGCCGATCGACTTCTCCGTGCGCAAGCTTGAGGAAGCCGAAAACACGCTGCGCAAATGGAAGCGCGCGGCAGACCTCGCGCCTGTGGCGGCAGAAGAATTGCCGGCCGAGGTGGTGGAAGCGCTGTCGGACGACCTCGCCACCTACACCGCCTTCCAGCGGCTGACGCAGCTCGCCGGCGAGGCGGTTGAGCACACCGGTGCCAATGAGAATACTGCCGCCGCTTCGCTGAAGACTGCGCTGGCCTTCCTCGGCTTCGATACGGGCGCGGCCAAGGTGGACGAGGAAGCGATCGCCAAGGCGATCGCCGATCGGCTGAAGTTTATCGCTGCCAAGAACTGGGCCGAGGGTGATCGAATCCGCAACGAGCTCCTGGCGCAGGGCGTGCAGCTGAAGGACGGCAAGGATCCGGTTACCGGCGAGCGCGTGACGACCTGGGAGATCAAGCGGTGAGGACGGATGTTCCTTTAGTGGAGAGGTTGGCGCGAGGCGCCCCCCTCTGCCCTGCCGGGCATCTCCCCCTCAAGGGGGGAGATCAGCAGCTTCGGCGACAGCGTCCCATCTCCAACGTTGGCGATTGGCGAAAGGCTAGGCGACATCCAATCTCCCCCCTTGAGGGGGAGATGTCCGGCAGGACAGAGAGGGGGGCCTCGCGATGACCCATCATCGGGTATCTCCCGCCAATCGCGGCAATGCGCGCAAGATGCGCAAGGCAATGACTGATGCCGAACTGAAGCTCTGGAACGAGATCAGGGCACATAGGCTCATGGGCCTGTCATTCCGACGCCAAATGCCTATCGCAGGATACATCGTCGACTTTGCCTGCCCCGACAAAAAGCTGATCGTCGAGATCGACGGCTCTCAGCACGCCCTTGAAGAAGTTTCGGCTTCCGACGCAGCACGAAGCACGAAGCTCGAAGCTTTAGGCTGGACCATCCTGCGCTTCTGGAACGACGACGTGATCCGCGATATCGACAATGCCTGCAAGCACATCGTCATCGTGGCCGGCCTGGCCGATGCGCCCGCGCCACAAACGGAGGAGCTCGTCCCGTGATCGATCATCTCGGCGTCAATGTATCCGACTTCGATAAATCCAAGTCTTTCTACGACAAGGCGATGGCACCGCTGGGGGCTTCGCTGCTTTACATGGTGCCGGAAGAATATACCGGCGGCGCCAAGGTTGGCGGTTATGGCCGCGACCGGCCGGTGTTCTGGCTGAGCGATAGCAGGGACAAGCCCAAATCCACTCAGCATGTCGCCTTCACCGCACGCAGCCGCGCCGAGGTCGACGCTTTCCATGCAGCAGCGCTTGCCGCAGGCGGCAAGGACAATGGTGGGCCGGGCCTGAGGCCGCACTACCACCCCAATTATTACGGCGCCTTCGTCTTCGATCCCGACGGCAACAATGTCGAGGCGGTCTGCCATGATGCGGAGTAAGCCCATGACCAGGAGTGACCGATGAGCCTCGACAACCGGCCGGTCTATACAGGCGGCTGCCAGTGCGGCGCCGTGCGCTTCCGCGTCGAGGGCGCGCTGGGTGACGCTTCGGTCTGCCATTGCCGCATGTGCCAGAAGGCGAGCGGCAATTTCTATCTGCCGCTGGTCTCGGTGCGCGGCGCCACGCTCGACTGGACGCGCGGCGAGCCGAAGCGCTTCCGCTCGTCCAACGCCGTCTGGCGTGGCTTCTGCGCCGAATGCGGAACGCCGCTGACTTTCGAGGCACCGGATGGCACAGCACTGGCGATCGCCGCCTTCGATGATCCGACCGGCATCGCGCCCACCATCCAGTGGGGCATCGAAGCAAAGCTTCCCTATGTCGACGCCATCCCCAAACTGCCGTCCGAGGACACGATGGCCGATATCGCGTCTGCGCCTTACCTGGCCGAGCTCGTCTCCTATCAGCATCCCGATCACGACACCGACCAATGGCCGCCGGAGGAAAGACCATGACCGATCAAGTTCGAACAGGCGGCTGCCAGTGCGGCGCCGTACGTTTCCGCGTCCACGGCAAGCTCGGGCGCCCGTCCATCTGCCATTGCCGCATGTGCCAGAAACAGTTCGGCAATTTCTTCGGCGCGCTGGTGACGGTGCCGAAGGACGGCGTCGAGTGGACCCATGAGGAGCCGAGCTACTTTCAGTCCTCGGTCAACATCGACCGCGGCTTCTGCGCCCGCTGCGGCACGCCGCTGACCTATCGCCAGCCCGGCTCGCTGGAGATCGCCATCGGCGCTTTCGACGACCGCTCCGACCTCGCGCCGCAGATCCAGGTGAATTACGCGGTTCGCCTACCCTGGGTGGAAAAGATCTTCGAGGCGCCGATCCTTGACGACCCCGACTTCTATCGGCGGCAGGAGCAGATCATCTCCTTCCAGCATCCCGACCACGAGACGGCCAACTGGCCGCAGCAGGGCTTGAAACTATGACGATCCACAGCGGTTCCTTGCGTACGCTCTACCCCGAGATCGAGCCGTTCGATTCCGGCATGCTCGACGTCGGCGACGGCCACACCGTCTATTGGGAGCGCTGCGGCACCAAGGGCGCCAAACCCGCCGTGTTCCTGCATGGCGGCCCGGGCGGCACCATCTCGCCGAAACACCGGCGCCTGTTCGACCCGAAACTCTATGACGTCATCCTGTTCGACCAGCGCGGTTGCGGCAAGTCGACACCCAACGCCTCGCTGGAGGCGAACACCACCTGGCACCTCGTCGCCGATATCGAGCGCCTGCGCGAGATGGCCGGCTTCGACAAATGGTTGGTGTTCGGCGGCTCCTGGGGTTCGACGCTGGCGCTCGCCTATGCCGAGACGCATCCCGAGCGCGTCAGCGAACTCGTCGTGCGCGGCATCTACACGCTGACCCGCGCCGAGCTCGAATGGTATTATCAGTTCGGCGTCTCCGAGATGTTCCCCGACAAATGGGAGCGCTTCCTGGCGCCGATCCCGGAGGCCGAGCGCGGCGACATGATGGCCGCCTATCGCAAGCGGCTGGTCGGCTCCGACCGCAATGCTCAGGTTCAGGCCGCCCGTGCCTGGAGCATCTGGGAAGGCGAGACGATCACGCTGCTTCCCGAGCCCGAGACCAGCGACCCGTTCGCCCAGGAAGACTACGCGATCGCCTTCGCCCGTATCGAGAACCACTATTTCGTCCACGCCGGCTGGCTGGAGGAGGGGCAGCTGCTGCGCGACGCCTGGAAGCTGAAGGACATCCCCGGCACCATCGTCCACGGCCGCTATGACATGCCGTGCCCGGCGAAATATGCCTGGGCGCTGCACAAGGCCTGGCCGAAGGCTGATTTCCACCTCATCGAGGGGGCAGGCCACGCCTATTCGGAGCCCGGGATACTGGACCGGCTGATCCGGGCGACCGATCGGTTCGCGGGGAAATAGTGATGCACGTCGCTCTCCACGGCGAAGGATCGCAGCCTTTCGAGCTACAGCCATGACCAAGCAACGCCTTTACCTCTTCGACACGACTCTTCGCGACGGCCAGCAGACGCCAGGCATCGACTTTTCCGTCGAGGACAAGATCGCGATCGCCAAGCTGCTCGACGACTTCGGCATCGACTATGTCGAGGGCGGCTATCCGGGCGCCAACCCGACCGACACGACGTTTTTCCAGAAGAAACGCACTGAGAGCGCGAAATTCGTCGCCTTCGGCATGACGAAGCGGCCGGGGGTCTCGGCTTCCAACGACCCGGGGCTGGCCGCGCTGGTGCAGTCGAAGTCGGACGCCATCTGCTTCGTCGCCAAGAGTTGGGACTATCATGTGCGCGTTGCGCTCGGCTGCACCAACGAGGAGAATCTCGAATCGATCAAGGCCTCGGTCGAGGCGGCGGTCGCTTCGGCCAAGGAGGCCATGGTCGACTGCGAGCATTTCTTCGACGGCTTCAAGGCCAATCCGGATTACGCGCTGGCCTGCGCCAAAATCGCCTACGATGCCGGCGCGCGCTGGGTGGTGCTGTGCGACACCAATGGCGGCACGCAGCCTTCGGAAGTACGTGCCATCGTCGAAAAGGTCATCGCCGGCGGCATCCCGGGCGATCATCTCGGCATCCATGCCCATGACGACACCGGCCAGGCGGTGGCGAATTCCCTCGCCGCCGTCGAAGCCGGCGTGCGTCAGATCCAGGGCACGCTGAACGGCATCGGCGAGCGCTGCGGCAACGCCAATCTCATCTCCATCATCCCGACGCTTTCGCTGAAGCCCGCCTTCGCCGATCGTTTCGAAACCGGCATTTCGACCGAGGCGCTGACCGGAATCTCCAGGCTCTCCCGCGCCTTCGACGAATTGCTCAACCGGGCGCCGGAAGCGCAGGCACCCTATGTCGGCTCCTCCGCCTTCGCCACCAAGGCCGGTATCCACGCCTCGGCCCTGGCCAAGGAGCCGGCGACCTATGAGCATGTGCCGCCGGAAGCCGTCGGCAACCGCCGTCGCGTCATGGTCTCGGACCAGGGCGGCAAGGCCAATTTCCTCGCCGAGCTGAAGCGGCGCGGCATCGACGTGCCGAAGGACGATCACCGGCTCGACGCGCTGATTGCAGTGGTCAAGGAGCGCGAGGCTGAGGGCTATGCCTATGAGGGCGCCGACGCCTCGTTCGAGCTGCTTGCCCGCAAGATGCTGCACGGCCTGCCGGAGTTCTTCAACGTCACCTCCTTCCGCTGCATGGTCGAGCGCCGCTTCGACGCCAACGGCAATCTGAAGACCGTCTCCGAGGCGATCGTGAAGGTCGAGGTCGACGGCGAGGAGAAGATGTCGGTGGCCGAAGGCCACGGCCCGGTCAACGCGCTCGACATCGCGCTGCGCAAGGATCTCGGCAAGTACCAGAGCGAGATCGTCGACCTCGAGCTCGCCGACTTCAAAGTGCGCATCCTCAACGGCGGCACCGAGGCCATCACTCGCGTCCTCGTCGAATCGCACGATTCCACTGGAGCCCGCTGGTGGACGGTCGGCGTGTCGGAAAACATCATCGACGCCTCCTTCCAGGCGCTGATGGATTCGATCGTCTACAAGCTGATGAAGAACCGCGAGATGGCGGGACTGGTGGCGGCGGAGTAGGCCGCCGCCCTTCCTCGCCCCCACAAAGTGGGGGAGAGGTGTCCCGGCGCAGCCGGGACGGAGAGGGGGCGACCTTCGCGAAGCCAGAGTCAATGCAAGAGAGGGCGCGAGGTTGGTCACCAGAATGCTTACCCGAAGCGGTGATTGTCAGCCGCGGCGCTGACCCCTCTCCGTCCCGGCTTCGCCGGGCCACCTCTCCCCACTCCGTGGGGCGAGGAACTGCGACTTCCTTGAACCATCACCAAAACTCCATTGATCCATCATAATTTTGTGATGGTCTTGGGCGCTCCGCTGGGCCATAGCGTTAGGCCATGGTCACCGCTACAGTCGATCTCGATCAGGATGCCAAAGGCCGCCGCGGCTTCCTCCTGGCACTTGGCGCCTATTTCCTTTGGGGGCTCTTGCCCTTCTACATGAAGGCGGTGGCGCATCTGCCGCTTGCCGAGGTGATCGCCAACCGCGTCGTCTGGTCAGTGCCGATCGCCGCGGCGGTGCTCATCTGGGCCGGCCGCACCGCCGACTTCAAGGCGGCGATCCGCTCGCCGAAAAGCCTTGCCATGGCTGCGCTGACGGCAGTGCTGATCTCGATCAACTGGGGCATCTATGTCTGGGCGATCGCGGTCGACCGCACCGTCGAGACGGCGCTCGGCTATTACATCAACCCGCTGGTCAGCGTCGTCGTCGGCGCCGTTCTGCTCGGCGAACGGCTCGACAGGCTGCAGATCGCCGCGGTGGCGCTCGCCACGATCGCGGTGACGGTGCTCACAGTCGAGGCCGGCAAATTGCCATGGGTATCGCTGGCGCTCGCCTTCTCCTTTGCCGCCTACGGTTTTTTCCGCAAGACGCTGCCGATCGGCCCGAGCCAGGGCTTCCTGCTCGAAGTGCTTTTGCTGTCGGTGCCGGCGCTCTGCTACATCGTCTACCTGATCGCCACCGGCCAGGATCATTTCATCTCCAGCACGGGTGCCGACGCGGCCTTGCTGATCGGCTGCGGTCCGGTCACCGCAGTGCCGTTGCTGCTGTTTGCCTTCGGCGCCAGGCTGCTGCGCCTGTCCACCATCGGCATCATGCAATATATCGCGCCGACCATGGTCTTCCTGATCGCCGTGCTGATCTTCGATGAACCGTTCGGCACCACCCAGGCCATAGCCTTCGCGCTGATCTGGACGGCGCTGGCGATGTATTCATGGTCGATGTTCAGGGGCCGCGAGGTCCGCCAGCCGGAGCCCGCGATAAAGTAGCTTCCAGGGAAAGTTCGAGACAGTTTTCCGTCTAGGGTTGCATCAAACAGGGCAGGGGACTGATGTACGTTCTGCATATCGGCAACAAGAACTATTCGTCCTGGTCGCTGCGGCCGTGGTTGCTGATGCGCGTCCTCGACATTCCCTTCGAGGAGCGGTTGGCGCCGTTCCCGAGCGGATCGAGTTTCGATCTCTACCGACAATTCTCGCCCAACGGCCGGGTGCCCTGCCTTATCGATGACGGCTGGGCGGTCTGGGATTCGCTCTCGATCGTCGAATACCTGGCCGAACGCCACCAGGGCGTGTGGCCGGCGGAGGCGAAGGCGCGCGCGTGGGCGCGCTCGGCCGCCGCCGAGATGCATTCGAGCTTCACCGCGATGCGCAATGACTGCCCGATGAGCTGCGGCGTGCGCGTCGCGCCATTGCCGATGTCCGGCGCGCTGAAGCAAGACATCTTCCGCATGGGAGATTTGTGGAACTACGGCCTTGCGCGTTTCGGCGGACCTTTCCTGGCCGGCGACCGTTTCGGCGCCGTTGATGCCTTCTTTGCTCCCATCGCATTCAGGGCGCAGTCCTATGGCCTGACTTTCGAAGGCGAAGCGGCTAACTATCCGCGGCGGCTGCTCGATCTACCGGCCATGCGCGAATGGTACGCGGCCGGACTTGCCGAGACGTGGCGCGAGCCTGGCCACGAAGCCGAAGTCCGTGCCGCCGGCACCATCGTCGAGGATTTGCGGGCAACAGCTTGATGGTCAGACCCGCCCGAGCCGTCGCACGAACATGTAGATGATGCCGGCGATGACGACCGAGATCGCCGTCACCACCCAGAATCCCTGCGGCGTGCCGACGAGCGGCAATCCGCCGACATTCATGCCGAACAGGCCGGAGATGATGGTCATCGGCAACAGCACCGCCGTCATGACGGAGAGGATATAGAGCAACTGGTTCGACTGCTCGGTCAGCTTGGCCATCAGCTCGTCCTGCAACAGGCGTGTGCGCGCCTGCAGTTGCTCGCCGTCGTGATGCAGCGTGTGCGCCCGGTGCGAGAGCCTGGTCGCCATGTCGTTGATGGGATCGGGCAGTTCGTTGCGATGCGAATGGTCGAGATGGCGGAAGAGGCTGGTGAGCGTCGCCATCTGCCGGTGGATCAGCACCAGCTGCCGGCGCGCGTCGACCAGCGCCTGGCGCTCATTGTGCCATGCATCGCACACGATGCGGTCCTCGATGCCGTCGAGCCTGTCGCCCATCTTGTCGAGCTCGGCCGCCATGCCGTCGAGCGACTGGCCCATCACCGCCTCGATCAGCTCGGCCGGCGTGCGGAATTTTCGCGCGCCGCTCTCTACCAGCTTGCGGATCTTGTCGACCGATTCCAGCGGCTGCTTGCGGGCGCCGATCAGCATCCTGTCGTTGAAGGCGAAGCGGAAATGGGTGAGCCCGCGCGCCTCGGCGAAATCGTGCCTGAGGTCGGGCAGGTCGCCATAGAGGAAGTCGTCTTCGAAATCGATCTGGCAGCCATGGCTGGGCAACAGGAAGGCATCGCGCACCGGCGCCGGCAGGGCCTGCTCGGCGCTGATCTCCTGGCGGGCGCGCATGTCGGTGATCTGGTAGCTGCGCCAGCTCCAATGCGCCTCCGCTGGATCCATGGTGCGGCTCCCATCGGCCTTGAAATGGTAGATGAAGAACAGCCCGTGCTCGTCCGGCAAATAGGGCGAGAGGTCGGTGCCTTCGGCGGGGAGGGCGATGTTCATGGCGGCTTCGCCGGCTCTTGATGCGGTCGGGGCCGCGGGGGCGGCCACGGCAAACCTACCATGGAGGTTGCCGCCTGGTGTGACAGTTGGATGACTAGAGCTGCTGTCACTCTCGACAAGGCTGTCCTATCGTTGCTGGACAACCCGCGCGGCCGGCGGCGGTGCTGTCAACGGCGGCTCGCATCGTCCGCTATGCCGTGGCCAGCCATTTGCGCGATATGGCGAAGGTCCTGAAGGATTTTGCGTCCATCGGGCGCCCGAATGCGTAGCCTTGCAGGATGTCGCAGCCGAGGTCCTTCAGGATGCGCGCATGTTCCATCGTCTCGACGCCTTCCGCCACGACGCCAATGCCGAGCGATTTGCCGATCTCGATGATTGACGACACCAGCCGCCGCTGCGCCGCCGAGCCGGTTATCGGCGTGACGAGCTGCCGGTCGATCTTGAGACGGCTCGGTTGCAGTTTGAGCAGGCTGACGACGGATGCATGGCCCGTGCCGAAATCGTCGATCTCGATGTCGATCCCGAGTTCCTTGATGTGCTCGATGTTCCAGGCGACAAGCTCGTCATTTTCGTCCAGGAAAATCGATTCCACGAGCTCGAATGAGACGGTTCCCTCCTTGATCGGCAGCTTGCGCAGGCCGTTGATCAGGTCTTTGTCCTCCAGCCTTCGTGCCGAGACGTTGACGGAAAAGCGCGGGATGTTGAGACCGTCGCGCGACCAGCGCTGGAAATTCTGCAGCGTTTGTTCGAGGATCGTGCGGTCGATCAGCGAGACCACATTCAATTCCTCGGCCACTTTGAGGAAGATGTCGGGGGCGAGGATGCCGCGTCTTGGATGGCGCCAGCGAGCCAGCGCCTCGACGCCGACGATCTCGAGTGTCTTCGCATCGAACTGTGGTTGGTAATAAGCGATGAATTCGTTGCGCTCCAGCCCGCCCAGGATCTCGTCCGCGGTCTGCTTGGTCCTGACGATCTCGCTCTGCAGCTCTTCGTTGAAGAACTCATAACGATTGCGACCGCGGCTCTTGGCTCGATAGAGCGCGAGATCGGCGTTGACCAGCAGCTGCTTTGCATCGACGCCGCTAAGCGCGGCAATCCCGATGCTGACTCCGAACCGGCATTGGTGGCCTTTATAGTCGACGGGCTGGCGCATTTCTTCGATGATACGGTCCGCTAGCGCGGCGAGTTCATTGTCATCGCGCCCCTGGCACACCACAACGAACTCGTCTCCGCCGATGCGCGCCACGAAGTCGCCTACCCGGACGTTGGCTTTGATGACCTTCGAGGCATGCATGAGCATGGCGTCGCCTGCCGCATGGCCGAGCGTGTCGTTGATGTGCTTGAAGCGGTCGAGGTCGAGATGCAGCAGCGCTGTGCGATCCTCGGGCGAATTGGCCAGCATCTCGTCGAGGTAACGGCGATTGGGCAGGCCTGTTAATGAATCGTGCAGCGCAACATGCTCGATGCGCGCCTTGGCGGTCTTGAGTTCGGCATTCTTCGATTCCGACAATTGCCGTTCACGCACCAGATTCTCGTTGAGCAGAACGTCGCTGGTCACGTCCCATTCGGCCCCGACCATCTTCGGCGTGCCGTCGCTGTCCTGGAAGTAGCTTGCACGCGCGCGCACATGGCGGACGGTGCCGTCTGGGCGAAGCAGTCGATACTGCGACGAGTAGGGACCTTTTGCAGCCACGGCAAGGTCGAACTCGCGCTGTGCCCGCGCGATATCCTCGGGGTGGATCGCCAGTGCCCAGTCATCATAGCCGCGCGGTTTCCCGTCGGCGGGCTTGCTGTAGATCTCATTGACGCGATCGTCCCACAGCAGCTCGTCGGTGATGAGGTCTTGCTCCCACACGCCGATGCCCGAAGCCTCCAGAGCCAGTTCCAGCCTCCCGGACAGGCGCCTCAATTCGGCATAGTTTTTCTGCCTTTCGCCGAACAGCCGTCCGGCCACCAGGATGGGCAGCACCACCAGCACAGCGGCGAGCGCCATGAGCGCCTGCAAGACCCGCTCGTTCTTCGGCACGGTCGGCCAACCGCCCTTTGGGATTGCCGATATCTGCCAGGAACCGAACGGCAGCTGCACTTCTGCCGTCACCGGATTGTTCTTGACGATGTCGGCGCCACCAAAGAAGCGCTGGCCGCCACCGCCAAGCGCATCCTTTCCGGTAAGCGCCACATCTATGTCGAGACCGGGGTCGGTGAGGCCGCTTGCGGCGTAGAGCCGATCGATGTCGATAGCCGCCGAGACAAGGCCCCAGAAGCGATCGCCGCCCCCCGCTGTCGGCACGAAGACAGGGATCCGGCCGATGAAGGCGCGCCCGCCCTGCCTGAGGTCGACGGGACCGGCTAGCACCGATATGCGCTGGTCGCGCGCCCTAAGCGCCGCCAAGCGTTGCGCCTCGTTCTTGCGGTAGTCGAGGCCGATCGCCTTCTCGTTGCCTTCCATCGGATACATCAGCGAAATGACGAGATCGGGCGCGCCGCCAATGTTGCGCAACTGCGATTTCTGCTTGAAGAGATTGGCAGCGAGGGAGGCAAATCTCTGCTGCCCCATATAGGGCTCGGTGACGATGGCCGAGACGAGGCCCTGAACCAGCTGGAGATTGCCGTTGATGTTTCCTTCCAGCTTGGCGCGGATGATGTTGACCTTGTAGAGGACGTCGGCGCGCGTGAGTTGATCGGAAACCGTTTTGTTCTGCTGGTCGACGAAGATCGCGCAGATCATGAGCACGACGAAGGCAATCGCCGCCGGCACGTTGGCGGAAGAGAAAACGGCCTGCCTGATACGACCGATGGTGAAATTTGTCGCGGTCAATTCAACCCGAATAGCTTTCCTGGGCGACGCTCCGTCGATCGGAGGACGATGCGCCATCGATCGGAGTTAAAGGAAAGTGCTTAAATTAGAACTTCCATGCCCGCCTCAAGTTGCGCCATTCGCGGCCTGGAGGCTTGCCTTGAGCCAACAAACTCAAGCCATGATTAACGCCGGCTAACCGGGCCGTTCATCGCGCAAAAATCGTGATCTTCCGTTGCCTCCAAAAAATTCTTTCCGCCCCCGGGGAATAAAGCCCGGGCCTTCCGGGTCTTGGCTGTAGCGAGGCCATCCTCCCTAGGCACGCATCAACCAACCCGGAAGGAATACGCACATGAACAGAACCGCCTTTGCCGCAGTCGCCATCCTGGTTGTCACCGGCAGCGCCTTTGCCGGCAGCGACCACTTCTCCTGGACGAATGGCGGCCAGCAGGCTGCCGTCGTCGACACCACCACCACCGCTTCCATCGCGAGGCCCGAAATGGCCCGCCACGCCATGAAGCCGGCGGCCAGGATTGCTGCGGAAGAGCCCGGCCAGGGCATTTGGGGTCATTAAGCCGGCAGGACCGAAGGTCCTCGCCCAGGAGTCAGAACCGCAGGTTCTGATCCCAGGCGGGACCGAAAGGTCCTCGCCTAGGAGGCGGCCCGAAGGTCCTGACACCAGTGTGAGGAAGGCACGCCTCGCCGGGTCGGAAGCCAGAAGTCCTGATCTCCTCGGCGCCGGTCTTCAGTCGGACCGGTCGGCGCCGGTTTCCGCAGTCTCGGCGGAGGGCAGCACCGGCCCTCCGCAATTCCCTGCATGTCGCCCAAAAGTGCGCAGCGGTTTTGGGACAACGACATGCGGCAAACCAATGGACTACCGCCTGAAACGTGAAACAACCCGCAGCCATTAGAGGAGATTTCCGATGTTCAATATGACGCGTCGCATGGTGCTGGGATCCGCCGCCGCCGCTGCCGCCTTCGGCATTGCCGGCAAGCTGGAATTCGCGCCCGCGGCTCACGCCGAAACTCCGGTCGAGCCGCTGGTCGGCTTCTACAAATATAAGGTCGGCTCGCTCGAAGTCACCGCGGTCTATGACGGCATCTGGCGCAAGCCGCACGACCCGGCCTTCATCAAGGACGTGTCGGTCGATGACACCAAGGCGGCACTCGCCAAGGCGGGGCTGACCACGGAGTTCATGCCGATCCCGCTCACCGTCGTGGTGCTCCAGATGAACGGCCGCACCATCATGATGGACGCCGGCTCCGGCGTCGGCCAATGGCAAGCCAACGCCACGCATCTGCCGGCCAACATGAAAGCGGCCGGCATCGACTACAAGGCGATCGACACCATCATGATCTCGCATTTCCATCCGGACCATGTCTGGGGCCTGATGGAAAAGGGCACCAACGATCCGGTGTTCCCGAATGCCGAGCTGATCGTCAACGCCACTGAGTATAATTGGTGGACCGATCCGGACCGTCTGGCCAAGCTGCCCGCGGGCCGCAAGCCCGCGGGCAAGCGCATCGCCGAGAACTTCCCGAAATGGAAGAACTGGAAGCTGGTCGACGACGGCGCGGAAGTGGTGCCCGGCATCCGCATCATGGCGGCGCCCGGCCACACGCCTGGCCATTCCGTCTACCATGTCGATGGCGGCTCCGAGCAGTTCCTCGTTTCGGCCGACACCATGTACGTGCCGGCGCTGCTCGCCCCGCATCCCGAATGGCAGGGCGCCTACGACCAGGACGGGCCGATGGCGATCGCCACGCGCCACAAGATTATCGACCAGGTGATCGCCGACAATATCCGCATCTGCGGCTCGCACTTCCCGTTCCCCGGCACAGGCAGCTTCGTCAAGGACGGCAATGCCTACGCCTTCACCCCAACCCAGATCTGATTTGAATCGGATCCTGAACAGAAAGCGACAGCTACAATGAAACACGCACTTTTCGCGGTGCTCGGTGCCATTGCGGTCTTGACCGCGGCCCCGATCGCCATCGCCGTTCCGGCCTATGCCGTGGACGACATCGAAGGCGCCGACGCGCCGGACCTGACGGCGGTGAAAGCCAAGATCGAGGCCAAGGACTATCAAAGCGCGCTGGCCGACCTGCGCGACCTCGCGCAGGACACGCAGCAGGCCGACGTCTACAACCTGCTCGGCTTCACGCTGCGCAAGACCGGCGACTACCAGACCTCGCTCACCTACTACACCAAGGCGCTGGAGCTTCAGCCCGACCACAAAGCCGCGCATGAATATCTGGGCGAGCTCTATGTCGAGACCGGCGACATGGCCAAGGCCAGCGAGCAACTCGCCTCGCTGCAAAAGCTCTGTCCGGCCGGCTGCGAGGAGCTTGCCGATCTCAAGCAGGCGATCGCCACCAAGGTGACGAAATAGGCGGCTCGCAAGAGCTCGCCACCTTTTGGGCGCCACGGCGGTAGCGCCCGAAAACCGGAGCCGGCGTTCCTCTCCCTCGCGCCGGCTCCGATCTTTCAATCTCAAGCGCACCTGCATGGACGCGGGCGACCGCCCATTTTCCAAACTGCCTGTTTCCAACGACTGGAGCCGACTATGACACCGATCAGACTTGCCGAAAAACTTCACGCCAGCGACGTCGTCCTGCTTGCCGGCCGGCTGCTGCTGTCGCTGATCTTCGTGCATGAAGGCCTGCAGCTGGCGACCCATTTCGAGGGCGCTGAGAAGGCGATGGCCGCGCTCGGCGTCGGCACGCCGCTGCTTTTCGCCACCATCGCGTTGCAGCTCGGCGCCGGCCTGTCGGTGGCGCTCGGCATCCTGGCGCGGTTGGGCGCGATCGGGCTCGGCCTGTTCTGCCTGATGACGGCCGGCCTCTTCCACACCAACTTCGCCAGCCAGAACGAATTGCTGCATTTCGAGAAGGACCTCGCCATTGCCGGCGGCATGTTCATCCTGGCGCTCGCCGGTTCGGGCAGGCTGTCGATGGACAGGGTGCTGACTGGGTTCGCGAAGGACACCAAGATCGATCCGCCCGTCGAGCAGCATCCGTCGGTGGGGGAGACGAGCTTGCCGGTTTGAGACGCGGGTCCGCGTGAGGTGAGGGCGGCCTCTACAACACGCTCGTGATCCCGCCATCCACCAGCAGCGTCTGTCCCGTCACGAAGCTTGCCGCATCCGACGCCAGGAACACCGCCGCGCCCGCCAACTCTTCGACATCGCCCCAGCGCCGCATCGGGGTGCGGCCGGCGAGCCAGGTGGAGAATTTCTCGTCGGCGACCAATGCTGCGTTGAGCTCGGTCTTGAAATAGCCGGGCGCGATGGCGTTGACGCGCACGCCATGCTGGCCCCATTCGCCGGCCATCGACTTGGTCAGCATGGTGATGGCGCCCTTGCTCGCCGCGTAAGGCGCGATCGAGGGCCGGGCGAGCGCGCTCTGCACCGACGACACGTTGATGATCACGCCCTTGCCGCGCGCAATCATCCCTTTGACCGTCGCCCGGCTCACCTTGAACACGCCGTCGAGATTGGTCGCCATCAGCGCATCCCAGTCGGCATCGGAAAAGGTCTCCAGAGGCGCGCGGCGCTGGATGCCGGCATTGTTGACCAGGATGTCGATCGGCGCGGTGCCGGCTTCGCTCGCCGCGATTGCCGCGTCGACCGACTGCGTGTCGGTCACGTCGATCAATGACTCCGCTACCGTGTAGCCCTCGGCGCGCAAACGGTCGCCGGCGACCTTCAACTCGTCGGCCTTGCGGCCGCCGATGGTGACGCGTGCGCCCGCGGCAGCCAACGCCTCCGCGAAAGCGAGCCCCAGCCCGCGGCTGGCGCCGGTGACGAAGGCATGCCGGCCTTCAAGGCCGAAGAGACGGCCGAGATAATCAGTCGAACGCAATTTGCACCTTCATCGATTGCGATTTGTCGCTGGCCAGCTCGACCTTGCGGGCCTCGGCGAGCGGCAAAGTGTTGCTGAGCAGGGGTGCCGGAATTCTTCCTCGCACAGCTAGCAGCAAAGCCCGGCTCCGTTCAACCGATTCATCTGATAAATCGGATTAACAAGCGGGCGATGCCGCCCTGGCAACTAGTCGGTGCGGTCGATCCCGCACGTGTAACACTCGGCGGCAGACTCGAACGGGCCGGGTGGGCAACCAGACCTCATCGGTGACGGATGACATAACCAACAGTCTCGGCCGCGAGATACTCGGCGGGCTGTTTCCGTCCGGCGCGACGCTGCTTGGCGAGGAAGAGATCTGCGCCCCGCTTCGGCGCCAGCCGAAGGGCCGCGCGCGAAGCGGTGAAGATCCTGTCGGCCAATGGCCTGCTGCTCACCCGCCCCCGGCGCGGGTCGCGCATCCGCCCGCTGAAGGACTGGAATTTCCTCGACCCTTCGGTGCTGGGCTGGTTGCGCGCCAGTGCCACCCCGCGCCATTCATCGTCGAGCTTCTGCCGCGCTCTCGGCAGGCATTGGCATTCAGGCGGCGGCCGGCCGCCTTGGCTTGCGCAAAGTCTTGACGCCGGCCATCTCGACGAAATTGGTCGCCGACTCCCACAGATAATCGCCATAGCGGAACGGCGCGAAGTCGCTGGCGCCTTTGATCGGCAGCGGCGCGATCTCGGCGTCGACGCGCGGCTCGTAGAAGAAGGGAATGGAGTAACGCGCCGTCTTCGGCGCGATCACCCGGTGGCGCGTCGCCTGCACCACGCCGCCCGTCCAGCGTTCCAGCAGCTGGCCGAAATTCACCACCAGCGAGCCGTCGGCGGGCGGCACGTCGATCCATTCGCCGGCATGGCTCCTGGCCTGCAGGCCTTCGACCCCGTCCTGCGCTAAAAGTGTCACGAAGCCGGAATCGGCATGCTCACGGCCGATGACCAGCCGCCGCTCGCCCTTGTGCATGACCCAATATTCAGACTTCGACAGGTCGACCGCGCCGTCCTCGCTGCGCAGCGGATAGCGGATCAGCCTGAGCGTCGAGATGCCGCCCCGGAAATGGCCGTCGAAAATACCGTCCTCAAGCCCGAGGCTGCGCGCGATCGAGCCCATCAGCGCCGCGCCGACCTTCTCCATCGAGCGGTAGTAATGCGCGGCGGTCGCCTTCCATCCTGGAGCATCGGCCTCGGCGGGAAGCGGCGTGCGCTCGAGCAGCGGATCGTCGGGCGCGAACCCGGCGTCGGCATGGGCGATGTCCGGCCCCATGTCGATGCCTTCCTTGTAGGACACCGCGGTCGGCTGCAGCGGGAACCAGCCGCGATAATAGTTCGATTTCGACGGGTCGAAATTCCAGCGCAGCAGCTTCCGCTTTTCCGCATCGGGCAAATCGAAGATCTTCAGGAGCTCGCCGCGCCGCTCGCGCGTCAGAAGCTCCGCGCCCGGAAAGCCGCGCGCGGTCATGAAGCCGATGCCGGAGGCAGCAGTGAAGATCTGGCGGTCGGCCTCGTCGCGTGCGGGCGAAGTCGGGCCGAACAGCGGCGCGATGTCGATGGCGGGGATAGTGTCACTCATCTCATGATCCTAGCGGTTCTTGGGAGCCGTGTGCCGCAATCGTGGAGAAGCGCATGCGCGATGACAAGCCGCGGCAGAGTTGGCGTTGTTCGAGCGGTCGGGCTTGGCGACCGGCTCAGCGCGCCGAGGCCGTCGCCGCGGACGCTGCCGGCTGAGTGATCGGCAATCGCCGCTTGGGTCCTCCGGCTACTTCCCCGCAATGCGCCGATGCACCCGCTCCAGGCTTTCCGCCAAGGCATCGAATGTTCCCCGCTCGGTCAGCTCGCGCAGCACCTGCTCGTTGATGCCGCCGCGCGTCGCATAGTCCTGCGCAAGATGCATGAAATCTTCGTCCGGCGCCGTATCCGGCGCATTGGCCAGCGCCTTGAAGATGCTGGTGATGTAGTCGCGTGCCCTGTCGCCCGAAACACCCTGGCTGCGCACCCAGGCGTGGATCGTGTCGAGATATTTGAAATAGCTGGCATAGGTCGCGGTGACGACGCTCAGCGCATCGAACTCGCTTTGGTCCTCGACCTCGATCGCCCCGCCCAGCCTGCCGAAGAACGCCGCCGCCATCGGGTTCGGTGGGCAGATGATCGTCGCGCCCTGCAGCCTGGCGATCATCGGCATGGGCAGGGCTTTCGTCACCTGTGCCGCTGGCGCGACAAGCGCGGCGATCTCCTCGCGCGACACGGTGGCGATCAGGCTGACGACGTGATGGTCCGGACGGAACCGCAGTTCCTTCAGCACCTCGCGCGCGATCTGCGGCCGCACCGCCAACATCACAGTGTCGCAATCGTCGAGCACGGCCTGGTTGTCGGTAGCGATGCGCACGTCCGGATAACGCGCGGCAAGCTCGGCGGCGATCGCCTCGTTGCGCGGCGAGACCACCACCGGCGTCGTCTCCCCCGGCAGCGATTTCAGCCCCGCGACAATGGCCGAGCTCAACGCGCCCGTGCCGACAAAGCCAAGTTTCATGGAAGTTTTCGCCTCTGTTTTCGGATCGCCGCCGACAATAGCGACGGTTCCGTTGCCGGCAAGGGGAGGCCCGGTCCGACCGCGCTGGCAAGGATTCCAACTGTTACGCGCAATTAAGGCCAGACTGATAGATTCCGGGGCATTCGATCGGGGAGTGCGGCCATGAGCCAGCGCGCGTTCATCACTCTGCTCATCCTGATGGCGGTGCTTGTGGCAATGTCGGCCACATCGTTCCTGGGCGCCATGATCGGCTTCCTGTTCGGCATTGCCATTGCCTTCTTCGTTGCCGGGCCGGTGATGCTGATCGGCAAGGTGCTCGAGGAAAACGGCATTGCGATATCCGGCCAGACAGCCCTTTGGGTGCTCGCCGGCTTCTATGCGCTGCTCATTCTCGCCGCGGCATTCCAGATCTGGCGCCGGTTTCAGCGCCACGAGCCGGACCAAGCGCGATCCGCGGGGATGCGGCTGGCGCTGCTCGTCGCGCTTCCCGCGATGGCGTGGCTGTCGGTGAACGCGATGCAGGACGCTTGGCCGTGAGGCATCTAGGCTGGGTCGCAACAAACTGGCAGGGTGGCTCGATCAACGCGATTTGGGGGCAATCGCATGACTTTGCTTCAATTTCCGGTCACCGGCGAACAGGTCTCGAACGATGAGACGGAAGAGGTCATCCGCGAGGCCGAACCGCATCGCGCGCTGGTACGCTACCGCCCCGATGGCGGCGAGCTCTTCATCCATACGCGGGTGAACATGGCGCTGCTGCGGGCCGCCGCCTCGCTGCCGATCCTGCGCCTGAAGCTCACGCCACGCGCAGACGAGTTGACGGCGCGAGACGCTCTGCTGACGCCCGAGGGATCGCAGCGAAACTACGCTTTCCTCGAAAAGCTTTGCCAGGATCTGGCTGCCGCAAACTGCCCAGCCTGTTATATCGCCGAACAGCATGGCGAGGGCGGCCGCGATTTCTATTTTACGACCGAAGACATTGCCGGTTTCGAACGGATAGCTGGCAAGACCGCTGAGGCGCTGGCCTTTCCGCTCACGCTGGAACAGCATTCGCTTGCCGCGCTGGCGCCGCTCATCCTTCCCGCCGAGGCGATAGGCGACCTCCGGCTGGAAATCGCCGCGGATGCCCGCATCCGGCCGACACGCTTCGAGTTCTGGGGCGCCGAGCCTTCTCTGGCGAAGCTGCGCGCCGAACTTGAAAAGCGCGGCTACCGCTTCTTGAGTCTGGAGATAGTCTCGCGTGAGCTAAGGATGGCGAAGGACGTGCCGATCGACGGCGAGGGTTTCGGCTCCGTGCTGAAGGAAATCGTTCCGCTGGCAAGGTCGCTGCAATGCAGCTATCGCGGTACCGAGACCGTCGAAGGCCACGAACAGTTCCTGCTCACCCGCCCTCTGCCCGAGCGCTACAGCGGCGCGCGCCCGGGGCTTTTCAGTCGTCTTTTCGGTCGCGGTTAGGCTGCAAGGTGGGCCGCCGCAGCTGCTTCACCGCTTCGGTCCAAAGCCCGGATAAGGGTTGAGCGGCACGATCGCCGCGATGTCCATCATGCCTGCCTCGATCAGCGGCAGCGTGGCAAGGTGGCCGCGCACCTCCTTTTCGTCTGCCGCCTCGAACATCATGCCGCTGCCGGGAACGTCGCCGCGGTTCCAGATCTGGCGCACGGCGCCTTGAACGTAGAGCGTCTTGCGCTGCTCGGACTCGGGCGGCAGCAGCGGCGCGAAGTCGGCGTCGCCGAACTTCTGGGTGTTGCGGGTGAGCAGGGCAAAGAACTGCATGCAATCTCCTTGGTGGCCGGTTGATGCTGGAAGATATCGCGCCCGCTGGTCAGACTGTCCAAGACTGATTAGGCTAAAATTAAGACCTTTGAGGACTTGAGTTGGGGGCAAAAATGCTCGACCTGCGCCAGATCAGATATTTCGTCGCCGTGGCCGAGGCCGGCAATGTCGGCCGTGCCGCCGAGCAGTTGCACATCTCGCAATCGCCCTTGAGCCGGCAGATCATCCAACTCGAGGAACAGCTCGGTGTCGCCTTGTTCGAGCGGGCGAGGCAGCGTGTCCACCTGAATGCCGAAGGCAGGGCCTTTCTTGCCGAAGCCCGAGCGCTGCTTGCCAATGCTGCGCGGCTGGAAGAGCTCGGCCGCAACCTTGCCAGCGGCGCCACAGGCAGCTTGGCCATCGGCTATGTCGAAGGCGCGGTGCATGCGGGGCTGATCGCGGACATGCTGCGGGATTTCCGCCGCGCGCGGCCGGATTTTCATCTGCAGTTGCGCAGCCGGAGGACGGCTGCGCAATTCGAAGATCTGAGGCAGCGCGTCCTCGACTTCGGTTTCGTCTATGCGCCGGCGCCGCAACGCGATCCGGATATCGAGAGCATATTGGTGCGGCGCGAGCCGTTGGTGCTGGCAATGCCGGAAGGCGATCCGCTCGCCGCTGTCGCCGACATCGCGCCCGGCCATCTCAACGGCCGCGTTTGGATCACAGTCGTGCGCCAGCCCGGCGACACCAACCGCGCGCAGTTCCTGGCGGCCTGCGCCGAATCCGGTTTCATGCCCGACATCGCCTATGAGACCGCCGATCCCTTGACCTCGCTTGGCCTTGTCAGCGCCGGGATGGGCCTGGCGACGGTACAGGAAAGCCTGCGCTCCACCGCGCCGCCCGGCATCGTCTTCCGGGACTTGTTCTGGTTCAAGCGCAGCGTTGAGATCCACCTTGCCTGGCGGCGCAATGATTGGAGGGCGGCGATTGCCGATTTGAGGAAGGCAGTAGTCAGTAGGCAGTAGGCAGTAGGCAGTAGGCAGTAGGCAGTAGGCAGTAGGCAGTAGGCAGTAGGGGTCGTCTTTCCCTATTGCCTACTGCCCAATCCCTATTGCCTACATTTTGTCGATCACCGACTGCACCCCTTCCGTCGGCGCGTCGACCGACGAGCCGGCCACCATGATGGCGGCGACGATCGCTTCCGGGTCGTCAACCACCAGTGGCTTCACCTTATGCGCGGTGTGGATGAAGCCTTCCTCGGACATATGCTCGATCAGTGTCAGCATCGGGTCCCAGAAACCTTTGACGTTGGCGAAGACGATCGGCTTGCGGTGGTGGCCGAGCTGCGCCCAGGTCATGATCTCGACGATTTCCTCAACCGTGCCGATGCCGCCTGGCAGCGCCACAAAGGCGTCGGATTTTTCGAACATGCTGTGCTTGCGCTCGTGCATGTTGTCGGTGATCAAGAGTTCGTCGAGCTTGTCGAGCGCGGTCTCGGTCGCCTCCTTGTTGATCAGGAAGCGCGGGATGATGCCGGTGACCTTGCCGCCGGCCTTGAGCGCGCCGTCGGCGACAGCGCCCATGATGCCCTTGGTGCCGCCGCCATAGATGAGGCGCAACCCGGATTTGGCAAGCGAGCGGCCAAGTGTGTGGCCGGCCTTGATATAGGCCTCGTCGCGGCCCGGAGACGAGCCGCAATAGACGCAGACGGATCGAATCGTGTTCATGGCGATGATTGGTGATGGGGACGGTCGGCCGGGTCAAGCCCGCGGACGGGCTTTTTCTTGTCGGACTCGGGAAAACACGCTAGACCGGGCGTTAGGTGGCTAAGGGGGCAATACGGAATTATGGCGATCAATCCTTCTAAGGCGTTTTTGTTCGCGGCGGGCGGCGTTGTCGCCGTCGCGGCGGTCGCCTACGGCTCGGGCGCGCTCGATCCTTACATCAACGACCAGAAGCCGGCGCAGGTCGCGACGCTGCCGCAGACCGAAGCGAAACCGGCTGAATCCTCGAGCACCGGCACAGAGGCGCGCGTGCCCCAGGCTCCGGCAAACACAATGGCTCCGGCGAACACGATGGCGCCAGCCAACACCATGGCGCCCGCCAATAAGATGGCGCCGGCCAACAACGCCATGGCGCCGGCCGCCCAGGCGCCCGCCGCCGGCCCGACATTGCCGACCTTCGATGTCGTGCGGGTCGAGGGCAATGGCTCGATCGTCGTCGCCGGCAGCGCCGCGCCCAACGCCAAGGTCGAGATCTTGAATGGGGGCACGGTGCTCGGCTCGACCGAGTCCGGACCCGACGGCGCCTTCGCCATCGTGCTCGACGATCCGCTGAAGCCCGGCGACTATACGATCACGCTGCGCCAGACGGTTGGCGGCATTGCCGTTGCCTCGGCCCAGACCGCCGTCGTGTCGGTGCCGCAGAGCCCGACCGGCCAGGTGCTGGCCATGGTCGAGGAGCCAGGCAAGGCCTCGCAACTGATCACCGTTCCTGAGACTGAGAGCAAGCCGGCGGCGCCGGCGGCGACCGATCAGGCAGCGGCGCCTGCGACCCAAGCTCCGGCAACGACCGCGCCGGCGGCATCGGACACGGCCTCGGCGCCGGCCGCGACCGCGCCGGCCGCCACAGACCAGGCGACCGCGCCGGCTGCGGCCGCCGCGGCGGAACCCAAGATCGCGGTCGAAGCAGTCGAAATCGACGGCAGCAAGATCTTCGTTGCCGGCACGGCCGATCCCGGCCGCAAGGTGCGCGCCTATGCCGACGCCATCCTGCTCGGCGACGCCAAGACTTCGGCCGACGGGCATTTCCTGATCGAAGCGACGCGCGACATTCCGGTCGGCAGCTACACTATCCATGTCGACGGCCTGGACAATGACGGCGTCAAGGTCGTCGCCCGCGCTGCCGTCCCGTTCGAGCGCGAGGCCGGCGCCTCGGTCGCCGCCGTCGCCCCAAGCAAGACAAAGCCAGCCGAGGCCAAGCCGGCCGAGACCAAGACCGCCGAAACCACGACCGACACAGCAACGGCCGAAGCGGCCAAGCCGGCCCCGGCCGCCGGGGGCGCTGCCAAGGTTGCCGAGGCGACGCCCTCGACCGACGTGCCCGAAACGGTCGCGCCAAAGCTCGAACATGCCGACAGCTCCGTCATCATCCGCCGCAACGACACGCTCTGGCGCATCTCGCGCCGCGTCTACGGCCATGGCACGCGCTTCTCGACGATCTATCTGGCCAACAAGGACCAGATCCGCGATCCCGATCGCATCTGGCCAGGCCAGGTGTTCAAGGTGCCCTCGACTTCGAAGGAAGGCGAGGCCGCCGACATGAAGGCCATGGGCGAGCAGATGACAGCCGCGCCGGCGAAGACGGAGTAGGGCACTTCGTCATTCTAGGGCGGAGCAAGGAGCAAAGCGACGCGCGCAGACCCTAGAATCCATGCCGTGACATAAAGGCGATGCCACGGTGCAGACCTGTCTTTTTCAGGCATCCTACGGAGTTCCATTCTCGATCGCGGCATCTCGCGCGCGCGTCCCGGCATGGATTCTAGGGTCTACGCGACGCTTCGCGTCGCTACGCCCTAGAATGACGAACGAGAGGGCTGCGATCTCCTTCAACAAATCTACCCATGCGCCTAGCTTGCCCTCTCACCGTTCATCGTCTATCGCCGATGAACGATGTCCGAATCCCCCGAGACCCGCTGCACCGAAAGCCGTGCCATTGCCGCGCGGCTGGCGGCGCTGTCGCATCCGGCGCGCATCGAGATCCTGAAACATCTCTCGGCCAGCCGCTGCTGCTCCTGCCGTGAGGTGGTCGATCACCTTGATCTCGCACAGTCGACCGTTTCGCAGCATCTGAAGATCCTGGTCGAGGCCGGGCTCGTCCGCTTCGAGGCCGACCGCCAGCGCTCGCGCTACGCGGTCGACCACGCCGCGCTTGCGGGCGTCTCCGCTTCGCTCACCCAGCTCGTCAACTCCTGCTGCCCCAGCCTCTCACCCATAAGGCAAGACTAGTGGCCGAAAAGACCGTATCCGCCGAAGCCGGCACCCTCACCACTTTGCGCAATCTGTGGCCCTATATGTGGCCGGCCGACCGCGCCGATCTCAGAGCCCGCGTCACCTGGGCGACGCTGCTTCTGGTCGTCGCCAAGGTCACATTGGTCGCCGGCCCCTATTTCTTCAAATGGGCGACCGATGCGCTGGCCCATGGCTCGAAGACACCGCCGCCGCTGCCATCCTTCCTGCTGGCGCCGGTGGCGCTGGTCATCGCCTATAACGTGCTGCGCCTGATCCAGCTCGGCTTCAACCAGCTGCGCGACGCGCTGTTCGCCCGTGTCGGCCAGTATGCGGTGCGCCAGCTCGCCTTCCGCACCTTCGTCCACATGCATCAGCTGTCGCTGCGCTTCCATCTCGAGCGCCGCACCGGCGGCCTGTCGCGCATCATCGAGCGCGGCACCAAGGGCATCGAGACCATCGTGCGCTTCATCATGCTGAACACGGCGCCGACCATCCTCGAATTCGCGCTGACGGCCGGCATATTTGCCTTCACCTATGGTTGGAAATACGTCGCCGTGGTCGCCGTCACCGTCAGCCTCTATGTCTGGTTCACCGTCAAGGCGAGCGACTGGCGCATCTCGATCCGCCGCGACATGAACGACAGCGACACCGACGCCAACACCAAGGCGATCGACTCGCTGCTCAACTTCGAGACGGTCAAATATTTCACCAATGAGCACATGGAGGCCGAGCGCTTCGACCGCTCGATGGCACGCTACGAGCTCGCCGCGACGAAAACCTGGACATCGCTCGGCTGGCTGAATTTCGGCCAGGGCCTCATCTTCGGCCTCGGCACGGTCATCGTCATGTGCATGTCGGCGCTGGAGGTGCAGGCCGGCAGGCAGACGGTGGGCGACTTCGTCTTCATCAACGCCATGCTGATCCAGCTTTCGGTGCCGCTCAACTTCATCGGCTTCATCTACCGCGAAATAAGGCAAGGGTTGACCGATATCGAGCATATGTTCGACCTGCTCGACGTGCCCCAGGAGATCGTCGACAAGCCGGATGCCAGGCCGTTGAAGGTCGGGCCCGGCAAGGTCGAATTCCGCGACGTCCATTTCTCCTATGATCCTGGCCGCAAGATCCTGAAAGGCGTCTCCTTCGAGGTGCCTGCCGGCAAGACGGTGGCCATCGTCGGCCCGTCTGGCGCCGGCAAGTCGACCATCTCCCGGCTGCTGTTCCGTTTCTACGACGTTCAGGGCGGCCAGGTGCTGATCGACGGCCAGGACATCCGCGACGTCACCCAGGAGAGCCTGCGGGCGGTGCTTGGCATGGTGCCGCAGGACACCGTGCTGTTCAACGACACCATCGCCTACAACATCCGCTACGGTCGTGTCGGCGCCGGCGAGGAGGAGGTGCGCAAAGCGGCCGAGCTCGCCCAGATCGGCCCGTTCATTCAGAAGCTGCCCGAGGGCTACAAGTCGATGGTCGGCGAGCGCGGGCTGAAACTGTCGGGCGGCGAGAAGCAGCGCGTGGCGATCGCCCGCACCATCCTCAAGGCGCCGCCGATCCTGATGCTGGACGAGGCGACCTCGGCGCTGGACACCCAGACCGAGCAGGAGATCCAGGCAGCCCTCGACCTGGTCAGCAAGGGCCGCACCACGATCGTGATTGCCCACCGGCTGTCCACGGTGATTTCGGCCGACGAGATCATCGTGCTGAAGGACGGCCAGATCGCCGAGCGCGGCACCCATGCGGCGCTGCTTGCCAAGCACGGCCTCTACGCCTCGATGTGGGACCGCCAGCGCGAGGCGACCGAAGCCGAGGAGCGCCTGCGCATCGCGCGCGAGGGCGACGAGCTTGGGGTGATTGTGAGGAGAAGGACGTCGGAGGTGAGCTAGCGCCTGTTCCCCTTCTCCCCCTGTGGGAGAAGGTGGCCTCGCGAAGCGAGGTCGGATGAGGGGTGTTGGAAGGATCGCCGCACGACAAGACTAAGCGCTTGAAGCATCTATTCTTTTCTCGCCTCATTCCTTCCAGCACCCCTCATCCGTCTCGGCGCTTTGCGCCGATCCACCTTCTCCCACAAGGGGAGAAGGGAAAGGCGCAAAATCCCCTTGACCTCAACCTATCTTGAGCTTGCAAACCGTCTCTGAGCCCCTGCGAAGCAACTCGTACAAGAGTGGAGACAGATCGAAATGAGCACTCAAAACCACCGCACCGGTAGCGTGTTCCGCGTCGACAAATTCGTCGTGCCGGCGCAAGCGCGCGACGAAATCCTCAGCAAGGCCAGGATGACGCATGAACTGCTGCGCCAGCAGGAGGGTTTTGTGCAGGACTTCCTGCTCGAGCAATTTTCCGGCCCCGGCGAGTTCAACCTTGTCACCATGGTCGAATGGGAAAGCCAAGCCGCGGTCGACAAGGTGGTGCCGATCGTCAAGGCAGCGCACGAGCGCATCGCCTTCAGCGCGCAGGAAACGATCGCCCGCCTCGGCGTCAAGGCCGACATAGCCAACTATCGGCGCGTGCCCGAACTATAGGAAGGCCACCCGGCTCCGGGCACCGAAACAGCGGCGCTCAGCACCTGGCCGGTGCGGGCGTCGCTCACCATGTTTTCGAACCCACGCCATTCGGCGGCGAGGATGAACAACGTCCTGCCGTCGGAGCCGCCCAGCATGCAGGCAAAGCAGCCGCGATCGACCTCGACCCTGTCGATTTTCTCGCCTCCCTCTTGCACGCGCACGCAGTGCCGGTTGGGCACGTCGGCATACCAGACGCAGCCCTCGGCATCGATGCAGATGCCGTCGGGATAATTGTTCCCGAGATCAGCCCATACGCGCCGGTTTGAAAGGTTCCCATCTTCGGCGATATCGAAGGCGGTCAATCGGTTGGCGTGGGATTCGGCGACGACCAGTGTATTGTTGTCCGGCGTCACCGCCATGCCGTTGGCGAAGGCGATATCCTCGGCGACCTGCCGCACGCCGCCGTCCGGCCTGAGCAGCACAATGGTGCCCGGTCCGAAATGCTCGCCCGGCGCCGGTGCCGGCCCGCCGCCATTGACATAGATGTTGCCGCGCCCATCGACGACGATTTCGTTCCAGGGGTTCTTCGACAGATGCCTCAGATCGGCATGGGTGACGAGCGTCCCGCTTGCTTCCTGCCGGAGCAGCAGGCCTTCCCGCCCCGAGACCACCAGAAGCCGGCCATCCGGCAACCAGTCGATCGAATAGGGCAGGACGGCCGGCACGATAAGCATCACCTCGCACCGGCCATTGTCGTTCACCGCGACGATCTCGCCGGTGCCCCAGTTGCAAAGCCAGAGCCGGCCGTCATGCCAGCGCGGCGACTCGCCGAAGGCGAGGCCTGTTGTGATGATATTGGCGCTCGTTGCAGACGATTTCTGCGAAGGCATTGGCGGGCTCCTTGGGTGTCCTCTCGCCAAGGACGCGTGACGGAGCCGGGGTCCGACACCCGGAGCAAAATTTAGGCTTTCACGCCGGCGTTGCTGCCTCCCCCATTGTTGCGTTGCGGGGAGGGGGGCTTTCCGCTATTGAGGCGCAACCTGAAACAGAGACCGCCCCAAGCCCTATGACGCTTCTCGACTCGGTCAAGAATACGTTCGTTCCGATCCATCGCGAAGGCTACCCCTTCATCGCCGCCTTCGCCGCGGCGACGCTGTTCCTCGGCTACTTCTCCTCGATCCTGTTCTGGATCGGACTGATCCTGACCGCATGGTGCATCTATTTCTACCGCGACCCCGAGCGCGTCACCCCGGTCGACGACCGGCTGGTGGTGAGCCCGGCCGATGGCGTGGTCTCGGCCGTCGGCCCCGCCGTGCCGCCGAGCGAGCTTGGGCTGGGCTCCGGCGAGATGACCCGGATCTCGGTGTTCATGAATGTGTTTTCGTGCCACATCAACCGCGCTCCGGTGCGCGGCCGGATCACGCGCATCGAGCACAAGCCCGGCAAATTCCTCAATGCCGAGCTCGACAAGGCAAGCGCGGAGAACGAGCGCAACGGCCTGGTCATCGACAGCCCGAACGGCACGATTGCCGCCGTGCAGATCGCCGGCCTTGTGGCGCGCCGCATCGTCTGCTGGGCCGAGGCCGGCGGTACGATCGCGATCGGCGAGCGTTTCGGCCTGATCCGCTTCGGCTCGCGCGTCGACGTCTTCCTGCCGTCGGGCGCCGTGCCGCGCGTCGCGGTCGGCCAGACGGCGGTCGGCGGCGAGACCGTGCTTGCCGAATTCGGCGGCACCGCGGTCACGCCCTTGGTCAGGGTTTCCTGAGCGTTGGGCGCGCCGTTCAAGAAATTCGAAGCCCATGCCAGCGGCGGTCCGCGCATCCGCGAGATCCCGATGCGCATGGTGCTGCCCAACCTGGTCACCGTGCTTGCCATCTGCGCCGGCCTTTCCGGCATCCGCTTCGCCTTCGAGAACCGCTTCGAGATCGCTGTGGTCATGGTGTTGCTTGCCGCCTTCCTCGACGGCATCGATGGGCGACTGGCGCGCATGCTGAAGGCGACCTCGAAATTCGGCGCCCAGATGGATTCGCTGGCCGATATCGTCAATTTCGGCGTGGCGCCGGCCCTGGTGCTCTATGCCTTCCTGCTCGACCGAGCCGGCTCGCCGGGCTGGATCGCCGCACTTCTCTTCACAATCGCTTGCGGCATGCGGCTGGCCCGCTTCAACGTTCTGGCCGACGACGCCGAGCAGCCGGCCTGGCAGACCGAATATTTCGTCGGCGTGCCGGCCCCGGCGGGTGCTGTGCTGGTCATGCTGCCGCTCTATCTTTATTTCCTGCGGCTCGGTCTGGAGCCCAGCCGGCCGGCCGCCTTCGTCGCCACCGGCTTCACCGTGCTGGTCGCTTTCCTTCTGGTCAGCCGCCTGCCGGTCTATTCGGGCAAGAGCGTCAAGGTGCCGGGCGACAGGGTGCTGCCGGTCATCCTCGGCGTCGTGCTCTACATCCTCTTGCTGATGACCTATCCCTGGTACACGCTGACGGCTTCCGTCGCGGGGTACCTGCTTTTCCTGCCGTTGTCGGTGCGCGCCTATTCCAAGCGGGCCATGCGCGAAGGCGAGAAGGTGCCGCCGTCGGATATCGGGTAGCGCTGCGCCCTAGGCCGCCGCACTCAGCCCCAGCCGGTCGATCGCCAGCTTGCGCGCCGAGATGTAATCCGTCTTGCCCGAGCCCAGCACCGGGATCTCTTCCACCTTGATGATGTCGTTGGGCACCATCAGCTCGGCCGCGCCGGCCTTCTTGCCGAACTGGCGCAGCTCCTCGGCATTGGCTTCGTCGGCGGTGGTGACCAGCACGATGCGCTCGCCGCGCCTCTTGTCGGGCACTGCCACCGCCGCGTGGCGCTCCTCCGGCCATAGCGACTGCACCAGCATCTCGACGGCGCCCAGCGACACCATCTCGCCGGCGATCTTGGCGAAGCGCTTGGCCCGCCCGCGTATGGTGATGAAGCCCTCGCGGTCGACCGAGACGATATCGCCGGTGTCGTGCCAGCCTTCCAGCCGCTGCAATTCGCCGGGACGATCGGCGGTCATATAGCCCATCATCATGTTCGGCCCGTCGAGCCACAGCCGGCCGCCCTCGGCGATGCCTTCGACCGGCTCCAGCTTCATGCGGATCGCCGGCAGCGGCCGCCCGACTGTGCCGTCGCGGCTGTGGATGGCGGTGTTCACCGCCACCACGGGCGCGGCCTCGGTCAGCCCGAACCCTTCGACGATCGAGGCCTGGAAACGGTCGCGGTAGGTGCGCCGCGTTTCCGGCTTCACCGCTTCGGCGCCGGCCACGACAAAGCGCAGGCTGGAGAAGTCGCCGTCCTTGGCGGTGCGGGCGTAGTTGGCCAGAAAAGTGTCGGTGCCGAACATCACGGTCGGCTTCACCTTGCGGGCGATCTCTGGGATGATCTTGTAGTGCAGCGGCGAGGGGTAGAGGAACAGCTTAACGCCCAGCACCAGCGGCAGGATGGTGCCGCCGGTCAACCCGAAGGAATGGAACACCGGCAGCACGTTGAGCAGGATGTCGGCCGGCGAGACGGAGACGCGCGCCTCGGCCTGCATGACATTGGCAAGCAGGTTGCGGTTCGACAGCACCACCGCCTTCGGCGTGCCTTCCGAGCCGGAGGTGAACAGGATGACAGCGGGCTTCGAGGCTTGCTGCCGCTGCAGCGGCAAACGCCACAGAAGCGCTGCGGCGACCTTGTCCAGGGTCGTCACATTGGCGCGCACATCTTCCAGCCACAGCATCTTGGCGCCACCCGCCTCGACCGCGGCGACGATGTCGTCGATGCCCGCCTTTTCGATGAAGGCGCGGGAGGAAACCACCGTTCTGATGACGGCAGTGCGGACCGCCGCGGTCACGCTCGCCGGGCCGGCGGTGTAGTTGATCATCGCCGCCACGCGGGCAGCTGAGACCAGGCCGACGAAGGTAAGCACCACGCCATTGGCGTTGGGCAACAGCACGCCGACCGCTTCGCCGGGCGCGGTCACCGCCTCGAAATGGCGGCCGAGCACGCGCGCGCCGATGAACAGCTTACGGTAGCTGAGCGAACCGGAAATCACATCCTCGATGATCGGGCGCGAAGGTCCAATGCGGTCGGCGGCGTCGCGCATGGCGAGGAAGAGCCCGCGATCGAGATTGGTGCCATAAAGCCGTGCCTCGGCGAACCGGTCGAACAGCGCGTTGGTGTTGGATGCCATGTCGGGGTTGCGCGCCACCAGCTCGGCGATGGTCATCGGCTCCAGCACACTCATCGAAAGCTGCGGGAACCAGTGGCGCGGCGCTTTTTCCTTTGGCGTCAGCGACACCGGCAGGTCACGCGTCCCGGCAACGAAGATCGGCACGATGCGTGCGTCGGCCTGCATGGCGATGCGGGTGATGGCGCGAAACAGCCGGAACGATTTGACGTCCGGCTCGACATTGTCCGGCAGGTAGACGGCGAGCCGCCCCTTGCCCTTCAGCACGCGCACCAGCCGGCGGCTGACGAAGATATGCTCGGCGTTGAAGGCGATGGTACGCGCAAGCTCGCGCCACGGCTCCAGCCAGGGCGAGCGCGCCGAAGCCTCGTCCAGGATATGCAGCGTGTCGTCGGGAAGCAGCGACAGCATCAGCGCCGGCTCGATGCGCGACTGGTGCCAGACGACATAGATGACCGGCGTCTTGGCGCTGCGGGCGATGCGCATGCGATTGTCGGCGATGCGGTAGGCGAGCTTGAACGGCACATAGAGCAGCGCCTGGGTGAAGCGCAGGTCGAGCCGGACCCGCTCGATCACGGCAATCAGCAGCCAGGCAAAGACAAGGCCCGCCAGCAGCGCCAGGGTCAGGATCATGCCGCTCTCTCCCAGTCTCCTCCAGGGTGCGGCTCTTGAGCGACCGCTTCGGTGGCAGAGGGTAGCGGAAGTGCGGGCAAGGTCAATGCGGGGTCGGAGAGCTTTCCCTTCTCCCCTTGTGGGAGAAGGTGGATCGGCGCGCAGCGCCGAGACGGATGAGGGGTGTTGGAAGAAATGAGGCGCTGGAAAATCCAGCTCTTGAGGCGCTTAGCTTGCGACGCCGCGCTCCGTCCAACACCCCTCATCCGACCGAGCTTCGCTCGGCCACCTTCTCCCACAAGGGGAGAAGGGGAAGACGGCGCTACGCCGCCTTCAACCTTCCGCTGATGAAGCGGAACTCCTGGCTTTTGCCGCCATAGCCATAGGCCGCCGCCGGCACTTCGTGCACGAAGGCGTAGCTTTCCTCATGCACGCCGCCCAGCAGCCGGCCGAAGGCCTCGAAGATCGCCTTGAGATAGGCTTCGAGCTCGAGCTTTGTGTTGGTGCCGTCGACCACCTTGATGTCGAGCCAAAACGTGTTGGTGCCGTGCTCGGCCAGCGACTTGCCGCCGGCGAACCAGTGCTGCGGATCGATGTAGTTGACGGCGACCGTGGTGATCGTCGGATCCTTGTGCAACAGCTTCGCCGTGATTTCGGTCGCCACCCTGGCGATTGTCGCGGACAGCTTGGCATCCGGCTTGCCGGTGATGCTGATATTGATGATCGGCATTTTTCTATCCTCCGAGTTGGGCGCCTCGCGCCGTCGATGGGAGGACCATGCCATCGGCATAGCATCAATAAAATCGAATTGTTTTTGATAAATAGTTCGATACCATTGAAGTATGGAAACGCTCGATCCGGATCTTCTGAAAACCTTCCTTGCCTTTGTCGACGGCGGCTCGCTCGCCAAGGCCGCATCCACCGTCGGCCGCACACCGTCGGCGGTGACCGCGCAGATGCAGCGGCTGGAGGAGATCGTCGGCGAGCCGCTGCTCATCCCGCAGGGCAGGGGACGCGGGCTGACGCCGGCCGGCGAGGACCTTGTCGGCCATGCGCGGCGCATCCTTGCCGTCCACACCGAGGCCTGGCTGGCGCTGAAGGGAGCGCGCGCCGGCGGCCGCATCGCCATCGGCACGACGCAGGATTTCGCCGATCAGGGCCTGCCGGACCTGCTCCGGGCCTTCGCCGCCAGCCATCCGCGCGTCAGGGTCGAGCTGCGCGTCGGCCGCTCCATGGAACTCGGGTCGGCGTTGCAGGCAGGCCAGCTCGACCTCGCGATCACCATGCGCCATGCCCCATCGCCGGATGAAGCGGCCCTGATCAGCGAGCCGATGCTGTGGCTCTGCTCGGAACAAGGCCTGGCGGCGCGACAGGAGGTGGTGCCGCTGGCGCTGCTCGATCCCTATTGCGGCTTCAGGGAGGCGGCGCTCAATGCGCTCGACGCAGCCTGCCGTCGCTATCGCATCGCCGCCGGCAGCGCCAGCCTTGCCGGGCTGCGCGCCGCAGTCAATGCCGGCATCGCGTTGACGCCGCGCACCCGGCGTTTCGCCCATTCCGGCATCGTCGAGGTATCTGCCGATTTCGACCTCCCGCCGCTGCCGATGGCCGATTTCGCCATCCGGCTCGGCCGCGAAGCCGCCCGCCCGGCGCGGGACCTGGCGGAGCTGCTTGCCGGCGGCCTGGCCCTTCCGTCCTGAGGCCGGTCGCCCAAAGAAAAAGCCGACCTTTTTGAGGGTCGGCTTCTAGTCGGACGGGTCGAGGGGTTTGGGGGGACTTGGGGGGTGACCCGTCGATCCAATAATGCTCCACGCGGATGATGGTTCCGTGACCGGCGAAATATTTTTATGAACCCGCCGATTTCGCCTTCAGCCAGTCGCGTCCGGCATGCGCAAAGACCGCGCAAAGCACGATGGCTCCGCCGATGATGCTGGCCATCGGTGGGAGTTCGCCCAGAAACAGCAGGGCAAACAGGATGGCGAACGGCACCTCTGCGGAACCGAGCAGGCCGGCTTCCGCCGACGGGATCAGCCGCGAGCCTTCCGTCCACAGGATCGAGGCGAGCGCGAAAGAGCAGCCGAAGGTGGCAAGCAGCGCCACGTCGCGGGCGGACACGGCCAGCGGATCGGTGACGAACCAGCCGAGCACGAAAAGCAGGAAGGCCGAGACAGCGCCCGCCCAGACGACCGGCGAGTCGCGAAAAGCGCGCACCATGATCATGTAGAGCGCGCTGCCGGCGGTCATCAAAAGCGCCAGCGCGTCGCCGAACAGGTGCCCGCTGCCGAGGCCGGCGCCCACCATCATGGCGACGCCGCAAAGCGATACGGCCGCGGCCAGCATCGTCTGCAGCCGGAATTTTTCCCGCACCAGAAGGAAGGCGAGCAGTGCGGCGATGAAGGGCGAGGTCGCGTAGATCACCGCGACATTGGCGACATAGGTGAATTTGAAGGCCGAGATGAAGGCGATGCTGGCGGCGGCGCCCTCGACCGCGAGCAGCCAGCCCCGCCAGCCGAGTTTCAGGCTTTCGCGCCCGCCCGAGCGGCGCCGGCGCCACAGCACGTAGAAGCTGATCAGGATCGAGCCAAAAAAACCGCGCCAGCAGGTGATCGTCAGCGGATCGGCATGGATCGACTTGGTCAGCACGCCAGTGAGCGCGAAGGCGATCGCCGATGCCGACACCAGGATAATGCCGAGCGTGCGCTCGGCAGCCACGTCGGCGGCGGCAGGCGCAAGCTTTTCCGGCATGTCGAGCGTGTCCGTCATGGCGCCAGCCTACCCGGTTGCTCCTGACAGCTCTCTGTCATGAGACCTGCTCCCGTCTGCGGAAATGCTCGTTGCCGACGATGAGCAGGCCGGCGCCGATGATCAGCGCCGCGCCCATGAACACTTCCGTGCGGGGCACGTCGCCCCAGATGGCGTAGCCCAGCGCGAAGGCCCAGACCAGCGAGGTGTATTCGAACGGCGCAATAATCGACACCGGCGCGCGCTTCATGCCTTCGAACAGCGCATATTGCGCCACCCCGCCGAGCGCCCCGACGCTGACAAGCAAAAGAAGCTGCCGCCAATCGGGCATGCGCCACCAAAGCAGCGCCGGCACGGCCGAGAAGAGCAGGAAATAGAAATTGTTGAGCACGAGCTGGATCGTCGTGCGCTCCTGCAGCGCCGTCTTGCGCAGCAGCACCACGGCGATCCCCCAAAGGACGGCCGCTGCCAGCACCAGGAGCACCGGCACGGAGAAGCCGAGCCGGGTCGGATCGCAGGCGATGAAGACGCCGACGAAGCCGATGAACACCGCCAGCCAGCGCAGCAGCGGCACCGTCTCGCCCAGGATCAGCACGGACAGCACGGTGACGATGATCGGCGCGGCGTAATAGATGGTGGTGAGCTCGGCAAGCTGCAGCGAGCGCGCGGCGTTGTAGTAGCAAAGCCAGGCGGCGAGCGTGAAGGCGCTGCGCACCAGCATCGGCCTGACGATCGGCGAATCGATCGTGTCGGCGAACAGCCGCCTGCCGCCGGCCGCGCCGCAGGCGACGAGCACGGTGATCGAGCGGACGAACATGATCTGCCAGACCGTCATGCCAGCGACCAGGAGCTTGATCGAGGCATCCTGCGCCGAAAACAGGAAATAGGCGGCGGCCGTGAGCAGGATGCCGGCCAGCACCCTTTCGCGGCTTTCCAGGATGACGACATCGGCCATAAGGGCTCAGCGTGTTTGCGTGAGGCGGTTCCGCCCCGGTCGGGACCGTTGCTCCAGCTATAGGGGCGAAAGCTTGCACTGCGCTGCTCCAGCGCGGCGCTTGCGTTGGCGCAGGTCGTTTGCCGGAGGCCGGTCGGCCTTACTGCGTCGCCTGATAGAGCTCCGATGCCGCATCCTTCAGCGCGCGCCGTCCGTCCGGCCGCAGATACATCATGTGGCCGCCCTCGACGACGTCGAGTCGGATCGGCCTGGCGCCTGACAGCGAAGGAAGCTGGTTCACCAGATAGCGCGAGGCGAGATAGGGGGTGACGAGGTCGGTATAGCCGTTGACGATGACGACACCCAGCGCCGGGTTGAGCGAGCGGGCGCGCTGCAGGTCGTTCATCACACCGGCATAGCCTTGGCCTGATGTGCCGTAATCCCAGCTGCGGCTGACCTCGCCATTGAGCAGCCGGTAGCTGACGTCAGTGCGGTAGTTCAGCTCGTCGCGGGCGTAAGCGACGAAGGCAGAGGTCAGCACCGGAACGCTGCGGTCGAGCACCGGGTCGGGGCCGGCCTCACGGGCGCTTTGCGGCGCGATGTCGGCAGTGCCGATGGTGGCGTCGTAGGGGCTCAGAACCTTGCCGGTGGCGCGCTGGAATTCCTTGGCGAAAAGCCCGATGGGGATGCGGGCGAAATTGCGCTGGACGAGCTCCAGCGGCAGGCCTGTGATCTCTGAAACGCGCCCGCCGGCGAGCTTGCTGCCTTGCTCCAGCCCGCTGTTCAGCGCCGTCAGGTAATCGCCGAGCGCATAATGCTCGACCTCGGCCAACCTGTCGCGCAACGCGTCGCCGCTCACGCCGTCGCCCTTCAGCCGCGTTGCCGCCAGCGAAGGCAGCTCCAGCGCCCAGTGCAGCTGGTCGAATTGGTCGGGCCGCACCAGCATGAATTCCAGCGCTGGCGAGATCAGCACGATGCCGCTGGGGCTGAGGCCGACATTCTCCTGCAGCGTGCGGGCAAGCAGCGCGGCGCGAAAGCCGCCATAGCTCTCGCCGGCGAGGAACAGCGGCGATCCGGTGCGGCCGTTCTGCGCCAGATAGAGGCGGATGAAGGCGCCGACCGAGCTGGCGTCGGCATCGACGCTCCAGAATTCCTTCGGCTCGTGCCCAGGCGCCTCGCGGCTGTAGCCGGTGCCGACCGGATCGACGAAGACGAGATCGCTCATGTCGAGCCAGCTGTCGGGGTTGTCGATGAGCTTCTGCGGCGGCCGCAGGAACTCGCCGTCGGCGGCGGTCTCGACGATGCGCGGCCCGATCGCGCCGAGATGCAGGTAAGCCGACGCAGCACCGGGCCCGCCGTTGAAGACAAAGGTGATCGGCCGCTCCTTCGCCGGGGCGGGCGATTGCTGCGAGTAGGCGACATAGAAGATCTCGGCCGTCACCTCGCCCTTGCCGGATAGGAGCGACAGCGTGCCGGCCTTCGCCTGGTAATCCAGCTTGCGCCCGCCGAGCGTGATCGAATGCTCTGTCACCTGCGGAGGCGGCAACAGCGACAGCACGCCGCCGGTCGGGGCTGGACGCTCGGGTGCTTCGGCGAAGGTGGGCTGAGCGAAGGCGGCGAGCGCCAGCAGGACGAGGGAGACGAGCTTGGATCGCATGTGGGCTCCGGAAATGGTCTCGGAATAGGTATGGCCTGGGCGTGCGAAGTCAAAACAACAATCGCAAACGTTGCGATCCTTCGCGCCCCCCTCTGCCCTGCCGGGCATCTCCCCCTCAAGGGAGGAGATCAGATGTCGCGTCGGCCTTCGTCATTCTCCCACGCTCGCTAATCTCCCACGCGCTGCAGAAAGGGCGCCGCCGGAGAAGCTGCCAATCTCCCCCCAAGAGGGGGAGATGTCCGGCAGGACAGAGGGGGGCGCTGTCCCGCCGGCCTATCAGTGGTATCAAGGCATCAAAGGCTGATCGGAAGGACAACACAATGGACTCCACCGCCCTCAAGGCCATGCAGGCTCCGTTGAAGGACGCCTATCGCGAGGATGCCGCAAGGGCGCTGATCACGCTGAAGGCCCGCGGCACGCTCGACGACCAGTCGATCGCCTGCAAGGTGGAGACCGGTAGGGCGCTTGCTGTCGCCGGGCTTCATCCGGCCACCGGCGGCTCGGGCCTCGAGCTATGCTCGGGCGACATGCTGCTGGAAGCGCTGGTCGCCTGCGCCGGCGTGACGCTAAAAGCGGTGGCGACCGCCTTGGAGTTCAAGCTCGGCAACGCTACCGTCGAGGCCGAGGGCGACCTCGATTTTCGCGGCACGCTCGGCGTCGCCCGCGACGCGCCGGTCGGCTTCCGCGAGATAAGACTGAAATTCGATCTCGACACCGACGAGCCGCAGGAGCGCATCGATTCGCTCATCAAGCTCACCGAGCGCTACTGCGTGGTGTTCCAGACGATCAACAACAAGCCGGCGTTGAGCGTGAGCGCTGGGCGCTGAAACGACGCCTCGTGCTACTGCGCCGAGGGCGTTTCCGCATCCCCTTCATCGGTAAACGGCGAAGCGCTCGGCACGCATTGCACCGCCCAGCCCTGAGGGGTCGGCTGCTTCTGATATTCGGTGATGGCGTTGGTGCATTGTTCGCGGGTGTCGAAGGTGCTGGGCAGCACCACCATGCCGCCCTGCGGGCCGGCGATCACCAGATACCAGACCAACGCTACGCTGGGAGTAGCAGCCATGGGAATTCCTCGCTTTGAAATGTCGGAGTCGGGCCGATCCTAGCAACTCCCATGGAGCAGCGAAAGCAGCGAGGCGGCACACGCTTTCGCCGCCCCGTTCACAGACCCGTGAATAGAGGGGTCGCGACGCCTCAGGCGCCCAGGCTTTATTCCGGCTGCCGGTAGGCGACGAAGCGGTTGTGCTTGGCCTGGAAGATCAGGCCGGTTTCCTTCAGTTCCGGGCTTGCCAGGGGCACGATGCGCTTGGCGATCTCGGACGGATGCGGCAGCGTCTCCGGGTCTTCGCCGGGCATGGCCTGCGCCCGCATTGCGGTGCGGGTTGCGCCCGGATCGGCGGCGTTCACCCTCAGCGGCAGGCTCTCGGTTTCATGTGCCCAGGAACGCATCATCGTTTCGACCGCCGCTTTCGAGGCCGCGTAGGGCGCCCAGAAGGCGCGCGCCGAATGCGCCGCATTGGACGACAGGATGATGGCGCGGCCGGCGTCGGAGAGCCTGAGCAGCGGATCGACCGAGCGGATCAGCCGCCAGGTCGCCGTCACATTGATGGTCATCACCTTGTCGAAGGTCTTGGCCTCGACATGGCCGATCGGCGAGATGACGCCGAGCACGCCGGCATTGGCGACCAGGACATCGAGCTTGCCCCAGCGCTCATGGATCGCGCCGCCCAGCCGGTCGATGCCGGCCATGTCGGCAAGATCGAGCGGCACCAGCGTCGCCTGGCCGCGGCCGTCGGCCTTGATCTGGTCGTCCAGCTCTTCCAGCCCGCCGACCGTGCGCGCCACCGCGATCACATGCGCGCCGGCTGCCGCCAGCTCCCTGGCGATGAAATAGCCGATGCCGCGCGAGGCGCCGGTTACGACCGCCACGCGGCCTGAAAGGTCGAGGGTCATGTGAGAGATTCCATAAGGCGCGAAACAGCTCGGCGAAGGCAATTGATAGTCCGGGCGCCCTACGCCCCGCCGCTCGCCAGCAGCGACAGCGTGCGCACATTGTCGTGGCCTTCGAAGTCGAGCAGACGGGTGGGATACTGTCCCGTGAAGCAGGCGTCGCAGAATTGCGGCTGGTCGTTGTCGCGGCGTGCCTCGCCGACGGCGCGGTAGAGCCCGTCGATCGACAGGAAACCGAGCGAATCGACGCGGATGAACTCCGCCATCTCCTCGACCGACATGCGCGACGCAAGCAGCTTCGACTTCTCCGGCGTGTCGACGCCGTAGAAGCAGGACGCGCTGGTCGGCGGCGAGGCGATGCGCATATGCACTTCCCTGGCGCCGGCGTCGCGCACCATCTGCACGATCTTCTGGCTGGTGGTGCCGCGCACGATCGAATCGTCGACCAGCACCACGCGCTTGCCCTCGATCATGCGGCGGTTGGCGTTGTGCTTGAGCTTCACGCCCATGTGGCGGATGGAATCGCCTGGTTGGATGAAGGTGCGGCCGACATAGTGATTGCGGATGATGCCGAGCTCGAAGGGAATGCCGGCGGCCTGGGAGAAGCCGATCGCGGCCGGCGTGCCGGAATCCGGCACCGGCACGACGATGTCGGCCTCGACCGGGCTTTCCTGCGCGAGTTCCGCGCCAATGCGCTTCCTCACACCATAGACGTTGCGGCCTTCGACCGAGGAATCCGGCCGCGCGAAATAGACATATTCGAAGATGCAGAAGCGCGTCTTCTGCGGCTCGAACGGGAAGATGCTTTCGATGCCCTTCGCGGTGACCACCACCATCTCGCCGGGCTTGATGTCGCGCACGAAGCGGGCGCCGATAATGTCGAGCGCGCAGGTTTCGGAAGCGAGGATCCAGGCGCCGTCGAGGTCGCCAAGCACCAGCGGGCGGATGCCGAGCGGATCGCGGCAGCCGATCATCTTCTTGGCGGTCATCGCCACCAGCGAGAAGGCGCCTTCGACCTGGCGGATCGCATCGATGAAACGCGAATTCAAATCGCGCTCCTTGCTGGTCGCGACCAGATGCAGCAGCGTCTCTGTGTCGGAGGTCGAGGAGAAGATCGAGCCCTGCTTCTGCAGCGCGCGCTGCACGGTGAGCGCGTTGGTGAGGTTGCCGTTGTGGGCCACGGCAAGACCGCCTTCCGCGAGCTCGGCGAAGAAGGGCTGGATGTTGCGCAGCCCGGCGCCGCCGGTGGTGGCGTAGCGCGTGTGGCCGATCGCGCGGTTGCCTTGCAGGCTGTCGATGACGCGCTGTTTGGTGAAGGTATCGCCGATCAGGCCGACATGGCGTTCGACGTGGAACTGGGTGCCGTCATAGGAGACGATGCCGGCCGCTTCCTGGCCACGATGCTGCAGGGCATGAAGGCCGAGTGTGACGATGGCCGCCGCGTCCTGCCGGCCGAAGATGCCGAACACGCCGCATTCGTCATGAAAATGATCGTCGGCCTCGGCGGAAAGGACCTTGCCTTCATCTGCCGTTGAGTCTGCCATCTGGTGCTCAAGCTCCGCTAAAGCCGCCATATAAGGCGATCTCTCGCCGAACGCAACGCACGCTTTTTTGCATTCACAACCGGCGCCAAGCCGGCCCGCAATCAGTTTGCCGGCGCTGGAGCCGGGGCGGGCGCTGGCGTGGCCGGCGCCGGCTCGTTGTCGGCAGGCGCCTCGCCCTCGCTGTCGTCTGGCGCCGGCGCGTTGTCGTCGCCTGCTGGAGGCTCGGCCGCGGGCTGGTCAGTCGTGGCCGGTGCGCCGGCCTGCGGCGTGCCCTTATGGGTGTATTTGTTGACCAGTTCCTCGGTGTTTTCCGGCAGCACGCTTTCGAGCTTGGCGCCGATCGTCTCCAGCAACGGCCGCGACTTGGCGTTGGCGATCCAGGCAGGCGCCTTGGCGCCGGCCAGCCAGTTGAAGAACAGCAGCGCCACCGCGACCACCAGGATGCCGCGCGCCGCGCCATAGAGAAAGCCGAGCGTGCGGTCGAGCGCGCCGATGCGCGAATCGATGATCCAGTCGGCGAGCTTCATGGTGATGACGGAGACGACGATCAGCGCGATGAGGAAGACGATGCCCGCCGAAGCCGCCATCGCGATCTTGTCGTTGTCGACATAGGGCTGAACATAGGGCAGGACCGGCTTGTAGAAGAAGAAAGCCGCCGCCGCCGCCGCCGCCCAGGAAACCACCGAGAGCACTTCGCGGGAGAAGCCGCGCACCATGGCGAGCATTGCTGAGACCAGGGTGAAGCCGACGAGGATTCCGTCTAGCAGCGTAATCGGCATGGTTCTCGCCCCACTTCCTGTCTTACGGCCCGACGAGCCGCATCACTCCCCGTCGTCGGCACGACCGCGCCGTGTGCCGGCTATGCGCGCCACAAGGTCGGCAAGCTCGGTGGGCTGGAAAGCGCCGGCCCCGATCCCCCCGGCAAGTTCCTCGCTGCCGAGCGGCAGCACCGCGCTTCCAAAACCCAGCTTTTCGGCTTCCTTGAGGCGCTGCTGCGCATGCGCAACCGGCCTCACGGCGCCCGATAGGCTGATTTCGCCGAAATAGACACAATCGGCGGGAAGGGCAAGACCGGTGAGCGACGAAACCAGCGCCGCGGCGACCGCGAGATCGGCCGCCGGCTCCGAGATCCGATAGCCGCCGGCGACGTTGAGATAGACGTCGTGCTGGCCGAAGCGGACGCCGCAATGCGCCTCCAGCACGGCGAGCACCATCGACAGCCGCGCGCCGTCCCAGCCGACGACGGCGCGGCGCGGCGTGCCGAGCGAGGAGGGTGCGACAAGCGCCTGGATCTCGACCAGCACCGGCCTCGTGCCTTCCATGCCGGCGAAAACCGCGGCGCCCGGGGACTTTGCGTGGCGCTCGCCGAGGAAAAGCTCGGATGGATTGGAAACCTCGCGCAGCCCCTTGTCCGACATTTCGAACACGCCGATCTCGTCGGTCGGCCCAAAGCGGTTCTTCACCGTGCGCAGGATGCGGAAGTGGTGATTGCCTTCGCCCTCGAAGTAGAGCACGCCGTCGACCATATGCTCGACGACGCGAGGGCCGGCGATCTGGCCTTCCTTGGTGACATGGCCGACGAGCACGATCGCCGCGCCTGTGGATTTCGCGTAGCGGATCATCGCCTGGGCGGCGGCGCGCACCTGGGTGACGGTGCCCGGGGCCGAATCGGCAAGATCGGTCCACAGCGTCTGAATGGAATCGAGGATGACGAGGTCCGGCCGCTTTCCGTCGGCGATGGTCGCCAGGATGTCCTCGACATTGGTTTCGGCCGCAAGCTCGACCGGCGTCGAGGCGACGCCGAGGCGTTGTGCCCGCAGCCGGATCTGCGCCACCGCTTCCTCGCCCGAGACATAGACGATGCGGTGGCCTTTCGAGGCGAGCGCGGCGGCTGCCTGCGTCAAGAGCGTCGACTTGCCGATGCCGGGATCGCCGCCGACCAGAAGTGCCGAGCCGCGCACGAAGCCGCCGCCGGTGGCGCGGTCGAGCTCGCCGATGCCCGACACGATGCGCGGCGCGTCCTCGATGTCGCCGGCGAGACTGGTCAGCACCACGGCGCGGCCCTTGCGGGCGTTGCGCGTGTTCGCCGGCCCCGAGCCGATGCCACCGGACGTGCCTTCCTCGACCAGCGTGTTCCACTCGCCGCAGGCATCGCATTTGCCGGCCCAGCGCTGATGCACCGAGCCGCAATTCTGGCAGATGAACTGAACGCGCGATTTGGCCATTAGGGACGGCCCAACATTGGATAGGCCGGC
>NZ_JAIUHT010000021.1:0-92487 GCF_020165255.1 Mesorhizobium sp. CA12
TTTCCTCTACCCCGTCGATCGGGGGAGAGGTGGCTCGGCGAAGCCGAGACGGAGTGGGGGTCGACCAGCGCTACATAAGGCAATGCATGCGCCAAGCTGCCATGCACCCTATCGCCAAAGGCCAGCCGCCTGGAAATGTGTGCATGCCGTAGCGGGGAGAGGTGGCTCGGCGCGCAGCGCCGAGACGGAGCGGGCCGGCGTCTGCGATTACGGCCAAACACGCCCACACTGAACAGTCTGTAGAGCTGCTCGCCGTTTCCATGAACCGAAGAACCGCCTAGAGTTCCGCACGACAGATTGGAACCATCGGGGAGGGGAGCATCGCGATGAACGAAGCCAGGCCGCACGATCCGAGACCGCTTTCGGAAATCGCCAGCTATCACGCCCACATCTATTACGGCGATGAGGCGCAGCGCCGGCACGCCGAATGGCTGCGCCAGCGCATCGGCGAGCGTTTTCGTGTGCGCCTCGGCAACTGGCGCGACGAGCCGGTGGGCCCGCACGAGCAGGCCATGTACCAGGTCTCCTTCGCCACCGAGATCTTCGCCACGCTCGTCCCCTGGCTGATGCTGAACCATGGCGGCCTGAGCATCCTCATCCACCCCAACACTACCAACCCCAAGCGCGACCACCTGGTCGACCCGATCTGGATCGGCCGCGCGCTGGGGGTGCATGGGGAAGTGCTCGGCGAGGAGGACGAGGCGGAAGAGGCGCTGGAGGTGAATACCGAGCCGACGCTGGGGGTGTGAGGGGCACTCCGCAGGCTCGCTGCCACGATGCCCAACGATCACAGGGAAATCAAATGCTGACCGACACGTTGCTGGAGGAGTTGCGGTGCAGAGGCGAGGGATCTGACTTAGACTACAAGGCCGAGCGCTATCCGTTTGCTAAAGCCAGCGACCAAGAGAAATCGGAGATTCTAAAGGACATTCTTGCGCTGGCCAACGCGCACCGGGACGGAACTGCCTACATACTGATTGGATTCAAAGAGAATCCGCCCCATCCTGCGGAATTGGTTGGAATTTCCCCGGACGGAACTATCGATGACTCCCGTCTTCAAGAGTTCGTAAACGGAAAATTGGAGAGCAAGCTGAACTTTCGTTACGAGGAAAGATTATTCGATGGCCAGCAGATCGCGGTGATCTCCATACCGAAACAGCAGCGGCCCTTCTACCTCAAGAAAGACTACGGGAAGCTCATCAAGGATGTAGTTTACGTGCGCCGGGGGAGCTCCACCGGGGTCGCTTCACCTCGAGAAGTCGCGCTGATGGGAGCAGCCAACACGGCGCGGGGCGAGGCGCGGGTTTTGCTGTCGTTCGAAGCCCCAGATAATCAGCCCCTGTCGCACAGCTTCGATAGAGAATTCTTGGTTTTTCCGAAAAAATTGCCCGATTTCGCCGAAAATCGAAATGAAATGTTCAGCTTCCCAACACTTCCTTCGAACAAAAACTACTGGAGAGATGGTGCTTACTACTACTCAAGCTGGAGGCGAGTGATACAGGTTAGATTACTGTTGGCTAACAAATCTGAATTTTCCATCGGAGATGCGCATCTCGAAGTGACTTGTCATTGCCCGGAAGGAGAGTCCGTGTCGCTGCTGCGATCTGACTGCATGCCCGAAGTACCGGACACCTCCTACTTAGCCCACGTTAGGCCGGAGCGTGCCAACCAGTTCATGTTTGTCGATGACCGAGGCTGTGAGCCAGTGGCTCATATAATTATGGGAACGATAAGGCCAGGCCAAACGGTTCGGGCTGAAGAGGACTTGGCAATCTTGCCCTCTGCCCCGGGGCGCTATCTTCTTCAAGTTCGCATCTTGGCCAATGAAATCCCCATTCCACTACTGATAGAACACGAGCTTGAGGTGGTCGGTCCGGTGGCGAAAGTTGGTCCATCCGACTTCTTTGCATTGATGAACGCGCTCTCAGACGAGAGCGAGGACTAGCGCTCTCAGATATTTCTGAGATTCCGCCCTAGCCTCGCTCAGACGCCCTGCGCGGAATGTACAGAGCGTCCCCTGAAGGGACTTTCGCCGCGAATTGAAGCGTGAACAGAAGATGATTCTGGCCGTCTGTCACGTTCATGATCCAAGGCGTCATACGCTCCCAGAAGGACTGCTTGCTCTCGTTTATCATCTCGCCGGCTGCGCGCACGGCTTCTTGCCGCGCGGCATCCAAATCCGGGAGATCGACGCCTTCGTTGTCTGGGATGAATGTGCCGTTGTCGACGTGGAAGTAAAAGACGGGCATGCTGCTGTGGCCTGTTGAACAGGAGCAAAACTCACCGAGAACGACTTTGTTTCGTTATCTTGACAACCGGTGATAGCACAGGCCAATTTCGCGCATTGAGGTATCATCCGCCCAGGGGGGAGTTTCCCATGAAGAAAACCTACGAGAAACCGGTCTTGAAGAGGCGGGAAAATCTGAGCGCCATCACGGCCGTTCCGCCATCATCGATTTTGGTCGACTGACCGAGATCGAAATGGTGAGGTAAACCCAATTTCGCCTTCGATAGCCTGTCGGCTTCGGCCGGCGGGCTTTTTCATTGGCGCCTCTCTTCTGAAACAAAAGCCGCTGCCGCTCGTTTGCGAATCGCAGAGCCGGGCAGTGCGCCATGCCATCCACATCGATCAGGAAAACAGAATATGATCCGGCCAGCCGAGTTCTGTCGGTCTGGTTTGTAACCAGCGGTAAACGCTACGAGTTTGAAGATGTGCCGCCGGAGACTTACGCGGCGTTCCGATCTGCATTTGTCAAAGGCCGCTTTTTCAACGACCACATTCGCAATCACTTCCGCTATCGCCGCATATCCGACTAGCTGTCTAGCTCAAGCGGCTCATGCTCGTCCTCGAACTGGTGCCATATAACCTGGCGAACGTCTTTGAGATCGACGATTTGGCGGCAGGTTTCGCAACGATAGAAATCTGAATCCTCCCTGGCGTCCGGCGGGCAGTGCACCGTCACCCCTTTCGGAGGCCCGAGATCGGATAGCCGCGTCATCCTCGAAGCTTCCTTGCCTCGCGCTCCAACGTCTTTCTGTCGTTGCCGTGTTCTTTGATGAGATCCAAAACCTGCTCGGGGCTGATCCGGTGCTGCTTAGCGAAATAGCGCACCTCATAGTCCTCGTCAGCTGAAACTCGGTCGCGATCGCGAAAATCCCGTTTGGTTGTGTCGTCTGCCATCTTTGCATCTCCTGGCCTGTCATTGTGAACAATCGCGGCAAAGGAATGTTCCCATTAGCAAGCGCTAATGGAACTGAAACGATCCTACGCTATTGAATTGAACTTGAGTGATGCGTTGGGCTTGTCATGCGTAAACCGGTCCGGCTGTCTTTTATCCGTCCGATGGAGCCGGAACTGGTCGAGCAGGCGCCAAAGGGTGACGACTGGAGCCATGAAGTAAAATTCGACGGCTACAGAACGCAGCTCGTCAAGGACGACGAAGGCATCCGGCTTTTCACAAAGTCAGGCATCGACTGGACCGCCAAATACAAGCCGATCGCCAAGGAAGCCGAGGGCCTGAAAGCTGACAGCTTCATCATCGAGGGCGAGATGATCGTCACGAATGAAGCCGGCCTGGCGGACTTTCGTGCGCTCCGATCGGCCATCACCAGGCGCCCGCAAGACCTGTATCTCGTCGCCTTCGACCTCTTGCACCTCAACGGCCATGATCTGAGGGACATGGCGCTGAAGGACCGGAGGGAAATCCTAAAGGCACTCATCCCAGCCGGCGGCCATATCCAGTTCTCCGAAGCGCTGCCTGGCACTGGCGATGCCGCCTACCATTTGGCTTGCGAGGCGAACCTGGAGGGCATTGTCTCGAAGCGCCTCGATAGCGTCTACCGCTCGGGTTCGACCATGCAGTGGCGCAAGATCAAATGCTTCGACGAGAAGGTGATGGAGATCATTGGCGTGCAGCGCGAGCGCGGCAAGCCGGCCATGGTGCTGATGGCCGACAAGGGCTGCTACGTGGGCGGCGCCTTCGTAACCTTCAAGGCGGACAAGCGGCAGCGCCTGTGGGACCAGGTGCAGGGGAGGGTCGGCGCCCCGCCGCCCAAGGGCCTGAAAAAGGAAAAGGCTGAATGGCTCAAGCCGGGTCTATCGGGCAGAGTGCGGTTTCTGAAGGGCGAAGAGCAGCTTCGCCACGCGATGCTTAAGGATTTCTGGGAGGAGGAGTGATGTCCAGCGCGGAACCATTGTGGCGAGGCCAAGTTTCCCCCGTCAGAATGTTCCAACGATCATGGTTGATTAAATGGCGGCACCGCGCGCGGTATGGAACGGCTTCCTCAAGGTCGGATCGGTGACTTGTGGCGTGAAGCTGGTCGGCGCCACCACCGAAACCGGGAAGGTCCATTTCAAGATCCTGAACCGCAAAGACGGACTTCCCGTCAAGAGCGCCTATGTCGACGAAGGGACCGGCGAGGTGGTTCCCGCGGAAGACCAGATCAAAGGCTACGAGGCGGATAAGGGCGAGTTCCTCGAAATAGAGCCGGACGAGATCAAGAAGCTCAAGCTCACCTCGCACCATACGCTGGAGGTCGACGGCTTCGTTGCGATCGACGATATCGACACACGATATCTTGAAAAGCCTTATTACGTCATTCCGGCCGACGGTGCCGCTGCCGAGTCATTCAATGTGCTTCGCGAAGCCATGGCCAAGAAGCGGGTAGCCGCTCGATCCTGCGTTGTTCTTTACCAGCGGGGCCGAGAAGTCGTGATCCAACCCTTTGGCAAGGGAATGCTGCTGACCGAACTGCGCACGCATAACGAGATGATTTCGGAAGAGAGCGTCTTTGAGGATCTGAATAGCCCCAAATTCGACAATGACCTTCTGGAGATCGCCGGGCTGCTGATCGACAAGAAAGTCACGAAGTTCGACCCGTCGAAGTTCGAGGACACGTATGAGGATGCGCTGATCGCCATGATCGATGCCAAGCGCAAGGGCAAGAAGCCGCCCAAGCCGACCCCGCCGCCCAAGGAAAACGTGGTCGATCTGGCGACCGTCCTGAAAAAGAGCCTGGCCAAGGAAGGCATAAAGGACCGGCCAAAGGCAAAGCCGGCACGAAAATCAGCGTAGCGGCCGCATCTCTCACGGTGATAAACGGGCAGAGCCGCCCATTTTCTTGGTCAGGGGACAGCATGTGCAACGACTATGAGCAGCATGTCGCCTGGGCAGAATACTGCCGAATGATGGCTTCGCTGGCGTTGAAGATTCCAGCTCATCAGACTGAACTCGATCTTCCCCAAGCTGACGATATCCGCATCAACGATCCGGCGCCAATCATGCGCGCTATCGGCGACGAGGTTGAACTTGCGTCGATGACTTTCGGTTTCCCGCCCGCCGGCCCGAAAGCAGGGCCGGTGTTCAACTTCCGCTCCGAAGGCCGCCGTTTCGCTGACAGCAAACGCTGCCTCGTGCCGGCGTCGGCGTTTTTCGAGTTCACGGGCACGAAATATCCAAAAGCCAAACACCGCTTCATTCTGAACGGCGCTTCATTCCTGGCCATTGCCGGACTCTGGCGTGAGGCGGCTGGCAACAAGCCCCCCACCTTCACTATGCTCACGACCGATCCCGGGCCTGATGTCGCGCCGTATCACAACAGGCAGGTCGTTGTTCTTCAGCCTGAGAATTGGAGCGCTTGGCTCGATCTGTCGAAACCGGAGAGCGAGTTGTTACGACCGTTGCCGGCAGGGTCGCTTTCGGTCGAGACCGTGCGACCGGAACGTTCGTGATCTATTCTATGTCGGGCACATCGCCACTCGCGAACAGGGTGTTCGGTGGGCCATAGTCCCCGAGCGCCGGATCGGCATCCCGGCTCCATGCAATGACCCCAACGTGCTTGCTAGCCAATGCACTTGCTATTCGGATCGCGCGCTCTTCGCTTTGCTGATCGGTCGGGCCGTACACAGGGAATAGCTCGCCGTCATCGCCGCGGTCGAATGCGACAACGACAATGAGCTTCGGTTTTTTCTGCTCTGGAAGGACGTGGGTCGACATTCGACGGCCTTTCTCAGTTCAGGGGTGCTGATCCCGCTTCGAGCGCATCTATCGCGTCGAGCACCGCTTGGCGCTTTGGCTCGATAGGCTCTTCTGGGTGGAACCGTGCGAGTGACAGCGAAGAATAGGCGACCGTTACAGCGCTGACGAGTTGCTGCGCTTTCGAACTATCCGGAACCTTAGCTGTAGCGGCGAGCGCCAGAAAAAATACCCGATTGTCAATGGTGTCCCCTTGGCCATCCTCCTCTTGGACGATCTCGCGCATTCGCGCCAGCGCGGTCGCGCGGTCAGCTAGTTCAGTTTCGGGATCGCGCAGCAACTGCAGGCCGTGAACCTGCATGCGTTTCTCGTCCGACCAACCCTCGCAACACGCTTCAATGGCGGCATTGCTTGCCGCCCACCAAACCTCCGCCGCAGCATACTCATCTTCCGAGGGCTCTTGGTCCGGCGGAAAGCCCATATCGTCCCATCGCTCGATAGCGAACGAGCCGCTGGCTGCGTCTTCTGCTGTCATGCCGGCGCGGTCGAGCACTGCCGTTGCCGCGGCGATGCCGCGCTGTTTTTCTTCAGGGGTGGCGCCCCTGGCGTCCATCATAATGTCCACGACCGGCCTCCGTGTGGCTGTCAGGCTCATAGTGAACAAAATGAGAACATAAGAGTCAATAGGCTCTTGACCAGAGAGGAATATGTTCCTCATTTCAGAGGATGCCGGAACAACCCGAAAAGTGGCCGCGAGGTCAGGCTTGGACGCTGATGCATGCCCACGAGGCAGGGCAGATCGCCCGCATTTCCTGTGGCCACTGCCACATCACACGCCACTACAAGCCGATCGAGTTGCGCGAGGTCGTCGGCAACGTCACCATCGACCAGGTGCGAGGAAAAATACGTTGTCAGGCCTGCGGCAAGCGCGAGTGGATGTCGGCCGAACTCTTCCATGCCTACGGGCAGGAGCTTGTGACCATCCGTTTTCGGCGCCTGAAGGAAATACGATGGGAAAAGCGTGTCATTTGGCGCGACGAATAGCGGCTAAGGGCTGCATTGGCAGCAGCAACGTAACAGGGTCTTGGCCTCGATATCGTGCCTGGCCTTGCCCCGGCGAGGCGCCCAGCGCGTTCCAGCGGGTGATGTCGGCAAGCTAGGGCCGACCCTTCCGGCCCTCAACCCTCGTCCGGCACCACAAACGAAAGCGCGATCAGGTCGTCGACGTCGATGCCGCCATGGCCATTGTCCAGCACGTCCGCGACCTTTTGAAAGGCCAGCATGTCATCCATGCTGAGCTTGGCTTCCCTCAGCCTGTCTTGCAAGCCCGCCACCTTGGTTTCCAGGATCCTGGAAGTCTCGATCATGCTTGCCTCCGTTGTTGTCCAACGCCGCGTTCCACACGCTCAGCATCAGGCACGTGAACACGATCGGCCCGATGAAAAGGCCGATCGCCACGGCCGCCGCAATGCCCATCCGCTCCGCTTTCGCGGTGACCTTTGCAAGACCGTCATCGACCGGGACGAGGATGGAAAGATCGCGGTGATGGAGCGCGCTGTTGTCGTTTACGGCCGTCGGGGGCATCTCCCACCGCTCTCGGAAAGGAAGCTGCTGCTCGCCAAAAGGTTCGCGGGCACTCATGCGCATAGGTCACACCCCCGAAAACGCCGCCTTGCCGTGGCGTTCGAAGAGCGCCAGCTTGGCCGAATAGCCAAGCCTGAGCTTGGTCTTGCAGGCATCGCACCGGAAGGTGCTCACCGACTTGAACCATGAACCGTTCCTGATGATCGGCCGGCGGCAATTCGGGCATTCATAGCGAAGACTCACGTCCCGCAGCTCCTCGGAAATCGACATTGTCCACCTCTGTCCCCAGCCCCTGTTCTTTCTTCGGATGCCCACCACCTGGGAGCAGGTGGCGGGCGATCCAGCCAGCTGACGATGAAGGGACTGATTGCTCGTCAGCGCAGCCCTAATGAGATTGCAGGGATTATGTTTCGCGCGATGGACCAATGCGCTGGCGAATGGGACCTCAGTCGGAGAGGGGGCCCATGTGTGGAACCCAACATTCTTCGGCGCCTGTCATGGGCAGGCGGGACTTCTCAGATCCATTCCAAACCATAGGAACATTAGCGCGCCCTAAGGGTTCTCTCAGCAAGGATCGCAGGTGGAACCATGGCCGAGTTGGCATTCGCTTTTGTGTACTATTCGGGGCTGACCGGACCCGACATGCTGGGTGCGGTCGTGTCTTTGACCGCGGGGCTTCTTCTCTACAACGTCGTGCGGGAAGACCGGCCAAACCGATAACCAGCCCGATAATCATGAGCGGCCCGGCTCGAAAGCAGGTGGTGTCCGCGAGCCTGACCGGCGGGGGAACGGACTGGAGACAGGGCGCCTGCCGAACGAAGGACGCTTGGAGCAGCCGCCGCCGGGAACATTAGAGCATGCTAATTATTAATCCTCCATAGGAGGATGTGCCATGCACAGCATTATCTATCTCATCGGCCTCGTCGTTGTCATTCTCGCCATCTTGAGCTTTTTCGGGCTTAGACGGTAAGCGCCACCCAAAGCGGCCGGCACGGTCGCCAGACATGCCGGTTCAATTCGACAGTGCCAATATCATGGCGCCAGCCAAGGAAACCCGCGGATGGAGGTGGCTGCGGATATCTTCGCCTATGTCTGGGACGCCTGCGTGCTGCTGCAGTTCTGTCGATGCATTCTTCGCCGCCCGTTGCCGAAATCAAACAGCAGCGGGAACTGCGTGAGCGGCTCGACAGCCAACGGTAGGCGTTGTGACGGCCAGCCGCCGGTTCAATCACCCCCCAGCCAGCCGCGGCAGCAGAAAAATCTCCGCCCCCTCCGGCAATTCCTTGCTCCACGTATCCCGATAAATCACCCCGTCGATCGCCACCGCGATCCCGCGGTCGATCCAGGGCTCGATCCCGGGATACTGTTCCGCCAGCTTGCGGAACAGTTCCCTGATGTCCTTGGCCTCGATCTCGTGCTTGGCCTTGCCGCCGGCGACGGCGCTGAGCGAGCCCCAAAGCGTGACGGCGACCATCAGCGCCTCAAGGTGCGTCGATATTCAGGTGAGGCCGGCCTGCGAATGACGGCTTCCTGCGCTTCCGGTGCTCACGTACGTCAAGTACGCTCCGCTCCGGTTCTCGGAAGCCATCATTCTCGGCTCGGCCTGACCTGAATCTCAACACACCTTGCCCTAGCTTGGATACCTCTCAGCCTTCCCGCTCCGCCTCCAGCGCCGCCAGGATGCGTGGCGGAGACATCGGGATGTGGGTCATGCGCACGCCGACCGCGTTCGACACCGCGTTGGCGATTGCCGCCAGCGGCGGCACGATCGAGGTTTCGCCCACGCCGCGCACGCCGTAGGGGTGGTTGGGGTTGGGGATTTCCAGGATCTGCGTATCGATCATCGGCAGGTCGGAGCAGACCGGGATGCGGTAGTCGAGGAAGCCGGCGTTCTGTAGCCGCCCGTCCTTGCCGTAGATATACTCCTCGTTGAGCGCCCAGCCGATGCCTTGCGCGGCGCCGCCCTGGTACTGGCCCTCGACATAGGTCGGGTGCACCGCCTTCCCGGCGTCCTGCACCACCGTGTAGCGGATCACCCTGGTCGAGCCCGTCTCGGGGTCGACCTCGACGTCGCAGATATGGGTGGCGAAGGAGACGCCGGCGCCGTCGGCGACGAGCTCGCTATGGCCGGCGATCGGGCCGCCGGTCTTGCCGGAAGCGGCCGCGATGTCCTTCAGCGACAGCGGCGAGAGGTTGCCGTATTTCTCGCCCTTGGCGATGGCGTGGCCCTTTTCCCAGGTCACGTCCTCCACCGGGATGTCCCACATCTGCGCGGCGCGATCCTTGAGAATCTTGATCGCGTTGCGCGCGGCCGAGATCGTCGCCATCGAGGAGGAGAAGGTGCCGCGGCTGCCGTCAGTCATGTCGTTGTAGCCGAGGGAAGACGTGTCGGCGACGACGGCCTTGACCTGAGAATAGTCGATGCCGAGCTCCTCCGCCGCCACCAGCGACAGCGAGGCGCGGGACCCGCCCACATCCACCGTGCCCACGGCCAGCGAGACCGTGCCGTCCATGCCGATGTTGAGGTCGGTGCAGGTCTGGCCGCCGAAGTTGAACCAGAAGCCGCAAGCCATGCCGCGCCCCTGATTGGCCTTCAGCGGCGCCTTCATGTGCGGATGGCTCTTCACCGCCTCCAGCGTCGGCCCGATGCCGATCGGTCCGTAGACCGGGCCGTAGGACGAGCGCGTGCCTTCCTGCGCGGCGTTCTTGATGCGGAACTCCACCGCATCCATGCCGAGTTCCTTGGCGAGCTCGTCCACCGCGCTTTCCACAGCAAAGGCGGCCATCGGCGCGGAGGGCGCGCGATAGGCCGCGGTCTTCGGCCGGTTGACCAGCACTTCGTAGCCGACCGTCTTGACGTTCTCGAGCTTGTAGCAGGCGAAGGCCGTCATGGCGCCGATCTCGGCCCAGGAGCCGGCATAGGGGCCGCAGCTATAGCGCAGCGTCGCTTCCGCTGCGGTGATGGTGCCGTCCTTCTTGGCGCCGATCTTGACGTCGATCGAGGTGGCGCTGGTCGGGCCCGAGGCGCGAAAAACCTCGTCGCGGGTCATCACCAGTTTTATAGGACGGCCGGCCTTGCGCGACAGCGCCAGCGCCACCGGCTCGGCCCAGACATGGGTCTTGCCGCCGAAACCGCCGCCGATCTCCGACGAGGTGACGCGCAGCTTCGAGGCTTCGAGCCCAAGCAACTGGGCGCAATGCTGGCGATAGACGAAATGGCCCTGCGTGCAGACCCACAGATCCGCCGTGCCGTCCGGGTTGACGCTTGCAACGCAGGCATGCGGCTCGATATAGCCCTGATGCGTCTGCTCGGTCTTGAACGAGCGCTCGACGATGAAATCGGCCTCGGCGAAACCCTTGTGGACATCGCCATGGCCGAACTGGGTGCGCTTGGTGACGTTGGAGGGCTTGGCCGGCTTTTCCTCCAGGCCCTCGGTATAGACCTGGTCGTTGATCAGCGGTGCGTGATGCTGGGCCGCTTCGTCGACATCGGTGACATGCGGCAGCACCTCATAGTCGACCTCGATCAGCTTCAGCGCCTGGCGGGCGGTGCGGGCGTCGATCGCCGCCACCGCGGCCACCGCATGGCCGTCATAGAGGGCCTTCTTGCGCGCCATGCAGTTGTCGAGGATGTCGTACATGGCGGCATCGCCATCGGTGAGGTCGGGCAGGTCCTTGGCCGTGATCACCGCCTTCACGCCGGCGAGCTTTTCCGCCTTCGACGTATCGATGCTTTTGATCACCGCATGCGCGTGCGGGCTGCGCAGCACGCGGCCAACCAGCTGGCCAGCCATGTTGAAGTCGGCGCCGTAGCGGGCGCGTCCCGTCACCTTGTCGACGCCGTCGGGGCGGACCGGTCGCGTGCCGACCGAGGAGAAATTGCGTCCGGAGTAGCGCGGATCGAAGTTCATGGATTACGCTCCCTTCATCACGTTTGCCGCATCCTGGACGGCGCGCACGATCTTATCATAGCCGGTGCAGCGGCAGAGATTGCCGGCCAGCCCGAAGCGGATTTCCTCCTCGGTGGGCGAGGGGTTCTTCTCCAGCAGGTCCTTGGCCGCGATCAGGAAGCCCGGCGTGCAGATGCCGCATTGCAAGGCCGCGTGCTCCAAAAACTTTTGCTGCAGCGGATGCAGCTGGTCGCCATGCGCCATGCCTTCGATGGTCTCGACCTTGCGGCCCTCGGCTTCCGCGCCCAGCACCAGGCAGGAGCAGACCAGCCTGCCGTCGACGATGACGCTGCAGGCGCCGCAGTCGCCGGTGCCGCAGCCTTCCTTGGCGCCGGTGAGCCCCAGCCGGTCGCGCAGCACATCCAGCAGCGTCTCGTCGGGCTGGCACAGATACTCGACGGCGTCGCCGTTGATCGTGGTTGATACAGCTATACCGGCCATTATTTGCCTCCCGCACGCTTGTAGGCGGTCGTTGCGGCTCTCTGTGCCAGCACGCCCGCGACTTTCCGTCTGAATTCGATGGTGCCGCGCTTGTCGTCGATCGGGCGGCAGGCGCCGGCGCAGATCTTCGCCAGCCGCTCCAGCGTCTCTTCGTCGAGCTTCGAGCCGACCAGCACTTGCCCGGCTTCCTCGACCAGAAGCACCGTGGGTGCGGCGGCGCCGAGCGCCACGCGGGCGGTCTTGATCGCGCCCTTCTCGTCCAGCGTCAGGTTCACGCCGGCGCTCACCACCGCGATGTCCATCTCGGTGCGCGGAATGAAACGCAGATAGGCGTCGCCCGCATGCTCAGGCCGCTTGTCGAGCAGGATAGCTTCGATCATCTCGCCCTTGGCCAGAGACGTGCGGCCGGGTCCGGTCGGCACGGCTTCCACGGCAATCGTGCGCTTGCCCGAAGGCCCGGCGACGACTGCTTGTGCCGCTGCCGCGACCAGCGCCGGCACGCTGTCGGCGGCGGGCGAGGCATTGCACAGATTGCCGGTGATGGTGCAGCGGCCCTGCACCTGCTTGGAGCCGATCAGGTTGGCCGCCTCGACCACGCCGGGCCACGCCTTGCGGAGCGCCTTGTTCTCGCCCAGCACCGCGCAGGGCACCGCGGCGCCGATCCGAAAGCCGTCGGCTGTCTCGGCAATGTCGGCCAGGCCGCCGATCGCCTTGATGTCGACGATCAGCTCGGGCTCGATGAAGCCGCCCTTCATCCTCACCAAAAGATCGCTGCCCCCGGCCAGGATCGCGGCCGGGCCTACTGCCTTGGCGAGCTCGCCAACGGCATCTTCGATTGAAAGCGGACGTATGTAACGCATCGTCTCCCCTTGGTGGTCATAATCGGATCGCCCGTTATAAAGCGTCTGGTTATAATGGCCATCCCGTTCGTGCATGTCCGGGTTGGGCCAGAGCCCTGTTCCAGATGCGCCCAGAGGGCGGGCCAGGGCAGGACGCGCGACAGAGCCGGATGCGGCAAATCGCCCAGGCGGAGCCATTCATGCGATTAACGCCCCGCGCGTCGCCTATTGCCTGCGTGGCGGCGTTGGCGAAGCAGCGCCGACCGTGCGGAATGGTCGAAGATGGCTTTGAGAGAATGCAGGGGCGTCGACTCGCAAAAACATGGCCAAGAAATTCGCATTTCTTTTGGTGCGCGATTTCACCTTGTCGCCGCTGTCGCTGTTTATCGACACGCTCAGGCTGGCCGGCGACGAGGGCGACCGCAGCCGCAGGATCGAGTTCGACTGGGAGATCGTCGGCGAGCGCGGCCTGCCGATCCGCGCCAGCTGCGGCGTCGAATTGCTGCCGACGCGGGCGATGGGCAATCCGGAGGATTTCGACAATGTCGTGGTGGTCGGCGGCCTGCTCGACACCAGCCGCAAGCTGAGTTCCGAAAAGGAGGCGTTCCTGTTGCGCGCTGCGCAGAAGGGCGTGCCGCTCACCGCGCTCTGCACGGGCAGCTTCGTGCTGGCGCGCTACGGCCTGCTCGACGGCTACAGCGCCGCGGTCAGTTGGTTCCACATCAAGGATTTTCGCGCCGAGTTCCCCGATGTGAACGCGCATGCCGACAGCCTCTATTCCGTCGACCGCGGCCGCGCCACTTGCGCCGGCGGCACGGGCGCGGCCGACCTTGCCGGCTATTTCGTCTCGCAATTCATCGGCCGGAAGGCGGCGGAGAAGGCGGCCAAGATCCTGGTGCTCGACCGCATCCGCTCCAGCCGCGACGTGCAGCCGGTCGGCGATCTTTTTCCAGCGGCCGCGAGCCGCGCGGTGAAACGGGCGCTGCTCCTGATGGAAAGCAATCTTCAGGAGCCGATCCCGATCGCCGAGATCGCCACCAGGCAGAACTGCTCGCGCCGCCAGCTCGAGCGCCTGTTCGGCGCCGAGCTCGGCATCGGCCCGATGGCCGCCTATCTTGCGCTGCGGGTGCATTACGCCAGGTCGCTGCTGGAAGGCAGCGACCTCGCGATCGGCGAGATCGCCTATCGCTGCGGCTTTGCCAATGCCGGCCATTTCAGCCGCGTCTTTCGCCAGCAGGCCGGCATCACGCCGACCCATCTCAGGCACCCGAATCGGGTTTTGGCGAATGACGTTGCCAAGTAGCGGTCCCTGTGAACGACCTCGGCAAACTGGTTTCTATGTCACAGCGATGACCTTCCCCGTCGCACTAAGGCGACACAGGACCTTCGCTTGTCGCACTTGGATGCCGCCTGGAAGCGTATAGTTTATTCGCACCTCGATCGGCGCCGCCAGACCGGCTTTGCGTTGGCGCATCGGACCGGCGCTGACCGCGTATACGCGCACAGCACCAAGCGGCGTCGTGACCGACATGATCGCCGCGCGGCAAGCGCTCACGACTTTGGGCGGCGTGCCTGGCTTCGCTTTCAGCGATACAAGGGGCGCAAAAGGATAGCCCGCTCTAAACCGGCCGAACTCCCCGCCACGTGCGCTGGAGGGTTTGAGGATGGATGGCAGGCTGATCGCGGTTGTCGCACTTCTGGCGGAGAAAACGGTGGGATTGTCGGGGGGCGCGGTGTCCCCGGTGCCTGACGTTGCGGTGCCGGCATCCGTCGACACGCCGGCGCTTGCGCTGCCTGCAGCGTCACCCGTCGAAACGCTGGCGCCAATCGACCCGGTACCAGCATTCGCGGACGCGCCAAGGCTCGCCCCTCCTGCGCCTGCCGACGCGCCAAGGCTGACGCCGCCTGAGCTCACCGACGCGCCAACGCTTGCGCCGCCCACGCCGCCGACATTTGCCCCCAAGCCAGCGGAGACACCTTGTGATCCGGCGCCCAGTCCAGCGCCGACGCCAATGCCGCCGACCTTGCCGCCACCGCCGACATCAAGGGCGGCCGCCGGCCCGGTAGCGGCTGCGATCATCAAAGCGACCGCCACGTATTTGCCCATTTCAGGACCCCTCCTGGGCATGCGTTCGTGCCAATCCAAATGTACTGCTGACCATCATCATCGAGGCGGGGTCGGAAGCAACGCGTCGGGGAGAGTGATCGTCGTCGCCACCAGAACCCGTTTCGGTGATCTTGGGATCTTCGCTCTGTTCTTATCCTGCAAGCCTGTTCGGCGGACAGCTTGGCCATTCTGGCTGGCAAGTGGAACCGCGGCGGAACGCGTCCCGGGTGCACGCTCCGTCTGCGCTGTGTGGCGCGCACTTTGCGCCTTGACGAGGTCGAGCGCCTTTCGCGCAGCGGTGAGAGCGACGGACATGTCGGTCAGCTTTTGCCGCTCCTGCTCCAGCGCTGCACTCAAGTCGGCAGACGCCTGCTTCGCGGCGTCTCTTTCCCGACGGGCGTCATCGGCATCGCTTGCGGCCGAAACCGCGCGCGTGTGTTCCAGATCCAATGCCTGGTTGACATGCTTTGCGGCAGTAACCGCCAGCTGGAGGTCCTTTAGGGCGGTGGCCCGCTCGGCCGCAGCCAGATTTGCGCGTTTCTGATCGGCCTCGCCGGCCTGGCGAGCCATGGCGAGTTGGTGCTCGAATTGTTCGACCTTATGGCGCTCTTCGGCAACCGATTGATTTGCCTCGGCCAGGGATACTTCCACAGCGTTGCGTGCTTCGTTTGCAGAAATCAACTGTGCCTTCAAGTCTTTGATGACGCGCTGCGCCGCTTCCAGATCGAGTTTGAGGGTTCCGTTGCTTTGGTTCGCCTCTCTCAGGGCCTTTGTCTGCTCTGCGGAGGTGCTGGCCAACAGCCTTGCCTGGGCGCTTGCTGTGCGCTCGGCATCCTGACTCAGGCCCAGTTGCGCTTTTGTCGACGCCAGTTCGCCTCGCGCTGCCGCGATCTGTTGCTGGATTTCGGCGCTGTTGTCTGGGGGAGATACCGCCGCCAAAAGGAGGATGCATCCGGGAATGGCGCTCCACCTCCAGTGGCGCATGCTGAAGCGAACCCACGCCGGGCGCGGGTCGTCTTCGAACTCCTCGTAAGATCCATGTATGGACGTCACTGGCCACGGTCCTCTGTCTGCCGGTATTCTTCGCGATGCTCAAGAAACACGTCATAGCGGCTGTGCGCAAAATTAAGATTTTCGGTCTTGGCGGTTCGCTCCGTGTTGAACTCCATCTACAGATTGGACAACTTGTATTTTGCGCAGTTGACGGGCTGCTTATACCAGGTACGCCTTTAGGGGCAGGATGCATCATCCAAATGGACTAGATGTCATGACTGATCGTCTCGGAGCAGAACTTCTCGGTGGCGGGCTGATCAATGTCGGGCAGTCTAAGCGCGCGGTTGCTGCCGCGCAAAATGATGAGGGTCCGCGATGGCCCTGGTCGGGTCGCATGACCGGTCTGGCCGATTGCGCCGGCGCGCAAACGAGCCGTAGCTTCGTGACGAGCGGCGCGCCGCTGTTTCAACAGTCGAATTCGCCTTCGGAACGCCATGCCGCATTATCCCGACGCCATGCCTGGATCGAAAACCCTGTTCGAGCGCGCCAGGAAGGTGATGCCGGGCGGCAATACGCGCACCACGGTTTTCGTCGATCCGTTTCCGATCTACGCCGCGCGCGGCGAGGGGTGCAGGGTCTGGGACGTCGACGGCAATGCCTATTACGATTGCATCAACAATTTCACCGCGATGATCCATGGCTACGCGCATCCCGATGTCACCGCGGCCGTCGTCGAGCAGCTGCCCTTCGGCACCGCTTTCGGCGCCCCGACGCTGAGCGAGATCGAGCTTGCCGAGCTGCTGGTCGAGCGGCTGCCCTCCGTCGACCAGATCCGCTTCACCAACTCCGGCACCGAGGGTGTGATGATGGCGATCAAGGCTGCGCGCGCCTTCACTGCGCGGCCGAAGATCGTCAAGATCGAAGGCGCCTATCACGGATCCTACGATTTCGCCGAAGTCAGCCTGGACTCCTCACCGGCGAACTGGGGCGACCTGCCCAGGTCGACGCCCTATGCAAAGGGCACGCCGCGCGGCGTGCTGGACGACGTTATTGCCGTGCCCTTCAACGACACCGAGGCGCTGCGCGCCGTCTTAGCCGCCGAGGGCGACAGCATCGCGGCCGTGCTGATCGACCCGATGCCCAACCGTGCCGGCCTCATACCGGCGCGTCGTGACTATCTTCAGGCCATGGTCGAGACCGCCCATGCGGCGGGCGCGCTGGTGATCTTCGACGAGGTCATCTCGTTTCGGCTGGGCTGGTCTGGCGCGCAAGGGCTGTGGGGCATCGAGCCCGACCTGACGGCGCTGGGCAAGCTCATCGGCGGCGGCTTCCCGGTGGGCGCCGTGGGTGGGCGCGCCGATATCATGGCGGTGTTCGATCCGACCGCAGGCAAGCCCGCGCTGCCGCATGGCGGCACCTTCACGGCCAATCCGGTGACCATGCGCGCCGGCCTTGCCTCGATGCGGGCGCTGACGAAAGAAAGCTTTGCCCATCTTGATCGGCTTGGCGCATCGTTGCGCGAAGGGATTACCGCCTCATTCGAAAAGCATGGGCTTGCCGGCCAATGCGTCGGCCTCGGCTCGCTGTTCAAGGTTCATTTCACGTCGCATCCCGTCACGGATTACCGCTCGATCTACCCAGGGCCGGTCGAGCGCAGGAAGTTCGACACCTTCCACAAGGGTTTGCTTGGCCGCGGCGTCCTGTCCGCCAGCTACGGCCTGTTCGCGCTGTCGACGCCGATGACCGAGGAAGATGCCGGCGCCATTCTTCAAGCGATCGACGAGACCTTGGGCGACGTCGCCGCGCAGTCGTGAAAGCAGGCGGACCACAGATGACAGCTTCTCCTCATGTCGTGGTGATCGGCGCCGGCACGCTGGGCATGTGCACGGCGCTCAACCTCGTCGAGCAGGGTGCGCGCGTGACCGTGCTCGAAGCGCACTCGATTGCCTCGGGGTCGAGCGGCCGGTCCGTCGGCGTCGTCGGATCGCAATTCACCGACCCGTTCGAGATCATGCTGCGCGTCCATTCGCTGCGCCGGTTCCGCGAATGGGAAGGCGAGGGGCTTCGGTTCAACCATATCGGCTATCTGCGGCTGGCGCGTACGACCAGTCAGATGGAGCTCTTCGCGAGATCGGTCGAAATCCAGGCCGAGGCGGGGCTGAGGTCGCGTCTCGTCCGCGCGAACGAGCTCAGGGATCTAGTTCCGCACATCAATCCTGACGGGCTCGAAGGCGGATTGTTCGGGCCCGACAACGGTTTTCTCGATCCACATGAGATGTGCAATTTCCTTGCGGGCATCGTCCGCGCCAAGGGCGGCGAAATCCGTCAGTACCGCAAGCTGGTCGGGGTGCAACGGCGCCCGGGCGGCTACACGCTGGAAACCGATGGCGGCCCGGTCGATCGCGAGCGACGACTGATCGATTGCGATGTCGTGGTCAATGCGGGCGGCGCCTGGGCGCCGCAGGTCGCCGCGCTTTTCGGCCAGCGCCTCCACATCTGGCCCGAGCGCCACGAGGCCGTCGTCATCCATCTTGACGAGCCGCTCGGCTACACGATGCCGATGGTGATGGACCTCGTGAACGGCGAAGGCAGCGGGCTCAACTTCCGCCACGAAAAACCAGGCGAGCTGATCGCCGAAATCCACAAAGTGAATTCGATCGCGCCGGAGGACCCCGACAATTACAACGACCAGTGCGAGGAGCAGTCGAAGGTCGATCTGGCCGAGCTGCTTTTGGAACGCGTGCCCGACCTGCCGGGCGCGCGACTCGGCCGGGGGTGGGCGGGCCTTTATCCCGTCACCGCCGACCATCGCCCCTTCGTCGGACCATTCGATGCCTCGGAGCCGACGCTGATCACCGCTGCCGGCGCCGGCGGCTATGGCATCCAGCTCGCCCCTGTGATCGGCCAGATCGCGGCCGACTGGGTGCTTCACGGTGCGCCGGTTTCGGTGCCCGGTTCGCAGAGCCTGGCGCCGTCGGCCGAGCGCAACGTCCTCGGTCACTGACCGATGCATCAAGCTGGCCCCTGACGCGTAAGATGCGAGCGTTCCCGTTAACCATCGATTAACTATCCGGTCGCCTTTAATAGGGTTCTGGAGGATACTGATTTCGGCCGCCAGCGATGATCTCGCGACTGCCGAAAATTAGAAAAGAGCGGCGGATACCGTCGCCGTCTGCCGGGAGGCGCCCAGCATCTTAGATGAGGGAGCGCCGGAATGAATATCGAGGAAGCGGTCACTGCAGCGACGGCGGGGTCGAGCGCGCTCCTGTCCTGTCTTGGCCAGCAGGTCGTGGCCTATCACGTCACGGCCATCATGCGCGAAACCGACGCAAGACATGCGCGGCAGATGCAGCTCGTCTTGCTGCGGCGGAGCATCGAGGCCCTTGTCGAGGACGGCCTCGAGGACGTCGAGGCCAAACGCTTCGCATCGCAGTTCCATGGGCGCGTCGGCTCGGCCTGGGATCTTCTGCATTTGGCCGGCGACACGTCGCATTGATCCCTGCCGCGTGCGCTTTTGCCGGGCCGACTATGTAACACTCCCGTCATGAGGTAGACTGTCGGCTGCGACTGGGCTGACCTTCATGGAGTGAGGGACATGCGATGCAGGCGATACCGATAGCGCATCCGGCGGAAGCGCCGGTCGCTCGAGCGATACCGTCGCTGGCTGGTTATCCCGCCGCTGCCTTGTGCTGGTTGCTTTCGGCCGGCGTCTATATCGCGGCCAAATGGGTGGCGCCGGAAATGCCGCCCTGGGGGCTATGCTTCTGGCGGCTGGCGCTCGCCTGCCTCATTCTTTTGCCGATCGTGCACCGCCATCACGGCGCGATGTTGGCGCTGCTCAAATCGCGGCCGCTGGAGATCGTCGCCGTCGGCGCCATCGGCCTGACGCTCTGCCAAGGGATGATCTACCATGGTCTGAACGACACCGACGCCACCACGGCCGGCATCATCATGGCGATGTCGCCGATCATGACCATGGTGCTGGCGCGTCTCGTGCTGGGCGAGCCGCTCGGGCTCTGGAAGTCGCTCGGCGCGGTTGCAGCACTTGCCGGCATGCTGGTGATCGTCGCGCATGGCAAGCTGGACGCGCTGGTGCAACTGCGCTTCAACATCGGCGAATTGTGGATCGTCGGCAGCGCCTTCTGCTGGGCGCTCTATACGGTGCTGCTGCGCCGCTCGAAATTCGGCCTCGAGCTCCTGCCGCTGGTGGTCCTTCTGCTTGGCGCCGGCGCGCTGGTGGCGCTGCCGTTCCACCTTTGGGAAATCTTCAACGACGAGCGCTCCGCCTTGAATGCCGACGGCATTCTCGCGCTTGCCTATCTGGCGGGTCCCGGCGGCGCGCTGATGTACTATCTCTATAACCAAAGCGTGGAGACCCTCGGCGCCAGCCGGGCAAGCATGTTGCTCTATCTGCAGACCCTGTTCGTCGCCGTGCTCGCCTACCTGCTGCTCGGCGAGAGCCTGCACGATTACGATCTGCTCGGCGCGGCCTTCATCGTGGTCGGGGTCGTGCTGGCGACGGCGACCAAGTCGAGGCCGGTTCCGGCAAAGGCGTGAACGAGCGGCCACGTGCCTTGATCGACATATGCGGCTGCCCGAGCCGCCAAGTCGATGTGGTTCCTCGGGCGGTCAGCCGTCCAGACCAAGCTTTCCTAAATTAGCCAATTTTGCTATTGGCTGCCCCTTCGCAGCGTCGGCCAAGGCCGAAGGGGATCATGGCGATCGACAAGCGCGTGGACGCATGAACGGCGGTCAGCACATGCTGGAACTGCGCGTGCTTGGCGATTTTCAGGTCACGCGCGACGGCGAGCCGCTTCACCTGCCGCCATCGCGCAAGACGCGGGCGCTGCTCGCCTACCTCGCCGTCACCGCCAGGCAGCACCAGCGCGAGCGGCTGTGCGAGATATTTTGGGACATCCCGGACGATCCGCGCGGCGCCTTGCGCTGGAGCCTGTCGAAGATCCGCCAGGTGCTGGGCGCAGACGAATCCGTTCTTGCCGCCGATCGCAATGCTGTCGCGCTCAACATCGAAACGGACTATGCGCGGCTGGCGCCGCTGGTGAAGGCCGATCTTTCATCACGCTCGACCGAGGAGCTCGAAGCGGTCCTGGCCTCGATCCGAGGCGGCTTTCTCGCCGACCTCTCGCTCGAACGCTGCTTCGACTATGAAGCCTGGCGGCAGGCCATCGCCAGCGAGGTCGAGATCGTCGAGCTTGGCATCCTGCGCGAACTGGTCGAGCGCCTGGGGAATGAGCCGCGACGCGCGCTGCCGTTCGCCCGGCGCCTGCGCCGCCTGGCGCCCGACGACGCCAGTATCGCCGCCGAGATCGAGGCGCTGGAGGACAAGGTCCGGTCGGCCGCCGCTCAAGCCACGGGACGCGCGCCGCAGTCCGCTCCCCTCGTGCCGCCGTCGAAGCCTGCCGCGTCGCCGCAGGATCCCGGCCGTGCCGTGCAGTTCTGCCGGGCTCTCGACGGCACCAGGCTCGCCCATGCCAGCACCGGCAGTGGCCCGGCGATCCTGCGCGCCGCGCACTGGATGTCGCATCTCACCTTCGACTGGGACAGCCCGATCTGGCGGCATTGGATGCGGGAACTGTCGCGCCAGAACCGCCTTGTGCGCTATGACGAGCGCTGCAATGGCCTGTCGCAAAGGCACGTCGTCGACATCTCGTTCGAAACCATGGTGTCGGATCTCGAATGCGTAGTCGACGCAACCGGGCTCGACCGCTTCACCTTGCTCGGCCTGTCGCAGAGCTGCGCGGTTTCGATCGCCTATGCCATCCGCCACCCCGAGAGAGTGTCGGGCATGATCCTCTACGGCGGCTACGTCAAAGGCTGGCGGGCGCGCGGCGACGCGGGCGAGATCGCGACGCGCGAGGCCGTGGCGACACTGATGCGCGAGAGCTGGGGCAAGCCGAACCCGATGTTTCGCCAGGCCTTCTGCTCCATGTTCATTCCCGGCGCCACGCACGAGCATTTCGCCTGGATGGACGATTTGATGCTGCGCACCGTCTCGCCCGACGATGCCTGGCGTCTTCAGAACGCCTTTTCGGTGATCGATGTCAGCGACTTGCTGGAAAAGGTGCGTGTGCCAACTTTGGTGCTGCACGCGCGCGACGACAACGTGGCGCCGGTGGAGTCGGGCCGCACCATGGCGGCCGGCATTCCCGGCGCGCGCTTCATCGAGCTCGATAGCCAGAACCACATCCTCCTCGAAGGCGAGCCCGCCTTCGAGGAGTTCATCGACCACGTCCGCGCCTTCATCGCCGAGACGACGGGCGGATAACCAGGTACTTGCGAAGCGCTCAGCCGCTGATGAGCGGCACGGTGAACACCGTCGCGGTGCCGGTGAGGCAAAGCTCGCCCGCTTCGTTGCGCACCGATGTCTCCAGTTTCGTGATCGGCTTGTCGGCGCGCACCTCCTTGACCTCGACGCGGCCGGTGATCAGTTCGCCAACGCCGACGGCCTTGACGAATTTCCACGACACTTCGAGGAACACCGAGCCGGGGCCGGGGAGGTCTTCCGCCACCACCGCGTTCAGGATGCCGGAAGTGACGCCGCCCTGCACGATGAGCTTGCCGAACACAGAAGCCTCGGCCAGCGCCTTGTCGTAATGCAGCGGATTACGGTCGCCGGTCATCTCGGCAAAGGCATCGATATCCTGCGGCTGCGTGCGCCGCGAGCGTTCAGCAAAGGCGCCCACCTTTGGCCGGCCCTTGATGACACCGACCCACCCGTCCTTCATCACAGGCACAGTCATGGTCTTGCTCCGGTTCGATTGCGGGAAAGCTCGGCCGGCGGCTCGTCCTCGTTGGCCGGCGCTCGATAGGTCGAGGGCTTCGATGCGGCAGCGCGGCGGGCCGGAATGGGCTGCCCGGCCAGCGCCTGCACCTCGGCCTTCAGGACGGCGCTGAAGCGGCGATGCCGCTCGCCGAGATCGTCAAGCGTCCAATCGAAGCCGGCGATGGCGTCCGTGGTATCGAGGATCTGGTTGGCGATCATGTCGCGCTGCTGCTGCCAGACCGAGAATGCCGCCTCGGACCCATTCAAGATCGCCCGCGCGAGGCTCTCGGCGTCGCGCAGCGCGTCGGAAATGCCATGCGAGGTGATCGGATCGCGGAAGAAGCCGGCGTCGCCCACCAGCGCCCAGCCCGGGCCGTGCGGCTGGCGGATATAGCCCGGCACGCCACGGAACGCCTGCAGGCGCGCATCCTTCGGTGCCCGGGCCGCCTGTGCTGCCAGTGCCGGGGAAAGCGCCTCGAGCACATCCATGCGGGCGCGGGCGTGGCCGAGGCGGAAGCGCTGGTCGAACAGGCCTGTCGGCACCGAGGCGACGATGCAGGCGAGGCCGTCATTGGTCGGGATGAACGAGCCGGCTATCCCGTCGCGGAAGTACCAGTGATAGCCGGCGCCCGGCTCCACTGGCGCATAGCCATAGACATGGGCAGCCGACACAGCGCCGCGCCGCAAGGGCTGGGCGTCGACGCATTTTGCCACCAGCGAGCCGATGCCGTCGGCGCCGACCACAATATCGGCGCTGACCCGCACGGCAGTACGGCCGGCGGCGCGGATCTCGATACCCCGCACCCGCCCGCGCGTGTCGGCAAAGAGACCGCCGACCGCGACCTCGTGCAGGATCTCCGCGCCGGCCTTGCGCGCCGCATCGACCAGGATGCGGTCGAGCACGGTGCGCCGCGGCGCGATGAGGCCGGGGAGGTCCGAGCTAGCGGCAAGGGGGATGGTGATCTCCTCGTCGCCATAATGGAAGGTCGTCGTCTCGATGAGCGGCGTACCGGCCTTGAGCAGCGGCTCGAGCAGACCCCAGCGCCAAAGCTGCAACACGGCCGGTCGCATCAGCGCATGCGTCGACAGCGTGTCGGATCCATAAGGCTTGCGGTCGATCGCCAGCACCTTGAGGCCGGCGCGCGCGAGCAGCATCGCGGTCGCCGCGCCCGCGCAGCGCGCGCCGACGATGATCGCATCGTAATGGCCACGCTTAGGCTGAGCCATGAGGGAGATGAGGTTGTTTGCCATGTTCAATGTCCTCAGGCCGCCTTGCGGCCGTTGCAATCGAGATAACGGGAGATTTCGGCGGCGATCGCCTCGGCATCCGCGCCGACGCCGCCGATGAAATTGGAATCGCGTTTGCGCAGGAAGCGGAAGCCGAGCGCGTAGAGACCGGGCACGCTGGTGGCGCCGCCCCGATGCGCCAGCTCGCCATCGGAGCCGAGCGCCAGAGGCTCCAGCCAGCCGAACGAGCGCGCATAGCCGGTGGCCCAGACGATGCTGCGGATCGATCCGTCCGCCAGCGACAGCCGTTCTGGGCAAGCTGCGGGCATCGCCACCGGCTCGGGCCGGTATGGTGTCGTCACACCCGCGAAGCGATCGATCTGGTCGAGTAGGCGCGCCTGCTTCGCTTCGGCTGCCGCGATGTGCTGGCCAAGATCGCCGGCGAAGCCGATCTCGCGGTCGCCGACGCCATGCACCCGCCCGGTGAGTTCCACGCCGAGCGCCTGCAGCGTGGCGAGATCGACATCTGCCCTGTCCGGCCGGCCGGCGAGCTGCAGCGATGGCTGGCGCCGGGCGCCTTCCGGATCGGCGAGGTCTTCCTGGCGCTGTGCCATCAAGCCCATTTCGCAAAGCCAGAAGAAGATATCCTGGCCGCGCCATGTTCTGGGCAGGCGCGTATGCTTGCCGACCGAAAGCACCACGCGCCGCCCGGCGCGGGCGAGCTCGTCGGCGATCTGCACGCCGGAGGATGAGGCGCCCACGACCAGCACGCCACCGCCCGGCAGCTCGCCGGGCGAGCGATATTGCGAAGCGTGGATGCTGAGCGGTCCGCGAAGAGTCTCAACCGAAAATGGGATGACCGGCCGGTCGCAATGTCCCGTCGCGACGACGACCGCTCGCGCCAACAGCTCGCCGGCGCTGGTGCGCAAGGCAAAGCCTTCGACGGTCCGCCTGGCAGCGATGACCTCGACATTGGTCTCGACGGGTGCATTCCATTGCCAGGCGTAGCGTTCCAGGCTTTCCACGAAAGCCTCCTTGGTCATGAAGCCGTCCGGATCTCCGCCCTCGTAGGGCGAGCCGGGCAGGGCGTTCAGCCAGTTCGGCGTGAGCAACCTGAGCGAGCGCCAGCTCTGCGAACGCCAGCGCTCGCCGATGCGGCCGCGCTCCAGCACGGCATGGTCGATGCAGGCCTGGCTGAGGCAATGGCTGAGCGCAAGCCCGGCCTGGCCCGCGCCGATGATGACGACGTCCGAGCGTCTCATGGTTCATTTCCGTCTCGGGCGGCGGCGGCCCGGATCGGCTCCCGACCGCCGGCCGGCTTACTGGATGGTCTTGATGCCGACGGTGACCGGCACGCCCTTGGTCAGCACGTCGAACACGGCCGAACGGGCGCGCGACTGCTCGACCAGCTGCTGGAGCTTTTCGGCCGGCGCGTCGCCTTCGATCTCGAACGACACCTGGATGTTCTGGAAACCGTTGCGGACCTCGTCGGAGATGCCGAGGATGCCGCGCAGGTCGATGTCGCCGTCGACCGAGCATTTCACCTTGGTGAGCTTGATGCCGCGCGCGGCGGCGATGTTGGCGACGCCCGCCATCAGGCACCCCGCCAGCCCGTGCAGCAGCCACTCGACCGGGGTCGGCGCGTTGTCGGCGCCGCACAAGATCGCCGGATGATCGGCATCGGCATAATGCGGCTTCTCGTGCTTCTGCTCCTGGCCGGCGCCGAAGAAGCCGTTCATGACGGTCTTGCTGTGCGTGCCCTCGATCCACTCGTTGTGAGCGCGGAACTGGAACTTGGCGAGCTCCGGCTGCCCGGCGACGAAATTGATCGTCGCCAAAAGGTTCGGCGTGTCGACGCCATTGAGCGGAAGCCGTGCAGGTTTGGTGTTGGGTTGCATCTTCATCTCCAAAGGTTCGTTTGCGGCTTGGTTGCCGTGACGGCCTCTGTTTGCCGATGGAGCGTTTGAACGAGAGTGGATGCGATCGTGGAATTTTTCATACGCCTACCGTGGAAATTGCGTTGGACGTATCGTTTGAAACGAAGCGTCTTGACCCGAATGCGCCGGAACCCAAAAGCCCCGGGCGTGGGGAGGCCCGGGGGCCTGTCGAGGGCGTGGCGACGATCGCCATCGGCGATCAATGGGCGTTGCGGATGTCCATCCCGCCGGCGTCGGAGGCGTAGCGCATCGAGGTGTAATGATCGATTTCAGAACGGGCGATACCCAAGTCCTTGAGCAGATAATCGGGCATGGCCTGCATGGCGGCGCGGTCGCTGCGCATCCTCATTGCACGGTAGACAAGGCGCAGCGCACGGCCGGCAAAATTGATCGGGCCGAGACCCGATCGGCTGGTTTCATGGGCGGTGTGTTCCAAAGTCGTCATCGTCGTCTCCATCCTTTGCGGCGCGACCGTTCGCGTCGTCGATGGGAGGACTTGTCGCTTATGACCGGGGGAACGAGCGTTGGAGCGGGCGTCGAAATTGCCGTGGGAATTTGGTCGTGTCTCGATTTGAAATATAGTCGCTGCCAATGTGGCAAGGAGCGCGTCGTCGCCAAGTCCTTGGCCTTCCAATTATATCAGTGGTCGCGTATATAAGGCCGCATTACTATGCTCATTTTCAGCGGGGAATTAAATCATGCGCAAACAGAAATCGCTTGGACTGGCGCTTCTTGCCTCTATATCGCTTTTCCTCGCCGACGCCGCCTTAGCGAAAGACGCCTACAAAACACCATGCAGGGCGGATGCCCAGCGACTGTGCAAGATGGTCGACAACGCAAAGGGGTTAAGCTGTCTTAAACAGCATATCAGTGAGCTCACTCCTGCCTGCAAGGCGTTTCTCTCCAAGAAATGAGCTGTAATAGCCGTCAAGGATCGTACTGATTGCACGGCAGACCTACGGACCGCCAAGGTGGTTCTCCGTCCGGAATTGCGTCAAAGCAAGGACATGGACCCGTTCGCTGTTTCGGTGAAACGGTGAACCGCTCCAGGCACCGCGACCGACGGAAATCGCCCATGCCTGCGGAAAGGCGGCCGCGGCCTTCAGGAAATCCGCAGCCCGGTCTCGTCCAGCAAGACGCAGTCGTCGGCGTCGAAGCCGAGCTCGATCGCTTCGCCTTCGCGCAGCACCCGGCCGTCGATCGGGGCGTTGGCGCGGATGTTCGCCTTGCCGCCTATGTCGACCTCGTAGATAGCGCTGCCGCCGAGATAGGAGGCCGACACGATCCGGCCGGGCAACCGATTGGCGCTCGCTCGACCGACCGACAGTTTCTGTGGCCGCACCACGACGGTGACTACGCTTCCCTGCGGCAGCGCCTTGGGTGAAAGCACATTGACCGTCTGGCCGCCGGCGAGCGTGACAATGGTCGGCCCGTCGGACCTGCTCACCGTGCCTGACAGCATGTTGGCCTTGCCGAGGAAGTCGGCGACGAAGGCGGTGGCCGGCCGCTCGTAGACCTCTTCCGGCGTGCCGATCTGCTCGGCCGAGCCGGCATTCATCACCACGATGCGGTCCGACATCGACAGCGCTTCTTCCTGGTCGTGTGTGACGAAGATGGCGGTGATGCCTGTTTCCTTCTGGATCTTCTTGATCTCGACGCGCATCTCCTCGCGCATGTTGGCGTCGAGGGCCGAGAGCGGCTCGTCGAGCAGAAGCACCTGCGGCTCGAAGACGATGGCGCGCGCCAGCGCAATGCGCTGCTGCTGGCCGCCCGACAATTGCGAGGGCAGTTTCTTCTCGCTGCCCGGCAGCCGCACCATATCGAGCGCCTGGCCGACCTTGCGCTTGATCTCGGGCTTGGCGACGTTGCGGTATTTCAGCCCGAAGGCGACATTGTCGAACACGCTCTTGTGCGGAAACAGCGCATAGCTCTGGAACACCAGCCCGATATTGCGCTTGTAGATCGGCACGTCGTCGACCCGCCGGCCGCCGATCATGATCTGGCCGGCAGAAATATCGACCAGCCCGGCGATGGAGCGCAGGATCGTCGTCTTGCCGCAGCCCGAAGGGCCGAGCAGCGTGACGAAGCTGCCCTTGCCGATCGACAGCGAGAAATCGCGCACCGCGACGAACTTGCCGTAGGTTATCTCGATGTTGCGGAACTCGACCGCCGGGTTGTTCGCCCCGGCGGCCGCGCTCGCGCCCTCCGCCCCGGCCGAGGCCGGCCGGGGATTGAGTGTCGTGCCCTGGCTGTCAGGCACCTTTCGAGATCCTGTTCCACTGCTTGGTCCAGGCGTCCTCGTTGGTCGCCCAATAGACCGGATCGGCGAAGGTCAACGCCTTCATCGTGCCGGTCGGATCGAAAGCCGGCAGCTTCGCGATCTTGTCGGTGAGCTTGACCTTGTTCGGGTCGAGCGACGGCGGATAGCTCTGGCCTTCGGCCACCGCGATCGAAGTCGCCGGATCGAGCATGAAGTTGATCAGCTCTTCGCACTCGGCCATCGGCGAGCCTTTCAGGATCAGCATGTCCTCCATCCAGGCATAGGAGCCGGCCGGATCGAGATAGCCGATCGGGTGGCCCTGGTCCTGCAGCGCCGCGACGCGGCCCGACCAAGCGTCTGTCACCACGATCTCGCCCTTGGAGAGCAGGTCCATCAGCTCCGCGCCGGAGCTCCAGAACTTCTTGGCGAGGTCGCGCGTTTCGCGCACCTTGGCCCAGATCGTATCCATGTCCTTGAGGTTGTTGGGGTCTTGTCCGGTGGCCAGGGCCGCGTACCAGACGCGCGTGGTCATGTCGGAATAGCCGCCGACCTTACCGGCATATTTCTTGTCGAGCAGAAGTGCAGCGCCCTTTTCCTTGGCTTCCTCCGGCGAGATCACCTTGGTGTTGTAGGCGATGCCGGTGGTGCCGTAATCGTAGGGCACGGCCGACAGCTTCGGCGTCAGCTTGCGGAACGGCTCGATCATCGGCTGCAGCACATTCGCCATGTTGGGAATGTTGGCCTCGTTGATCTCAGAGTTCATCCCGGCATTGATATATTTGATGTAGTAGTTGACGCCGGACGAATGGACGATCTGGAAGTCGCCGGGCTTGGCCGTCTTGATCTTGGTGATGATCTCGTTCTCGTCGCCGAACGTGCCCTGGACCACCTTGATCTTGGTCTTGGCCGTGTAGGGCTGGAAGGCATATTTGTCGATCGCGTCCTGCACGGTTCCGCCCCAGCCGTCGAAGCGCACCTGCTCGACCGCGGCAAGCGCCCGGCTCATCCACGGCATGGAGAGGCCGGCCGAGGCCGCGGCAGCCGCTGTCAGGCTCAGGAACGTCCGTCGGCTGAGATCGCCGTTGACATAGCGGTCGTGCAGCCGCTCCAGCCGCTTAGTGGTGGTCAGTTTCATCGTGCTTCCTCCTTGGGTTCGCCGCGTCTTCTCAGTTTTGTCAGGCTTTGCATCAGCAGGCCGCCGATCAGCGGGATGCCGACGGTCACCACAATCATCACGGTGCCGAGCGCGTTGATCTCCGGGCTGATCGAGATTTTCAGCATCGAAAGGATTTGGGTGGGCATGGTCTCGACGCCTGCCGGCCGCCAGAACAGGCTGGCCGACGTGTTGTCGAACGAGATGGTGAAGGCGAGCAGCGCGCCGCCGACGACCGCCGGGATGAGCAGCGGCAGCGTGATCTCGCGGAAGGACGAAAAGCGGGAGGCGCCGAGCGAAAGCGCCGCCTCCTCATAGACGCGCCTTATGCCGACCATTCGCGCCTGCGCGATCAGCACCACATAAGGCACCGCAAGCAGGATGTGGCCGAGCACCAGAAGCAGCATGGTGCGCGGCTGGTCGATCGCCTTGATCAGCACCAGAAGGCCGACGCCGAGAATGGTTTCCGGCACCAGCGCCGGCAGGATCACCAGCGTGCTCAGCGCCTGCTTGCCGCGGAAGTCGAAGCGCGCCAGCGCGAAGGCCGTGACGACGCCTATTGCCGTGGTGACGGCGGCGGTGACCAGCGCGATCCACAGCGAGGTGCGGAAAGCCGTCAGCACCGCGTCATTGTTCATCAGCTTGGCGTACCATTGCAGCGAAAAGCCGGTCATCGGGAAGCCGCCGAACATCGAGGCGTTGAACGACAAGATGACGGTCGCCGCGATCGGCGCGAACATGAAGACGTAGACGCAGAGCGTGACGAAGCCGGTCAGCCGCCATGCCCATTTGCCGTCCTTGTTCGGCCGCGCAGCCTTCATCCGCCCAACCCCTTCACGATCTGCGACATACCCATGTAGCGGGTGTAGATCGCGGCGAAGAAGCCGAGCACGAGGAACAGCACGATCGACAGCGTTGCGCCCAGCGGCCAGTTCAATTCGCTCATGATGGTGTCATAGATCAAATTGCCGAACAGCGCGTCGCGGCCCGAACCCAAGAGCTGCGGCGTCACATAGCTGCCGGCCGCCAGCACGAAGCAGAGCAGCAGGCCCGCCGCGAGACCCGGCAAGGAAAGGGGCAACGTCACCTCGCGGAACGCCTGCGCACTGGTGCAGCCCATCGAGCGGGCCGCCGAGATCAGCGTTCGGTCGATGCCCTCGAGGCTGACATAGACGTTGAGGATCATGTAGGGCAGGAGGAAATGCAGCAGCCCCAGGATCACCGCGCCTTCGTTGTAGAGCATCGGCAGCGGTGCATTGATGATGCCCATTTTGAGCAGCGCGACATTGATGACGCCCTGTTCGCCAAGGATGTTGATCCAGGAAAAGGTGCGGATGGTGAAGCTGATCCAGAATGGCACGATGAGCAGGAGCAAGAGCAGCCATTTGTGCCTGAAGCTCGTGGCCCAGATGAAATAGGCCGGGAAATAGCCGAGCACGCCACATAGCAGCGCGGTGATCGCGCCGACCCTCAACGTCTTCAGCAGGAAGCCGGAATAATAACTGTCGGTGAAGAATTCCTGCCAGTTGGCGGTGGTCAGCGCGCTGGTTTCGACGCCTGCGGTGACGAAGGTGAAGAACGTATAAGCCGCCATCACCGCGATCGGCAGCACCAGGAAGAAGATCAGCAGCAAGAGCACCGGTGCAACCAGCATCCAGGCCAGGCGTGGATCGTACAAGGTCCATCGATTTTTCATGCGCACCCGAAGGTCCGCGCTTTCTTCGAAGCGCTTTTGTTCCCGCAGTGAAGATTGTTTCATTGCCGCCGCGATGTCTACAGGCGGTGATTGAGCCAGAGAGATGGGAGTGAGGAGGGTAACCCCTTTTGGTATGTCGCCGGGCTACATTGTGGCGTTGTCTGAGCGGTTCTCCAGCAGCTTCGAAGAGCTTGATGCATCCGCATTGGTTGGAGCCTGCGCTTCGTCAAAAAAGGCAGAATAGCGGCATAGACGTGTCATTTCCTGGAACGAACGGTCACGTTTTCATTCAGGCTGATAACTATTCTGTGTTGCACCGCACCATTTTGTGCCGCAGTCCTTTAGCGTAGGCGAATATAGGGTTTAGGAGTCGGCACGCTTGCGTTTTCCGTTGACCGGCACGGATGTTGCGGCCGCCGGCCCGGGCCATGTCGTCAGCACCAGCGGCTGCGAATGATGCCCGGCGGTCGCGACCTCCAGCTTGACGCGCTCCGGGCTGCTGCCGTCACGCTTGTGCTTTATTCGCATTTCTTCGCGCCCGGCGGCACGTCCTTCCTTGGTCATCTCGGAGTGCGGCTGTTCTTCGTGCTTTCCGGCTTCCTGATCACCAGGCTTTTGCTGGAGGCGCGCGACGCCGACCAATTCGCGGCTGGATCGGCGCTGCGCTCCTTCTATGCCAGGCGCGCGATCCGAATATTCCCGCCCTATTTCGCGGTACTGGCCTTCGTCTGGTTTACCGATCTTGAACAGGCTGGATCGTCGCTCGTCTGGCACGCGCTCTATCTGTCGAACTTCTGGTACGCTCATCGCAACGACTGGACGCCCTGGCTGCTTTGCCATTTCTGGAGCCTCAGCATCGAGGAGCAGTTCTACATCGCCTGGCCGCTGGTCGTCCTCCTGGCGCCGCGCAGGCGCATCGAGGCGATCACCATTGGCCTCATCTGCTTTTCGCTCGCCTACCGCTTCTACTGGCCGATCGCCGCCAACCCGGCGCTGGCCCGAGACCTGTTGCCGCCGGCCTCGATGGATGCCCTTGCCTGCGGCGCGCTGCTTGCCGTACGTCGCGCCAGGGGCGCCGGCGTGCCGCGTTGGATGCGGTTCGGCTGGCCGGCATTCGTGGCGCTCTTCCTACTCGTCGTCTTGTCCGATCCGGGGCCGGCGAACTCGACATGGGAATGGCCGCGCTGGCTCCTGGTGCAGGTGCTGCCGCTGGTGCCGTTGGTGGCGATTGTCTCGATGTGCTCGAACGGCCTTCCCGGCACGCTCGGCTGGCTGGCCGAACTGCCTCCGCTGCTTTTCCTCGGCCGCATCAGCTACGGCGTCTATCTCTATCACGCGATCCTCCTCGCTTACACCGTAAAGGCGCAGCCGTGGATCCCACTCAACGTCTCGGAGGAGGGGCCGGGGCGCTTCCTGGTCGCGGGCGCCGCCACGCTGATTGTCGCCTCGCTGTCCTGGGTGCTGTTCGAAAAGCCGCTCAACAGCTTCAAGCGCTATTTTCCCTATATCGCGCGGCCACGCGCTCGTGCGCCGAGCGAGACCCGGCGGTTCGGCGCCACATATCCCGGCGCAGAAGCGGCGCTCGATCTGCAGCCGACGGACCGGAGCTGACAATGATACGCCCGCTCATCTCCGTCGTGCTGCCGATCTACAATGCCGAGCTCTATGTCGGCGCTGCAATCCAATCGATCCTGCGGCAGGACTACGACCGGCTCGAAATCATCGCCATCAATGACGGATCGACCGACAGGTCGCTGGAAATCCTGGAGCGCTTCCGCAAGGCGGACGGCCGCGTAGCCATAATCTCGCGCGAGAATCGCGGCCTCGTCGCCAGCCTCAACGAGGGGCTGTCAATCGCCCGGGGCGAGTTGGTGGCGCGGATGGATGCCGACGATTTTGCCTATCCTTGGCGCCTGTCGCGCCAGGCGGCGCTGTTTGCCGCGCGGCCCGAACTCGGCTTCTGCGGCTCGCTTGTCGACACGCTGCTGCACGGCCGCGTCGCACGGGGCAGGGTGGATCCGGTGTTCCGCCTCGGTCTCCTCCCGGTGCTGTCGAAGTTCTTCACGATCTTCATGCATCCGACGGTGGTCTACAACCGCCGGGTCATCGGCGAGGCAGACCTGTATTACGATGGCCGCTACCGGCATGCCGAGGATTTCGATCTCTTCCGGCGGCTGGCCGACCGCTATCCGGCGGCGCTGATGCCGGAAAGCCTGCTCGTCTACCGCCTGCATCCCGGCAGCGTGACCAGCTTGCATACAAGCGAGATGCGGCGCACGCACCTCCGGATTGTCGGCGAAAATCTCGAGCGCGAGGGGCTGGCGGACGAAACGCAGGATCTGCGCGCCATTGGCGATAGTGTTTCGTTCGATACTGTGCGCCGCGCGGCCGCGTTCATCCGCAGCCTGGAGGAGCGGGTCGCCGAGTTGCCGGCCGCATCGCGGCCGAGCTTCGAGGCCGGCGCGCTGAACCTGTTCTATTTCCTCTACCAGCTCGTCAACGACCAGCAGCGGCCGGCGTTGGCGCATGAGTTGCTGACGCTGACGGCGAAGTGGGACGTCATCCGCCGCCGCGAGAAATACGCGCTGCGCGCCGGCGCCTGGGCGCCTTGGCTGAGCCAGGCTTCGATATGGGCTGGCAAACGCGCGGACTGGGTCTCCTATCGCTTCAAATCCGCGCCGGCGGCGTCCGTGCTTGCGCCTTATCGGATGGGGGCGGCATGAACGCCGATCGCCATCCGCTGCTGCAGCATCTACGCTCGCCCCCCGGCCCGAACCAGCGGCTTGAGGTCTCCTTCATCGTCTGCACGCGTGATCGCGCGGCGGTGCTGAAGTCCTGCATCGATTCGATCCGCGCCGCTTGCCGGACGCATCCTGCCTTCGCCGCCGAGCTGGTGGTGGTCGACAATGGCTCGCGCGACGGTACGGCCGACTATCTCTCGCGGATCGCCACGGCGTCCGATATAGCGCTGACGGCTATCTGTGAGCCACGGCCCGGACTGGCGGCGGCGCGCAATGCCGGGATGGCGCGGGCGCGCGGGCGCGTGCTGGTCTTCGTCGACGACGATTGCCGGCTCGACCGCGACTATCTCGTCGATCTCGAGCGGCATTATGCGAGTGGCGAGAAATGGCTGATCCGCGGCGGCCGCGTCGAGATCGGCGACGCCGGGGACCTGCCCTTCACCATCAATCGCTGCGAAAAGCGCAAGCGGCTGACGCGCGCCGTCCATCCGGGCGGCTTCGTGCTCGGCTGCAACATGACCATGCATCGCGATGTTGCCGCTTTGATCGGTCCCTTCGACGAACGCTTCGGCGCCGGCGGAGCGCTGCGCTCGGCCGAGGATACGGATTACCTGGTGCGCGCCATGCTGGCCGGCATGGCGGTGGAGTATGTGCCGGATATGACGATCTTCCACCATCATGGAAGGCGCGACCGCGGGGCGATCGAACGGCTGCACCGCGACTATCATTTCGGCAACGGTGCGCTCTGCCTGAAACATATGCGCCGCGCCCCGTGGCTGCTTCGTCACTTTTACTGGGCAACGCGGGCGGCCACGCGCGAGCTCTTCGGCGGTCCGCGTTTCGACCAGGAGCTCAGCCTGTCGCACTGGCCGATCGTGCTGATGAACCTGGCGGGCGCGGCGAAGTTCATGGCCCTGGTGCTGGCCGGGCGGCCTGACCGGCAGGAGCGGCCCGCCCAGGAAACCACCGAGGCCAGAGCCGAGGCCGGCGCGCGATGATCGAACCCAAAGCCCCTATCTTGTCGATATTGCAGCGCGCGCTCGGACGGCGTCAGCTCGGCCTGATGCCCGTCGTCGTCGTGCTCGGACTTGCAAGTGCCGCGCTCGAAGGGCTCGGCATCGGACTGATCATCCCGCTGCTTGGCATCATCATGGGCCATGGCGAGACGACCGGCATGGCCGGCCTCTCCGCTCTCCTGCAGAAGGTCGGCGCCGGGCTAGGCGAGCGTGAGCGGCTGATTGCGATTTCGGCCGCGATCCTCGGTTCAATCCTGCTCAAGAACCTGCTCGCCTTCGCCAATTCGGTGCTGACCGCTCATATCTACGGCAAGGCGAGCCAAGCGATACGCGGCGCCCTGGCCGAGCGGCTGCTCAATGTCGGCTATACCTTCTTTCTCAGGCAAAGCCCGGGCCGCTTGCTCAACATCATCTCCAGCGAATCCTGGCGGGCGTCGGATGCCATCCAGGGTATGCTCAGCGCGATCGTCAGCGCCTCGGCGGCGCTCATCCTGCTTGCCTTTCTGTTGCTGCTCTCGTGGCCGATGACGCTCCTGGTGATGCTGGGGCTGGCGCTGGTGCAAGCGGCGCATATGGCGCTGTCGGCGCATCTCAGGGCACCCAGCCGCAATGTTTCGGCGCGCAACAGCGCCTTGGCCTCGCAAATGCTGCATCTCGTCCATGCTGGCCGGCTGATCCGCATCTTCGGCCAGGAGGCGCGTGAGAAGGCGGCGTTCGAAAAGGCATCCGACGGCGTGCGGCGCGCGGCCTTCCTGCTCTCAAACCGCCAGGGCGCGCTGGGGCCGCTGACCGAAGTTCTGCACGCCATGCTGTTCCTGGCGGTGGTGATCGGCGCCTGGCTTGCGGGCTTGAGTTTCCCGCTGGTCGCCGCCTTCCTCATCCTGCTCTACCGCCTGCAGCCGCATATCAGAGCCTTGCAGATGACCTGGAGCCAGTTGCAGGGTCTTTCCGGCTCGCTGGAAGAGGTGACCTGGCTGCTCGATCCCGATGGCAAGCCCGCGCCGCCCGAGGGCAGCCGGCAGTTCGCCACCTTAACGAAAAAAATCGCCTTCGAGGGCGTGAGCTTCAGCTATGCCAATGAGGAGCAGCGCGCGGCGGTGCTGCACGCGGCGAGCTTCGACATCGTGAGCGGGCACTCGACGGCGTTGATCGGCCGCTCCGGCGCCGGCAAAACGACGATCGTCAACCTGCTCTGTCGCTTCATCGAGCCGGATGCAGGCAAGATCCTTGTCGACGGCGCGCCGCTCGGCGAGATCGACCCTGTCGACTGGCGCCGCCACATCGCTCTGGCCAGCCAGGAGCTGGAGCTGGTCGACGGTACGATCCTCGACAACATCACCTATGGCAAGGACACGGCGACGTTCGAGGAGGCCCGCCGCGCCGCCGAGCTTGCCGAAGCGCACGGCTTCATCGAAACGCTACCGCAAGGCTACCAGACGGTGGTCGGCTATCGCGGGGTGAACCTTTCGGCCGGGCAAAGGCAGCGCATCGCGCTCGCCCGCGCTCTTGTACGCGACCCCGACATATTGATCCTCGACGAGGCCACCAACGCGGTGGATGGGCTTTCGGAAGCGGCGATCGTCGAGACGCTGAAGTCGCGCGCCGGCCGCCGCACCACGATCGTCATCAGCCACCACCGCAGCACCATCTCGTTCTGCGACGACCTGGTGATCCTGGAGCATGGTAGAGTGAAGAAACAGGCGCCGTTCACTGAGATGGCGAAGCTTAGTATGGATGAGTTGTATCGGCCGGAGTGAGGAGCCCGAGCAGGGGCTCGCCCGCATCTTCTTCGTCATCACTTCCTCCTCCTATGTGCCGAAGCGAGGACGGTTCTGGCGCAAAGCGGCGTTCCGAGGCGGCCGGAAGGGCTGCCCTACCTTTCCCTGAACGCCCGTGCGAACGAGTCCATCATCGGGCGTACCAGATATTCGAAGAAGGTCCGGTTGCCGGTGCTGATGAAGGTGTCGACCGGGGTGCCGGGATAGAGCTGGTCTGCCTTCACGCCGGGGGGCAGGGCATCAGCGATTTTCAGCCTGGCACGGAAATAGGGTTCGTGGGTGGCCTCGTCGATCAACCGGTCGGCAGAGATCTCGCTCACCGTGGCCAGGACTTCCGGCGTCAGGCGCGCGTTGAGCGCCGACAGCCGGAGCTTTGCCTGCTGGCCGACATGCACCTGGTCGATGTCCTTCGGCCGCAGCCTGGCGTCGACCACCAGGCCCGAGGTCGTGGGCAGGATCTCCATGATCTTTTCGCCGGGCGCGACCACGCTGCCTTGCGAATTGTAGGTCGAGGAGACGACGATGCCCGCCGCCGGCGCGGTGATTGTCGTGCGCTTCAGCACCGATTGCGCGGCGCGCATCCGCTCCTCGATGTCGGCGAGGTTGATGCGCACATCGTCGAGCTTCGTCAGCGCTTCCTCGACGCGCTGCGTCGTGGCGCGCTCGGTCTGCGCCTCCGCTTCCACGATCTGCGTGCTGGCCGAGGCGAGGTCCGCCTCGAGCGCGCCGGCTTGGCCGACGAGGTCGGCCTCCGAGCGCAAAAGCTGCGAATATTCCCTGCGGTCGGTAAGGCCCCGGTTCAGAAGGTCGGTCTTGATGCCGAGCTCCTTCTTCACCACCTCGGCCTGCTGCTCGATTGCGGCCTTCTGCGCGTTCAGCCCTTTGACCGACTCGCGATGCATGGCGACGCGCTGCGCCAGGATCGACTGCTCCGACCGGAATCGCGCAAGCCTGGCGTCGAATTCCTTCTGCTGCTCGCGGATGAGGTTTTCGAATTCCTGCTGGAACGGCGCCGGCGCGGGATCGGCGATCGGCGCCAGCGTGGCGAGGCCGTCGCGCTCGGCCTCCAGCCGCGCCGCGCTTGCCTTGAGCGCGATCCATTGTCTTGTCAGCCGGTTGAGATCGGCTTCCGCGGCGGTCCGGTCGAGCAGGATGAGGTCCTGGCCCCCCCGCACGCGGTCGCCTTCATGCACCAGCAACTGCCTGATGATGCCGCCCTCGCGATGCTGGATGAGGATGTTGCCGCTGGTCGCCGCGATCGTGCCTTGCGTGATCACCGCGCCTGCCAGCGGCGCACTCGCCGCCCAATAACCGAAGGCGCCGACCATCAGCGCGATCGCCGCATAGCCGGCGAAGGCCGTGCGCCGGAAGTCGGTGCGCGGGCGGCTTTCGAGGATGAGGCTCTGCGTCATCGTCCAGGACCCGTGGCGATGCCGTGCGAGGCGCGGATGGTCGGCGCGAACGATCCTGTGACCACCGTGTTCCGCTGCTTGCCCGGCTGGCGCAGCACCTCGGCGCTCGGTCCGAACGCCTCGATCGCGCCGCCGCGCAAGACCATCACACGGTCGCAAGCCGTGGCAATCGAGGGGCGATGCGTGATCACGATCGTGGTCACGCCCGCGGCGCGGGCCGCCGCGAGCACCGTTTCCAGTGCCGTCTCTCCGGCGCCGTCGAGATGCGTGCTCGGCTCATCCAGCACCAGGATGCGCGGATTGCCGTAGAAAGCGCGCGCCAGTCCGATCCGCTGCCGTTCGCCGCCCGACAGCGTCCCGGCGATCGTCGTCTGATAGCCGTCACGCAGCGAAAGGATCAGCTCATGCGCCTCAGCGCGCTTTGCCGCCTCCACGATCGCGGCGTCATCGGCCTGCGCGTCGAAGCGGGCGATGTTGTCGGCGATCGAGCCGGGGAAAAGCTCGATCTCCTGCGCCAGATAGCCGATATGCCGGCCGAGCTGGTTTTCGTCCCACGTCCTGAGCTCCGCGCCGTCGATCCTGATCGTACCGCCGCTCGGCTGGGCGGCCCCGACGAGCAGGCGCGCCAGCGTCGACTTTCCGGCACCGCTCGGGCCGACGATCGCCACCGCTTCGCCGGCCTGAATCGCGAAACTCAATCGCTTGAGAATCGGTTCGACGCCAAAGGCGGCATTTGGCGCAATGAAGAAAAGATCCTGCGCCGAAATCGCACCGGTCGGGTCGGGCAAGACGAGCTTGCGCGTCTCTGCCGGTTGCGCCGCGAGCGCGGTCCCCAGCCGCGTCCAGGCACGCCTCGCCTCACCGAGCTGCCGCCAGGAGCCGATCAATTGGTCGAGCGGCTGCAGCGCGCGCGACGACACGAGCGAGGAGGCGAAGATCATGCCGGCCGTCATCTCGCCCTTGAGCACCAGCCAGGCGCCGGTGCCGAGGATCGCCAGCTGGAGCATCATGCGCAGCGCTCTCGAAGCGCCGCTGAAGACGGCGTTGGCGCCGGCCGAACGGTCGTGCAGGACAAGCGCTTCCGCCACATGCCGGCCCCAGGCGCGCGCGGCGTTTTCCACCATGCCCATGGCGCGCAGCGTGTCGGCGTTGCGGGCAAAGACCTGCTCGGCCCGGCTGGCCAAGGCCGAACGCTCCGCCGAGAGCGCATCGTTCCTGCCGATGGCAAGCTGGTTGGCGAAGACCAGCACGACGAGCAGCGCCTCGCCGCCGAGCGTCACCCAGAACAACAGCGGATGGATCAGGTAGAGCAGGGCGAGGAAGACCGGCGCAAAGGGCAGGTCGAACAGCACCGAGACACCGCGCGAGCGGATGAAGGCGCAGACCGAGGCAAGGTCGGTGAGCGGCGACGGCGCATTGCCGGAACCGAACGAAGCGGCGAACGCTCTGGCGCCAAGCCTCTCATTGACCATCGCCGCGACGCGCTGCGTGTAGACGGCTCGGACGGCGTCGAGAAAGCCGAGGAAACCGAGCGCCGCGACCGCGATGACCGACAGATAAACGAGCGTCTCGACGCTGGAGGAGGGCAGCACCCGGTCATAGACCTGGAGCAGGTAGAGCGGGATGACCAGGAGCAGAAGGTTGATGAGCAGCGAGAACAGCCCGACATCGGCGATGGCGCGCAGGAACATCGGCCGCAGGCCGGCCTGCCTGATCGCACCCGGAGCGCTCTCCTGTGACATTGGCTCGACCGCCTAGGCTGTGTGTTCGCCCGTGACGTTCAAATGGCTCTGCTGCAGCTCATCCAGCGTATAGGCGTGGATATAGTCGATCTTCATCTGGGCCGACGTGGCGAGATGGTCGGGCGGCGCGCCGGCTTGTCCGCCGATCGCGAGATCGACCAGCATGTACATCGGCTTGTTCATGTCGGACGGCGTCGCCGCTTGCGCGACCTGCACGCCGTCATAGGTCCAGACCAGCTTGTCCGGGGTCCACAGCAGACCATAGGTATGGAAGCCGGCGGTGTCCATGACGTTCACGGTTGATCCGACCGTGGTGTGCTGGCCCGTCTGGTTGGTGTGCGCGGTCATCAGCAGCGAATTCGGTTTCTGTCCGTACATCTCCATCACGTCCAGCTCCGGCGGCCAGGAGCCGTCTTCCGGCAGCAGCCAGAAGGCCGGCCAGGCGCCGGCGTGTTCCGGCAAGTCGGCCCTCATTTCGAAATAGCCATAGGTCTGCGAGAAGGAGTCATGCGTGGTCAGGATGCCGGAGGTGTATTCGTAATTGTTGATCAGCGGCTTGATGTCGGCCGGCGCCTGCGCCGCGGTAATGGTGAGGACCCCGTCCTGCACGCTGAACGGATGCACCGAGCTGGTCGGGGCGTAATTGGCGTCGATATACCACTGCAGCTCGCCATTGCGCGTTAACGTGCTGCCGTTCGGCGCCCCCCACCAGAAGTTGGTATCCCAGGTGCCGCCCTGGCTGTTGTGCAGGTTCAGCGTGTTGAACTCGTCGCTGAAAGACAGCGTCATGCCGGATTTGTCGATCGGCAACTGGAACTGGTTGGGCTGGAATTTGTCGATCGTGGTGTTCTTGAATTCGAGAATTTCGCCCGATCCGAGGTTCAGCACCACATTGGGCCCCGCCTGGATCATGGCGTTGTGGACGGCGGCGAACGAAGTGAATCCGTAACCATCGAGCCGCACAGCATCGTTCGAGGCGAAATTGACGATCGAGTCGCTGCCGTTGCCCTTCGCGATGATGAAAACATCCGCGCCGCCGCCGCCATCGATCAGCACATCGTTGCCCGCCCCGCCGTCGATCGTCTGGCCGCCCGCCTTGGCGGTGATGATGTTGTCCAGCGCATTGCCGAAGGCATAGTTGTGGGCGTTGGTGACGACGAGGTTCTCGACATTGTCCGGCAGCGTGTAGCTCATCCATGTGTTGATCGTGTCGATGCCCTGTCCGGCGTACTCGACCACCTTGTTGCCCGCCGAATAGAGGTAATAAATGTCGTCGCCTTGGCCGCCATACATGGTGACGTTGACGCCGCTGGAGGCCCAGATTGAGTCGTTGCCGCTGCTGCCGTTGAATGTCGGTCCGGACGTTGCCGAAAACCAATGGTTGGAAGCGCCGCTGTAATAAAGAGGAACGCCTACCGCGTTGACGACGAAACTCATCGGACACTCCTTTCTTGGTGGCGGCTGATTTTCAGGCCAACCTGCAAGCCGGCCTATGGTTCCAAGGATTCGCGTCACAGTACAGATAAAAAATTACCGCTGATCGATAATGATTAGAAATAGACATAACAAGGGGTTTCTAATACAATTTATGCGCGATAATTACACCCCGAATTACTCAATTTTACTCAATATTGCGAGGCTCATGCTGAAATATGGGCAAGATGCCGCGCGTGACCGCCATCGACCAGCGCGGCTGCGCGCGGTGAGCAAGGGCTGAGTCGCCATATGTTCGACGTTGGATATTCGAGCCGGAATCCGATTTCGGTTTGCTCGACAAAAGCGATCGACCGAACGAACAGCGATGGCCAACGACGTCGCACATCGCGTCACATTGCGCCCAGCCAGCCCGCGCCACCGACGATGCCCAACCTGATCGAAGCGCTCACGTCCGCAGCCTCCGCCGCAAGGGTGGCAGGGTAGCCGCGGGCCACAAAATTTGACAGCCTCTGTCGGATCGGCTGAGGGCTGCCCGTCCTTGGGGCTTCGATCAACGAAGAGAGGATATCGAGACATGCCGAGCACCATTCAACTGCACCGCGTCCTGGCGACCAAGCCGGAGAAGGTTTACCGCGCGTTCGTCGAGGCCGATGCACTGGCGAAATGGCTGCCGCCAAACGGTTTTACTTGCACGGTCCACGAGTTCGAGGGCAAGGTGGGCGGCGCCTACAAGATGTCCTTCCGCAACTTCACCACCGGCGACAGCCATTCCTTCGGCGGCGAATTTGTCGAGCTCGTTCCGAGCGAGCGCCTGCGCTACACGGACCGCTTCGACGATCCCAACCTGCCGGGCCAGATAGAGGTGACCGTGATCCTTAAGAAGGTTTCGGTAGGCACCGAGGTCAACATCACCCAGGCCGGCATCCCGGACGCCATCCCCGCCGAGGCCTGCTATCTCGGCTGGCAGGAATCGCTGCGCAACCTGGCCAAGCTCGTCGAGCCCGAGATCAACCAGTAAGGTCGGAGCTATTCCAGGAAAAGTGCGTAGGTTCCGGCGCCTTCGCCGTAACCTTCTGGAATTGCGTCAAGATGAGAGCGGGCGGCGGTCGGTCTTCCGGCCGCCGCCTTACCCAACGTAAGCGAAATTTCACCAAGTGCTGTTAAAAGCCGCTTCCATGGATCGCAACAAGAACAATGACCTGTTTGTCCTGATGGCGGCGCTCGCCGCCATCGCGATCTACAACATTGCCTGCGGCATCAAGACAGGCGAAGTCCGCGGCAAGTTGCATTGGGTCGCTCTGGCGGACGATCCGACACGTTTTTGGAACATCGTGGTCGGCAATTCGATCGTCCTGGTCGCCTCGATAGTCTTTCTGTGGGTTCTCAATTCCCGCAGGCCCGGATGATTTAGGGGCGGCGTCCTCTTTGCCTCACACCGCTCCTTTCACACTGCTCTTGTGATGCCGCCATCGACGCGGATGTTCTGTCCGGTGATGTAGGCGGCTCCGTCCGAGGCCAGGAAGGAGATCGTCGCGGCGATCTCATCCGAAGTGCCGTAGCGCTTCATCGGTACGCTGTCGCGGCGCTCGTTCGTCGCCGGCAAGCTGTCGATCCAGCCCGGCAGCACATTGTTCATGCGGATGTTGTCGGGGGCATAAGTGTCGGCGAAGATCTTGGTGTAGGCGGCAAGCCCGGCGCGCGCCACGGCCGACGTCGGGAACATCGCGCTCGGCTCGAACGTCCACGCGGTCGAGATATTGATGATAACGCCACCCTTCTGCTTCTGCATAACCGGCGTCACCAGCCGGGTCGGGCGCACGGCGTTGAGGAAATAGGTGTCGATGCCCTTGTGCCAGTCCTCGTCGCTGATCTCGATGATCTGCGCACGTGGCCCGTGGCCGGCGCTGTTGACCAGCACGTCGATGCGGCCCCAGCGTTCCACCGCGCCATCGGTAAGGCGCTTCAGATCCTCATTCGACTGGTTGGAGCCGGTGACGCCGAAGCCGCCGAGCTCCTTGCCCAGCGCTTCGCCTTTGCCGGAGGAGGACAGCACGCCGACCTTGAATCCGTCCGCCGCCAGGCGCCTGGCCGCCGCGGCCCCTATGCCGCTGCCGCCCGCCGTCACCAAAGCTACTTTCTCGCCTGCCATATCGCTGTCCATCCCGGATGTTTAGGTTGAAAGCGATCCTGTTAGCATGCGCAGGGCACGGGATGAACCGGATTGGATTGCGCCAAGGCGTCCGCGATTGGCGAAAGCCGCGGAACTGCCAATCTCCCCCCCTCGTGGGCATAAGCGCTAAGATAGGGATTGCGGCGCGGAATCGATTGTGATTCTACGCTGGGGATGACACACGAATCGCTTGTTGATGACGGCTGGGCCGAGACACTTGAGCTTCTCGGCGGCGAAGAGTTGATCGCAGAAAGTGCGCGTGAGACGAAGGCATTCCTGCGCCCGCGCGGCATCAGGTCGGCGAGCGATCTGTTGCGCCTGACGCTGGCTTATTGCCTTGGCAAGGTAGGCATGCGGGGCGTCGTGGCCTGGGCGGCGGCGAGCGGAATCGCCGACATTTCGGACGTGGCCTTGCTCGGCCGGCTGCGCAACGCAGGGCCATGGCTGCAGCAGTTGATCGGGCATCTTTTGCAGCGCGAAGAGAAAGACCTGACCAAGGGCCGGCTGATCCGCATCCTCGATGCGACGTCAGTTGCCAAGGCCGGTGCGCATGAGAAGAAGAACAATGGCCTTTGGCGCATGCACTGCGCCTTCGAGCTTGAGCGCGAGCAGTTCGATTTCCTCGAGATCACCGACCAGAGCGAGGCCGAGCTGATCGACCGCGTGCCGGTGGTGGCGGGCGAGATCCGCATCGGCGACCGCGTCTATCTGCAGGCCGAGCGGATCGCAAAGGTCATAGCGCAAGGCGGCGACGTTGTCGTGCGCGCGTCGTGGAAGAATGCGCGATGGCTCGACGCCAACGGCGAGGCGTTCGATCTCATCGGCCATCTGGAGAGCTGCCGCGAGGAGGTCTTCGAAACGCCTGTCCGGCTGGGCCTCAAGAAAGGTGAGTCGGTGAAGATGCGCCTGATCGCCTTGCGCAAATCCGAGGCCGCGGCACAAGAAGCGCGGCGCAAAATCAACAAGGAAGCCAGGGCCAAGGGCAACAAGGTTCAACCGCAGACGCTGATTGCAGCCGGCTTCGTCATCCTTGTGACCTCGCTGGGTCGGGAGGAGTTTCCCGCCGGCACGGTTCTCCAGCTCTATCGCATGCGCTGGCGCATCGAGCTCGCCTTCAAGCGCCTGAAGAGCCTGATCGGGCTGCGCGCGCCTCCCGCCAAAGACCCAAGGATCGCAAAGCCTTGGATACTTGCCCACTTCCTCATCGCGCTTGTGACCGAACCCCTCTCGCAGGAGTTGGGTGTCTCTCCCCCTTGAGCGACGGGCGACCGCTGTTGTGGCGTGCTACCCGCCAGATCGTCGCCTCCCTGATCGCAGCGATCTTTACCCAGCCACCCCTGGCAGCCCTGCGCCGAAAGCTCCATGCCTTGCGACATCGATGGCGTGAGCCACCGCGAAAACGCAAGTTTCAAGCCATGCCAAAGCTACCTTAGCGCATATGCCCTCGTGGGGGAGATGCCCGGCAGGGCAGAGGGGGGCGCTGTCCCGCCGGCGCATCAGCCGTTATCCACGCCGCCGTGCCTTTTGATCTGGCGAGCGATCCAAGCTCGAACAACGCCTCATTCCTTCGCGCCCCCCTCTGTCCTGCCGGACATCTCCCCCACAAGGGGGGAGATTGGTAGTTCCGCCGTCGCCTCTCTGCCCACCCACGCATGCCTTCTCGCCTCCCAGGCAATCCGCGTCGGCGCGGGGAACGCCGGATCGGCGAAACAGCCCACCGCCACCGCAATGGCGTCCGGCTTGCGCTCCGGCTCCCAGTAAACGCTGGAGCCGCACTCCGGGCAAAAATGGAAGGTGACCGCATGACCGCCGTCGGACAATCGCCTGTAGGTGCTGGCGGTCCCTTCGGCCCTGACCGCCGCGCGGGCGAAGAATCCGGCAATGCCGTAAGTGCTGCCGGTCCGCCTCTGGCAGTCGAGGCAGTGGCACAGCGCGACCAGGCGCGGCTCGCCGTCACAGGAGATCTTCAGTTGCCCGCAGGCACAGGATGCGGTTCGCATGGGCTGCCTCATGGTTGAATGAGTTCCTCGCCGCTATGCGGCGGTCGGCATGCTCAGATTTTCGGGATGAGGTTGGCGCGAGGCGCCGCCGTATTGTTACGCGTTGTAGCCTGGTGATTCAACAGCATCGGTGATCGGCCAGCGCCACTGCAACGCTACAACGACATGTCCGTCGCCCCTCTACGCGGCTATGGGATTATCTCACGGAAGTTACCGCCGCAACGACGGAGGTTTTTCCTGCAGAAAAAAAGCCTGTCGCGGTAAGCGACAGGCTCTCTATTTGGAACTTCAGAGAACTAGAATTTGTAGGCGATGCCGAGGCGAACCTCGTTGGTCTTCAGATCAACATCGGCATTGGCATTTCCAAAGGACTCTGAGCCGAAGTCAGTATAGCGATATTCGCCTCGCAGCAGCAGATTGTCGGTCATGGCATAATCCAAGCCGACGCCTATCGTCCATCCTGTGAATGTTTTATCGGACGAAGTTCCGCCGGGGACATTAGCACTAATGTCGACATCACCAAACGCAACACCGCCCGCAATGTAAGGAAGAAAACGATCAACGGCATATCCTAGACGAAGTCTTGCCGCCCCGCTCCATTTGAGTTCTTCGGTTGCGTCGAAGCCCGTTGGGACACCAGGAGCGGTGAATATTTCGCCGCTGCCATCAACATTTGCATATACGACGTCCAGTTCCGCACCAATCACGATGTTGTTGGACATCTGATAGTTGTAACCGCCGTAAACGCCTCCAAGGAATCCGTCAGGGTCTGTGTCGACAAAGCCCGGTCCGCCGATCTGGTCTATATTGCCTTTACCCCAAGCATAGCCTGCCTGTAGGCCGATATACCCGCCTGTCCAGCTAAAGACCGGCGCAGGTTCTGCAACGATGGCATCGGCAGCAAAGGCCGACGACGCCAGCAGAGACAACGACAAAGCAAGAAGCAGCTTCTTCATAGGTGATCTCCTCGTAACCTACCGTTGTGTAGCAGAGCTCGCCGATACGTGCAGTCGCATTTTTGCCACAGTTCTGCCCGGATTCAAACGGCGGGCGGCGGAACCCGGGGGCGAGGAAAAGCCGCTCAAACCTTGAGGCCATTCATCATCATCCTCGACACTCGCGCGCAGCGGCCGGGCTTCACGTCGCCCGCTTTCAGCGGCACGCCCTTGCCCGCAGCCACTGCCGGCTCGTACCAGCCCCGCAGCGCCTGGTCGGCGGCGCAATAGCCCCAGTTCACCAGGTCGACCGTCTCTTCGCTGCCCAGAAAATGCAGCGAGGTGCCGATATCGGTAGGTGCGGTGGCGGCGGTTTGCACGAAGGCCGGCTCGGCCGTGTCGGGCTTGCTGGCGATCGACCAGAAGACGCCGCGCGTCGCCGCATAGCCGGGCCGGGTCGCGTCATTGGCCAGGCCACGATCGTCGGCGTCCTTGGCCGCCTGGAAGCGCGCCACCAGATCCCGGCGCCTGAGCGAGCGCACCTGGTTGTCGGTGGTGTCGAGCACGCGTTTCAACTGCGAGAACCAGTTCCGATAGCCGGCGCTCGAAGCCTGCCAGGGCGCGCCGGCGTCGCTGACCAGCAGCCAGCGGCAGCGTTTCAGCGCCGGCTCGATGCCGTGATTGTCGTAGACGCCGCCATCGGTGAGCACGGCGCGCGAAGGCGGCACCGGCGGGCCGACGCTCGGGTCGAGCTTGTCATTCTTCCACGCGAAGGGCGTGAGCTCGAGCCGCAGCGGCGACAGGAAAGGCGGGAAGGCCGAGGAGGCGGCAATCGCGAGAGCCACCGGCAGGTCGGCCTGGTAGGCGACGCCGATGCGATAGTCGGCGATGTAGCGCCGCGACAGCCGGAACAGCGAGCCGGTGCCGAGATTGCTGGAGCAGAACACGAACCAGGGTTTTTCCGGCAGGCTCTTCAGCATCGGCCTTGAGCCGTCGAACAAATGTCTCTCGTAGCAGTCGGCGACTTCGCGCGCCGCGCTGGAAAACGGGTTGAGCAGGCCCTTGAAGATCGACGGCACGTCGAGGAAGACTTGCGAGAACTCCAGTATCCTGTCCAGATAGATATCGAAATAGGCGGCGACACCGTTGACGAAGGCGAAACGCGGCCAAAGCACCGCCAGCAGCCCGGCGGCTATCGAGCCGCCCGAGACCGAGCTTACCATGTCGAGTTTCTGGAGCAGCCCGGCCTCGTTGAGGCGGCATAGCGCGCCGGCATGAAACAGCATGGCGCGGTAGCCGCCGCCCGACAGGCAGAGGCCGAGATCATAGCGTTCGGGCGCGCCGCCATCCGCGTCCGGTGGTGATCCAGCCGCAATCGGCTCCATCGCGGCCCCCTTGCCTGTCCGTCCGGCGTCCTTAAGCCTGGCTTTGCGCAATCGAGCCCAGCACCGACATTCTTGCAAGTGGGGGGAACGCGTAACTTCACAGATTGGAAATCGGCCCGCGCCGACGGACGGGGAGATTACCCGAAGCGGTTGGTACGCAGCGCACGGACGGCGCGTAGGCTTTCGTCAATCTCCAATGGCGTCAGAGGAGATGCCTCAGCCACTCACAGCTCCTTCTCGGCCAATTCCCTAAACCCGTCCGGCACCGAGCGCGGACCTTCTAGCGCTACCGTGCCGTAGCCGACCGCCTCCTTGCCGAAGCGCTGGCGGATCTTGTCCACCGCCCGGTCGGCGCCGAAGCGCGCGAGGCCTTTGCGGCTGCCGGGCCTCAGCTTCTCGTCCGCCAGCCCGAGCGGCAGTTCGAGCTGCAGCTCGGCATGCTCCTCCAGATGCGAGACAGAGATGGCGAGCAGCGAGATGTCCCTCTCGCCCGGATGGGCGGCAAGCACGCCGCGCACCAGTTCCTCGGCGATCTCCGCCAGCATCGCGGTCGCCTGGATCGGCTGGTCGAGCGTGATCGAGCGGCTCACAGCGCGCAGATCAGCGAAGCGAACCCGCACCGTCACTGTGCGCCCGGGCCGGTCCTTGGCGCGCAACCGGCTGGCCACGCGGTCGGCCAGATGCAGGAGCGTCGGCACGAAGACGCGCGGCACTGCCGGCTTCCTGCCGAGCGCCGATTGCGCGCCGGCAGAATGCGCGCGGCGGTGCGCCTCGAGTTTTCGCGGGTCGCGGTTCCAGGCGAGCGCGGCAAGCTTCTGGCCGGCGGCATGGCCGATCAGCCGCTCCAGCGCCCCGCTATGGGTGCGCGCCAGCTGCCCGATCGTCTCGACACCGATCTCGGCCAGCCTGGCCTTGGTCGCCGGGCCGACACCCCACATCAGCGTGACAGGCAGGTCGTGCAGGAAGGCGAGCTCGCTGCCGGGCTCGATCACCACCAGCCCTTCGGGCTTGGCTACCTGCGAGGCGATCTTGGCCAGATGCTTCGTCCGCGCCACGCCGATCGAGATCGGCAGACCGAGCTCGGCCTTCACCCGCTCGCGGATTTTTCGCGCGATCTCTTGCGGCGATCCGAACAGATGCGTGCAGCCGGCGACGTCGGCAAAAGCCTCGTCGATCGAGATGCGCTCGACCGCCGGCGTGAAGTCGTCGAGCACCTTGATCGCGGCGTCGCCGAGGCGCTGGTATTCGGAAAAATGACCGCCGACGAAGATGAGATGAGGGCAGAGCTCGCGCGCTTTGCGGCCCGGCATGCCGCCGCGCACGCCAAAGATTTTCGCCTCATAGGAGGCCGCCAGCACCACGCCTCCGCCGACGGCGATCGGCTTGCCACGCAATGACGGATCGAGCAGCTGCTCGACCGAGGCGTAGAAGGCGTCGAGGTCGGCGTGCAGGATGGTGGCGGCCGCGGCGGTGTTCGTGGCGGCCATCGCGCGCTCCCATGGCCATTTGTGTGGCATTGCAGCATTAGCTGCGTCTTTTGTAAGGGGAATTAACGGAACATAAAGAGAACAAAAGAAGCTCTCTGTCAAGCCACCACGCTTGGCCGTGCAGGTTTCCACAACTGGGGCGCAGCCACAGATAGAACGCCGGTTGTGCGAATGACCTTTGCGCGGGACATGCCGCCGCAGGCTGAGGAGGGATCGCCTCGCGAGGCGATCCCTCCTTCGCCTCTGAACGTAAATTGCGACTGTCTGCGCTATGCCGGCTTGGCGTATTCTTCGGCGCTCAGCACCTCGATGCATTGGAACGGCTGGTTGCCTTCCACCCAGGCGTCGTGGCCGGGCGGGATGGTGTAGGAAGTGCCGGCCTCGATGGTCTTTTGCGTTCCGTCGGTCATCCGTACGGTGATCGAGCCGGACACGGCATAACCAACATGCGAGACCTGGCAGCTGTCGGTCTTGACCACCGGCTTCACGCATTCGGACCATCTCCAGCCCGGCTGCATGTTCATCCGCCCGAGCGTATAGCCTGGGAGCCGGACGATCTCGACACGCGTCTTTGCGGGCGCGCGGACCTCATCGGGATTGTTGTGCGATTTGGATTCGAGTTTCGTCACCTTCATTGCAACTTCGGCCATGGTATCCCTCCCATGTGTGAAGCGGCGCCTGACGTTGCGATCGTCGGCGACCGCGAGTGTATTCATAAGCCTTATTATGAGCGATTGCTAATTAATTGAGGTGACCGCTAGCTCAGCCGAACGCTTGGCGCATTGTCGTGGAAGGCGGATATTCCAGACCCTCGGGCGACGGTCCCCGGCCATCTTCGGACCGAAGTCCCATTGCACGAACGCAGAGGCCCGACACGCCTATTTTCAGGAAACAACGACGGCACCAAAATCATTGGCTAGCAAGCCGCCGGACAAAGTCCCTTCATCGGCGGTTGACCACGGCGTGCCCGCTATTCCTGCGATATGGCGGGCACGCCTTTCCCCTGAAACCGCTCCTGGAGTTGCCAGCCGTGCAACCCGGTAAGATGATCGCCAATCTGTTTGCCGCACTGCTTCTGGCCGGCCTGGTCGGCGGCGTCTTCTTCGTCTTCGGCAGGCCGCTCTGGCCCGAGCGCCAGGCTCGTATGGTGATCCTTCTCCCGGTCGATACGATTGCGACCGGATCGCTGCGCCGAGCCTGCCTCGAGCCATGCCTGCCGGCCCGCTTCGACCTCAAGCTCGCGCCCGCCAGGCCGCGCGGATGAAGCCGGGCGCGGGAACCAGTCCGCGCCCCGGGCCGTTGACGGAGCGAAGGGATGGCGCTGGCGGAGGCCGCCATGGACAATTTCGAACTCATCGATCTTCTGTGCGTCATCGACGCCTGCGTGAGCGACCGTTCGGCCGGCCGTATCGTGCCGATGTCGAGGGCCGTCGAGGAGTTGCGCGTCCTGACCGGCGATTTCGTCTCGTCGGATGAGGATGCGGCCAACGCCTTGACGCAGGTCGCGCTCAAGCGCGGCTGCGCCGTGCTCTTCGACGAGCGAGCGGGTGCGGATATTGTCGGCTAGGCGCAATCTCGTCCTCCTCCTGGCGGAGGAGGTTGGTGCTCATTTCGCCAGGGTGATCATCCGGCCCGCATACGCCGCCCGGCCTCCGAGTTCGGCCGTGCAATCCGACTTCACGGCCGAGTTCCCCGTCATCGAGATGGTATCGCCGACCAGCCGCAGGCAACTGCCCTGGGCGTTCATGTCCGAATTTCCGGCATAGGTGATGACGGCGTCCGGGGCGTAGATAAAGCCGCTGACCACGGAGCCCGATCCGCCGTTCAGCGTCAGCGCCTGGGTGTTGCCGTGAGCCTGGTAGACGGTGATTCCGGCGTAGGGGCCGCTGGTGGGCGGCGACAGGTTCACCTGTTCGTTGGCGTTGATATAGAGCTGTGAGTTCTCCATCAGGAAGATCGTCACGCCCTGGCCGCTCAGGCTGCCGTTGCCGCCCGGCTTTATGGTGACATTGCGCATGATGTAGGTGCCCGGATTGAGGGTGATCTTTCCCGACAAGGTCTTGTCGCAATAGGTACCCGGCGAGAGCGTCACCGTTTTGCCATTGGGCACCGGCAGGCACAGCGTATAGGCGGGAGGAACGACGTCGGCCAGCGGATCGAACGAAGCATACTGGTTCTCATGCGGCGCGCCGCAGGAAAGCGTGGCGTTCGGCGGCGTCAGCCCTTGCGTGCCGCCGACTGTCGAGACGCAGCCGGCGCTGACGATCGCCGAGCCGCCGCGATTGACGGCGTCGGGCGCGTCTGAATTGGCCGCGATCACGCAGCCGTTCATCGCCACATTGGTCGAGCCCTGCAGGTTGACCGCGCCGTCGGCGTGCTGATCGAGCGCGAGCACGCAGGCTTGCGCGCCGGGCTTGAGCTTGACCGAGGCGGTGCGCGTCGCCTGCCAGGCCGGCATGCCGCTGATGAAGGCCGGCCGGCTGACGCTGGACGACAGCGAAATGAAATAGGCGCCCGGACCGCCGCTCGCGCTGGCCTGGAAGGCGGCGAGGCTGCCCGATAGTTCCTGCGCGTCGGCTGCGCTCATATTGGCGGCGAAGAAGGTCTGGCCGAGTTGCTGCACGTCGCTTGCCGACATGCCTGGCAGGTATTTCGTGCCGATCGCCAAGCCGGCCGCGTCCAGCGAGTTCTGCAACTGCGCGGCGTCGTCGCTCGTGCCTATCAGGTCGATGGATGCCGCCACGCCAAGCATAAGCGGCACCATGGCGACCGCGGCTGCGATCGCAAAGTTGCCGCCCCTCGATGCCAAAAAACGTCCCAACATGGAGCTCGCCCTCGTCATATGTCCGAGAGTGATATGCGCGCCGTCTCTACGGTCGATTTCCAAAATAGATAAAATGCAGAGAGAGCTAAAATGCATGGTTTTACCGACGCTTAAACCTTAAGTCCGATCTTTTATAGGCCTTAAGTCTTAGTGCGTGCGGCGCAAGGCGGAGGCAGCGGAGCGCTAGGGTCCCACCGGCAAAAATCGAGCGAAATAATTAGGCATTCGTTCATACGGCAATGATGACGTAACGGCTGGGATAGCTTGGGTGCGCTCGGCCATGGCCTTTTCAGGTCGGTTCATCAGAAATCTTTTTTCTCGACGCGGCTCTCGACGCTTTTGCGAAGGCAAGAGCGGCAATGTCGCCACCATTTTCGCGCTCACCTTGCCGGTCGTCGTCGGCGGCGCCGGGCTCGGCGTCGAGACCTCCTACTGGTACTATTCGAGCCTGAAGCTGCAGGCGATCGCCGACGCGGCCGCCTATGCCGGCGCGTTGGAAAAGATCGCCGGATCCAACACGGATGCCATCACCGCCGCCGCCGCGTCATCGGCCGCCTCGAATGGCCTTGGTGCGGGCACCATTGTCGTCAACACCCCGCCGGCGTCGGGACCGAACACGGCCAAGAAGGCGGTCGAGGTCATCCTCAACCAGGATCTCGACCGGATCTTCACGTCCATCTTCACTCAGACAAAAGTACCGGAGCGGGCGAGGGCGGTGGCGCTGATCACCGACGCCTCCAAAGCTTGCATCGAAGCGCTCAATCCGTCGGCCTCCCAGGCAGCACTTTTCTCCGGCAGCACCAGCGTCAAACTGGCCGGCTGCGTCATCATGGCGAATTCGATCGCCAACGACGCCATCAAGGTGCAGGGATCGGCGGGTCTTCAGGCCGATTGCCTGATTTCGGCCGGCGGCGTCGTGCTGAACAATCCGGTGCCGATGGTCTGCAAGGCCCCGATCACCCAGGCGCTGCCGGCGGCCGATCCGTTCGCCAGCTTGCCGGCTCCCGCGACCACGACCCCATGCCAGAAGATCAACGGCAACAAGACGACGCAAACGATCCAGCCCGGGACCTACTGCAGCGGCATGAGCCTCAACGGCAACATCACGCTTTCCCCCGGTGTCTACGTCGTCCAGGGCGACTTGAAGATCAATGCGGGTGCCGTCATCCAAGGCAGCGACGTTACGATCTTCATGGCCGGCAGCAACACTGTCAGCATGAACGGCAACGCCACCGTGACGCTGGCCGCCCCGACTACGGGCACCTATTCCGGCGTGCTGTTCTATGGCGACCGGACGGGGACCGCCGCGCAGAGCACCTTCAACGGCACCGCGACTTCGCTTTTGACCGGCGCGATCTACTTCCCCAGGCAACAGGTCAACTATCTTGGCAATTTCTCGGGCGTGAATGGCTGCACCCAGGTCGTTGCCGATACCATCCAGTGGTCGGGCAACTCGACCATCAACCAGGACTGCTCGAGCCTAGGGATGAAGGACATCCCGGCCGCTCAGGCGGTTGCGGTGGTCGAGTGAAATCCGCTGCCCGTCGACTGATGCCGGCCATTCGCGATGAATCGGGCATCGCCGCGGTGGAACTCGCGTTTGTCTTGCCCGTCTTGTGCGCGGCCTTGCTCGGAATCATGGACGGCTGGTCCTATGTCGCGGGTTCGCTGTCGATGCGCGCCGGTGTGAAAACGGCGGCCAACCTCGTGATGGCTGGCTCCGCTGACGACAGCGCGACCCAGACTGTCGCGCTGGCGAGCTGGGAGAACAAGCCTTCCGACGCGCAGGTTACGATTAGTCGCATCTATAAGTGTGGGACCACCGTGGTCGATGCGTCGACCTTATGCAGTGGACCGAAAGCGCCGTCCGTCTACGTCCAGATTCAGGCATCCGGCACCTGGATCCCGCCCTTCACCTTTGGTCCATACCCAGACAATACCGCGATCGGCCATGTGCAGGTGGTCCGTGTGCGCTAAACAAAGGCTCCGGCTTTCGGCATTTGCGGCTAATGAGGCGGGCGGCGCCGGTCTCGAATTCGCCCTGGTCGCGCCTTTTCTCATCATGCTCCTGTTCGGCATCTTCGCCTTCGGCTGGTCGATGAACAGCGTATCCAGCGTGCGCTACGCGCTCGAAGCCTCGGCGCGCTCCCTGCAGCTCAACAACACGCTGACGCAGGCCGACATCCAGGCCATCGCCACACAGAAGCTTCAGGCGCTTGGCCTGCGGAATGTGAACGTCACCATCACCACCGATCCGGCGAGCGGCGGGTTCCGCATGGCACACGTCAACGCCAGCTATGCCTTTGTCATCAGCTTTCCCTATTTCAGCAATTACCCGATCAGCTACACTACCTCGGTAGCCGTGCCCCTGGTCAGCAGCTAGAGGGACGAACGGATGTACCTTAGGATTCTCTAAAAAGCTGCAAGGCTGGCGCCAGCTAGGAATGCTAGGGATTTGCTGCATCCACTATCAGGAGCGCAGCCATGACCTCGCTTGTTGGAAGCCAGCACGGCCCAGGCGCCGTGCATCAAGCGAGCAGACCCCAGGCGTCGGAAACTTTCCCGGGCAAGCGCGCCGAAAGCGTCGGCCACCTCGCGAAAGCCTCGGTTTTCGAGACGGACATCGGCGAGCCGAATGCCCAAGGAAAATCCGCGTCCCGGATCGCCCGAATGGACCTGACCGTGCTTTCCCCGACCGGTTCGGGCGAAGGTCAGGAGCCGGAGACGGCAACCGGCACGCCGACCGAGACTGATGGCACGGAAGATCCAAATCCTTCCGCTTGATGGCCGGCAAAAAGCCAGGCCCGCTTGTGCCTGGTGGCTAGCAGCCTTCCGTTGTGGTTTTCATCTGGCCGGGAGCGTTGGATTTGGCGCTCGTATCCTGTTGGCCAGGGGCCGCCTGCTTGGCACTGCCGGTCTGTTGCCCAGGCGCGCAGTCCTTCGCTGAATTCGAATTGGTCGAGTTCGTCGTGGTCGTGTCTGTGCCCTGGCTGCTGGGCATCGTCGTTGTGGTGGATGACGATGTCGATGAGCTACCCGATGTCGTGCCCGACTGCGCCGTCGCCAGACCACCGGACAAAGCAACAAAGGCGGCAACGAGAAGAATTCGTTTCATGGTGACTGTCCTTTTAGGCAATGTCCCTTCGCTTGTTTAACCCCGACCTTGCGGCAGGGTTCCAAAGGCGCAGGTGATCCGATTGCAGGGGATTGTCGCGGCGGCAATTGCCTCTTGGGACCATGGTCTGGCGAGACAAGGGCCTTCTTTGTTCCAAACGGCCCACAGATGCTAAGCCCTTTGTATTTACGTTAAATTTCAACGGGTTAACCTGGTGTTTTGGGAAAATTGCGGAGAGGCCGCGGCTATGCTCTCATTTCGCGACCGCAGTTGCTTAAAGTTTATCCGACGCCATTAGGAAATTCTCATAAGAGGCTGCCTAGCGGTTGGGCCATAGTGACGATTCATCTGCGGAGAAGCACAATGACATTGCGAAAGACACTTCTGGCATCCCTGGCCATTCTCGCGCTTGCGACCGCCCCCGCGCTTGCCGGCGCCGGCGGTAACGGCGGCGGCCACGGCAATGGCGGCAGCCATGGCGGCGGCAACGGAAACGGCGGCGGTAACGGTAACGGTGGCGGTCATGGAAATGGCGGGGGCAGCGGCAAGAGCGGCGCCTCGCACGGCAACTCGGCCTCGGCTCCGGGCCACAACAAGAGCGCCGATGCCAGCGCGTCGGATGACAACTCGACCGATGACGCGACGACTGACGATACGACCACGTCTGCCACGCCCAAGGACAAGAACATTCACGCCAAGCTCGGCCGGCTGAACTCGCTGCAGCGCAACATCAACGCTTATATGAATTCCAAGAGCAAGAAGTTCGCCGGCGTCCAGGCTTACGTGACGCAGGCCGCGGCAGCCAAGAACGCCCAGGCCAACCTCGACGCGGCAAACGCCCAACTGGCCGCCGACCAGAGCAAGCTGGCCGACCTCACTCAGCAACTCGCCGACCTCAACGCGACCGACACAACCGGCTTCACGCCCGAACAGCAGGCGGCTCTCGATGCGCAGATCGCCGACGTTCAGGGACAGATTGACGCCCAGAACGCCACGATCAGCACCACTGATGCCCAGGCGATCGCCGATGCGCAGGCCGCGGTTGACAACGCGCCGCCTCCCACCGATGCGTCGCTGGACGCTGCCCTTGCCGACATGGCCAACAAGCCAGTCGACGCCGACGTCACCGCCTGGGCCAAGGATACTTTGGCGGGCAAGATCGACGCGCAAGCCGCGGCCACGGCGACAACCACAACAACCCCATAAGGCCGGACGAACCGACCGGAGGGCGAGCGAAAGCCGCCGGGCCTCGCCCGGCGGTTTTTGTTGACAGGGCGACGGGCGCGCCGTCTCCGGCAGAAAAATGGCTCGCCTCAGTCGAGACGAGCCAAAGCGGGAGCCCTATTGCCGGGTGCTGATCCCGCACCAGGTTGCCACCTGTTTTCCGGGTGGCCGGCGGTCGAAACCGAGACGCCGGCTTGCGGACGCTCTACTGCGCGCCGGGGGATAATATATCGTGCTACGACATGTTTATCGCCGGCACGGCGGGCAGGCAATCCCTTTGATCTCGCACCGGCCAGGAACGGACTGCATCACACAAGAGCAAGCTCCAGCGGTGCCTTCATTCGCGACTGCCTTTGCCGTCGCAAGCCGTGCCAATTGCGGCAGTGCGCCAGACCTCAGTCGCCTTGTATTCGATGGCGCACAGCGCCTAAGTCACCGACCCTGTTCTGCCCTCCAAGGCGCATGGCATGCTCCGCGGCCCCGGTGGAACCGCCCAGATACGGGAGGTGAGGAGAGGACGGTCGATTCCTGCGGGATGTAGCTGTTCCTTCGTTGTGCCCGCCGCTGGTTCAGGCCAGCAGGCGGACCTTTGACGATCAGGGCGACGCAAACCGGGCTCATTCGGCGTGATCGAGCAGGCGGGTGGCGTCAGGGCGATTCCGGCCCTGCTTGACCCCGGCGTGATCTATGCCTTCCACGGTGATCGCGAACGTGCCGTTCTCCGTCCTGCCGATGAAGCCCTTCGACTTGAGGTACCACAGGTGGAACTCCAGGTGCTCGCGGGGGCAACCGGACAGGCGCTCGAGTTCGTCGTCGCCGATGCCCGGATTGTTGACGTCCCGCCGGCGCCTCACATAGAGAAGCGACAGCAGATTGGCCTGGATGACGGAATCCCGCTCCATGCCGCCGCCGTCGCGCGCTCCCTCGGTGAGTTCATGACGAAGACCCAGATGCTCGCGGTAAAGGATATCGTATTGAGCCCGCTTGACGGGGTCGCGGAGTGTATTGTTGGCTTCAACGATCTCGCTGAAGCGCGATTCATTGCCGGTTTCCCGATTGTCGGGGTGATAGCGCATGGCAAAGTAGCGGAAGATCCGCTCGATGGTCTCGGAATTGGCGTTCGGGCTTATTTCCAGAACTTCGTAGTAGTCGATGAACATGTAATCGCGCTTCCGAAATTACGGAAACCATTCCCCCAAGCCCAAGCATTGCCCAAATGCTGCGCGCTTGCAAGGTGCCGGTCCCAGTCTCGAACCGCCAAGGCCGGCGCGAATGCTCGCCATACGAAAATGTAAGATTGTGGCCACAATTGCGGGAGCTTTCGAGCCAAATTCGGCCATCGTCCTCGCGACTATTCAACAACGTTAAGGCGTAGGACGCCTTGTATTCAGGGAACGGTCGCGATGGAAACCAGACGTGGATATTCAATTTTTCAGATCGCGCTGCATTGGCTGATTGCAGCGCTGGTTTTATTTCAGCTCTTCTTCGGTGAGAGCATGACGGTCGTCGTGGACGCCGCCGAAGACGGCCAGCCGGTATCGGCCACCGACCAGGCGCTGGGCTCAGCTCATTACTGGGTCGGCCTGTCCGTTCTTGCGCTTGTGCTTGTTCGACTGGTCCTCAGGCTGGTATCCGGCGCGCCGGCCCCCGCCGGTCATGGATCGAGATGGATGCGGGTCGCCGCGCATGTATCGCACGGCCTGTTCTATGTGCTGTTGCTGGCGACGCCGGCAATCGGGCTTCTGGCGTTCTATCTGGGCGACCCTTGGGGTGACATTCATTCGCTTGCCAAGCCGGCATTCATCGTGCTGATCGCTGTCCACGTCGTGGCGGCGCTCTACCATCAGTTCTGGCTGAGGGACGGGACGCTGAAGCGCATGCTTTCGCCCGCCGGCTGATTGGGGAGATATGCTGGCCGGCGGCGTCTTCTGTGCGATGGCCGATCGGCAAAGGCTAGCGGCCGCGTGTCGGAAAACCTTTGCCCCGTTGCGGTGGAATAAATTCCGGGCTTTGTTACGCTAGCTCTGCTTGGAATTCAGGTGGCAACCTGGATGGAGCCGACCTCAAGCCCGGCTCCCTTTTCGGCTCGCTTCGAAAGAGGCGAGCCATTTTTTTGCAAAACCGCCGCCAAACCTCGCGGCTTTCGCCCGAAGGCCGCACCGACTTAGGTGCGTCATGGCTAATATCGCTCGCACGATGTAGACTGCGCAGAGTCGGGTTTACAGAGGCATTGGGAGGACAACAAATGCCACGGGTATCGGAACTCTTCTTCAAGACGGCCATCGTCTTTCTCATCCTGGGCGTCGCCGCTGGACTACAGATGGCGATTTCGGGCGATCACGGTGCCTTTCCGGCGCATGCTCACATCAACCTTCTTGGCTGGGTCACCAGCGCCATTTTCGGCGGCTACTATGCGCTCAACCCGGCCAAGGCCGAGCGCCGCATCGCCATGATCCATTACGGCCTCTATACGGTCGGCATCGTGATCATGCTGCCGACGCTCTACTGGATGCTGGCGGGAGGCCACCCGGAGATCGAGCCGGTCGTGGCGATCGGCTCGCTGATCGTCGCCGCCGCGGTGCTGGTCTTCGGCTTCGTCGTCTTCTCGTCGACGGAAACGGTGCGCTCGGCCTCACCGGCCACCGCGCGCTAGCTGGGCGAACCGAGCAGGGATTTCAGGCGGGCGCCGGCTACAGCCTCCGATCAAGGAGAGCTGCAGCCGGCGTTTGGTTGCGCCGCATCGATTTTGTTGATGGCGGCCCATCGCCGATGCAAAGCTAGTGGCGGTCTATCGGCTCCGATGCAACGGATGGCGCCTCGCGCCCTGGCGCCGAGGTGTAGCATGGCCTCCGCGGTCGAATTGAAGAAGTAACGTGCCGGGCTATTGCGGCGTGGATGCCTGTCGAGAAGGAATAGATGATCGGTCCGCGGCCGGAACCGACGCAAAGCGATCAGGGAAGCAGTTTCGGGAACAGCCGCAAGATGAGGGCGTGGATGATGCCATCGCGCTCGAACGGTCCGGGCATCTTGGCGGGTGCCGCGCTTACGTCCGCTTTGCCTTCGTCGGTTACCCGGGTCTCACTGTGCACGAGCCACAGCACGGCCACGAAATAGCCGGCCTGCAGAGCCACGGCCGCCAGGAATGTCCAACCGATCGCCATCCAGACAGATCCTGTGGACATGAAGGTCCAGCCGAGGATCGCTAGAAGCGTGCCAACCATTCCCACAAGAAACTGCGGAAAATACATTTGCCCAACCGAGCGCCGCGACCATATTCGGCCATCAGCGATCTCGCCCATATCTCTACCCATTTTGACCCATGCACCTTTTCCGGGTGGACCGCAAGCTTGAACGACTTGCCGGCGGCCCCATTGCCCTTTCGTCCGGCCCCGACAGGGACCACGGACGCAGGACTTCCGCTGTGACAACTGGCAATTGCGCCGGATCGTTCCCGAGCCGGCGACATTCAAGTCATGCCTAATGGACTGCAGCGTATGCGGGCGACTGCCTGCCTGGTTTAAGATGCCTCTCCACGCAGAAAGGCCCGCCACCTGGGCGGGCCCTTATCCGCTATGCTGACCGGATCAGCTCAGGATCACTACGATCTTGTAGGTGTCCGGGTCGACGATGACGATGCGTCCATCGGCCAAGACGAAATACTCATAGTTTTCATAAGCCGGAACGATCTTGACGATCCGGGCCGGCAGACGGTGCAGACGCACCTTATGGCGCGGCACCTCGACGCCGACGGAGATGTCGAAGCTGACGTCGCGAACCGGTTCGACATGGCTCTCATGAATGACCTGCGTGATCTGCGTCCTCTGTTCCACCGTCACGTTATTGATCGACGCCGTCTTGTTCTGGTCGGTCTCGACGTTGGTGTTGCCCTGGGCGTTCTGCTGGGTGGTGGTACCGGTCTTGCCCTGGGCGTTCTGCTCAGTCTGCATCTTGGTGGTGCCCTGAGCGTTCTGCTCGGTGGTCGTGCCGGTCTTACCCTGAGCCTGCTGATCGGTCTGGGTCTTCGTCTTGTCCTGGGCATTCTGCTGGGTCGTCGTACCGGTCTTGCCCTGGGCGTTCTGCTCAGTCTGCATCTTGGTGGTGCCCTGGGCGTTCTGTTCGGTGCTGGTGCCAGTCTTGCCCTGCGCCTGCTGCTTCTTCTTCAGCTGTGTGTTGTCCTGGGCGTTCTGGTCAGTGTTGGCGCCCGACTGACCCTGAGCCTGCTCTTCGGTCTTCATCTTGGACTTGCCTTGAGCCTGCTCTTCGGTGTTTGCGCCGGCCTTGCCCTGGGCCTTCTGCTGGGTTTGCGACTTCATCTGACCCTGGGCCTGGCCGCCCGCCTTGCCGCCCTTTTGGCAATCGGCCGTGCCGGCCGTGCAATTGTTGTCGCCGCCGCTCGGCTGCGCGGACTCGGTCTGCGCCATCGCGGCGCCGCAACCGACGCCGAGCGCGATCATGCTTGTGATCAGCAGATGTTTCATTGGATTTTCTCCTCGGAAAGTCGGTCCCTTCGGATGGGTAACCCAGCCCGAAACGCATTGTTCCGAAATTGTTGCCACGGCCGGAGGCGATGGTCGCGAAACACGGCGGCAGTTGTTTTTGCAGGCGCCGGTCCAGTTTTGCAGGAACAAGGGTAGGCGAACGGCGTTACGGCAATGCCGACCCGCTGTGGAAAATCGCAGGCGCAGCATTCAGGCGATTCGATTCAGATCCACATAGGAGAGACCAATGAAAATGCACCTCACCTCCGCCGCCGCTGGCTTCCTGCTGCTTGCTGGTATCGGCGCGGCTGCCGCGCAGGATGTCGTGATCGCGCCGGAGCAGGAAACCGTGATCAAGGAATACGTGCATAAACAGCCGCTGGCCTCGGTCAACATTCCGGGCGTCGAGCTGAATATCGGCAGCACGCTTCCCGACACGGTCGAATTACATGAAGTGCCCAACGTCAAATACCGTTACGTCGTCGTCGATAACCGGACGGTGATCGTCGACCCCGGTACCCGCAAGATCGTCAAGGTCCTCGATTGATCGATAGCGCATCAAATCGGATGGCCCGCCGCCTGGTTACGGCGACGGGCCATTAACCGATTATTATTTTGTTACCATGTGCTAACGGAACCTTCCCTCAGCGCTTGAGTTACCGGCTCTGGTTCACGTTGTCTCATAGACAACACAAACCAGTGGCAACGTGAAAATACGGGCGGTGGCGAACAGTACGGCGGGGCGAGGAGGAGTTTACCAACATGTCGAAACGAGAAATCGGAACATCCCGTTCGCTCGGGATGCGTGTTGCCCATCTCAAAGCCAGGATGCAAGACGCCCGGATCACCGAGCATGAAATGAAGGCTTTCCAGAAGGTCGCGGCGATCATGGGGGGCGGCGAGGGCTCCCTACGCATTGAGGCCGACGATCTGATCGCTGCGTCCTTCGTTGCCGAGGCGCTGAGCGAATCGGCACCGAACTGACAGCGGCTACCAGTCGAGATCCCGGATCGTTTCAGCCCGACCGTCAGCCGGGAAGGCGGCGGTCGGCAGGCAAGATGGACGTCAGGAGGCGCCGAGCTTCCTCCCAGGATCGGCCGGCCAAATCCCAAAACTTGCAGGACAACGCCGATCACATGGTGTGCCGAACGCGTCGAGGCTGGGCCTAGCCAGGCACGTGCCGGTTTGGTGCCCGGCTTTCGCGTGCCCGGATTCGCCTGATCTTTGCTTCGCGCAGCACCGCGACGGGATCGGCGCCCGTCCATTCGATCCCGGCCTTCCGCGCGAAGACCAGGAACGCCTGTCGCGCCTTGTCGAGATCGATCTCTCCGCTCCGCGCCGCCTCACAGGCGCGGAATGCGTTGGCGTAGCTGCCGCCCCGCATGGCCTGGGGCCATTCCTTGAGAAAGTTCTGCATCGCGGTAAGAGAGGCGATCTCGCGCTTGAAGCCGGCACCCACCGCGATGGCCACGGGGGGGCGAAGTTCGATGTCGCTTCTGATGGAGCCTTCCTGCATGACTGCGGCATCCTTAGGATTTCAAAGACTTGGGCAGTTTCAATGCCTTCCAATGCGGAGCCGATGCGAAGGTTCCGCCAAATCAATTAGTCGCCGCTGACGGAACAACACCCTGCCGGCGGCGTTTGCCCCGGGAGCTCCCATGTTCGACCTGCTCGTGTTTCCGCCCCTGCGGAGGCAGGGCGGAGCTCACCAACGCAACAGGAGAGAAACGATGAAAACCACCCTCATTCCAGCTGTCGCCGGCCTGGCTCTGATGGCCGGCATCGGCATCGCGGCCGCGGACGAGGTGATCGTCACCCCCGAGCAGCAGACCGTGGTCAAGGAATATGTCCACAAGCATCCGATCGCCTCGGTCAATGTGCTCGGCCTTGAGCTTGGCGTCGGCTCGACCGTGCCTGACACCGTCGAGTTGCAGCAGGTTCCGGACGTCCAGTACCGCTATGCGGTCGTCAACGACCATACGGTGCTGATCGATCCCGGCACGCGCCGCGTTGTTCAGGTGATCGAGTAGATCCAGCCTGGAAGAGCCCGATCCTCCGAAGCACTGGGCAAGGATCGGGCTCTTTTCGCATCCGGGCATAAGGCCTAAGATAGGGCAGTGGTTTGGGAGGCAACGAAGCGCGGAAGGAGTCGTTGCCATGCATCATCCACACGTCGAATCACCTGACATCGCACGCCAAGTCGACAAGCTTTTGGCCGAGCATAGGACTGGCCTACTGTCGATGCACGAGGCGATTACCCTGCTGCGCCAGCGCACGGGGACCGACCGCTCTGACGCGGATTTAGCCGGATTGATTACAAAAAAGGCAGCGCATCTGGGCATCGCGGTCGTTACCGACGGACACTGAGCGAAATTGCCGTCCAGGTCGGGTCGCTTGTTCGTGATACCGAAGACGACACGCGAAAATTCGGCTAATGTTCGCGCCGGGGAACCGTCCCAACATCAGGAGGCGACAGTGACGGACGACAGGCACGAACGCATTCGCCAGCGCGCGCACGAGATCTGGGAGCAGGCCGGCCGGCCCGAAGGCGCTCATAAGGACCATTGGGACCAGGCGACGGCCGAAGTCGATGCGGCCGGCAAGCCGAAAGCCAAGAGCCCGAAAAAGGCCGCCGCCGCCAAGGCCGACAAGCCGAAAGCGGCCAAGGCGGAGAAGCCCGCCAAGGGCCCGGCCAAGGCAAAGTCCCCCGCCAGGAAGACCAAGGGCTGACCGCCAGCCAAGGCCTGCCCCCTTTTCACCGATCATGTGACGGTGCGACGCTCCGTGTGAGAACTGTGCCCGGAGGCTATACCGACCATGCGCAAAGTCGTCTTGATCATGACCATGTCTGTCGACGGATATGTCGTAGGGCCGGTGGGAATGTCGACGGGCGGTTTTCCTGAACCGGCAGAGCTCAAGCGGTGGAAACTCGATCGCATCAGTCGCGCTGGCACACACATCATGGGCCGCGTGAGTTACGAGGAAATGGGGCCGTACTGGCAAAAATCCGAGGATGCCTATGCCGCGCCGATGAACGACATCCCCAAGGTCGTGTTTTCGAAAACGCTGAAAGAGGCGACTTGGCCAGAGTCCACTATTGCGAAAGGTGACCTGCACGAGGAAATCGCTAAATTGAAAAAGCAACCCGGCGGCGAAATTATTGCATGGGGCGGCGCAGAGTTCGCTCAGGCGCTGTCGAAGGCAGGTCTGATTGATGAGTATGTCATCCTGACTCGGCCGATCGCCTATGGCGGTGGCAAACCGCTATTCAGCGGTTTGACGGACGCGCTCAAGCTAAACGTCCTCGTGACGGCCGCTTACGATAACGGCACCATGCTTCGCATCTACGCTCCCCGCTGAACCGTCACGACCTCTGAGCGAAGGCTTCGACCATGGCGGTCGGCTGACCGGCACGCTCGGCATCGCCGCCGCCAGCAGCCACGCCGGCGGCATGCGGGTTGCAATTAAGCTATAAGAGGAGGCTATCGCGTCCCTTGCTTTCCGGCGTATCGCGCGACCGCGCAGAGGAAGGCAAGCGCTGCCATGTCGCAAGCTGCGCGTGACGGCGACGGACCTTTGGCGAAAAGGACCGCGTCGGCAACCGGGACCGTCAGGCCATGCTTGCGGGCGAATGAAGTGACTTCGTAGGGCTGATCGTCAGGCTGTATGCCGATGTCGATTTGTTGGTCCATCAAAACGAAATTCCTCCCTGGTATACGGCTTTACCCTCCTTCGCCTGCGCAGAATTAACGCCCGGCCGCTCGCCCGCGTCCACCAATTGGCGATTGTGTGAAACGATGCATTTTTCGAGGCCCAGAGCCGAGGGTTGCAGCGACATGATTGTTCGCGTCGCTGGCGGCCTTGAAGTTCCTTCCCTTCTCTAACGGAAGAGGTCAAAACGCTCTCACCACGCATCGCTCGATCGGGCAAACCTGACCCCCGCGGCGATCATCGCGCTTTCGCATTCGCTGATCAGCCTGAGATTGCGCAAATACCGCGCCGCCGTCTCCGGCAGCCAGGCCGCGCACGCCTCGACGTAGGCGCGGCCATGCACCAGCGTGCCGGTCGAAAGCCGCTCCTCCTTTTCGGCGATCACCTTCAGATATTGCCGGATGAAGCGGATGTCGTCGGCGATGTCCTGGCTGGCCATGCGCCAGGCGCCGGCAAGGCGTTCGCGCTCGGCGAGCGGCAAAGGCGACAACAACGGATGGGAGAGGTCGGCAAAAGCGGCATGGTTCGCGGTGTTCAAGCAAATCCCCTCAAAGGAAGGGAAGTATCGTACTTTGCGTACGAAAAGCAATCAAGCGAGATTCGTACAATTTGAACGACAAAATAGGTTAGATAAAACGGTTATAACCACCGGCATCTCCCATAGGGAGATGGGCGCCTGGCCCAACTGACACCGCAAAAAACCGCTTTCCCAGCACCGTAAACAGTGCTTTAAACCCGCCATCCACAGGGGTGCTCCGTACGGTCGGGGCTGAGATGGTGGCGGCAAGCCTCCGGACCCTAAAGCTGATCTGGATAATACCAGCGGAGCGAGGCGGGCCATGTTTTCCGGCGCACAGATTTCCCTTTATCCCATGGCCGACGATTTCGTCGGCGTGATCCTTGGCGCGCTTGGCGCGCTCGATCCTTACCGCGACAGGCTGAGGATCGAAACCGACGATATCTCGACGCTCCTGGTCGGGCCGCCCGAGGTGCTGTTCCCAGCCATGCGCGACCTGTTCGTGGCGGCCGCCAAAAGCGGCAGGCACTGTGTTCTGTCGGCAGCCGTCTCGCGCGGCTGCCCCGGCGAGCCGGATGACCCGATCTGCCGCTCCGAGGAGATCGGCGGCCCGGCGATCCCGCTCGACGACCGCAAGCGCGCCGCGCTGCGCGCCGTCGGGGCCACGCTTTCGACCAACCAGCCGGTGGCGGCGCAATTCTCGCTCTATGTGATGGGCACCGGCGACCACATGGACGAGATCTATGGCTGCATCGATTTCCTGAAGCGGTCCGGCGTCTTCGAACGCTCCAAGCATTTTTGCACCAAGCTGCGCGGCGACGCCGGCGCGGTGTTCGCCACGCTGAACGAAGCCTTCTGCCGCTTCGGGCCGGGCGCCGGTCACGTGACGCTCGACATCACCATTTCGGCGAACAGCCCAACCGCGGCTTGAGCGCAAGCTCGATCTATCGAGGTAGATGTTGTGGCTGTTTGGCTTGATCCATTGCGTGGGGGAGATGCCCCCAGTCCCATCTCGCAGGAGAGAGGGGAACCTCTGGAGATTGGCGAAACCCGAGGTGACGGCCAATCTCCCCCCTTGCGGGGGAGATGCCCGGCAGGGCAGAGGGGGGTGCTGTCCCGCCGGCCTTTCAACTGGTTGCGCACGCGGCGTTCGCCAACCGCTCCCGCACAACTTTCGAAAGCTGGCATTCCTTCGCGCCCCCCTCTGGCCTGCCGGCCATCTCCCCCTCTAGGGGGGAGATCAGCCTTCACCACGACCGTCGCGAAGATCTTCCCCGCTGCGCTGGCTTTCGCTCTCCTTCTCGTCGCTTGGGAACTCTGCGCACGCCTCGGCTGCATCGCCCCCACCGTGCTCCCTGCACCCTCGCGCGTGTTGGCGCAGGCCTGGGAGAACCGGGCGGCACTGGCCGACAACACGCTTCCCACCATCCGAGCCACGCTGGCGGGCTTTGCCTGCTCGCTCGTTGCCGCCTTCATCCTCTCGGCGCTGGTTGACTTCTTTGCCCCCTTGCGCCGCGCGCTGTTCCCGCTCCTGATCGCCAGCCAGACCTTGCCGCTGGTGGCAATCGCGCCGCTGGTGGTGCTTTGGTTCGGCTTCGGGCTGTTGCCGAAGATCCTGCTCGTGGCGCTGGTCACCTTCTTTCCGATGATGGTGGCATTGGTCCAGGGCTATGCCGCCACGGCCAAGGAAATCAGTCAGATGCTCGCCGCCATGGGTGCAGGGCGCCGGCGCATCTTCTGGCTCGCTCGGTTACCGTCGGCGCTGCCCTATTTCTTCGCCGGACTGCGCATCTCCATCACCTATGCCGTGGTCGGCGCCATCTTCGCCGAATATGCGGGCGCCGCCAAAGGGCTCGGCATCTACATGCTCAGCGCCAAGAACAATTTCCGCCCCGACCTGGTGCTCGCCGCCGTCGCGGTCAGCTCGGCGCTCACGCTCACGCTGTTCGGCCTCGCCGTGCTCGCCCAGCGTCTCGCCATGCCCTGGGAAAATGCAAGGAGCGAAATGGCGGAGCGCTATGGCGACAAGCCTTCCGGAGAGGGCCGGCCATGACCCGGCTCGAGCTCCGCAACATTCGAAAAAACTTCGGCATGCTCGAGGTTCTGGCGGGCATTTCGCTGCATGTTGAAGAGGGCGAGTTCGTCTCGATCCTTGGCCCCTCCGGCGCGGGCAAGTCGACACTGTTCCAGTTGCTCACCGGCGCGATCCGGGGCGAGGGCGAGATGCGGTTCGACGGCGCGCCGCTCGATGGCGCCCGCTTCGCCTTCATGCCGCAGCGCGATGCGCTGATGCCGTGGCGGCGCGTCATCGACAATGCGACGCTGGGGCTCGAGGTGCAGGGCATGAAGCGCCGCGCGGCGCGCGAGCGCGTGGCCCCGTTGTTCGCCGAGTTCGGCCTTGCCGGCTTCGAGCGCGCCTGGCCGGCCGAGCTGTCCGGCGGCATGCGCCAGCGCGCGGCATTGCTGCGCACCGTCGTGCAGCAGCGCGACATGCTGCTCCTCGACGAGCCGTTCGGCGCGCTCGACGCGCTCACCCGCGCGGCCATGCAGCGCTGGCTGGAGACGATGTGGCGAAACCATCGCTGGACGGCGCTGCTCATCACCCATGACGTGCGCGAGGCGGTGCTTCTGTCCGACCGTATCTATGTGCTGTCGGCACGGCCCGCGCGCGTGGTGCGCGAGGTGGCTGTGCCGCTGCCGCGCCCGCGCACCGAGAGCGCTGCACTTGCCGGCAAGGCAGCCGCGATCGAAGCCGGCATCCTCGACATTTTGCTCGGCGCCGCCGAACCGATTTCCCGACCATCCGATGGAGAAAACCGATGACCGACTTCACCCGCCGTCAAGCGATGCTTCTGGCCGCCAGCCTGCCATTTGCCGGGACTGCTGCACGTGCCCGGGCCGCCGCGCAAAAAATCACCGTCGCGCTCGACTGGACCGTCAACACCAATCACATCGGCCTGTTCGTCGCCCGCGACAAGGGCTTTTACCGCGATGCGGGCATCGAGGTCGAAATCCTGCCCTATGGCGACACCGGCTCGGGCACGCTGGTGGCCAGCCAGGTCGCCGATTTCGGCATTTCCGGCTCGCTCGGCCTGTTCACGCAAAAGAGCGCGGGCGCGGATTTGAAGGCCGTCTACGCCGTCGTCCAGTCGGAGACCGGCCGCGTCGTCTTCAACGCCGACCGCGCCGCCATCAAGACTCCGAAAAATCTCGACGGCCTGACCTATGGCGGCTTCGGCAGCGCCTGGGAGAACGCGCTGATCTCGACCATCATCCGCCATGACGGCGGCAAAGGTGAGTTTTCCACTGTGACGCTGGGTACCTCGGCTTACGAGGCTTTGGCCAACGGCGCGGTCGATTTCACGCTGGAGGTCTCGACCTGGGAAGGCGTCGAGGCCGGACTGAAGGGGCTCAAGCAGCGCAGCTTCCGCTATGCCGATTATGGCGTGCCGGACGAGCACACCACGTTGATCGTCTCCAGCAACGCCTTCCTCGCCGCCAACCGACAGGCGGCCGCGGCCTTCGTCCAGGCGACGCGGCGCGGCTACGCATTCGCCGTCGATCATGCGCAGCAGGCGGGCGAGCTGCTGATCGCCGCGAACAAGGATACGCTGACCAACCCGGCGCTGGTGCACGCCTCGCTGAAGGCGCTGAACGACGGACATTTCCTGAAAAGCGCGGACGGCGCCATCGGCACGATGGACAAGGCCAAGATGGAGGCGATGGACGGGTATCTGTTCGCCTCGGGGATATTGCTCGACGGCAATGGCAAGGCGATGAACGAGAGGCCGGATCTCGGGGCCTATTTCACGAATGAGTTTGTGGGGTAGGGCCAACCCTGAGGGGGCACGAAGGAACTCAATGTCTCAGGAGGCCCGCAAGTTCACTTCAACTATCGGCCTTCTTGCGGCTGAACAGCCTTCTCAGCCACACCAGCGGCAACAGCACGAGGAAGGCGCCCTTCTTCAGCACCAGCAGCGCCAGCGCGATCAGCCCGACGCCGGCGGCCTTGCCGTATTTGACCCCGAGCATCGTCGCCAAGACGCCCAGCGCGCCGTAACCGGCCACCTTGTCGCCGCTGGAGAATTCGAAATAGGAACTGCCGGCCCTCGGCTTGTAGGCGTCGGCCGACGCCTCGACGATCTTTTGCACGGCATCGCTCGTGATGTTGCCGTTCACCGGCACGATCTTGATTGGGACATAGCCCTGGCGGTCGAAGACCGAGACCGAGATGTTGATCGTCCTGTCGCCGGCCCAGTTCAGGATGTTGGCGTAGTAAAGGATATTCTTACCCTTATCGATTTGCGGATAAAGGAGCCAGCCGTCGAAGCGGATGTCCTGTCCAAGCCGTTGCGACTGCGCTTTGACCGACTCTTTGAAGCTCTCCTCCAGGGAACTAATTTCTTCGTTGCGGTCGGCGCTGTCCCAGTCCGCGAGGCTGACATAGCCGTCCGACACCGGCTTTTCGACGGTGAGGTTATCGATCTCCGGCGTGAAGCCGAAGATCAACTGGTCGATCGTACCGCATTGGTCGCGGTCCCAGCCGAACTCCTTCACCACCAGGTTGCAGCGGTCCTCCGGCTTCAGGTAGAAGGCGGCGCCGCCAGCCGGAGTGATTGTGCCTCTGGCGGCGCTCAGAGGCTGGGTAAAATTTTGCGGATGATAGTCCGTATCCTCGGCATGCACGATGGCCGGCTGCGCCAGGAAGCAGGCATGCGCCACCATAATGAAAATCAGGTTTTCCCTGATCGACTTGTTCATTACCCCCTCCCGCTAATGGGACCCCACCTCATGCATCCGTGATATAAGAGTATTTTGAAGACAAGCACAAGACGAGAAGTTCTCTTTTTGTTCTTTGTCTCAAACCATGGCCCTGCCGCACTGCTCTTGAGCCGACATGCTGTCCTCAAGCTCACCAGCAGCCACGATTGAAGTAAGCCTCGCGCCGCCGCCTGGCCTCACATATCGATCATCGACCGCTTCACCCGTCCGATGATCGTGATCGCCCCCTCCAGCTCCGGCGGCGGGATGTCGAGGTAGGATGCCGGCTGGAACGGCGGATTGTCGTTCGGGCGCCAGCGCTTGTAGGTGGCGCGTCCCGTCTCGTCTGAAATCACGTAGCAGCCATTGGTCACCAGCCGCTTGTCGCGCAGGTTCACGAAGATGATCGAATCCGGCGGCGAGATCTTGTTCATCGACGGCCCATCGACGCGCAGCGCGATCCACTCGCCTTCCTCGAGGTCGGCGGTGGGGATGGTCGGATAGTCGGAGAGGTTGACGACGCTGTCCTGGCTGCCGAGCTCGCCGGCGCTGATCCACGACACGATCGGCACATCTATGGTGACGGGCGAGGGGGCGAAATTGACCGGCGCCGCCTCTGCGCCATCCCCGTTGAACAAGAGCCAGCCGGGATCGACGCCGAACAGCCGGCCGTATTTCTCCGCCGCCTTGCGCGACAGCGGCCGGTTGCCGTTCTCGTGGCTGATCAGCGTGTTCTTGTTGATGTCGCGCAAGGCCCGCGCCGCATCGCTGGGCGAGGCATAGCCAGCCTGGGCGCGCGCCTGCTGCAATCTGTGCCGAGAATCCATCATCGTACAAAATGCCTGAAATTATCGTCCAAAGTGTACGATTTCGCTTGCGCGTATTTCGTACATAGCGTACGCTTAGCGCATGAATGAACATCCCGCAAGCATTTCCGCACAGCCGATGATTCCGGTGCCGCCGACGAGCATCTCAGGGCTTATCGATTCCTGGCGGAGCATCGACGCGTTCGCCGCCACGCAAAAGGAGGCGGCATGAACGCGTTGCCTTTCCAATTCGAACCGTCTTTCCCGTTCGAATCGCCTGTCGAATTCCAATCGTCCGGACCGTCCTCCTCCCCGGTCCGGGCGCATTCCGGGGCGCTTGCCCCGGATCCGGCTGAACCGCCCGCACCCCGGTTCACCGGAACGGCCGGAGCCGTTCCTCCCCCGGCTCCGGCCCCCAATTCGGGCATAAGCTGCATCCGCACAGAGGACGGCACCGTCATCCTGTTCGACCGGAAGACGGGCCGCGCGGTGTCGGGCCTGACGCGGGCTGCGGCCGAGGCCGCTCTTCTCCGACTGACCGGCGCGGCGCCAGAGCAATTCCAGGAAAAGTGCGAAGCGGTTTTCCGTCCGGAATTGCGCCAAGACAACGCTGCCGGCGCCGCCTGACCTTCAACGCCTTCGCTGACCTGACCACCAAACGGCCTCGCGGCCGAACCCTGGCGCCTGGCCTGAAGCCTGGCGCTTCGCCCCAAGCGCTTCGCAATCAACGGAATGAGCAGATGGCAGCCGCCTACACCGAGAAGGAAATCGACGAGATCGCCGCTTTGCTGAAGGAGGGGCTGTCGGCCTCGCGCATCGCCGGCCGCTTCAGCGCGCTGCGCGGCAGCCCGGTCTCGCGCAACGCCATCATCGGCATCGTCCACCGCAACGCCGGTTTGAGCGCCATCGGCTTCGCCAATCCCAAAGGCGGCCGCGCCGGCGGCAGGCCGAGGAAGCACGCCCGGCCGGATCGTCCGGGCAGGCGGGGCAGGACGGCGGCCGGAGGCGTGACGCTCTCCGAGCCGGCTGCGCTTGCGCGGCAAGTGGAAGACACCGACGCTGCCACAGCCAATCTCCCCCCTTGCGGGGGAGATGTCCGGTCCACCCTCCGCAGCTGCTGCGGAGGACGGGCAGAACAGAGGGGGTGCTGTCCCGCAGACCTGTCCGTCGATGGAACCGTCACGCAAGCGAATGTCGTCACTGCCCGCATTCCGCCCAAGCTCAAAAATCCCAAGCCGCGCAAACCCGCGCGCACCCTGCCGCCCGCCTGGCTCGCCCCCGGCACCCGCGAAAAATCCGAAGCGCATCTTTACAAGCTCCCGGCGCCGCCGCCTCCGGTGAACCCCGGCCGCCAGCCGCATGTCGCGGCCATGCGCTTTCTCGATTGCCTGTTCGGCCGTTGCCGCGCGCCGCTCGATCTTGCGCTGCGCGAGGATGCGGAAGCCGACCCGCAAGGCGCGCGCCCGGGACCGGACATGCTCTGCTGCGGCCTGCCGACGTCGGCCACGCGCTCCTACTGCGCTCATCACCATGCAAGGTTTCACGGCCATCGCGGCAGGTGATGTGAGGGCGCCAGGCTCTCCCTTCTCCCCTTGTGGGAGAAGGTGGCTCGGCGCTCTGCGCCGAGCCGGATGAGGGTGTCTCGCGCCAACATCTCTAGAATTCCGACCCAAGGACCGCACCATGCCCCGCAAAGCCGCCAAGAAACCCCAACCCCCAAAGCTCCCCAAGGGCGAGGCCGAGCAGGTGCGCATCCGCCGCGAGGTCGGCCACGACTTCGCGCTGAAAACGGACCCATTCGGCCGTCAGCGCCTCACCACGGGCACGGCCGAGGCACGGCGCGTCTACGAAGTCTCGAACGGCGGCTACACCTCCACCGGCGGCGTCGTGCGCCTGCGCAATGTCGATCCGCTCACCGGCATAACCTCGCTCAGCCGCCAGCAGCGCGAGGCCGGCCAGCGCTTCCGCGACGATTTCGAGCGCAGCCAACGCGAGGGCCTGCAGCCGCAATCCTGGAGCGAGCGCGTCGATAGCGGCCGGATCGGCGGCGGCGTCCCGGACCAGGTGCTGTCAGCCGGCCGGGCGTATGCCCACGCTGCCGCCGCGCTCGCCCATTGGGAAGTGGCGGAAGTGGCCCGAAAAATCTGCCTCGAAGGCCAGTCGGTGAAGGCCATCGCCGAACGCGCGGGCGAGGGGCGCGACGTGGTTGTGAAATTGTTGAAGGTGGGGTTGGACTTGCTGGCTGTGCACTACGGGATGACGGGCCGGAAGGCGGGGTGAGACGAAAATACCTTAACCTTCACGTTTCAAAGTCTCCGCGCTTATCTCGACAGTCATGGCGATCCGGAGAAAATCCAATAGATTGGGGAGCAAAGGAGAATCCCCGATGGATGGGGACGATGGCGAAACTCTGAAGGTCATAAAAAGGGATGTCGAAATACGCAGGACGCTTCTAGATCAAAAGAATTCACCGAACTGCGGAAATTGCTGGATCAGAGGTACGGCGCTTGGAGCAATCGAAGACATGCATATGAGTGCGAGATTCTCTGGGAGGAAGGTAAGCAAGACCAGGCCTTGGAGGAGACGTTCGATCGGCTGAAAAGCGGCGAATACAACGTCATGCATATCATCCTCTGCGCCACCTATGCGTGGAAACTGCGCCGAAAGGATGTGGCGGATTATCTGGGCTATCCTTCAAGTCCCTCAACGGGCTGGAGATTAGCGACGAGATGAGGCACACGGCCTGGATGTGGGTGCTGATTGACCATAAACGCTGGGCGCTTGAAGAACCAATGAAATACACCGACGGCACCCTTGCGAAGCTTGGCGACAAAATCCTCGTCTGGGAAGGGAACGAAGGTGTCGTGGTCTGTTCCATGGATACCGACGAATACTCCGAGGAATATCCCAAGGAAGCCTTCGGCTATCTGGAACGAGGGATCATGGTCCTGTCCGAAAAGGCGGGGCTGATACACTACGTGAAGCCAGAGGAGGGGATGCGGCTGATCGAGCGGAAGAGATAACGTCCGCCCAAGCTGAGATCACAAACGCTCGGCGCTGCCCCTCATCCGCCCTTCGGGCACCGTAAACGGGGCGAAGGAGAAGCGCGGCATCGGCGACGGTCGCTTTCTCCCCGTTCACGGGGAGAAATTGCCCGGCAGGGCAATGAGGGGCGGCGCTGACCTTCAACGTTATTTGCGGAGTCCGGTGTGCGTTTTGGAGGTTGGCTCCTCGCCACCCTCAGGCTTCCCCTCCCACCCGAACACGCTCCGTCCGCCCAGCAAATGCGACTGGTCCATCTCGCCCGCCACGATCTCCTTCAGACTCGGCCCCGTCACATACCGCTCCATCCTGCGCGACTCGCCGTCCAGCCGCCTCAGCGCCTCCAACTCTTCGGTTCTTCCGAGCTTGGCCTTGCCCACCGCCGATTTCAGCACGGTGATCGTCTCGTCATAGACCTTCAGCGGCACGGGGAAGGGGTGGCGGTCCTTGCCGCCATGGGCGAGGGAGAAGCGGGCCGGGTCGGAGAAGCGATAGGGCGCGCCGTGCACCACTTCCGACACCATGGCCAGAGCCCGCACCGTGCGCGGGCCGACGCCGGGGACCAGCAGCAATTCAGGAAAATCCTTAGGGCCGCTTTCGATGGCCGAGGCGATGTTGCCATGCAGGCGGGGCATCACGATGTCGCTTTCGCGCACATCGTGATGCGCCGGCATGACGAGGTTGGGCAGCAGCGGCTGCGCGGCGGGCTCGGGTTCGGGTTGCGGCTCCAGCGCCGCGAGCTGGGTCAGGATCTTCTCCGGGCTCATCGTCTTGAGCAGCGCGATCTGGCCGCCGCGGGCCTTCTCGGCGCGACGGTCGGTGAGGTTGACGATCTCGCCCTGGCGCTCGCCCTCGATCGCCGCATGCGGCTGGTCGACGAAGCTTTTGAGCCCCTCCGACAGCCAATGGTAGCGGCGCGCCTGGCGAGCGTCGCCGTTCATGCCTTGCTGCACCACCACCCAGCGCCCATCATCGGTGACGATGAAGCCGTGCAGATAGAGCTCGTAACCGTCCTGCACGGCGGCGCTGTCCACCTTGGCGACGAGCCGGCTGGCGGTGGCCAGGGCATCGCCGTCCAGCCCGACGCGCTCGCCGATCGCCAGCAACTCGCCGGGCGTCTTGCGCGAATGCGCGCCGCGCCCGCCGCAGACATGGATGCCGAGCTCATTGCTGAGCGGATTGAGCCCCCGCTTCAGCGCGCCGATGACGGAGGTGGTGATGCCGGAGGAATGCCAGTCCATGCCCATCACGGCGCCGAAGGACTGGAACCAGAAGGGATGCGCCAGACGCCGCAAAAGCTCATCGCGGCCGTAGTGGTGAATGATCGCCTCGCACAGCACTGCGCCGAGCTTCGTCATCCGATCGCCCAGCCACTTCGGGACCCGCCCGCCATGCAGCGGCAGGTCGGCGCTGCCGCTTCGCTGCGTCAAGGATGTTCTCCGTGGATGCCGGAGAATTAGATGGCATTTTGCCGGGAATTTGCAAGGCGCCGACTGATCTCCCCCCACAAGGAGGGAGATCAGTCCGCCGGCCCGCTAATACCGGTAATAATACCCGTGGTGATGCCTGTGATGGTGCCGGTGATGATGCCTGTGGTGGTACCGATGGGGATAGATGTAGTAGTGCCTGTAATACCGATGGTACCGGTAGTGCGGATACCGGACCACGTAGCCGGGATAGTAGTCGTCATAGTAGCGCGGTCCATAATAGCGGCCGCCGTAATCGTAGAACGGGCCGCCGCCGTAGAACGGGACACCGAAGAACGGGCTGAAGCCGCCGAACGGCCCGAAGAACTGTGCATCCGCAGGCGCGACCGTGGCTGCGGCGGAGGCGACGGCAATCGCCGAAGCAAGTAAGAGTTTTCTCATGGCAACCTCCTCCTGAAGGCCGATTACCAAATAAACGGTCGCTGCAAGCGTATGTTCCCGATCGCTAATATTCGCAGCGCGTGGTCACCCTCGAGGACAGGTCGCAAAAAGCGGCCAACAAGCCAGCCCCTCGTTGCCAGCGAGGTTCAATACCTGCAGACGCGGATCGCCTCGTAGACCCGGTGGTGATGACGCCAGTGTCTCACATATTCGACTTGGCAGCGCCTGTGATGCCGGAAATAGTAATTCCGGTAGTAATGCGGCCTGTAGCTATAATACTGGTGGTAATACGGCCGATACATGTAGGGGTCACTGTAATAGTCGTCACCGTAATATGGCCCGTAATCGTTGTAATAGTCGTCGTAATAACCGTCCCCGATGCCGATCCCGAATTCTAGGCGTCCGGCATTGGCCGGGCCGATCACGGCGAATGCCGACGCAATGGCTATAACGGAGGCGAGCAGGAGCGTTTTCATGACTACCTCCTCCCTGGAGTTGATCACCCCCTAAACGCGCCGGAGGCAGGTTATGTTCCAAATCGCTAATATTCGCCCGCCCATCCCTGGGGATGGGCGGGCGGCCATCTCCCTCGCGAGTAGGAGATCAGCCAATCATGGGCACCGCTCGGTCAGCGCTCGCAGATGCGGATTTTTTCGATGACGCGGTGGTGATGGCGCCAGTGCTTCACGATTCTGACCCGGCAATTATCGCCATAATACCGGCTATGATAGCGGACCACATAACGTTCACGATCCGGGACATAGTAGTCGTCATCATCGTAGACATGCCGGTAATAGCGGTGAGGGTAGTATCCGCCATAATAGTCGTCGTCATAGCCTGGACCGACGCCGATACCGAGTTGCACGCTGCCGGCGCTGGCCGGCGCGATCGCGAACGCCGAGGCGATGGCGATCATCGAAGCAAGCAGAAGCTTTTTCATCGCTGCCTCCTTGAGTTGCAGGACGCCCCTTCGAGAGATAAACGGTTTCGACGGGGCCGGTGTTCCGAGGAAAATGCGCGGCCCCTGTCTCGGGGACGAGCCCGTTCGCAAATGCGGGAAAACGCTCGCTCCCTCGCAAGGGCGCACGGACCAGCGGGAATAGCGCGTCGCGCGATGTCGCAGCATCACTCGCGCACCTTGGCGCCATCGGCTATGCCACACCTGACGTAAATCTCAACCGCAGGAGCTCCCATGACCAAGCAGACCATTCTCAAATTCGGCGCCGTCGAGCATGCCGAGGCCGGCGACCTGCCGGGCTGGATCGTCGTGGAGGGTAGGCCGACCATGCAGACGGCCGTGCAGCACACCTCCGGGGACGGCAAGGTGATGTCCGGCACCTGGCGCGCTTCGCCCGGCACCTATCACGCCACCTACACCGATTATGAATTCGTCCACATGATCGCCGGCCGCATCATCATCACGCCCGACGGCGGCGAGCCGGTCGAGGTCGGCCCTGGCGATGCTTTCGTGGTCGAGGCCGATTTCAAAGGGACGTGGAAGATCCTCGAGCCGGTGACGAAGCATTTTGTCGTTGTGGTGGGGTGAGGGGGCATGAGCTGCTGATCTCTCCCCACAACGACTACGCTACGCACACAACCTCTGTGACTGGCGTGACTGATCAGGCCGAAGCTTGATTGCCAGGTGGTTCCCCCAATCCGTCGCTGCTTCGCAGTGCCACCTTTCCCCCCCTCCGGAGGGAAAGGAAGGGAGTGTTGCTGGACGGACGTTGACGGCAAAAGCTTGGCGCCTTTCCTCTACCCCGTCGATCGGGGGAGAGGTGGCTCGGCGAAGCCGAGACGGAGTGGGGGTCGACCAGCGCTACATAGGACAATGCATGCGCCAAGCTGCCATGCACGCTATCGCCAAAGGCCAGCCGCTTGGAAATGTGTGCATGCCGTAGCCCACAAGGGGGAGATTGGCAGCATCACCTTCCCACTTTGGAAATCACCCTCTTCTCCACGTCCGGCTCCAGCGATTTCGCGAAGGGTGTCGCCATATGGTGCCGGTCGCGGAAGGCGAGCTTGCCGTCGATGAAGACGTGGCAAATGGTGGCGCTGCAGAAGCGGTCGGTGAGGTCGACGTAAGCAGCGTTGGGGATGCTGCCGACAATATCGCGCTCCACCGCCGCCATCTTGTCGTTGGCGGCATAGGCCCGCGTCTGGTCGCAGCGCGAGGGCGTTTCGTTCCGCCAAAGCGCCCGCGCCACGCAGGTGTCGACATTCGCGTTGTTGAACGGCACGTCGCGGATGAAGGCGACCTTGAGGCCGGCCTGGCTCAGGCTGGTGAGCGTGGAGCGCAGGCCGGCCCGCCAGTCGGCGTCCTGACCGTCTGTGTCGCCGCCGCGCCCCGCCATCTTGCGCCCGCTGCTCAGCGCCAGTTCCGATATGACCACCAGCGCTGGCTTTGCGCGGATGATCTCCTTGATCGCCTGCTCGCGCCAGCGGTCGCATTCTGCGTAGGCGCGCTTCAGCTCGGACGACCAGACGCTGATGCGCGAGGCGCGGCAGGAGTTTTTCAGCCAGGTCATCACCCGGTAGCCGTTTTTCCGGCCCGCCTCGATCAGCGGCGTCGACCAGTGGTCGGCGTGGGAGTCGCCGAACAGGGCTATGGTGCGCCGGCCGTCGCCGAACACACAAGGGATCGGCGTGACCGTCTCGTAGTCCAGCACGCAGCCTGCTTTGGCGCGGGCCGTGGAGGGTTCGGCGGCGCTCGCGGCGATGATGCGCTGCCGCGGGTCGAGATCATGCGCGGCGAGCCTGGCATTGCCATAGGCGGCTGCGACGCCGGTGCCGGTCAGGAGGAGGGCCGGCACCAGCGCCCGCGCCGCATTGGCCATCAGCCAGCCGCTGCGACGGATCGGGTTCTCGATGAGGTGGTAGCTGAGGATGGACAGCGCGAGTGTCAGCGCAAGGCAATAGAGCCGCTCGGCAGGCGTCAGCTCCGGCGCCACCATGCCGGCATAGACGATGACCGGCCAATGCCAGAGATAGAGCGAATAGGAGAGCCTGCCGATCCATTGCAAAGGCGGCAGCGCCAGGGCGGCGTTCACGCAGTTCCGTTCGGAATTGCGCAAACGAGGAGTGCCGTCCCTGACGCCGGCCGCTCCCGCCTTGAGCAGAAGGACTGTGCCGGCCACTGGCACAAGCGCCAGAAAGCCGGGGAAGGGAGCGTCCTCGCTGAAGGTGAGATAAGCGGCCCCGATCATCGCCAGTCCGGCCAGGCTCAACGCCCGCCCCAGCCGCGGACGCTCCTGCAACAGCCGCGCCGGCACCATCGATGCGAGGCCGCCGGCGGCAAATTCCCATGCGCGCAGCGGCGAAAAGTAGAACGCCCAGGGTGGCGATACGATCGTCAGCCAGGCGCAGAGGACAAAGGAGACGAGGCCGGCCGCGGCGATTGCAATGATGATCGAGCGTTTGCCCGGCTTCAGCCAGGCGGTCAGCATCAGCAGCGCCGGCCAGGCGAGGTAGAATTGTTCCTCGACCGACAGCGACCAGTAATGGATGAACGGATTGCTCGCGGCGTCTTTGGCGAAATAGTCGAACGACCAGCGGATCAGCCAGAGATTGATCATATAGGCCGAGGCGAACATGGCGCCCTTGGCATAGAGCGCCTGTTCTTCCGGCGACAGGATGACCGCGCCGGCGGCAAGTGTGGCGACGATGACGAAAAGCGCCGCCGGCAGCAGGCGCCGCGCGCGCCGGGCGTAGAAACGCAGAAGGTCGAGCCGGCCGGTGCCGGAAATCTCGGTGACCAGATGGCGGGTGATCAGATAGCCCGAGATGACGAAGAAGATGTCGACCCCGGCAAAGCCGCCGGGCAGCGCGGTCAGGCCGAAATGGTAGGCGATGACGCCCGCCACGGCCACCGCCCGCAACCCTTCTATGTCGGGCCGGAAATCCTGCGCTGATGCTGACACGAATACGAACCTCGCAAGCTCGTTCGTATCCCGCCTTGGGGAAGACTTGCGCCTGCGGGCTCATATCGCAATGCAACAAATCTAACGCGGTGCAACATAAAGGGAGGCCGACGACGTGCGGCAGCACCGGAATTGCCGAGATCCTCCCTTCCGGAGGTGACTGGCCGGCGGCGCTCCCGCCGCAATAAAGCAGCCGGCCGCATGATCTCCCACAAGGGCCGCACCGCATTCACGCCTTCTTCACGAACTTCGTCTTCAGAACCAGGCCCTTCACCTGCTTGGTGTTGCATTCGATCTCGCCGGGATTGCCGTTGAGGCGGATGTTCTTCACCAGCGTGCCGCGCTTGACCGTCTCGGACGTGCCCTTGACCTTGAGGTCCTTGATCTGCGACGGAGTCGCCGTCCTTCAGCGTCGTTCCGTTGCCGTCTTTTACGATAGCGTCTGTCATGGCGGATTGCATGGCCTGCGCCCCGCCTATCGCGCCGATCACGGCCGGGTCAAGCAGGCTGGAGCTGGTCATCTTGCCTGCAAGGGCGAGATATGGCGCTACCTCGTAATCATCGCTTGCCAGACGTGACAGGCTTTCGGCGGTGACCGCAGTGCCATCCTCGGACTTCACGTTCTGAGATCCGATCCGATCACGCGCCGATGCCGTCGGTAGGCCTGGTTGGGCGATATTTGAGGCCGATGCCGGACAGGCGCCGGGAACTGGCAGCCGTGGTGCCGTTGTCGGTCAAGCGTTGAATCGAGGCGGTGACGCTCCGGCTTGGTCCCGCGACATCCGGCTTGAAAATTGAGGCTGGCCAGGAGCGGGCGGTGCACCTCGAAGATGCCCGCCCGTCCGGCGCCGCCGCCAAGCTGCTGAAACCCCGTCCGTCCCCAACAGCAACGGTCATGGCGTGACCAGTGGTTGCCGAGTGCCATTGGCGCGGTGCCCTGTCAACGCCGCCGGACAGCGGCCCGGAAGCGTCTTTTTAGCCGCCTTTTCGTCCTCGAAGCACGCTTTGCAGCCGTGCCGGGGACACGGCGAAAGCCACGAAATGGCGGAATTCCGGGCTTTTGAGATATCCACCAGGCAGCGCCGCGCATATGCCTATCCGCTTGAATAGGCTGATTTTTCGCCGGCCGGCATGTCGCTTCGACCCCGACTTTTTTTGGGTGCAATTCGGCAGTACAGCATTGATGCCCGGCGACGACGGGATTCCGCTTGAAAGCGGCATCGAATCTATCTGTGAGCCGTTTCATGACCCGCTCATGAAAGACGTGATAGAGTGTCGTCGAACGGGGGAAGTTGCGATGGCCAAACGGTTGTTCGAGGTTCTTGCCAGACGGCGGTCATGGCTGGACCGGGTCGCTTTGGGGCTGCTCGTGTTCCTGGCGACCCTGGTCGCCGCGCTGATGGGCGGCGCCAGCACTTAAAGCCAGGAAAAGTGCGTGGCGGTTTGCTCGGCGACTTCGCCGCGCTTCGTGCACACTGGCGCCAATGCAAAACGGAGCGCGCTATTTCCTTTGGCCTATAGCCTTGAATTCGAATGTCGTGGGCCTGAGCCTGACCGGTTTCGGCCGCTCGGTGAGATCGACGACGCGGACCCATCTGTCGGCGCCGGCGCGCAAAGTGACTTTCTGGCCAAGCGCCTTCTCAGCCGCCTCGAAAGGCGTCTTTGCTGCGGCCGAATGGACCGCGACGACGGCTTCGCCGTCCATTTCCTCGACACGATAGATTGTCATGCGGGGCGCCCGCCGCTCTGCTCTCGCCCTTATACATTTTATTAGAAGTTACGAATGAAAGGCAAGACTCCCGGGTGTAGCGAAAGCGAAGCCGGCCGGGTTTACTCCTCTATAGCAGAGGGCGCGCCGTAGCCGCGCAGGCCGGTTCCGTTACAGGCCTGGCAGGAAGCCCGTTGTCCAGGGCAATTGTGGCGCAACGCGCCAGAGGGACAGCATGCGCCGTTCGACGCCACCGTTTCTCGCACTCGAACACCTTGCCGGCGCCCAGGCACCGGGGGCAGGCGAACTTCCTGAATTCGCTCAAGCGAGCCTCCGGCTATTTCACGCGCGCCCGGCAACGCGCTGACTATGCCGCGGGTTCCATGACAGACACGGTTAGTCCTGCGTACGATAGTACATGTTAGTAATGGCTAATATGATAAAGGCATCGCCTGCAACGCGCGGTTGGTTCCGCGGTGCCGCGGCGTATCAGGGCATGGGTTCCTCGCCCTCGCGAAACGGCGGAGAGGAAAGGCGGCACACCTCTTTCACCAGCCCGCGCAGCCAGCGATGCGCCGGATCGGCGTCGAGCCTCGGGTGCCACAAGAGCGAGACCGTCAGCGCGGCGAGCTTCACCGGCAGCGTGAAGGTGAACAGGCCCTCGCGCAGCGTTCCGGTATAGCGTTCCGGCACCGTGGCGATGAGGTCGGAGCCACGCGCCAGCGCCAGCGCCTCGGCGAAGCCGCCTACGACGGTCGCGACTGTCCGCGTCAGCCCGGCGAGCTCCAGGGCGTCATCCACCGGGCCGCGGTCGAGGCCGCGGCGCGAGATCAATATGTGCCGACCGGCGGCGAAGCGCGCAGCGGTGATCCGGCCTTCGCACAAAGGATGGCCGGCCCGCGCGACGCCGACAAAGCGGTCGCGGAACAGCGCCTGCGCGCGCACCTCCGGCCCGGTCGAACCGCCCACCACGCCGGTCTCCAGATCGACCGCGCCCTCGCGTATCGGGCCGCTGTCCTTGTCGGGCTTGGGCACGAAACGCAGTTGCACGCCCGGCGCTTCCTCAGCCACGCGGGCGAGCAGCGCCGGGCCGAAATTCTCGACGAAACCATCGCTGTTTCGCAGCGTGAAGCTGCGGCCAAGCCGCGCGAGGTCGAGCCGCTCGGCAGGCCGCAGCACCGCTTCCGCCTCCTTCACCAGCCGCCCGACCTGCCCGCCGAGCTCGACAGCGCGCGGCGTCGGCACCAGGCCGCGCCCGGCACGCACCAGAAGCGGGTCACCGGTCGCCTCGCGCAGCCTCGCCAGGGCCCGGCTCATTGCCGAAGGGCTGAGCTTCATGCGCCGCGCGGCTTTGGCGACGCTGCCTTCGGCAAGCAGCACGTCAAGCGTGACGAGCAGGTTGAGATCGGGTCGCGACATGGCGCGACCCTAGCACGGATTCGTCAAAGCGGCATGGCGTCTGATGCACTATTCAAGTGCATACGCTGCGTGTTCCGCCATGTCATGCGCACGCCTATCTTCCCCGCAAGTTCAACCGACGGAGAAGAAATCATGGCCGACATTGCCCAAACCCGCGCTGCGCCCCTGCGCCATTCGACGGCGGGCGCGTTGGCCAGCCTGTCGCTTGCCATGCTCGTCTCCTCGCTCGGCACCAGCATCGCCAATGTCGCGCTGCCGACGCTGAGCGTGGCCTTCGCCGCGTCGTTTGCGGCGGTGCAATGGGTGGTGCTTGCCTATCTGCTCGCCATCACGGCGCTGATCGTCAGCGTCGGGCGTCTCGGCGATGTCGTCGGCCGCCGGCTGCTGCTGATCGCCGGCCTGACGCTTTTCAGCGCCGCTTCGTTTGCCGCCGCGCTCGCGCCGTCGCTGGCGATGCTGATCGCAGCCCGCGCCGTGCAAGGCCTGGGCGCCGCGGTGATGATGGCGCTGACGATAGCCCTCGTCGGCGAGACGGTGCCGAAGCAACGCACCGGCAGCGCCATGGGCTTGCTCGGCACCATGTCGGCGATCGGCACCGCGCTTGGACCCTCGCTCGGCGGCGTGCTGATCGCAGCTCTCGGCTGGCGCTCGATCTTCCTCGTCAACGCCGCGCTCGGCGCCGTCGCGCTGCTGGCCGTCTGGCGCTTTTTACCGGGCAACAAAGGGGCGGGCATCGACCGCGCAGAGGCGAAGGGAGCCGCGCGTTTCGATATGCTGGGGACGCTGCTGCTTGCCGCCACGCTTGCCGCCTACGCGCTGGCCATGACCATGGGGCGCGGTCATTTCGGTGGTCTGAACATGGCGCTGCTCGGCGGGGCAATTGTTGGCGCGGCGCTGTTCGTCGTCGCCGAGGCCAAGGTGGCGTCGCCGCTGGTCAAGTTCGCGCTGTTGCGCGACCCGGTGCTGGCGCCGAGCCTCGCCATGAACGCGCTGGTCTCGACGGTGATGATGGCCACGCTGGTCGTCGGCCCGTTTTTCCTGTCGCGTGCGCTGGGCCTCGGCGACGCTGCGACCGGAGCCGTGATGTCGATCGGGCCCGTGGTCTCGGCGTTCTGCGGCATCATTGCCGGGCGTGTCGTCGACCGCCTCGGCGCTGCCGCGATGATCATGGCCGGGCTGGTGCTGATGGTCGCCGGCTGCGTCGCGCTCGCCGTGCTGCCGGGCGTCTTCGGTGTCGTCGGCTACGTGGCGGCGATCATCCTGCTGACGCCCGGCTACCAGCTCTTCCAGGCGGCCAACAACACCGCCGTCATGGCCGACGTCGACAGCTCCGAGCGCGGCGTGGTGTCGGGCATGCTGAGCCTGTCGCGCAATCTCGGCCTTGTTACCGGCACGGCGGTGATGGGCGCGGTGTTCGCCTTCGCCGTGGGCACCAAGGATGTCGCGACGGCAGCGCCGGCAGCGGTCGCCGGCGGCATGATGTTCACCTTCGCGGCGGCCACGGGGGTGGTGGCGTTGGCGGCCGCGATAGCGGTGGCTGGGCGGAGAGGGCGGATCGCGTAATCTGGGGAGAGCGGCAGCTCGGCGCCGCGCCGTCCCTTCCGCGATCGCGCAATTTCGTCACCGCACGGGGAGCATATTCTGACACGCGGCGGTGCCCATTCCGCCTTCGGCCGGTGCCTCAGCTATCCCAACGAACCCCGCCCACTGCGGCGCCGGCCCATCCTCCCACCCGATCTCGACCGCGCGCCGGAGCGGATGGCGCATGTCGTCCTCCCCGGAACCAAAGCGACAGGCAGCGGTTTACCCAGCCGAAGGGATGATTCAGGAATCAGGAATAAAGCAATGAAAACAGTGCTTCTTGCTGCCCTGGCGCTCTGCGTCGCCGCACCCGCCGTCGCTTCGGCGGCCGAGGCCGATGTCGTCATCAGGACGCATCACAGGCATCATTATCATCACCGCCCCGCCATCATCATCAATGACGAGAGCCATCGCTTGCATCACCGCCATCACGGCACGGTCGCCTTCTATGACAATGGCAAGCGTAGCTGGCGTTATCGCCATCACCGTCGTCAGGACGTGGTCGTCACGAGTTCGATCCACCGGCACCATCATCGTCGGGTCGTCGTCGAGGGCGGCTCCGACTATTGACGCCCCGCGCCCCGGCTCGTGCGATCAGACACGGGCCGGGAGCGCTTTTTTCCGATTTGTCTCTTCAGGACCGATTCCGCTGCGCAGCGCTTTCAGCGCGCTGGCCTGAAGCATGGCGCCCAACCGCAGCCGCCGACGGTTGGCGCAGGCGCCCTTCGACGCCCATTGGACTTCGCCACGGCACAACCCATATTTGAGCTCATGGAGCTTCGAGCGTGACCTTCGCGCGGGTGGCCCTTTTCGCCGTTGCCCTCCTGGCCGCGGCTGCCGTTTCTTCCTTCTCCTCGACCGGGAGCGGGAAGGTCGCGTTGAGCGTTGCCATTGAGGCGCTATCGGGCCGGCCAGCACCAGGCAGCTCGAGGAGGCGCTCGATACTGCTGCTCAACGCAACGCCGAAGTGCTCGTCCTTCAGCTCGACACGCCGGGCGGCCTGGTCACCTCGATGCGCGAGATGATCGCCGACATTCTGGCCTCGCCCGTGCCCGTCATCGGCTACGTCGCGCCGGCCGGCGGCCATGCGGCGAGCGCCGGCACCTACATTCTTTACGCAACCCATGTCGCGGCGATGGCGCCGGGCACCAATCTGGGCGCGGCGACGCCGGTCGAGATAGGCGGGCTGCCGTCGCTGCCGGGCGGCGACAAGGACAAGAACCAAAAGGGCGTCGCCGAGCCGCCCGGCGACGAGATGATGGCCAAGGTGACCAATGACGCGGTCGCGCTCATCCGCTCGCTCGCCGAGATGCGCGGCCGCAACGGCGACTGGGGCGAGAAGGCGGTGCGCGAGGCAGCGAGCTTGTCGGCCAACGCCGCCCTGCAGGAGCATGTCATCGACTTCGTCGCCCGCGACGCTACCGAGTTGCTGCAGCTTGCCGACGGGCGCACCGTCGATGTCGCCGGCGCCAAGAAAGTGCTGGCGACGAAAGGGCTGCCGGTCGAGACGCTGGAGCCTGGCTGGTTCATACGGCTGCTCTCCGTCATCACCGACCCGAACACCGCCGTCATCCTGATGCTGGTCGGCGTCTATGGCCTCGTCTTCGAGTTCACCAGCCCGGGCGCCGTGGCGCCCGGCGTCATTGGCACCATCTGCCTGGTGCTCGGGCTCTATGCGCTCAACCTCTTGCCGATCAACTATACCGGCCTGGCGCTGATGCTGCTCGGCATCGCCTTCCTGATCATCGAGGCCTTCAACCCCACCGTGGTTCTGGGGTTGGGCGGCGTCGCCGCTTTCCTGCTCGGCTCGGCCATGCTGCTCAGGATCGAAGGGCCGGGCTTTGCCATGTCGTGGGCGGTCATCGGCCCCGCCGCCGTGCTGACGCTCGGGCTGGCGCTGTTCACCGGAACCTATGTCTGGGCGGCGCGCAGGAAACCGCCGCGCGTCGGCGGCGAGGCGATGCGCGGCCTGCCCGTCGAGATCGTCGACTGGCATGGCGGCGAGGGCCATGTGCTGGCTTTGGGCGAGCGTTGGCGGGCGAGGGCCGACGAACCGGTCGCACCCGGCGACAGCGTTGAGGTGACCGACGTCAGCGACCTCGTGCTGACCGTGCGGCGTCGCGATGCGAGCAACAACGGAGTGAAATGATGGTCGGTTACGTGGCCTATCTCATCATTGCCCTGCTGGTGATCATCTTCCTGTCGGCGGCCATCCGCATCCTGAGGGAATATGAACGCGGCGTGGTCTTCACGCTCGGCCGCTTCACCGGGGTCAAGGGCCCCGGTCTCATCATCCTCGTCCCTTTCGTCCAGCAGATGGTGCGGGTCGACCTGCGCGTGGTGGTGCAGGACGTGCCGCCGCAGGATGTCATCTCGCGCGACAACGTCTCGGTCAAGGTCAACGCCGTGCTCTATTTCCGCATCGTCGACGCCGAGCGGGCAATCATCCAAGTCGAGGATTTCATGGCCGCCACCAACCAGCTGGCGCAGACCACGCTGCGCTCGGTGCTCGGCAAGCACGAGCTCGACGAGATGCTGGCCGAACGCGACAAGCTCAACAGCGACATCCAGGAGATCCTCGACCAGCGCACCGATGCCTGGGGCATCAAGGTCTCCAACGTCGAGATCAAGCATGTCGACCTGAATGAAAGCATGATCCGCGCCATCGCCAAGCAGGCCGAGGCCGAGCGGCTGCGCCGCGCCAAGGTGATCAACGCCGACGGCGAGCAGCAGGCGGCGGCGAAGCTGGTCGAGGCCGGCCGCATGCTTGCGGCCGAGCCGCAAGCCATGCAGCTGCGCTATTTCGAGGCTCTGCACGACATCGCCGGCGAGCGCTCGTCCACGGTGGTATTCCCGCTGCCGGTGGAATTGCTCGGGCAGTTCATGAAAGGGCAGGGCAAGTGAGGCATTGACGCTGCCGGTCTTCCCTCGTCGGCAGAGTCAATCAGCCCCGCCGCCCGAACCCTTGCCGCATTCTGCCAGCACCTTGCCGATCGCAGCACCTGAGCCTTTCAGCGGAAAGCTCGCCGTGCCGTATTTGTCGGCCGAGATCGTCACCTCGCCCTTTCCCCGCAGCAGCGCCAGCAACGGGTCGGAAGGGCCGGACAGGTCTGCCGTGAAGTAATTGTACATCGCCTCGAGCTCGAGCTTTTTGGTCACGCTCTTGCCGCCGGCCTTGAAGGTGAAGGATCCGCCGATGCCGGGCTCCAGCTGCCCGCCCGCGGCGCCGAGATCATAGCTCAGCACCGGCTTATCGAAGCAGGCCAGCATCAGATGCGCATCGCCCTTCGGCCCGCCGCACACCGAAGCCGTCATCACCCTGCCGCCTTCGTCCTCCTCCATCCGGGCGGACCAGGCGCAAGGCGCGGCATGGGCGGAAGGGGTGGCTAGAAGGGCAAGTGTGACGATTGCCAGTGCGCTTTTCATAGTCGATCTCCACCGTGGCGGGCATCATATAGAGATTAGCGAAAGTCGGCGAGCGGCCAATCTCTCCTGAATGGATCTCGCTTAAGTGCTCTTGGCCGGCTCGAACAATTCCAGCAGATTGCCAGAAGAGTCGACCAGCAAGATCTGCGAGCCGCCCGGCCTCGTCACGATTTCATTGCGGAAGTTTAGGCCTGCCATGCGCAACCGGGCGACCTCCTTCGTCGCAAAACGCGCGCGATAGCGCTCGGGTTCGTCCGCGGCGTTGCCGGCGACGGCGATTGCACCAGGTATTGACGACAAATCCGACCGCCGACGATTGCAAGGAGGTAAAGCGATGACCGATGACGCAACCGCGATCCGCCAGGTGGTCGAGACCTGGATGGCGGCGAGCCGGAAAGGCGATCTGGAGACCGTGCTTGGCCTGATGACGGACGATGTCGTCTTCATGGTTCCCGGCAAGGAGCCCTTCGGCAAGGAAGCCTTCGCCGCGGCCTCCAGGGGCATGGGCGAGACCAAGATCGACGGTGATAGCGAGATCGTCGAGCTCAAACTGCTCGGCGACTGGGCCTATATCCGCAACCGCATCGATATGACCGCGACACCGCCCGGCGGCGAGCCGGTGCGGCGGTCCGGCTATACGCTGACGCTGCTGCGCAAGGAGAATGACGGCCGCTGGCGGCTGGCGCGGGATGCGAATTTGCTGGCGGCAAAAGGGTAGGGCGCGGCCGCCGGAACTGCCTGTCCCCTTCTGGCTATCCCCTTCTGGAGCGAGAAACCTTGTCCTGCGAACGCGGCGTTCGCGACCGCCGGCGCGAATGCCCGCTATCTCGCCCTTACTTTCGCCACGGCGGCTCAGGCGCGAAGCGCTTGCCGATCCAGTCGGCGAAGGCGCGGGTCTTGGCGGCTTGGCCTTTGGCCGAGGGCATGACGACATAGACCGCGCCCTCGTCGGCCAGCGTCCAGTCCTCCAGGATCGGCACCAGTCGGCCGTCGGCGAGCTCGCGCCCGACCAGCCAGTCGGTGCTCATCATCAGGCCGACGCCCTGCACTGCGGCCTCGACCAGCACCTCGGCGTCGTCGCTGACCAACGGCCCTGAAACCTCGATGCGCACGCGCCGGCCCTCGCGGTCGGTCATCTCCCAGGCCGGAAAGGTCTGGAAGCCGGAGAAGCCCAGGCAGCTGTGCTCCAGCAGCGCCTGCGGCGTTTCCGGCCTGCCCCTTCTGGCGAGGTAGGAGGGCGCGGCGCAGAGCAGCCGGCGGCGCGTCGCCACCTTGCGCGCCACCAGGCGCGAGTCCTCCAGGCTGCCCAGCCGTACGGCGACGTCGAAATTCTCGGCGACGAGATCGGCGAAGCGGTTGGAGAACTCTGCCTCGATGTGGACCTCGGGGAACTCCGCCAGGAATTGCGGCAAGAGCGGCCCGATCCACATGCGCCCGAAGGTCCCGGGCAGCGCCAGCTTGAGCAGGCCGCGCGGCCCGCCGGCGGCATGCGCCGATGCAGCCGCCTCGGCCTCGTCGACCGAGGCAAGGATGGCGCGTACGCGCAACAGGAATTCCGCGCCCGCCTCGGTAAGCGACACGCTGCGCGTGGTGCGGTGGAGCAGCCGCACCCCCAGCCGCTCTTCCAGCGATTGGAGACGGCGCGACAGGATGGTCGCGTCGCGCCCGACTCTCGCTGCCGCCCTGGTGAAGGAGCACGCCTCGGCGACGGCCGCGAAGGCCGCCATTTCGGCAAGGGCGGAGGGCTCAACTGATTGCTGCATGATTTGCAATACTCAAATGCAAAGTCCAACGATTATCGAGTAGTAGCGCAGCAGATAGGTTCGCTCAATCGTCCATCGACCACGCACGGAGTGAACCCATGAAAGCCATCGAACTCAGCCAACCCCGGCTCGACGCCTTCCGCGCCGCCAGCATCGCCACGCCCGAACCGCAACGCGGCGAGGTGCTGATCCGCCAGCGTGCGGCGAGCCTGAACTTCGTCGATGTCGCCGTTGCGAGCGGCAATTATCCCGGCCCGGTGTTTCCGCTCGTTCCCGTTGCCGACGGTGCCGGCGAGATTGTCGCGCTGGGCGAGGGCGTGACGACATTCAAACCTGGCGACCGCGTTGTTGCCCACGCCAAGCCGCGCTGGATCGGCGGCCGGCCGCGTCCCCACGAGATGACGCAGATGCGCGGCATCTCGTTGCCCGGGTCGCTGGCCGAATATGTCGCGCTGCCAGCCAACTCGGTCGTGCCGGTCCCGGCGCATCTCTCCTTCGAGTCGGCCTCGACCTTGCCGATCGCCGGCACCACCGCGTGGAACGCCATCCGCGCCGCCGATGTCGGGCCGGGCTCCGTCGTCGTGCTGCTCGGCACGGGCGGCGTCTCGATCTTCACCCTGCAGCTTGCCAAGGCGGCCGGGGCCACCGTCATCATCACGTCGTCCTCGGACGAGAAGCTCGAGCGGGCCAAGGCGCTCGGCGCCGATCACCTGATCAATTACCGCGCGACACCGGATTGGGACGGCAAGGTGCTGGAACTGACCGATGGCCTCGGGGCCGACCTCGTCGTCGAGACCGGCGGCACCGCCACCTTCGCGCGCGCCGTCAACGCCACCGCGCCCGGCGGCACGCTGTTCACCATCGGCTTCGTCACCGGCGCCGAGGCCACGGTCAATCTGCTGCCGATCATCATCAAGGCGCTGAAGGTGGTGGGCAACAACACCGGATCGGTCTCGGACCTGCGCGACGCCGCCCGTGCCATCGGCGCCGCCCGGATCGAGCCGGTCGTCGACAAGGTGTTTTCACAAAACGAGGCGACCGAAGCCTACACCTACATGGCCGCCGGCGGCCTGCATTTCGGCAAGCTGGTGTTCGGCTTGGATTGGTAGGAAGAGCCGACGCTGGAGTGGGCGAAAGCGATGAATCTCTCGGTCTCCCTGAAGCCGACTTCCCTGACAGGAAGATGTGGGAGCTTCAATCCGCCTCGCCGCCCGAGCCCTTGCCATATTCGGCCGGGCTCCGTCGGCCGAGCGTTCTCATGCTACTCCCGATCCTTCTCACCTCTCGCCATCAGAACTGGACGTCGAGGTTGGCCTTGGCGCCGTTGTCGGCGTTATGGGAGCCGAACTGACCGGTGTAGGACAGGCCGAGCGTGGCATTGGCCGAGATCGGCAGGTCGAAACCGGCCTCGATCACCACGCTGTCCCTGGCGACAGGTACGCCGGCGATGGTAAAGGCATCGCCGCCGGCGAAGGCGAAAGTCGAAGTCGGCGTGACATCGCCGAAGGCATGGCGCCAGCCGAGCGTGCCACGCGCGGTCGCCTCGATGTTGCCCAGCGTCAGGCCGGTCGAGGTGCGTAGCCCGAGCGTGGTGAAGGTCGCGTTGGTGGTTGAACTTGCGCTGGTCAGGGCTGCACCGCCACCTTTCTCGGTGAAGCCGTCGGTGTGCACGCTGACATAGGCGAGATTGGCGAAGGGCTCGAACTTGAAGCGCCCGGCATCGGCCTTGTAAGCGAGTTCGCCGAACACCTGTGCCGTGCCGGCGTCGTAGTCGGCCGACAGTTGATCGGCGAAGCCATTGAAGGCAACCGCGCGCTTTGTCGAGATGCTGTTCCAGCTGTAGGCGACGCCGGTGCGGAACGCGATGGCGCCCCAGTTGGTGCCGCCATAGAGCCCGAGATGATAATTGTCGCCGGCGCCGCTGGAACGGCGAGCATCGGCGTTGACGGAGGAATGGCTGTAGCCGCCGAGGAGGCCGACGCGCCAGTCGCCCACCAGTCCGTCCGCACCCGCCAGCAGCCCCCCGGTCGAACGATCGAAGGCGGCGGCATTGCCGTCGCTGCCGACATGCCCCCACGAGCCGAAAGCTTGGCCCCAGACGGCGACGCGATCGGTGTCGGCCGCGACCATTTCCGGCCCGCCCTCGCCATAGGCCATGACCGGCAACGCGGCTGCGTCGGCATCGCCAAACGCGGCGCTGATCCGCTTGGTGGCGGCGTCGCGGATGAAGCGGCTGTCCTCCAGCAACATCCCCTTGGCCGAGGCATGGATCTCGCCCGAGAGCTGGTCAAAGGCGTCCTGAGCAATTCCGGCTGTCGGCAACACGACGATCGCGTCGTGGAGCGGATTGCCAGCCCCCAGGCTTTCGGCACCACCGCCGGTGGCGATCTGATTCGGCGTCAGGCCAACCTGAGCGAAGGTCTTTTGGACCACATCGAGATAGACGTGCTTGGCGTCATAGCTGTCGACGAGGCCGAGGAAAGCCGTGCCGATATCGCCGGTGAGCGAGTAGTTTCCGGCGACGCCACCATCGGCTTGCAACAGCGTGTAATGCGTGCCCGCTACGTAAGGCGCGGCATCCGTCTTGACCACGTCGAGGACCGATCCGGCGGCGATCGTCGCCATGCCGGTCGCGTGGATAAGATCGGACTGGCCGGTCGAAGTCAGTTCGACCTGGTAGATCGAACCAGCCGCCTGGTCGATATTGCCCGCGACACTGAGCGTGCCGATCGAATTGCCCGGCGCGATGATGCCTCCCGAGTGCGCCGCGATGCCGCCCACCGTGCCGTTGCCGCCAAGTATGCCGCCCGAGATCGTCACCAGCGAATCTGCCAGCGAACCGTTCACGGCCAGCCGCCCGCCGCTCACATTGGTCGCGCCGGTGAAGGCGCTAGAATCGGCGGTGAGATTCGTGTTGCCGGCGACCTGGTTGATCGTGCCGGCACCGCCGATCGCCGACGCGAAGGTGTAGTTCGTGTCGGTGTGGTTGAAGTTGATCGCACCGGTGCCTGCGCCGAACTGGACAGCCGCAGCATTGAGTATGCCGGTCGCCGATGCCGCCGCTCCGGCTACGCCACCGAAATTGAGCGTGCCGATTGAGCCTGCCTGGCTGGCAATGGTCACGATGCCGCCGACCGAAACCGCACCGCCGTTCGAAATCGTCAGCGTGCCCGTGCCGAATTCGCCGACATCAAGGTTGCCGGTGTTGGTCCAGGTCGAGCCAGCGCCGTCGACCGTCGCCGTGCCAACGCCGTTGCCGAACGCCACAAAGCCAC
>NZ_JAIUHT010000022.1:0-90786 GCF_020165255.1 Mesorhizobium sp. CA12
GCGCCTTTCCTCTACCCCGTCGATCGGGGGAGAGGTGGCTCGGCGAAGCCGAGACGGAGTGGGGGTCGACCAGCGCTGCATAAGACAATGCATGCGCCAAGCTGCCATGCACGCTATCGCCAAAGACCTGCCGCTTGTGTGCATGCCGTGGCGTAACCGGGGAGAAAGAATCTGTCGTGGGCGGCGGCGCTCCAGTCGCCGCGGCCGGTATACCTGGTCTGGCAAGGGCCGCCAATTGGGCGTTCCCTGTCCAGAACTGTCAGCAGCAGCGGCGATTGACAGTTGCACCCGGCGGCATCCGACCTATATGAGATCACCTTTTCCAGCCGGCCGTATTTCAGCATGTCATCCATCATCTCGATCTCCGGTGTCACGAAAACCTATGCCACCGGCTTCAAGGCGCTGAAGGAAATCAATCTCGACATCGAGCGCGGCGAGATCTTCGCGCTGCTGGGGCCGAACGGCGCCGGCAAGACGACGCTGATCTCGATCGTCTGCGGCATCGTCAACCGCTCGTCGGGCACTGTTACGGTGGACGGCCACGACATCGGTCGCGACTACCGCGCTGCGCGCAGCCTGATCGGGCTGGTGCCGCAGGAGCTCACCATCGACGCCTTCGAGACGGTCTGGGCGACGGTGAACTACAGCCGCGGCCTGTTCGGCAAGGCGCCCAACGCAGCCTTCGTCGAGAAAGTGCTGCGCGACCTCTCGCTGTGGGACAAGAAGGATTCCAAAGCGATCACGCTGTCCGGCGGCATGAAGCGCCGGCTGATGATCGCCAAGGCGCTGTCGCACGAGCCGCGCGTGCTGTTCCTCGACGAGCCGACGGCCGGTGTCGATGTCGAATTGCGCCAGGACATGTGGGCGATGGTGCGGCGCCTGCGCGAGGACGGCGTCACCATCATCCTCACCACGCATTACATCGAAGAGGCCGAGGCGATGGCCGACCGCGTCGGCGTCATCAACAAGGGCGAGATCATCCTGGTCGAGGGCAAGGCCGAGCTGATGCGCAAGCTCGGCCGCAAGCAGATGAATCTGGAGCTGCGCGCGCCGCTTGCCGCCGTTCCGGACGGCCTGTCGCACTATTCATTGGAGCTGTCGGACGACGGCAATCAGCTCACCTACACCTATGACAACCAGAGCGACCGTCCGGGCGTCGCTTCGCTGATCCGCGACCTCGAGGCGGCCGGCGTCCAGTTCCGCGACCTCGACACCAAGAACAGCTCGCTCGAAGAGATCTTCGTCAATCTTCTGAGGCAAGAGCCATGAACCTGCGTGCGGTATGGGCGATCTACCGGGTGGAGATGGCGCGCGCCTTCCGCACGGTGCTGCAGAGCATCATCTCGCCGGTCATCTCGACATCGCTCTATTTCGTCGTCTTCGGCTCGGCCATCGGCTCACGCATCACCGAGATCGACGGCATCGCCTATGGCGCCTTCATCGTGCCGGGGCTGATGATGCTGTCGCTGTTGACGCAGTCGATCTCCAACGCCTCCTTCGCCATCTATTTCCCGAAATTCGTCGGCTCGATCTATGAGCTCCTGTCGGCGCCGGTCTCCTACCTGGAAATCATCATCGCCTATGTCGGGGGTGCCGCGACCAAGTCCGTCATGCTCGGCCTGATCATCCTGGCCACCGCGGCGCTGTTCGTGCCGCTCAGGATCGAGCATCCCTTCTGGATGGTTGCCTTCCTGGTGCTGACGGCGGTGACCTTCAGCCTGTTCGGCTTCATCATCGGCATCTGGGCAAAGACCTTCGAGCAGCTGCAGCTGGTGCCGCTCTTGATCGTCACGCCGCTCACCTTCCTCGGCGGCAGCTTCTATTCGATCCACATGCTGCCCGGCATCTGGAAGACGATCACGCTGTTCAACCCGGTCGTCTACCTGATCAGCGGGTTCCGCTGGAGTTTTTACGGCAAGGCCGACGTCTCGGTCGGCGTCAGCCTCGGCATGACGGTGATGTTCCTGGCCATCTGCATCGCGATCGTCGCGTGGATATTCAAGACGGGATACCGGTTGAGGAACTGACGGAACTTGTTCCTTGCCCCACGAAGTGGCGCACATTTCCAAGCGACTGGTCTTTGGCGATAGCTGCATCGCAGCTTGGCGCATGCATTGTCCAATGTAGCGCGGGTCGACCCCCACTCCGTCTCGGCTTCGCCGAGCCACCTCTCCCCCGATCGACGGGGTAGAGGAAAGGCGCCAAGCTTTCAACGCTCGTCCAGCAAGGCTCCCTTCCTTTCCCTCCGGAGGGGGGAAAGGTGGCGCTGCGAAGCAGCGACGGATTGGGGGAACCACGTGGCAATCAAGTTTCGGCCTCACCAGTCACTCACAGAAGATATGTGCATAGCGTAGACCAAGCGGGGCGAGGAAAGAGCCTGCTCTAAACCGCCTTGATAAGCCGCAGCAGGCCCAGCATTTCCACGAAAGTCCCTTTGCGGAACGCGATATAGGTCGGCTCCTCGATACCATGGAAGCGGCGCTTGAAGGCCGCCTGGCCCTGCAGGTTGAAGCGCGAGCGGTTGACCCAGGGCGAGTTGTAGGCGCGCTGGAAGGTGCCGCGCCAGAAGCTCGATTCGGCGAAGCCGCTCGGCTCGATGTCGAGCAGCGGCGAGAGGCCGAGCGTCACCTGTGAGACGCCCTCATCGCGAAAGCGGTCGACGGCGAATTTGGTCAGGCCGATCTCGGCATGTGGCGTCGCATCGACCTGTTTGCGCTTGAAGGAGGTGGTGTAGCCGATGACCTTGCCGTCGCGAAACAACGGGTCGAAATCGAGGATGGCTAGAAGCCGGCCTTCAGGTCCGTGCAGGAGGAAGCGCCGCATGTCGGCGCCGATCTCTTCGGAAAAACGGCGGTTGAGGAACCCCATTTCCCAGCGCTTGATGATGCGCTCCTTGCGCCAGTCGGCGGAAAGCTGCTTGATCTCGTCCTGCAGCCCGTCGCCCTTGTCCTCGGCGAGGGTAAAACCCTTCTTCGTCAGCCAGCGCTCGGAATAGCGCACGGTCTCGTTGCGCTTGCCGGAAAAATCATGCGCAGGCAGCGGCAGCCTGGTGTCGATGCCGAGGCGATTGACCTGGTAGCCGAGGCCGGCGAGCACCTTGGCCGTGTCGGCGCCGACCTGGACGAACCAGGGGCTGCCTGCGGCCTCGACGAAGCGCTTGATATAGGCCGGACGGTCGGCCGGGTCCGCCACCGGATCGCCAAGCGCGAAATGACGGCTCATCTTGGTGCCGAAGGCGATGTAGCCGTCGCCATCGCTGAAATAGGACAGTTTCTGCTGCGCCGCCGTCGAATAGGCGAGCGAGAAATCGCCGTAACGGCGCACCAGCGCCAAGCGTTCGTCGTCCGTCAGGTCGCGTCGCGGGACCTTGGGTGCCACGGCATCGAGAAGCCTGTCGAAATAGATGCGCAGGGGCGCCATGAGCTCCGCGTGCCAAGAATGGATGACCTGCCGCCCTCAGGTCGCGAATCGCTGGCGACCGCTGCGGGCCGCGTGCGTCAACGCGATATAGGATGCAATTGACCGCGAATGAAGGGCAAACGTCCGAAGGCGGTGCTGTCGCTCATCGGCTGCCGCAACGGACATGCGAAAGATCGGCTTGATATTTTCCATACATTGTTATATATCAAATTATCGATATGCGACGAGGCTGCTATGGAAGACGTTCTCCGATCCCTCGGCTTTCTGTGCCTCGGCAGCCGGATGAAGCGTATAGGTGAGCAGTTGCAGGCCGACACGCAGCGCGTGCTCGACCGCCTGGACATGCGCATCCAGTCGAGCCAGTACCCGCTGCTCGCCGCGCTCGACAGGCTGGGCCCGTTGCCGGTCGGCGAACTGGCCCAATCCTTGGGCATCGCCCAGCCCGGCGTGACGCGCAGTGTGGCGCTGCTTGCCGAATTGGGGCTGGTCGAGGTCAACCCTTCGCAAGACGACCAGCGGCGCAGGATCGTTTCGCTGAGCCGCAACGGCCGGCGGCTGGTCGACCAGGCGAAGCGGGAGATCTGGCCCAGAATCGAGAATGCCGTGGCGGATGTGTGCGCCGATCTTTCCGGGCCGCTGCTCGGCCAACTTGCGGCAATCGAGGATCGTCTGGCCGCAACGCCGCTCCATCGCCGCGCCGAGAACGCCAAGGTGGCCGCGCCGTGAAACATGTTCTCGACCGCCCCATCTGGAGCGCGCTTGCAACGCGGCACCAGACCTTCGCCGAAGGCGGCGACCTTGCCAGGCGATATCGTCCGTCGATCGTGCCCTTCGCTGCCACTGCCGCCAACGATGCGGACAGCTTGCGGGCGCTGGCCGGGCTTCTCCCGCCGGGCGAAACAGCCATCCTGGTCCAGGCGGATGAGATCGCCCTGCCGCCGGAAATTTCCGCGATATCGGCAGCGCCGCTGGTGCAGATGATCGCCGAAGCGCCGATGCCGACTGCATCAGACGGGCGTATCCGGCAGCTGACCAAGGACGATGCGGCGGAAATGCTGGCGCTCGCCTCGCTCACCAAGCCCGGCCCCTTCACGCTGGAGGCACTGAGCCTCGGCGATTTCTGGGGCATCAGGATCGACGGCAGGCTGGCGGCAATGGCCGGCGAGCGCATGAAGCAGCCCGGATACTCGGAACTCAGCGGCGTGTGCACGCATCCGGATTTCCGCGGCGGCGGCCTTGCCCGCCTGCTGTCGGTGTTCGTCGCCGGCCGGATCGCGGCACGCGGCGAGGTTCCATACCTGCACGCCTATGAGAGCAACGCTGCGGCGATCAGGCTTTACGAGTCCATCGGCTTCCGCTTGAGAAGCAAGATGAACATGGCCATGGTCCAACGCGCGGAGTGACGAAAGGGAGGATTTGATCGAAATCCTCCCTCTCGACGTCTCAGCTACAAGAGGTCACACCGCGATCTTGCCGCCGCCCTGTTTCGTGATCGCAACGACCGACGGCCGCACCGGAATGTCCGGCTTGAAGTCCGGCCAGCGGGTCGACGGATCCTCGTAGTAGGACGGGCGGCCGAATCCTTCCCAGTCCTCGCCGCCGTCGCCTGGATGCTGAACGGCGACGAAAGCTGTCTGGTCATCCGGCGCGAATAGCGGGCCGCACATTTCGGCGCCGATCGGCACGCGGAAGAACAGTTTCGACGTTGCCCGCGCGGCACCCTCGGTATCGACCGCCCAGAGACCGTCGGTGCGGCCGGTGGCCTTCGGGCCCTGGCCGTCGGTGGCGACCCACAGGCGCCCGGAGGAATCGACGGCGCAATTGTCCGGCATGCCGAACCAGCCATGGGCGGTGGTCGCGGTCGAGAAAGTGGCGCCGACATCGGCAACGGACGGATCGCCGCATTTCAACAGCACTTCCCATTTGCCCTTGGGGGCGGCGAAGTCGCCGCCATCCTCGACGATCTCGATGATGTGGCCGAAAGCGTTCTCGGCGCGCGGATTGGCGGCGTCGACCTGCTCGGCCTTGCGCTTGGAATTGTTGGTCAGCATGACATAGACCTTGCCGTTGCCGGCGTTGGGCTGGATGTCCTCCGGCCGGTCCATCTTGGTGGCGCCGAGCAGGTCGGCGGCGCGGCGCGTCTCGATGAGAACGTCGGCCTGGGAAGCAAAACCGTTCTCCGCCGTCAGCGGGCCTTGACCGAACACGATCGGCATCCATTCGACCGAGCCGTCCTCGGCGAATTTGGCCACATGCAACGTGCCGTCATCGAGCAGGTCCAAGTTGGCGGCGCGGTCGTTCGGGTTGAAAATGCCCTTGGTGACGAATTTGTAGACATAGTCGAAGCGCTCGTCGTCGCCGAGATAGAAGACGACGCGGCCGTCCTTGGCGACGATCGATTCGGCGCCCTCATGCTTGAAGCGCCCCATGGCGGTGCGCTTCTTCGGGGTCGAGTTCGGATCGTTGACGTCGACCTCGACGATCCAGCCGAAGCGATTGGGCTCGTTCGGCTCCTTGGCAAGATTGAAGCGATCGTAATGCGCGCCCCACTCATAAGCGCCTTCCGGAATGCCGAGGCGCTTGTAATTAGCGGCTTCCCTGTGGCCTTCCGGCAATTCGCCCGAGAAATAGCCGTGGATGTTCTCCTCGGCCATCACATAGGTGCCCCAGGGCGTGACGCCGCCGGCGCAGTTGTTGAGCGTGCCGAAGACCTTGGTGCCGGACGGATCGGCATTGGTCTTGACGCGGTCATGGCCGGCGACCGGGCCGGACAGCGCCATCTCGGTGGTCGACATGATGCGGCGGTTGAGCTTGCCGTCGCGCACCACCTGCCACTTCCCGTCCTGCTTGCGGATCTCGACGATGGTGCCGCCATGCGCGGCCATCTCGACATCGACCTGCTCCTTCGAGAGCGGCGCCACCTCGGCCTTCTTCTTGCCGTCCTTCTCGACGACCGAGACGATGCCGGGGAACATCAGATGCGGATTGGTGTATTCGTGGTTGACGACCAGAAGGCCGTGCTCGGCCGAGCCGTCGATCGGAATATAGCCGACATAGTCGTTGTTGTAGCCGAACTGTCTTGCCTGGGCTTCGGCCGACTGCTTCAGCGGATCGAAGTCGGGGGAATCGGCAAACAGCGGATCGCCCCAGCGCAACAGCACGTCGGCGTCATAGCCGGGCGCGACATGGTGCTTGTCGTCGATGCCGGCTTCGAGCTCGTCGAACTTGAAGGCCGAAGCCTCAGCGGCGCGCGCCTCGTCGGCCGCAATCAGCGCCAGCGGGCTGACGGTGGCGGCGATGGCCGACACGGCCAGCGAACCCATGAGAAAGCCGCGGCGCGAGAAACGCGCGGCGATGATCTCGCCCATGGTGCTGTTGTCGGTCGGGTTGACCGGCGGGCCGTCATTTTCCTCGAGCTGGCTGGTCCGGAAACGGGTCTCAGGGGTCACGGTCATGAGTTTGTCCTCTGGCTTCTGAGTGGCTGGGGATTTTGACCTTTCGACCCCTAAAGCGCGCCGATCACATTTTCGTGACACTGCCGTGATAGAACCGCAATAGTTGTTTGCCGGCTCGCGGCGGCTTTTGCGACACCCGGCTTCAGTCCCTTGAGCGCCCGCGCTTCGCTGCGGTCAGCTTGACGGCATCGCCCGCTTCGGAAACAAGGGCTGGCCGGCGTGGCGACGGCGCTTCAAAAAAGGGACGGCAAGGTGAGTTTCTGGGGACTGGCGCAGCTCGGCATTTCGACCGTGATATTCCTGCTGGCGGCGACGGCGGCCAAGCAATGGGGGATGGCGCCGAGCTTGGCCAAGCTCCTTTTGACGCTGGCGCTCTACTCGGCCGGCAATCTGATCATGCTGAGACTGGTGCGCGAGTTCGGCATGTCGGTATCGTTCAGCCTGTCGGCGGTGATCCAGCTTGTCGCGGTCAATGTCGTGGCGATCGCCTTCTTCGGCGAACGGCTCAATGCCTTGCAGGCGATCGGCATGGTGCTGGCGATCGCCGCGGTCGCGCTGATCACGCTCGGGCCCTATATCCAGCGGCTGTAGCTGGACCCGAGGGCCCGAATGAAATCGACCGCCAACGCGCTCCTCAACAAGTTGGAATTCCCGGTGCTGCTGGCCGGGCTGGTGATTGCCGGCGGGCTATGGGGCCTGGTGGAACTCATGGAGGTGGCGCGCGCCACGACGCCGCATACCTTCGATACGGAGATCCTGCTCGCCTTCCGCCGCGCCGGCCAGCCGGACAGCCCGATCGGCCCGCTTTGGCTGGAGGGCGCGGTGCGCGACATCACCGCGCTGGGCAGCACCGCTGTGCTGGTGCTGATCACGACGGCGACCATCCTCTATCTGCTCCTGATCCGCAGACCCTCGACAGCCCTGTTCATGTTCGCGGCCGTCGCCGGCGGGCAAGCGCTCTCCAGCCTGCTCAAGCTCGAGGTCGACCGGCCGCGGCCCGATCTCGTCTCGCATCTCGTCACCGAGACCTCGCTCTCATTCCCCAGCGGGCATGCCATGCTGTCGGCCGTGACCTATCTGACGCTTGGCTCGCTGGCGGCCCGCTTCCTGCCGGACCGGACGACCAAGGTCTTCGTGCTTTGCCTCGCCGTGCTCACCACCGTGCTGGTCGGCGCCAGCCGCGTCTATCTCGGCGTGCATTGGCCGTCCGATGTGCTTGCCGGCTGGTGCGCAGGTTTTGCCTGGGCCATGCTGTGCTGGCTTGCGGCGCGGCTGCTGCAGCGACGCAAGGTCGTTAAGGATAGCGAATAACCGATGTCTCATCTACATTAAATGACGCTTGAAACATCATTATCCTTGTATTATCCATTGATATCGCAGACTCAGACAAAGGTTCTGGCCGATGATCACTGCTGCGCAGATGCGCGCCGCAAGGGCGTTGGCCGGTATCGACCAGCGAACGCTTGCCGAGCGCGCCGGCGTTTCGCTTCCGACGATACAGCGTATGGAAGCGAGCGAGGGCGTCGTGCGAGGCGTCGTCGACACGCTGATGAAGGTCATCCATGCCCTCGATGAGGTCGGGGTGGAATTGATCGGCGAGAACCAGACCAGCGAACGCGGCGGCAGGGGCGTGCGCCTCAAGGCCACCGTGGCGCAGAACCCGCAGGGCTGAGCCGCAACCGCATTCGCCTCGGGAACCGTTACCGGTTTTCGGGCAGCGATGCGGCGTCGTAACGGTTTATCGCGACGGCGACCGCCGACATCCAGCCGACGATCCCGCCGCCCTGTGGAGCGGGAGCAGTTCATGGATCAGGCGGGGCGGGCAATTCACCACCAAGCACGGCCGACCTTTGCCGAGCTATTTACACCAAAGCTGGTGACGGTGCTGCGCGAGGGCTACCACCTCAAGCAGCTGAGGGCCGATGTGATCGCCGGCCTGACGGTCGCCATCGTGGCGTTGCCGCTGTCGATGGCGATCGCGATCGCCTCGCATGTGGAGCCCGAGCGCGGACTGTTTACGGCGATCATCGGCGGTTTCATAGTCGGCGCGCTTGGCGGCAGCCGTTTCCAGATCGGCGGGCCCGCTGGCGCCTTCATCGTGGTCGTGGCCTCGACGGTCGACCGGCACGGTGTCGACGGGCTGATCCTGGCAATGCTCATGGCCGGCGTCTTCCTGCTCGCGGCCGGCTATCTCAGGCTCGGCGCCTATGTGAAGTTCATTCCCTATCCGGTAACGGTCGGCTTCACAGCCGGCATCGCCGTCATCATCCTGTCCAGCCAGTTGCACGACCTGTTCGGCCTGACGCTGCCGGGCAAGGAGCCGGGCGACCTGCTGCCGCGGCTTATCGCGCTCGGCAAGGCGGCCCGGACGGCAAATCCGGCGGCCATTGCGCTCGCCGCGCTGACGATAGGGATCATCGTGGCCATGAAGCGCTGGCGCCCTTCGTGGCCGGGCCTCCTGATCGCGGTGACTGCGGCCTCGCTGGCGACGACGCTTCTCGGTCTTCCCGTAGAGACGATCGGAACGCAATTCGGCGGCATTCCGCGGATGTTACCGGATCCGGCTCTTCCGGCGCTGGATGCGCAGAAGCTCGTCTCCGTGGTGCCCGACGCAATTTCCTTCGCTCTGCTCGGAGCAATCGAATCGCTGCTTTCCGCCGTGGTCGCGGACGGTATGACCGGACGACGGCACCGCTCCAACTGCGAACTGGTGGCACAGGGCATCGCCAATATCGGCTCGGCGCTGTTCGGCGGGATCTGCGTGACTGGACTGATCGCGCGCACGGCGACCAACATCCGCGCGGGCGCGCATGGACCGTTGTCGGGAATATTCCATTCCGCCTTCCTGCTGCTGTTCATGCTGGTGGCTGCGCCGCTTGCCAGCTACATCCCGCTGGCGGCGCTTGCCGGGGTGCTGGCCACGGTGGCCTGGAACATGGTGGAGAAGCCCGCCTTCCTGGCGCTGATCCGATCGTCCTGGGGCGACGCCCTGGTGCTTCTGGTCACCTTCGGACTTGTCATCTTCCGCGACCTCACCACCGGCATCGTGGTCGGCTTTGCGCTGGGCGCTCTGCTGTTCATCGGGCGGATGGCGCGTTCGGTCGAGGTGGAGGCACATGTCCCGCCGGTGACGGAGGACCGCGCCGACGCCGCAAATGGCGGGCGCGTTGCCTATGACCTCGCCGCCGCCACCGATCCGGATACCGTCATCTATCGCATATCGGGGGCGTTCTTCTTCGGCGCTGCGGCAACGATCGCGACCGTGCTGGACCGTATCGCCGACCAGCACAGGAACTTCATCCTCGATTGCTCGGCTGTGCCCTTCCTCGATTCGACCGCGGCAAACGTCATCGAAAGCACGGCGAACAACGCAAGGCGCGCCGGAGGACGCTTCATCATCGCGGGCGCCTCGTCGCAAGTCAGGCGCACCCTGATAAGCCATGGCGTCAAGCGGCCGCTGGTGACCTATGCAGCCTCGATCCGTGACGCGCGGGCGCAGCTGGGCGGAAAAGCGGAGACGGCGTAGGCGCCCTGCTCAAACGGTCGCTTCGATCGGCTCGGCAAGCTTGGGGCTGGCCCGTGCGGCGATCAGGCAGCCGGCGACGATGAGACATGCGCCCGCCAGCGTGGTCCAGGCCACCTTCTCGCCGAAGAAGAACCAGCCGAGCGCGATCGCCCAGATGAAGGCCGAGTATTCTGTCGGGATGAGATATTGCGCTTCGGCGCGGGCGTAGGACCAACTCATCAGGAACTGGCCGGCAAGCGACAGCATCGCAACGCCTGCCAAGGGGAGCCAAAGTTCTCTCGGCAGAGCGACGGCAAGCCAGGGCGCTGCGCAACCAAGGATGATCCCGACGAAGATATTCTGGAACAGCATGATCTCGACCGGCTTGGCCAGAAGTGCCTGTCGTCGGGCGAGGATCAGATTGTAGCCGTAGAAGACCGTCGATACGAGCACGGCGACCGTGCCCCAAAGCGCATCCTGGGAATGGCCTGCCTGCCCGAACTGGCCAGCCAGTATGATCAAGACGCCCGCGATGCCGGCGAGCGACGCCCACACCGCCTGCCGCCTTATGCGCTCGCCCAGTAGCAATGCGGCGAGGAAAAGTGCAAACAATGGCGCGACGAAGCTCAGGCCTATGGCCTCGGCGAGCGGCAGCCTGGCGAGACCCCAGAAGAACGAGACTAGGACGATGCCGACAATGACGGCACGCAACGCATGCAGACCGAGCACCGGGAGGGTCGGTTTCGAGCGTGGCCCCGTCGACCAGGCCGCGCCCGCGACCACGGTCGCGACCATGCTGCGCCATAGCACCGTATTGTAGACGCCGACCGCGATGACCAGCGACTTCATCGCCGCATCCATGCCCGACAGCAGGAAGATCGCCAGCGCGCAGACGAGCACCGGGATCGTCGGGGAAACGGCGCCGTTCAGGCTGGATGTCTTCACGGCTTCGCTCACATGACGGATTGCCGCCGAATAGTCCGGAGCGGCCGGCGAAACCAGATGGCAGCCGCCACCGACATTGCGGTCCAATCGCGATTGGCGAGGTGAAAAATTCGCCTCCGCTGCAGTGCCGAGATGCGAAACGCTGTCCGCAATGCTTCTCCGCCGCGACATGCTCAATCCAGTGACAGCGCCACGACCTCGCCCTCGCCCATCAGCGGCACATAGATGGTCGCCTTGCCGTCCGTACCGATATCGGCGCTGCCCGGCTTGAAGGTCGCAACCACTGTCGGCACGCCACCGGGCTTGTAGCTGTAGAGCGTGCCGGTCATGTAGGCGGTGGCGTACATGGTGTCGCCAATGGCGATGACGCCGTCGAGATCGGCGAATTTTTGGGCGGCGGGCAGCGGCGTGACCTTCTTTGTGGCAAGGTCGACGGACAGCAGGCCGCCGGGCTCGGCGGTGCTGAAATCGGTCTTGTCGATGCCTTTGCCCCAGGACGCGACGATCAACCTGCCGCCATTGGCGAACACGCCGTTCGGCGAAGCGAGCAGCGCATCCTTGACGAACAGTTCCGGCCTGTCGCCGTCGATGCGGTAGATCGTGTCGGCCAGCATGTCGCTGACATAGACCTTGCCGGCACTGTCGGCGGTCATGTCGTTGAGAAAAACGGCGCCAGGCACATCGATGGTCTCGACCAGTCTGCCGCTGGCGAGATCGACGACGCGCACCTTGGTGATATCGGCGGCGTAGAGCCTGCCGTCGGCGATCGCCATGCCCTTGGGCGCGTCCATGCCGTCCACCCAGCGGCGAGAGATGACCTTGCCGTCCATCGACAAGAGCGACAGGTAGCCATTGCCGTCCACCGCGCCGGGATTGCCGACGATGTTGGAGACGACGATGCGGTTGTGGGCGGCATCGACAAGCGCGGATTCCGGCTGCTCGAAGCCGGTGGCGCGCCAGAGCTCGCCGGCCTGCGCGGCAGATATGACGGAGACAGCGGCGAAGGCGGCCGAAGCAATGAGATATTTCATGGATGCTCTCCTGTGATGATGGCGGAGAGCTATGCTTCTCGATACTTTCCGGGAAGCCGGAACGGGACTAGTATCGCAGTTCAATACGAATTCGCGCGAACGAGGTGCATTCCATGAACGGTCCGATCTTCGAGGCGCTGAAACGGACGTTGAAGGCCAAGGGCCTGACCTATCGGACGCTGGCCGAGCGCATGGGCGTTTCCGAGCCGACGGTGAAGCGCATCTTCCATGAGAAGAACTGCAAGCTCGACCGGCTGATGGAGATCTGCGCCGCGGCGGATGTCGAGCTGGAGAACGTGCTCGGCGCGATGAACCGCGGGCCGGGTCCGGCCAACCGCATCGCGCCGGAGATCGAGCGCCGGCTGGCGGCGCGGCCGGCCCTGCTCTTCGTCTTCGTCATGCTGTCGGAGAAGTTCACGCCCGAAGGCATCATGCGCTCGCAAGGCCTGAGCGAAGCCTCGATGTTCCTCTACCTGCGCGACCTCGAGGAGCTCGGGTTGGTGGCGCTGGGGCGCGGCCTGTCGGCAAGGCTACTGGTCGACGCGCCGATCCAGTGGGATTTCGAGGGGCCGCTGAAGCCGCATTTCGAGATGACCAACAAGAACTTCATCGGCTGGGCGATCGGCCATATGGAGCAGGCCGCGACCTTCATCAGCTTTTCCAGGCGCATGCGGCCGCAAACGGCGGAAATGCTGCGCCGCGAGGCCGAGGAGCTCGCCGAACGCGCCAGGCTGCTCGCTCACCACGACCAGCACACCACGCCCGAAGACCAGCTCACCGGCTACAAATGGACCTTCGCCTTCGGCGCGACGCCGTTTCCGGCGATCATGCCGATCGGGCCGCATCCGAGGGATGCGGGCGCCAGGGCGGCGAAGGAGAAACGAGCGCTGCCGGCGTAGCGCCTTCTCCTTCTCCCCTTGTGGGAGAAGGTGTCGCCGAAGGCGACGGATGAGGGGTGTTCCAGGGAATGAGACATCAGCGACTAACGAGCGTGTTGGCCAAGCTGGACCACCCCTCATCCGTCTCGGCGCTCCGCGCCGATCCACCTTCTCCCACAAGGGGAGAAGGAGACACGCCGCGCTAAGCCGCCTTTGCTTCTTCCTGCGGTCCGGCGAGATCATCGCGCGCCTTGCGGGCCAATCTCCTGGCCGAGCGCTTGGGGCTGTCGCCGAACAGCTCGGCGGCATCCGCAAGGCAGGCCTTGGCCAGGCTCTTTTCGGCACGTTTCAGCAGCTTGCGCAGAAGCTTCGTCTCGTCGGCGGGGCCGAGCGGCTCGCCTTCGGCGTCGAGCAGGGCGCAGATGACGAAGACGTCGTGCAATTCGCCGAGCTGCTCGCCGAGCCTGTCGACCGCCTTGCGGCGCGCCTTGATCGGCGTCGGCCACAGGCGGCCGAGCAGCGACAGATGCATGGCGTGGGTCTTTGCCGCCTTGCGCAGGTCGTGAAAATCGTCGGCTGCGCCGCGTGATTCCGCCTTGTCCAGCGCCTTCTTCGCTCGCCGCAAGGTGGCGCGGGCGCCGTCGGCCAATATGTCGGCCGCCTGCTCGGGCTGATCGGGCAAGGCCAGCCTGTCGATGCGTTCCAAGCCTCCCCGGCATGCGGCGATCGCCGCATTGATGGCCGCGTCGAGGCTCGGACCGGCGTGGAGCTCGTGCTGGCGCAGCACCAGCCGCTCGCGCACGGGGTCGAGACCGCCGCCTGCCGATTGTTCCGGAAAGGCATCGGCCAAGCGGTCGACGGTCTCGATCAAGGCGGTCGCCTCGCGCGGGCCGGCCAGCAGCGCCGACACCTGCTTATAACATTCATTCTCGGTCTGGCAGAACGGTTCGTCCCCGGAACGAACCAGGCGTAGCAAGGCGCGCACGCTTTTCAGCCGTTTGCGACATTTGTGCAGTCCCTGCTCCGGTTTCTCGCGCGCCATCTCGAGATGAGCGACTGCCTTGCCGATCTCGTCGGCCAATATGCGCCTGACCTCGCCGGTCAGAGGCAAGCGCGGATCGATGCGGAAGCTCATGCGGCGATCTCCGGAATCCCCCCGAGGGCCAGCGACGCGTTGTAAAACCTCGACTCGCCGGTGACCTCGCGACCGAGCCAGTCGGGCAGCATTTCGTCAGATACGTCCTCCGGCGTCTCCAGCTCCGCGATCACCAGCCCCGCGAGCTTGCCGCCGAAAACATCGACTTCATAGAGATAGCCGCGGTGTCTAACATGGTGGCGTGTCTTCTCGATGACACGTCCGACGGCGAACGCCATCAATTCCTCGGCCTCGGCAAGCGGGATCGAATATTCGAATTCGTCGCGCTCGCGCGCCCTGTCGCCGAACTTCAGCGTCAGCTTGGCGGAGCGCCCGTCGCTGATGCGCACCCGCACCGTGCGGCCGGGCTGCGCGGCGACATAGAATTGACGAATGCGGATTTCCGCCTCGACCTCACCGCGCCAGGCGGGACTGGAGACCAGGAATTTGCGCTCGACTTCCTTGCTCATGGCCGGGCACTAAAGCCTGTGAGGGCCAGGAAGGCAAGCCGAGTCGAGCCCAAATTTGACTTTAATCAATCGATTGATTAAAGTGTCGGCATGAACAAACGATCAATCGCAAGAAGGCCACAGCGCGAGGTCGGCACCGCCGATCAAACGCGCGCGGCGCTTGTCCACGCGGCGCTCAGGCTGTTCGGGCGGCAAGGTTTCGACGGCACCTCGACGCGGGAGATCGCGGCCGAGGCCAAGGCCAATATCGGCTCCATCGCCTATCATTTCGGCGGCAAGGAGGGCCTGCGCGCCGCCGCCGCCGACTTCATCGTCGACACCATCCAGGGAATTGCCGGCCAGGCGCTGGGCGGCGTGCAAGCAACGGCTCCCCTGGACCCGGAAGCAGCCCGAGCGCAGCTTTTCGCGGCGCTCGAGCGGATGGTGGGTTTCGTCGTGGCCAGTCCGCAGGCCGGCGAGATCGTACAATTCGTACTTCGCGAGCTCTCGCATCCGACCGCCGCGCTCGACCGCATCTATGACGGCGTGTTCGAGCCGACGCACCGGCGGCTGTGCCAGGTCTGGGAACAGGCAACCGGCGAGCCGGCCGAGAGCGAAGCGACCAAGCTTACCGTCTTCACCATGATCGGCCAGGTCATCTATTTCCGCATCGGCCGCGAGGCGGTGATGCGCCGGATGGGCTGGCGCGACATCGGCAATGAAGAGGCCGCCAAGGTGGTGGCGGTCGCAACCGACAATCTCCGGGCAATGCTGGCCGCGCGGGGGGCCGCCGCCGGCAAGAAGGGCAAATCATGAGCTTTCTCTGTTCGCTGCCGCTCGCGGCCCAATTGTTCGGCGCCTGCGCGCCGGCCGCACCTTTGGCCGTCGGCTATGTCGAAGGCGAATATGTGCTGATGGCGCCGATCGAAGTGGCCCAGGTGGCGACGGTGTCGGTTCGGCGCGGCGACCGCGTTGAGAACGGCATGGCGGTGGCGACGCTGGAAGACGCCGACGCCAAGATCGAGGTTGCGCAGGCTAAAGCAGCACTTGCGCAGGCGCAGGCGCAGCTTGCCGATCTGCAGGTCGGCAAGCGCCCCGAGGAAATCGCCGTGCTCAAGGCCGAGGTCGACATGGCCAAGGCCCAGGCGGCCGACGCCAAGCGCAAATACGACCGCGCCAGCGACCTCTACAAGCGCGGCACCGGCACCCAGGCTGACTACGACACCGCCTCGGCTTCGCTGGAGACCGCCAATGCCCAGGTCGGCCAGGCGGAAGCCAATCTCGCCGTCGGCAATCTGCCGGCGCGGGCCGAGACCATCAAGGCCGCCGACAACCAGGTCAAGCAGGCGCGGTCGACCCTTGAGCAGGCCGAGTGGCGGCTGTCGAAGCGGGTGCTGGCGGCGCCCTCGCCTGGCCGCGTCAACGACGTCATCCGCAATCCAGGCGACACAGCCGGGCCGACCGCGCCGGTGATCTCGATGCTGCCGGACGGCGCCGTGAAGCTCAGCGTCTATGTGCCCGAAAGCGCGTTCTCGGCGGTCAAGGTCGGCACCGAGCTCAACGTCCGTTGCGACGGCTGCGGGACGGGACTGAAGGCGCGCGTCAGCTATGTCTCGCCCGACCCCGAATTCACGCCGCCGGTGATCTACTCGCTGGAGAACCGGCAGAAGCTGGTCTATCTCGTCGAGGCGCGGCCGGAGGGCGATGCGGGACCACTGCAGCCCGGTCAGATCGTCGATGTCGATCTTGCGGATCTCGGGCAATGAACGCCATCGACGTTCGCGGCCTGGTCAAGCGCTTCGGCGACAAGACCGTCGTCGACCATGTGACGATGACGGTCGCCGAAGGCGAGATCGTCGGCTTCCTCGGGCCGAACGGCTCGGGCAAGACGACGACCATCCGTATCATGTGCGGACTTTTGACGCCGGACGAAGGCGACGGCACGGTGCTGGGCTTCGACATCCGCACCGACGCGCTCAAGATCAAGCGCGAAGTCGGCTACATGACGCAGAAATTCTCATTCTACGAGGATTTGACGATCGGCGAGAACCTCGAATTCGTGGCGCGGCTCTACCGGCTGAGGCCGGTCGAGGAGTATGTCTCGCGCACGCTTCAGGATCTCGGCCTGGCCAGCCGCCGCAACCAGCTGGCCGGCACGCTTTCCGGCGGCTGGAAGCAGCGGCTGGCTTTGGCCGCCTGCATCATGCACGAGCCGAAGCTGCTGCTGCTCGACGAGCCGACGGCCGGCGTCGATCCGAAGGCCCGGCGCGAGTTCTGGGACGAGATCCATCGCCTTGCCGGCGGCGGGCTGACCGTGCTCGTCTCCACCCACTATATGGATGAGGCCGAGCGCTGCCACCGCATCAGCTACATCTCCTACGGCAAGATGCTCGCCACCGGCACCGTGGACGAGGTGGTGAAGAATGCCGGGCTGACCACTTTCGTCTTGCAGGGGCCGCGGCTCGACCAGGTGGCCGAGGCGCTGCAAGGCAGGCCCGGCGTCGACCAGGTGGCGCCGTTCGGCGCGACGCTGCATGTCGTCGGCTCCGACAAGGCGGCGCTCGAAAAGGCGCTGGCCGACGTCGAGAAGGAACACAAGGGCGTCACCGTGAAGCCAGGCGAGACCAGCCTCGAGGATGTGTTCATCCAGTTCATGGCCGGCTCGAAGGACAATATGGCATGAAAGCGGTCTTCTCCTTCGCCAGGCTGGGCGCGCTGCTCATCAAGGAATTCATCCAGATGCGGCGCGACCGCATCACCTTCGCCATGATGCTGGGCGTGCCGCTGATTCAGCTGGTACTGTTCGGCTATGCGATCAACAACGACCCGAAGAGCCTGCCGGCCGCGCTCGTGGCGACCAGCAGCGATCCCTACACGCGGGCGATGGTCTCGGCGCTGCAGACAACGGGCTACTACCGCTTCGACCATGTCGCGCAAAGTGCCGAGGAAGCCGAATTCTTGATGGCGCGCGGCGACGTCTCCTTCGTCGTCACCATCCCCGCCGATTTCGCCCGCCGCGTCGAGCGCGGCGACAATCCGCAGATCCTGATCGAGGCCGACGCCACCGACCCGGCGGTGGCCAGCGGCGCGATCTCGACGCTGAGCACCGTGGCCGGCCAGGCGCTGCTCAGGGCGCAGGGCACTGAGGAAACGGCCAAGGAGGCGGCGCGCGGCCAGCTCGATGTCGTCGTGCACCGGCGCTACAATCCCGAGGGCATCTCGCAATACAACATCGTGCCCGGCCTGCTCGGCGTCATCCTGCAGATGACGATGGTGATGATGACTTCGATCGCGCTGACGCGCGAGACCGAGCGCGGCACGATGGAAAACCTGTTGGCCATGCCGTCGAGCCCGCTCGAGATCATGATGGGCAAGGTGCTGCCCTACCTGGTGGTGGGCGCGGTGCAGGTGGTGGTGGTGCTGGCCGCAGCGAAGCTTCTGTTTGCCATTCCCTTCATGGGGTCGCTGTCGCTGCTGCTGTCCACAGTGCTGGTGTTCGTGCTGTCGCTGGTGCTGCTCGGCTACACGATCTCGACGATTGCGCGCACGCAGATGCAGGCGCTGCAGCTCACCTTCTTCTTCTTCCTGCCCTCGATCATGCTGTCGGGCTTCATGTTCCCCTATCGCGGCATGCCGGGCTGGGCGCAGACCTTTGGCGAGATCTTCCCGCTGACCCATTTTCTGCGCATCACCCGCGCCGTCATGCTGAAAGGGGCGGAGCTTCCGGCGGTGGCGACGGAAGTCGGCTGGCTGGTGGTGTTCGTGGCATTGTTTGCCGGCGTAGCGCTGGTGCGGTTCAGGCGCACGCTGGATTGAGATCACGGAAAATCTTGCGCACAAAAGCCTAAGGCTGGCGGGACAGCGGGGGCGCGAAGGATCACAACGATTCTCGCGTGCAGGCCGCGCCTCTAAGCCGCCGCCATGATCTCCGCATAGGTGCCGAAATCGACATTGCCGCCGGAGAGCACCACGGCAACGCATTTGCCGGCAAGGTCGATCTCGCCGGATGACAGCGCGGCAAACGCGACGCAGCCGCCGGGCTCGACCACCAGCTTGAGATGGGCCATGGCGTCGCGCATCGCCTGGGCGGCCGCCTTGTCAGAGACGGCGATGGCGCCGGCGAGATTCCGGCGGTTGATCTCGAAGGTGATGGCGCCCGGCTCGGCGGTGAGCAGCGCATCGCAGATCGAGCTGTGGCCGGGCTCGTTCGCGACCCGCTCGCCCTTGGCCAGCGAGCGGCGCGTGTCGTCGAAATGCTCGGGCTCGACCGCCCAAACTTGCGTGCTCGGCGAAGCGTCCTTGACCGCGACGGAAATGCCGCTCGACAGGCCGCCGCCGCCGCAAGGAACGACGACGGCGTCGAGGGCCACGCCAAGCGCTTTCGCCTGCTTGATCAGTTCCAGGCCGATCGTGCCCTGGCCGGCGATGATCGCCGGATCGTCGAAGGGTGGCACCAGCGCCATGCCCTTTTCGATATAGGGGCGAACGACCGCCATGCGGTCGTCCTTGTAGCGATCGAACGGCACCACTTCGGCGCCCATCTTGCGGACATTGCCGATCTTGAGCGCCGGCGCATCGGCCGGCATGGCGATCACCGCCTTGGCACCGAACATGGCGGCCGAGGCCGCCACGCCTTGCGCGTGGTTGCCGGACGAGAAGGCGACGACGCCGCGGCCGCGCTCTTCCTCGCTCAGGCTCGACAACTTGTTGTAGGCGCCGCGGATCTTGAAGGAGCCGGTGCGCTGCAGCGTCTCGGGCTTGAACAGAATGCGGCCGCCATAGCGCTCGTTTAGCTCTGGCGATTCGATGAGCGGCGTTTCGACGATCAGGCCGGAAAGCCGCTCGGCGGCGGCGCGGATGTCGGAGATGCCGGGCAGGGTGAGCATGATGGGCCTCGCGGGATGAGCACCGTCATGGTGCACGCAAACCGAGGCGTCGCGCCAACGAAAAAATGTGATGGAGACAAGGTTTTGGAAGATGCGCCAGCGGCTGTCACCTTCGTCATTCCAGGGCGGAGCAAGGAGCGGAGCGACGCGCGCAGACCCTGGAATCCATGCCGTGACGTCCGTGACGCGCGAAAGCGGACCAGAATTGGGTCGCCTTTCACAGCGAATTTGGAACGATTGTTCTGCACCGCCGCATTCTACGGCAGAAGTCATGGCATGGATCCTCGGGTCAAGCCCGAGGATGACGAAAGCGCAGGTTCACCCCAACAGCGTCTTCGTCCTTTTGCTGCCGCCCAGCTTGCGCCAGGAGTTGAAGCGGTGGGTGGCGGCGGCGAAGGATATCTTCATCTGCTGCGAAACCGTGTAGCGCGACTTGCCTTCGTCGAACATGCGGTAGCAGCACTCGGCGCCTTCCTCGGTCAGCTTGCCGTCCGGCGTCTTGTTGTGCGGGTTGGCCGGGTCGAATTTATCGAGCTGTTCCTCGACAAGACCTTTCAGGCGCTGCAGGTCGGCCTCGATGCTGGCGATGAGATCGAGAACCGGCTTGGCGTCAAATGCGTGCGGGGGCTTCTTGTCCGTCATGCCGGGCGTCCTTCAATTTCGGTGGCGGTCAGTTATATAGGCAAACATTCGGCAATAATGAAGGGTTTGATCTCCGCGGGATCAGCATTCGCGCGCCCGCAGCCCGCGCCGTTGGCAATTGACCTTCAACTGCCAAAATCATAGTTTAGAACAATTCTAAACTAGAGTGATCCCATCATGCTTTCCCGTGTTTTCGGCTTCGGCCGCCGTTCCTTCGATTCGCTTTCGGAGCAGGAGATCCTGGCGCTGGCGATCTCCTCCGAGGAGGATGACGGACGCATCTACCGCGCTTATGCCGATGGCCTGGCGCAGGACTTTCCGCAATCGGCAAAAGTGTTCGAGGCGATGGCCGAGGAAGAGGACGGCCATCGCGATTCGCTCATCGAGCTTCACCGCAAGCGCTTCGGCGAGCGCATCCCGCTGATCCGGCGCGAGCATGTGAAAGGCTATTTCGAGCGCAAGCCGGACTGGCTGGTGAGGCCGCTCGGCATCGAGCATGTGCGGCGGCAGGCCGAGGAAATGGAGCGGCAGGCCTATCGCTTCTATGTCGAGGCGGCCAAGCGCACCACCGACGCCTCGACGCGCAAGCTGCTCAATGACCTCGCCGCGGCCGAGCAGGGTCATGAAAGCTCGGCGCATGAATTGGAGCAGCAGCATGTGCCGGGAACCGTCAAGGTGGAGGAGGCGACGGCCGAGCAGCGCCAGTTCATCCTCACCTATGTGCAGCCCGGGCTGGCTGGGCTGATGGACGGCTCTGTGTCGACGCTGGCGCCGATCTTCGCCGCGGCGTTCGCCACGCACGACACCTGGCAGACGCTTCTGGTCGGCCTCGCCGCCTCGATCGGCGCCGGCATCTCGATGGGTTTCACCGAGGTCGCCTCTGACGACGGCAAGCTGTCGGGGCGCGGCTCGCCGATCAAGCGCGGGCTGACGGTCGGCCTGATGACTTCGCTGGGCGGCCTCGGTCACGCGCTGCCCTATCTGATCCCGCATTTCTGGACGGCCACTGCCGTGGCGGCGGTGGTGGTGTTCTTCGAACTCTGGGCGATCGCTTTCGTGCAGAACCGTTACATGCAGACCCCCTTCTGGCGCGCCGCCTTCCAGGTGGTGCTGGGCGGCGCGCTGGTGTTCGGGGCGGGCGTGCTGATCGGGAATGCGTAGCTCTTTACCTTCTCCCCTTGTGGGAGAAGGTGGCCGCGAAGCGGCCGGATGAGGGGTGCTCCAGCGGAGTGAGACGCCGGCAAACGTGCCGTCTCCTCCGGCGTCGCCAAGCTGGAACACCCCTCATCCGTCGCCTTCGGCGACACCTTCTCCCACAAGGGGAGAAGGGGGAGCCTACCCATTCACCTCGCGGCTATCCTGCGGCGCCTCGGCCCTTTCCTCCATCCCGTAGTCGCGCATGACATGGGCGATGCGCAGACGGTAGCCGGCAAAGATGCCGCCGCGCCCGGCTTTCTGCGCCTGCCGGTGCTCCTCGGTGTTGCGCCAGGCCTTCACCGCTTCCTCGTCGCGCCAGAAGGACAGCGACAGCACCCGCCTGGGGTCGGTCAGGCTCTGGAAGCGCTCGACCGAGATGAAGCCGTCGATGCTCTCTAGCAGCGGCTTAAGCTCGGCGGCGATGCCGAGATAGGCATCGCGCTTGCCTTCCGCCGGCTCCACCTCGAAGATGACAGCGATCATGTCTCGACCCCTTCCTTGACAACCACGTCGGTGCGAAAGACCTGTCTCGGCCCGTGCGGCCCGGACACCAGCTTCAGGAAGACGCGGTCTTCCTTCAAGATGAATTTCTCGCGCCGCGCGAATTCATAATTTGCCTTGCCCGCCGGGTCGGCGGCAAGCCGGGCGCGATAGCCTTCATAGGCCGCGAGGCTCTCGATGTTGTAGGCGGCATAGGCCGTGGTGGCCGAGCCTTCATGCGGGGCGTAATAGCCGATCAGGTCGGCGCCGCAGCGCGGAATGGCCTGGCCCCAGGCCCGCGCATATTGCTCAAAGGCCGCCTTGCCGAACGGGTCGATCTCGTAGCGGATGAAGCAGGTGATGGTCATGTCGGTCTCCTCGTCCGTTGAGTTTTGACGACGATGGTTAGACCGCGGTCGAAACATCGCTTGTGCCTTTGTGCTAGGCATTCTCCTGTCAGGAGAGTTTGCCGCGCTGCTTGAGCCGACCGCAGAATAGTGCTTCCCTGACAGGAATGCTTCGATGAGGATCGAACCATGCGTGAAGGACCCGACATCGCCCGCATCGCCAGCCTGGTCGGCGACCCGGCCCGCGCCAACATGCTGAACGCCCTGATGGGCGGTACGGCGCTGACGGCGTCGGAACTGGCGCTGGAAGCCGGCGTGTCGCTGCCCACCGCTTCCTCGCATCTGTCGAAGCTGATGGATGGCGGCTTGCTGACTTTGGCCAGCCAGGGCCGACACCGCTATTACGGTCTCGCCGGCGCGCAGGTGGCCGGCATGATCGAGGCGATCATCGGCGTCGCCGAAGCGGTCGGCCCGAAGCGCGTGCGGCCGGGACCGCGCGACGCTGCCATGCGCGTGGCGCGGGTCTGCTACGATCACCTGGCCGGCGAGCAGGCGGTGGCGATGCTCGACCGGCTGCTCGACAGGAAGCTTTTGCTGCGCGACGACAACCAGATCAGGCTCTCGCCGTCCGGGGCCGCGCATTTTTCCGCGCTCGGCATCGAGACCCACGCCAAGGCGCGGCGGCCGGTGTGCCGCGCCTGCCTCGACTGGAGCGTGCGGCGCTCGCATCTGGCCGGCACGCTTGGTGCGGCCATCCTCGACAAGATCATCGCCGAGAGATGGGCACGGCGCGAGAAGGACAGCCGCGCCGTGGTGTTCTCGCCGACGGGCAGGCAGGAGTTTGAGCGGGTGTTTCTGGCGTAGGGTCACGCGCAAGCGATACCTTCGCAATGTCGGCGCGAGGCGCCCCCCTCTGGCCTGCCGGCCATCTCCCCCTCAAGGGGGGAGATTGGCAGTTCTGGCTCTCCGCCATTCTTGCAACGTTGGAGATTGGCGAAACCGGCTGAGCGATTAATCTCCCCCCTAGAGGGGGAGATGGCCGGCAGGCCAGAGGGGGGCGCGAAGGATCGCGGCTTTGCCGGCTCTGCCGTCCACGCAAACCTACCCCCGCTTCAGTGGCTTCCCTTGCTTGAAGAACTCCTTCCACGGATCGGCCTTCTTCAGCTGTGCCAGCGTGGAAGCATCCCCAAGCGGGAACGCATTCGGCGCCAGGCCTTTCTTTATCTCCGGCCAAGTCGCCGGCATCGATATCGTCGCGCCCTTCTTGGCGCGCGAGGAATAGGGCGCGACGGTGGTCGAGCCCCTGCCGTTGCGCAGATAGTCGACGAAGATCTTGCCGGTGCGCGCCTTCTTCGACAGCGTCGCCGTGTAGCGGTCGGGCGCGGCCTGCTCGAGCGCGCGGGCGAAATCATGGGCGAAATCCTTGACCTCATCCCACCCCGCCGACGGCTTCAGCGGCACCAGCACGTGATAGCCCTTGCCGCCTGAGGTCTTGACCAGGTTCGGCAGCGACAGCTCGTTGAGCTGCTCGTGGATGTCGAGCGCGGCCTCGCGCACGCGGCCGACATCGACGCCTTCGTCAGGATCGAGATCGAAGATGATCTGGTCCGGCTTTTCCAACTTATCGATCGTCGAGCCCCAGATGTGCACCTCGACCACGCCGTACTGGACAAGCGCCGCCAGCCCGTCGAAATCCTTGATGAACAGTATCTCCTCGCCATCGGTCGGATCCTTCATCCTGGCGATCTTGTCGCTCATGCCGGGCGAGGCGTGTTTCTGGAAGAAGCGCTGGCCGTGGATGCCGTCCGGTGCCCGCACCAGGCTCAGCGGCCGGTTGACGACGAATTCTGCCATGCGCGGCCAGACCAGCGCGTAATGATCGAGCAGGTCCCGCTTGGAAACCTTTTCGTCGGGCCATAGCAGCTTGTCGGGATGCGAGAGCTTGATCGAGGTCTTCGCCGTTCCGGCCGAGGGTTTCGGTGCGGTCTTTGCACCCGGCTTCGCCCCGGTTTCGGCCTTCTTCGGCTGTTCCTGCACGACTTCCTCCGCCGGCTTGTCCTCGCGCAACCCCTGGAACGAGGCGTGCCGGATTATACGGTCGGAAGTCCAGCTGCGGAACTCCACCTCGCCGACAAGTTCCGGCTTGACGAAGGTGAGGCCCTTGCCCTTGGGCACGGCGGCCGAGAACGGCGAGGCCGTCGCCTTGAGGCCGTCGAGCTTCTTCTTCAAATCCGTCATCACCTTGCCGGAAAAGCCGGTGCCGACACGGCCGGCATAGTGCAGCTTGCCGCCTTCGTTGAAGCCGACCAGCAGCGAGCGCAGGCCGCGCCCGGTCTTGTCCGAGGGCAGATAGCCGCCGATGACGAATTCCTGGCGCAGCGTGCATTTGGATTTGATCCAGGAGAGCCCCCGCCCACTGCGGTAGGGCGCGTCGGCGCGTTTCGATACCACGCCTTCCAGGCCCATCCGGCAGACATGCTGCAGCATGACCTTGCCCGGCTCGTGGAAATGGTCGCTGAAGCGCAGCGCCGAATGTTCGGGCTGCTGGCCCAGCAGCTCTGCCAGCGCCTGCTTGCGTTCGACCAACGGTTCGCGGCGCAGGTCCTTGCCGTCGAGCCGCATCAGGTCGAAGACATAGTAGACGAAGCGGTCGGCGCGTCGGGCCGACAGGTCCGCCTGCAGCAAGGGGAAGGACGAGATGCCGCTGTCGGCCAAAACCACGATCTCGCCGTCGATGATGGCGTCGCGGCATTTCAGCCTGGCAAGCGCAGCGGTGACAGGACCATCGAATTTGTCCGTCCAGTCGAGACCGGCGCGAGTGAGCAGCCGGACCTCGCTGCCGGCGATCTGCGCCTGCATGCGGTAGCCGTCGAATTTGACTTCATGCAGCCAGTCCTCGCCGGCGGGCGCATCCTTTTCCAGCGTCGCCAGCTGCGGCTCGATGAATTCGAGACGCTTGCCAGGCCCGGCCTTGGTCTTGGCGGCAGCCGGCCTGTTGGATTGCCAGACTTTCGGTGTCTGCCCCCTGGCGGTCTTGCCTTCGCCCACCTCCTCGATGGTCAGGCCCGACTTCACCGATTTCGGTTCCTCCTCGAGAACATCCTCGCCGGGCCGGGCGGCGGCATCGTCGGATTTGATCAGCAGCCAGTTGTCGCGCTTCTCGCCCGGGCGGGGCCGCAGCCTGACCAGATGCCAGCGGCCGTTGAGCTTGTGGCCCTCGAGCTCGAAGTCGATATGGCCCTTCTTCATGCCCTTGGCCGGATCGCCATCCGGCGTCCACTTGCCTTCGTCCCAGACGATCACCGAGCCGCCGCCATATTGGCCTTTCGGAATGGTGCCTTCGAAGGACGCGTAGTCGATCGGGTGATCCTCGACATGCACGGCCAGCCGCTTCTCATGCGGATCGAGGCTCGGGCCGCGCGTCACCGCCCAGCTCCACAAGACGCCGTCATGCTCAAGCCGGAAATCATAATGGAGCCGCGTGGCGGCATGCTTCTGGACGACGAAGATGCCGCCGCCTTGCTTTTGCCTGCCGACCTTGCCGGCCGGCTCGGCGGTCTTCTTGAAGTCGCGCTTGGCGTGATACTGCTCGAGGCCGGCCATGCCGCCATCCTCCTATGCGGATTTGCGTTTTGGCGCGGCCTTGCTCTTGCTTTTCCCGGCCGCCGCTTTCGATGTGGCCTTGCCGGCTTTGCCGCCGCCTTCCGCGTTCAGGCTCTTCTTCAACGCATCGAACAGGTTGACCACATTGGACGGCTTTGGCTGCGCCTTGGCCTTGGGCGCCTTCTTGCCCGCCTTCTTGGCGCGGATCAGCTCGAGCAGCGCCTCCTCGTAGCGGTCGTCGAATTTCGACGGGTCGAACTTCGTCTTCTTGCCGTCGATGATGTGCTGGGCCAGGTCGATCATCTCCTTGTCGGTCTTCGCCGCTGCGATGTCCTCGAACACCGTCGCCGGCCGGCGCACCGTGTCGTCGTAGCGCAAGGTGGTCAGCACCATGCCCTTGCCGAGCGGCTCGATCGCCACCGGCCGCTCGCGCCGATAAAGCACGATGCGCGCAAGCCCCGCCATCTTCCTGGCCGCCATCGCGTCGCGGATGACGGCGAAGGCTTCTTGCGACACCTCGTCCGCCGGGGAAACATAGTAGGGCGTGTCGAGGTAGATCTGCTCGATCGAGGATTTCTCGACGAAGCCGTCGAGGCTCATCGTGTGCGAGGATTCGATCTGCACCGCCTCGATCTCGTCCTCCTCGATATGGACGAAGTCGCCGTCGCTCACCTCATAGCCCTTGACCTCGTCGCCCTCTTCAAGCGGCTTGCCGGTGCCCGCATCGACATAGATGCGCTTGACGGTGTTGCCGGTCTTGCGGTTGAGGATGCGGAAAGAGACCTTCTCGGCCTGGGTCACGACGTTGGTGAGCTCGATGGCGCATGTGACCAGCGACAGTTTGAGATAGCCCTTCCAAGCCGGGCGTGGTGCCATTGCGAACTCCTGCGCGATGCGGTTTCAATCGCAACGGACAGGGGTTCGCTTGGGTTCCGGGCGGGCTGGCCACGCAGCCTGCTATTCGGCGGCCTGCAGGTTGACCTTGCTTTCCGCGATCTCGGTGAGCTTGCGGTCCGTCGCCTCTTCTTCCTTGAGGTTCTTGGCCAGCACGTTGGCGCAGTCGCTGCGGCCGAGCTGCTTGGCCCAGGCGATCAGCGTGCCGTAGCGCGTTATCTCATAGTGCTCGACGGCCTGGGCGGAGGCGATCAGCGCAGCGTCGAGGACCTCCTTGTCGTCGACATCGCCGCTAACTTCGTCAGCCTCCGCGAGGATGCCGTCGATGGCCGGGCAATTGACGGTCTTGGCCTTGACGCCGTGCAGCTCGAACACCTGCTCGACCCGCTCGATGTGACCCTTGGTCTGCGCGAGATGCTTCTCGAAGCCGCCCTTCAATTGCGGATCGGTCGCCTTGTCGATCATTTTCGGCAGCGATTTCTCGATCTGCTTCTCGGCATAATAGATGTCGCGCAGCGTGTGGATGAAGAGGTCGTCGAGAGTCTTGATGTCTTTCGAAAAGAAGCCCATGGCGGTTGCCTTTCCATGTTTCGCATTGTCGGGAAGTTGCGCGGCAGAGGGCCGCCAACACGGCCGGTTCGCCCCCGGCCTTGAGGGGTCAACGTCGTGTTCCGGGACAGGTTCCTGCCCGACCAGGCGCACGAAAGGAATTCCCTGTCACCGGCCGGACGTGAAACAGATGCGCGCGCAAGCGACATCGGAACGAAACATATGTGATGCAAAAGTCACACGGAGCGGAATCGCGACGAAAGGCGCCGAAAGACCCCGAATCAGCCGCAATCCCGCCACGAAGCAACGTGTTTCGGACCAGAAATTAACATCACGTTCACCGACTATTCACGCCTCGACGCTATGCTCTCGAACAATTCGGACGGGACATCCGAAAGCGGGACAGGGACCAGGTAAAATGAACTTCTGGAATCACATCGCCGGCTATGCCGCAGCCATTCGCGAATTCGTCGCACCGACCTATCGGCCGGAGCGCTATTACATGCGCGGCCCAGGGCCGGCCTGCGCGCGCCGCGGCAACTCGCTGGGCGTCGGCGTGAACTGATCATGACCCGCGAACGAGCCCACCATGACCGCATCTGCCGGCCGGCCGCCGACCAGCGCGCCACCACCTATCGCGCCGAGCGGTTGACGCTCGCCGGCAACTGGCGTGCGACAACGCCGCGACTTTGACGCCGCCGCCGGCTGCCTTAGTGTCTCCCCTAGCTTAGTGCCTAGGGTCACAAGCAGCCGGGGCCGCCATGACCGACCTGCCCGAACGTCCCATCTTGCCGCGCCGGGCCTATGACGCCCGCCAGCCGCTGATCGTGTTCGACGGCGTCTGCGTGTTTTGCTCGGGCTTCGTTCAGCTCATCCTCAAGCTCGACCGGAAAAGACGTTTCCGCTTCGCCACCGCGCAGTCGCCGCTCGGTGAGGCGCTGTTTCGCGAGCACGGCCTGCCGACCGACGACTACGACAGCAACCTCGCCATCATCGACGGCGCGGCCTTCACCAAGCTCGACAGCTTCGTCGCCGTCATGGACGCGCTCGGCTGGCCATGGCGCTCCGCGAAGGCGCTGCTCATCCTGCCGCGGCCGCTGCGCGACTGGCTTTATGACCGCGTCGCCAAGAACCGCTACGCGCTGTTCGGCCGGAAAGACACTTGCGAGATACCCTCGGCCGAGTTGCGGGAGCGATTGATCGGCTGACGGCGGTTACGGCAGGCTTGGGGCAAGGCATGAAGCTTCTCATCGTCGGCGGCTACGGCACCTTCGGGGGACGCATCGTCCGATTGCTGGAGAACGAGCCACGCCTCGAGCTCATCATCGCCGGCCGGTCGCTCGCCAGGGCCGAGGCTTACTGCAAAGGACGGGGCGCGACCGAGGCCAGGCTCGTGCCGGCGGCATTCGACCGCGACGGCGACCTTGCCGCGCAACTCGCCGGCATGCTGCCCGACATCGTGGTCGACGCCAGCGGTCCGTTCCAGGCCTATGGCGAGGGGCGCTACCGGCTGGTCCAAGCCTGTATCGGTGCGCGCATCCACTATCTCGACCTTGCCGACGGTTCGGACTTCGTCGCCGGGGTATCAGCCTTCGACGCGGCGGCCAAGGCGGCGGGCGTAATGGTGCTCTCCGGCGTGTCGAGCTTTCCTGTGCTGACGGCGGCGGTCGTGCGGCGCCTTTCGGCCGGCATGGTGCGTGTCGACGGCATCCGCGGCGGCATTGCGCCATCGCCCTTCGCCGGCGTCGGCGAGAACGTCATCCGCGCCATTGCAAGCTATGCCGGCCGGCCGGTGCAGATGCTGCGGGGCGGCAGACCGGCCGAAGGTTATCCGCTCACCGAGCAGATGCGCTATACGATCGCGCCGCCCGGGCGCGTGCCGTTGAGAAACACGCTGTTCTCGCTGGTCGACGTGCCGGATTTGCGCGCGCTGCAGGCATTGTGGCCGGAAACGAAGATGATCTGGATGGGCGCCGGCCCGGTGCCCGAGCTGCTGCACCGGGCTCTGATCGGCCTGGCTTGGCTGGTCCGCGCTGGCCTGGTGCGGTCGCTGTCGCCGCTGGCGCCGCTGATGCATTGGGCGACCAACAGGCTGTCATGGGGCGAGCATCGCGGCGGCATGTTCGTCGAGGTCAACGGCGTGGACGAGGCCGGCAGGCCGATCAAACGGTCCTGGCACCTGTTGGCCGAGGGCGATGACGGGCCGCTGATCCCGTCCATGGCGGTCGCGGCGATCATCCGCAAGGCGCTCGACGGCCGCATGCCCGCGCCGGGCGCCCGGGCGGCAGTGCGCGACGTCGAGCTCACGGAGTATGAAACGCTGTTTGCCGGCAAGACGATTTGCACCGGCTTCAGGGACGAGACCGGCAAGGGGAAGGCGCTCTATCCCGATCTGCTCGGCGATGGGTGGAAAAGCCTTCCGGCTGAAATCCGCGCCATGCATGAGGGAGCGGCGATGGCGGACGGACGCGCCAGCGTGGAGCGCGGTAGCGGTATTCTTAGCCGGCTTGCCGCCCGCATGGCCAGCTTCCCACCTGGCGCGGCCGATGTCCCCGTCAAGGTGCGTTTCGCTGCCGACGGGCACGGTGAGACCTGGACGCGGACTTTCGCAACGCACGGTTTTTCGAGCCGGCAGTTTGCCGGGCGTGGCCGATCGGAGCGGCTGCTTTGCGAGCGCTTCGGCCCGCTCACCTTCGCCATGGCGTTGGTGGCGGGCAAGAACCGCCTGTCGCTCGTGCTGCGCCGCTGGAGCTTTCTCGGCCTGCCGCTGCCGATGTGGCTTTGTCCGCGCTCGACCGCGTACGAAACCGTCGAGGACGGCCGCTTCCGCTTCCATGTCGAGATATCGCACCCGGTCGCCGGGCTGATCGTGCGCTACCGCGGCTGGCTCGAGCCGTCGCACGGTTCGAGCACGGTGGGTTCGCCGGCCGTCTCGCCCAATTCGCGGCAGCCGGCGGCCGTGCACAGCGTCCAACCCTTCCCGGTGGCGCCGGACGCCGCGAGCACCAGGCGCGGCTGGGGCCCTATCCGCGGCGCATAGACCCACCAGCCGCTGCGCAGCATCGAGCCCTCCGGCGGCTCCATGCCGGCGCCGGAGCCCTTGACCCGCGCCTCAACGACCTGCAGCCCGGCCGGCAACACTTTCCAATCCTCCTGCCAGCGCGTCCGTTCCACCGAATGCGTCCAAGACAGCGTGAAGGCGGCGACGGCAAGCGTCACCGTCTTGCCGGCGGCGAGGATGCACAGGCTCATGCGGTCCCGGCCGTGGATAGCCGGCGGGCGCGCCACCAGTGCCAGCCGATCCAGACAAACGCCAGCGCCCAGCCGGTCTCGTCGGTGAGCGGCAATGCGGCCACCAGCAGCAGGCCGGCGCAGAACGCGACGAGACGCTCCCACCAGGCCATGCGGCGGGCGAGGAAGCCGACGGCGGCGGCGCCCCAGAGCACGATGCCCATGCAGGCCTTGATGAGGATATAGCCGACCTCGACGGGATAGCCGAACGACGCCGCGATGGGACCGGCGTCCTGCAGCATCAGCGCCGGCGTGTAGACGGCCATGAACGGCACGACGAAGCCGGCAATGGCGAGCTTGGTCGCCTGAATGCCGATCTTGAGGCCGCTTTCCTTGGCCATGGGTGCTGCGGCAAAGGCGGCAAGCGCCACCGGCGGGGTCAGGTCCGCCATGATGCCGAAATAGAAGACGAACATGTGGCTGACCACCAGCGGCACGCCGAGCGACAGCAGCGCCGGGCCGGCAAGCGAGGAGGTGATGATGTAATTCGGGATGGTCGGAATACCCATGCCGAGAACCAGGCAGGTGAGCATGGTCAACACCAGCGACAGGAACAAATTGTTCTCGCCGATGGAGATGATCCAACCGATGAAGGTGGAGGCGATGCCGGTGAGCGTCAGCGTGCCGATGACGATGCCGACGATGGCGCAGGCGATGCCGACGGGCAGGGCGTTCTTGGCTCCTTCGGCAAGCGAGTCGACGCAAATGCGCAGCGTCTCGCGCCCGCCCTTGAAGGCGAGGCAGGCGATGACGAGCGCCGCGATGACGAGGCTCAGCACATTGACGCCGAAGCGCATGAAGGACGCCGCGGCAAGCCCGAGCGCCAGCCAGAAGACGAAGCGAAAGGCAAGCGGTCCGATCAACGCTGCCAGCGGCGTGCCGAGGATGAGCACGACGGTCAGCGCAAGGCCCATCGTGCCGGCGAAGATCGGCGTGTAGCCGGCAAAGAGCAGATAGACCAGCACCGCGAGCGGCAGCACGAGTGGCCAGTGCTTCCTGACCGCCTCCCACGGATTGGGCAGCTCCGCCTTGGCCATGCCGTGCAGGCCGGCCTTGCCGGCTTCCAGATGCACCTGCCAGAAGCAGGCGCCGAAATAGAGCAGCGCCGGAATGATCGCCGCCTTGACCACCTCGGCGTATGGGATGTTCAGCGTCTCGGCCATGATGAAGGCGACGGCTCCCATCACCGGCGGCATGATCTGGCCGCCCATCGATGAGGTCGCCTCGACCGCGCCGGCGAAGGCGGAGCGGAAGCCGAAGCGCTTCATCAGCGGGATGGTGAACTGGCCGCTGGCGACGACATTCGCGACGCCCGAACCGGAGATGGTGCCCATCAACGCCGAGGACAGCACGCAGACCTGGGCCGGGCCGCCGCGCCACGAACCGACGAGACCGAGCGCGAAATCGTTGAACAGCGCGATCATGCCGGCCCGTTCGAGGAAGGCGGCAAAGACGACGAAGATGAAGATATAGGCCGCCGAAACATAGACCGGCGTGCCGTATATGCCTTCGGTGCCATAGGCGAAGGTGTCGACAAGCTGCGCGAAATCATAGCCGCGATGGATGAAGGGCGGCGGCAAATGATTGCCGACGAAGCAATAGGCGAGGAAGATGAAGGCGATGACCGCCAGCGGCAGGCCCATCAGCCGTCTGGCGGCTTCGAAGACCAGCACCACCAGCAGTGCGCCGACGATCAGGTCCGGCGTGGTGAGGAAGCCGGAGCGGCGGATGAGGTCGGCATAGAAGACCCAATTGTAGAGGCCGGTGGCGAATCCCAGCACGCCGAGCGTCCAGAACACTGCTTTCGCCGCGGCGCTCCTGGCGCGCAGATTGGCGATCAGGCCGAAACCGAGCAGCAGCAGGAAGCCGACATGCATGGCCCGCACTACCTGGCTGGGCAGGCTGCCATAGGCGGCGATGTAGATCTCGAAGACGGAAAAGGCGACCGCAACCAGGAACGCCGCCTTGCCGGCGAGGCCTTCACCAAAACCGGGCGGCAGACCTTCGACTTGTTCCTCGGCGACGGGAAGATGGAACGTGGGCGGGTTGCCGTCGCTTGTTGTTGCGGGCTTGGCTTCGCTCATCCGGCGGGCTCCAAGACGAACGAATGACAGTGCGAGCCACCCCCCTCTGCCCTGCCGGGCATCTCCCCCGCAAGGGGGGAGATCGGAAGCGTCAATGACGGCGCTCTTCCTGCTACATCGGCGATTGGCGAAGCGCGCGGCGACAGCCAATCTCCCCCCTTGCGGGGGAGATGGCCGGCAGGCCAGAGGGGGTTGTCTGGCGAAGACATCTCAGACTGCCGCGTCCCCTACTTCAGCAGCCCTTTTTCCCTGTAATATTTCTCCGCGCCGGGATGCAGCGCCACGGGCATGCCGTCCAGCGCCTTGGCCGGATCGATCGCCTTGGCGGCGGCATGGGCGGCTACCAGCTGGTCGAGATGCTCGAACAGCAGCTTGGTCATCTGGTAGGCGGTCTCGTCGGAGACGTCGGCCCGGGTAATCAGGAAATTGCCGACCGCGGCGGTCGCGACATCCTGCGTCTGGCCTTCATAGGTGCCTTTCGGGATAACCACGGAAAGATAGGGCGCGCCGATCTTGGCGACGTCCTCGGCCGGCACGGCGACGACGTTGATGGGAACCGAGGTGGCGAGATCGCGGATGGAAGCGACGCCGAGGCCGGCCGACTGCAAGGTGGCGTCGAGCTGGCGGTTCTTGATCAGCTCGACCGACTCGGCGAAGGGCAGGTATTCGACCCGTCCGAGATCCTCGTATTTGAGACCGGCGGCGGCGAAGATGGCGCGCGCGTTGAGCTCGGTGCCGGAGGCAGGCGCGCCGACCGACAGGCTCTTGCCCTTGAGGTCGGCGAGCGTCTTGATGCCGGAGTCCTGGCTGGCGACGATCTGGATGTAATTGGGATAGATCGCGGCAATCCCGCGCAGCTTGTCGAGCTTGCCCGGGAAGCCGGCCTCCGTGTTGCCTTCGGCAGCCATCTTGACCGAATCGCCGAGCGCAAAGGCGATCTCGCCCTTGCCCTGCTGCAGCAGGTTCAGGTTCTCGACCGACGCTTTGGTCGCCTGAACCTGCGTGCGGGCGCCTTCGATGCCCTTGCCGTAAATCTCCGACAGGGCGACGCCGAGCGGATAGTAGACGCCGGACGTGCCGCCGGTGAGCACATTGATGAATTCCTGCGCCCCGGCCGACACGGCGCCAAGGCCGAGCGACAAGGCCAGCGCGCCGGCGGCAATAGATTTGGTCCTGAAATTGAACATCGCGATTTCCTCCCTGAAAATGTCGGCCCGCAATCCGCCCCCTCCCGGCGAGCCCGCGACGAGTTTAGACGGCGGAAAGCAAATGCCAACCCGCAATTGCGTGCGTTAGACCAATGGTTGAGAGTGGCAAAAGGAGCCGATCGACCGGCACATCAGCGGCGCGGCAAAAAAAGATTCTCGCGGCGGCCTGTCGAAATCGGCCGAGGCCGCACGACATAGGCCGGCACGCGACGATGCGGCCCTCAAGAAACGGGAGAAGACCATGCGATACATGCTTTTGATCTACAATGACGAGGCCGCGATGGCGAACGTGTCGAAGGAGCAGACCCAGCAGGTGCTCGCGGCCTATGGCGCCTATACCGAGGCGCTGAAGAAATCCGGCGCGTACATCGCCGGCGAGCGGCTGCGCCCGACGCAGGCGGCCACCGCGGTACGGATGGCGAACGGCAAGACCAACGTGCTCGACGGCCCCTATGCCGACACCAAGGAGCAACTGGCCGGCTTCTATATGATCGAGGCGGCCGACATCGACACGGCGATCGAATGGGCCGCGCGCTGCCCCGCGTCCAGCACCGGCACGGTCGAGCTGCGGCCGATCTGGGAAATGGCTGAATACGTAGCAGCCGCATAGCGATCCTACGATGCATGATCGCTCGCAGATCGCGCGGGCGGCCGCCGAAGCGGCCGCCCGGCGCAGCTACGGCAAGCTGGTCGCCTGGCTGGCGGCGCGCACGCGCGATGTCGCCGGCGCCGAGGACGCGCTGGCCGATGCCTTCGCCGCCGCGCTCGAACGCTGGCCGCGAACCGGCGTGCCGGCGCAGCCCGAAGCCTGGCTGCTCGCCGTGGCGCGGCGGCGCGACGTGGACGCCGTGCGGCGTCGCCTGACCGGCGAGGCGGCGCGCGATCATCTGCAGCTGATCGCCGAGGAGATGGAGGAGCGCGTGCGCGGCGAAGACCTGCCCGACGATCGATTGCGGCTGATGTTCGCCTGCGCCCATCCGGCGATCGAGGCCAGCGTGCGCGCGCCGCTGATCCTGCAGACGATCCTCGGTTTCGACGCCGCGACGATCGCCTCGGCCTTCCTGGTTTCGCCGGCGACTATGGGCCAGCGGCTGGTGCGGGCCAAAGCCCGCATCCGCGAGACAGGAATTCCGTTTCGCGTGCCGGAGCAGGCGGAACTGGGCGAGCGGCTGGGCGCGGTGCTCGAAGCGATCTACGCCACCTTCGCCGAGGGCTGGTCGGATCCGACCGGCACGGACAGCCGCCGGCGCAATCTCGCCGCCGAAGGCATCTGGCTTGGACGGCTGGTCGCCTCGTTGATGCCCGACGAGCCGGAGGCGCTCGGGCTGCTGGCGCTGATGCTGTTCGCCGAGGCGCGCCGCTCGGCGAGACGCGGCCCGGAGGGGGATTTCGTGCCTTTAGCCGAGCAGGACATCGCGCTCTGGGACGACCGCCTGATCGACGAGGCGGAGGTCTTGCTGGTGCGCGCCGCGCAAAGGGGCATCATCGGCCGCTACCAGCTGGAGGCCGCTGTGCAGTCCGCCCATACGGCGCGCCGGCGCGGCAGCGGCACCGACTGGGCGGCGATCCGCCAGCTGTATGACGCGCTGCAGGCCGTGGCCGGCTCGCCCGTGGTGGCGATCAACCGCGCGGTGGCGATCGCCGAAACCGAGGGCGCTACGGCCGGCCTAGCGGCGCTTTACGTGCTGGGCGACGACAAGCGGCTGCAGGACTACCAGCCCTATTGGGCGGCCCGCGCCGGGCTGTTGGCCAGGCTCGGCAACACCAAGCAGGCGGCAGAATCCTACGACCGGGCGATCGGCCTCGAGCGCGACGCCGCGCTGCGGCGTTTCCTGCAGGGCGAGAAGGCGAAGCTCGTCAGGAACTAGCTTTCGGGCCACATCTCGTGCGATGCGTTCAGCTTGCGCATCAGCTCATTCTCGCGCAGCCTCGCCCACAGGCGTTCGATGTTCGGCCAGGCGCCGCGCGCCTTCTGGACCTCGGGATGCCAGGCCACCAGCATGACGAGGTAGATGTCCGCCAGCGACAGCGTCTTGCCGGCCAGCCAGTCGCGGCCGGCCAAAGCCTGATCGAGAATGGCAAAGCCGCGATCCATCTCGGCGACCGCCGCCTGCTTAACCGGCTGCAGGCCGTCGCCATCGGCGGTGTAGCGATGGGCATAATAGAGCCGCAGCACCGCCGGGTAGAGCACCGACGACATGAAAGCCAGCCAGCGCAGGAAATCGGCGCGGGCGGGCGAGCCCGCTTGCGGCGCGAGACGAGCTTCAGGGTGGCGCTCGGCAAGCAGGATGCAGATCGCCGCAGATTCGGTCAGCGAATGACCGTCCGGCAGTGTCAGCACGGGCACCTGGTTCAAAGGGCTGATGGCGAGGAAGGCCGGATCCGGCGGATCCTTCTTGGGCACGTCGATCTGCTCGAAGGGCACGCCGGCCATGGCAAGCGCGGCCTCGGCGACGAAGCCGCCGCTGTTTGGGCGCGTATAGAGCTTGTACATGAAAATCCTCCCACCGGCCGATTGGGCCGGCGGCGATATGAGCCGGAAGCGGCGCCTGCCTCAAGCCGCCGACGAATGCCACCGGCGCCTTTTCAGCGGTCCAGTCCGTTCAGGCCCCCAGCCCGTCGAACAGGATGGTCGAGAGATAGCGCTCGGCGAAGGAGGGGATGACGACGACGAGGGTCTTGCCCTTGTTCTCCGGCCGCGAGCCGACGACGATTGCCGCCTGGAGTGCCGCGCCCGACGAGATGCCGACCGGAACGCCTTCGAGCCGGGCGACGAGACGCGCATTGGCGACCGAATCCTCGTTCGAGACCCTGACGACCTCGTCATAGATCGAGGTGTCGAGGATTTTGGGCGCAAAGCCTGCGCCGATGCCCTGGATCTTGTGTGGGCCGGGCTGGCCTCCCGACAGAACCGGCGAGGCTTCCGGCTCGACCGCCACGACGTGCAGCGAAGGCTTGCGCTTCTTCAGCACCTGGCCGACGCCGGTGATAGTGCCGCCTGTGCCGATGCCGGCGACGAAGATGTCGACTTCGCCATTGGTGTCGTTCCAGATTTCCTCGGCCGTGGTGCGGCGGTGGATTTCGGGATTGGCCGGGTTCTCGAACTGCTGCGGGATGATGGCGTTGGGTAGCGTGGCTGCGAGCTCGTCGGCCTTGGCGATGGCGCCCTTCATGCCTTTCGGGCCCTCGGTCAGCACCAGCTCGGCTCCGAGCAGCGCCAGCATCTTGCGGCGCTCGACCGACATCGTCTCCGGCATGGTGAGGATCAGCTTGTAGCCCTTGGCGGCGGCGGCGAAGGCGAGCGCGATGCCGGTGTTGCCGGAAGTCGGCTCGATCAGCGTGGTCTTGCCGGGCGAAATTTTGCCGGCCTCCTCCAGCGCCTCGATCATGGCGACGCCGATGCGGTCCTTGACGGAGGCGATCGGGTTGAAGAATTCGAGCTTGGCCAGAAGGTTGGCGACGATGCCCTTTTCCTTCGCGAACTTGCCCAGCCTGACCAGCGGCGTGTCGCCAATCGTCTCCGTGATCGAGTTGAAGACGCGGCCGCGGCCGGGCACGCGCGCGGAGGTGACGGGCTTGTTCATTGGTTTCGCTCCCAAGGCAATGGCACAGGCAGACAGAATAAGGCTTTCAGCCGCGCAAGATAGGCTGAGGCTGGAAAATATCCGAGTGGGGCGGTTGCTCAAAAGCGCCCGCGGCCGGAAATGCATTTTCCGCCAAGCCGGGTTTCAGGAATAGTTTGGCCGAATCCGGGATCGGTTGAGATTGGAACCTATTGACGCGCCGCTATGGCGGCAGCCGCGCCCATCATGAAGCCGGCGGCGGTGCGGTTCAGCACCTTCAGCGCGCGCGGCGATTTCAGGAACCAGCGCGCCTTGGCCGCGAGCGCCAGATAAGGCACCAGCACCACGAACAGAACCGCCACGGTGAGCATCGCAAGAATCGCGTAGTCGGCGAGCGTGATCGTCTTCAGGTCGACGATGGTCGGCGTGATGGCGAGATAGAAGATCATCGTCTTGGGATTGCCGAGCGTCACCGTCAGCCCGGCGATGAAGCTCGACACCAGCCCGCCTTTGGCCTTCCGCGCCTCGACGGTCTCGGGCGTGATGCCGCTGGTCCAGAAGCGCCAGGCGAGGAAGGCGAGATAGGCGACGCCGGCCCATTTGATGGCGAGGAAGACCATGCCGAAGGTCTGCGCGACGAAGGCGAGCCCGAGCACGACGGCGGTGAGATAGGTGAGGTCGCCGAGCATCAGGCCGAACGACATGGCGAGCGAGGACCGGAAGCCGGAGCCGAGCGCGCGGGCGACAAGCGCCGTGACGCCGGGGCCCGGAATGGCGGCGGCGACGCCGAGCGCGGCGCTGTAGGCAAGGAATCCGGTGAGTGTCATTGGTTCTGGCCTGGCGTATGTGGGGCTGGGTTTTTATCACGATGCCGGATCGACGGTAATTCCCTCGCACTGGAATTCGTTACGCCAGCGCGACTGGCACGGGCATTTGGCCGGTCGCCCGGCGGGCGCCTTGGAGATTGGCTGGAGCGTCCCAACCTCGTCATCCACGGGCGGAGCAAGGAGCGAAGCGACGCGCGCAGACCCGAGGATCCATTCCGTGACCTCCGAGCGCCACAACGGTGCAGAATTCTGCGCCGCTGCACTCTTTGATCAGGGTCACGGAATGGATTCCAGGGTCTCCGCGACGCCGCTTCGCGGCTGCTCCGCCCTGGAATGACGAGGTTGGGGGAGCTACCCACCATATGTAATACGCCAGATCGTCCCGTTGCCGTCCTCGGTCAGGATCAGCGCGCCGTCGCTGGCCACGGCGACGCCGACCGGCCGGCCCCAGACCGCGTCGTCGGATATGACGAAGCCGGTGGCGAAGTCCTCGTATTCGCCGGTCGGCTTGCCGTCCTTGAACCTCAGCCGCACCACCTTGTAGCCGGTGCGGACATTGCGGTTCCACGAGCCGTGCAGCGTGAGGAAGGCGTCGCCCTTAAAATCGGCCGGGAAGTTGGCGCCATCATAGAAGGCGATGTTGAGCGGCGCCGAATGCGCCTGCATCAGCACGTCCGGAACCGTGACCTTGCCGGCGAGATCGGGGCGGGCGCCCTCGTGGCGCGGGTCCTCATTGTCGCCGATATAATACCAGGGCCAGCCATAGAAGGCGCCTTCCTTCACGGCGGTGGCATATTCGAAGGGGGTGTTGTCGCCAAGCTCGTCGCGCTCGTTGACGACGCACCAGAGCGCGCCTGTCTCGGGCTGCATGGTCATGCCGGAACAGTTGCGCAGGCCGGTGGCGACCGTCCTGCGGTTGTTGCCGTCGGGGTCGAAGGCCAGCACGTCGGCGCGGCCCTGTTCCGGACCCCAGGCCTCGCCCAGCGGCTGCGATTTCGTCCACGCCTCGACACCGCCCTTCGGCTTCGCGCCCATGTCCTCGGCGATATTGGAGCCGGAGCCGACCGACAGATAGAGCGTCTTGCCGTCGGGCGAGAAGGCGATGTCGCGCGTCCAGTGGTGGCTGGCGGGGACTTTGGCGACGATGGTTTCCGGCTTGCCAGACGCTTCCAGGTCACCCTCGCGATAGGGGAAGCGGACGACGCTGTTGCTGTTGGCGACATAGACCCATTGCGGCTTGTCGCCCGGCGGATAAAAGGCGATGCCGTAGGGCCGGGTCAGGCCCTTGGCGAAGATCGACTCCTGTGCAGGCTTGGCGCTGCCTTCTGCGAGGCGATAGACGCGCACCTGGCTCGCCCGGCTGTCGGCAACGAAGAGGTCGCCGTTCGGCGCCACCCGCACGACGCGCGGACTGTCGACGCCCGACGCGATCAGCTCGGCGGAAAAGCCGGGCGGAAGCTTTGGCTTGGCATCCTCGGGACGATCGGTGACGCCGCCGCCGTTGGAGGCGGATTCCGTCATATCGGGTTTCGGCAAATCCTCAGGTTTCAGCAGCCGGCGCACGCCCGGACGGTCGGCTTTCCAGTCGCCGAAAGCTTTTTCGCCGCTGAGCAAGGGCTGATCGGTCTGCTGCGCAAAGGCAGCCGTGGCAAAAACCAGTGCGAGGCCCGCAAGGCCGGCGATCCGCATCATGCTGTCCTCCGTCTCTGCCACTATGTCCCGCCTTCGGGTGCCTCAGTCGATAAGGCCCCGGAGATAGAACATATTGGGCTAACGATCGAAAAGAGAAGCTCGCGCACGTGACTTGCCGGCCTCAGGCCTCTTCGGCATCCAGATCGTCGTCGAGGCGCTTTTCCAACTCGACGAGATCAGCCGGCAGGGGCAGGCCCATGGCGCGCATCTCCCTCAATTTCTCGCGCAGCTGCTCCTGGATCTCGTGCTCGTCCTCGGGCTGGTTCACCATTTCCTCGAGCAGCAGGCTGATCTGGGCCTTGAGCGATTCCAGCGCCATGTTCTTCTCCTTTGCTCCCTCAGCTGTGTCGAGGTTCAGGTCAGGCCGGCCTCACCTGAATATCGATACACCTAACGAAGCATGCGGGAAATCAGTTGTGCAGTGTAATCGACCATCGGCACGATGCGGGCGTAGTTCAGGCGGGTCGGCCCGATGACGCCAAGCGCGCCGACGACGCGGGCGTCCTTGTCGCGATAGGGGGCGACGACCAGCGAGGAGCCGGACAGCGAAAACAGCTTGTTCTCCGAGCCGATGAAGATGCGCACGCCCGGCCCCTCTTCGGCGAGATCGAGCAGCTGCAGCAGTCCGTCCTGGGTTTCCAAATCCTCGAACAGATGGCGAAGCAATTCGATGTCCGCTTGGGCGGTGACGTTTTCCAGGAGATTGGCGCGGCCGCGCACGATAAGGCGCGCCGGCAGGCCGCTTTCGGCGCCGGCCCAGACCGCGAGGCCTTTCTCGACCAGATCCTGCGACAGCGTGTCGAGGGCCGCCCTTGTCTCGTCCTTGATGCGGGCGATTTCCGCCCGCGCCTCGGCCAGCGTCCGGCCACGGATATGCGCATTGAGGAAATTGGACGCTTCGTGCAGCTGGGACACGGTGGTGCCGGCCGGCAGGTCGACGACGCGGTTCTCGACATCGCCGTTCTGCGACACCAGCACGGCGAGTGCCTTTGCGGGCTCGAGCTGGATGAATTCGATGTGCTTCAGCGCCACCTCGTGCTTGGAGGCGAGCACGAGGCCGGCGCCGCGCGACATGCCCGACAGCATCTGGCTGGCCTCGGTCAGCATATGCTCCAGCGTCGCGCCCGAGCCGGAGGCGCGCACCTGCGCCTCGATGGTGCGGCGCTCGTCGTCGGAAAGGTCGCCCAGCTCCATGAAGGCGTCGACGAAAAAGCGCAGGCCGGTCTGGGTCGGCAGCCGCCCGGCGGAAACATGCGGCGCGTAGATCAGCCCCAGATGCTCGAGGTCGCTCATCACGTTGCGGATGGTGGCGGGCGACAGCGAAGAGGGCAGGATGCGCGACAGGCTGCGCGAGCCGACCGGCTCGCCGTCGCGCAGATAGGAATCGACAATCCGCCGGAAGATATCGCGCGAGCGCATGTCGAGTGACTGAAGTACCGGCGACTGCGACGTCGGATCGACTGGTTTGTTCATTCCGGCGAGAAACCTCCTTCCGAAAGATATAGACTTAAGCTACGGCGGCGCAACCCGGTGCCGCGCTCGCGGTCACCTAGCGCCGCGTTTGCGGTCACCGGTGGCGCGTTTGCGGTCACGCGGCCCGTTTTCCTGCGCGGCGTCCTTTTCCTTTGCGACTTGCCCCGCATGCGTCTACAAGCCGGCCACGATTCCGGAAACGACAAGAAAGAAGGTCGAATGCGCCCCTCCAAACGCCAAGCCGACGAAATGCGCGCCATCTCCTTCGAACGCGGCGTCTCCAAGCACGCCGAAGGCTCGTGCCTGGTGAAGTTCGGCGACACGCATGTCCTGTGCACGGCGAGCCTGGAGGAAAAGGTGCCGGCCTGGATGCGCAATTCCGGCAAGGGCTGGGTGACGGCCGAATACGGCATGCTGCCGCGCTCGACCGGCGAGCGCATGCGGCGCGAAGCCTCCGCCGGCAAGCAGGGCGGCCGCACGCTGGAGATCCAGCGGCTGATCGGCCGCTCGCTGCGCGCCGTGGTCGACCTGCAGGCGCTGGGCGAGCAGCAGATCACCGTCGACTGCGACGTGATCCAGGCCGATGGCGGCACCCGCACCGCCTCGATCACCGGCGGCTGGGTGGCGCTCTACGATTGCCTGCGCTGGATGGAAGCGCGCCAGATGGTGAGCGTCGCCAAAGTGCTGAAGGACCATGTCGCGGCAATTTCCTGCGGCATCCATGACGGTCAGCCGGTCATCGACCTCGATTACCTCGAGGATTCCTCGGCCGGCACCGATGCCAATTTCGTCATGACCGGCAAGGGCGGCATCGTCGAGATCCAAGGCACGGCCGAGGGCGAGCCTTTCTCCGAGGAGCAGTTCGCGGCGCTGATGGGCTTGGCGAAGAAGGGTATTTCGCGGCTGGTGAGCCTGCAGCAGATGGCGGTGGCTTAGGGTTTCCAATGCCGAGCCTAGGCCCCCCTCTCTGGCCTGCCGGCCATCTCCCCCTCAAGGGGGGAGATTGTATGTCACGCCGGCTTTCGCCAATCACCAATGCTGCAGAAGAGGTGCCGGCGCGGCCACAGCTAATCTCCCCCCTTGAGGGGGAGATGGCCGGCAGGGCAGAGAGGGGGGCCTCGTGATACCCTCCGCAATTCTCGAATCCGCCCTCTACGTCACAGACCTACACGCCGCCGAAGCCTTCTACCGCGACATCATCGGCCTCGAAGCCTTGGGCAAGGTCGAAGGGCGCCACGTCTTCTTCCGCTGCGGCGACGGCGTATTGCTTCTCTTCAATGCCGACGCTACGAAAATCCCGCCGGCGCCGGACGCTCGGCTGAAGGTGCCGCCGCACGGCACGGCCGGCGAAGGGCACCTCTGCTTTGCGGCAACCGCCGATGAAATCGCTGCATGGCGCAAGCATCTGTCCGCCAACAACATCGCCATCGAAAGCGATTTTGAATGGCCGCAGGGCGGGCACTCGATCTATATCCGCGACCCGTCGGGCAATTCGATCGAGTTCGCCGAGCCAAGGATCTGGGGTTTCTGATGCACTCGCAACCTTTTCATTCCCTTGGGGAAAAAAAGATCGTCGTCGCCAGCCACAATGAAGGCAAGCTGCGCGAATTCGCCGACCTGATGGCGCCGTTCGGATTCGAGGCGAAATCGGCCAAGGAATACGGCCTGCCCGAACCCGACGAGACCGGCACCACCTTCGAGGAGAACGCCTATATCAAGGCATATGCCGCCGCCAAGGCGACCGGCCTGCCGGCGCTGTCGGACGATTCCGGGCTCTGCGTCGACGCGCTCGACGGCGCGCCCGGTGTCTACACCGCCAACTGGGCCGAGACGCCGGACGGCAGCAGGGATTTCGGCATGGCCATGCAGCGCACCGAGGTGGCGCTGCAGGAGGTTGGCGCTACGGAGCCCGCGCAGCGCACCGGCCGCTTCGTCGCCGTCATCTGCCTGGCATTTCCCGACGGCGAGGCCGAATATTATCGCGGCGAGGCCGAAGGCAGGCTGGTGTGGCCGCCGCGCGGCACGCTCGGCTTCGGCTACGATCCGGTGTTCCTGCCCAACGGTTTCGACAAGACTTTTGGCGAGATGAGCGCGCAAGAAAAGCATGGCTGGAGGCCCGGCCAGGCGACGGCGCTTTCGCACCGCGCCCGCGCCTTTCAGAAATTCGCCGAAGTGCGATTGAATTTGGCCAGATTGGATTTGGCGCGATCAGGATCCGCATGAGCGCAGTGCCCCTACCGCTCGACCGCAGCCCCGGCTTCGGCGTCTATATCCACTGGCCGTTCTGCGCGGCCAAGTGCCCTTATTGCGACTTCAACAGCCATGTCCGCCACCAGCCGGTCGACCAGGAGCGTTTTGCCCGCGCCTTCGAGACGGAGCTAAAGACCATGCGGGCCCGCACCGGGCCACGCGAGGTGACCAGCATCTTTCTCGGCGGCGGCACGCCGTCGCTGATGAAGCCGGAAACGGTGGCCGCCGTCCTGGAGGCCGTGGCGAAGAACTGGACGGTGCCGGCCGGCATCGAAGTGACGCTGGAAGCCAACCCGTCCTCGGTCGAAGCCGAGCGTTTCCGCGGCTATCGCGCCGCCGGCGTCAACCGCGTCTCGCTCGGCGTGCAGGCGCTGAACGACAAGGATCTGCGCTTCCTTGGCCGGCTGCATAATGTCGAGGAGGCGCTGCACGCCATTGGCCTCGCGCGCGAAATATTTCCGCGCCTCTCCTTCGACCTGATCTACGCACGGCCCGGCCAGACACCGGAGGCGTGGGGGGCGGAGCTGGAGCAGGCGATTGGCTATGCCGTCGACCACCTGTCGCTCTATCAGCTGACCATCGAGGAGGGCACGCCCTTCCACGCGCTTTACGCGGCACGCAAATTCACGCTGCCCGACAACGATCATGCCGCCGACCTCTACGCGCTGACGCAGGAGGCAACGGCGGCGCAAGGCCTGCCGGCCTATGAGATTTCCAACCACGCGCGGCCGGGCGCCGAGAGCCGGCACAACCTCACCTATTGGCGCTATGGCGAATATGTCGGCGTCGGCCCCGGCGCGCATGGCCGCTTCGTCGAGAACGGCCGCCGCACGGTGACGATCGCGGAAAGAATGCCGGAGACCTGGGCCAATCTGGTCGAGGCCAAAGGCCACGGCGTCACCGGCGGCGAGATCCTGACGCGTTCCGAGGAGGCGGACGAGTTCCTGCTGATGGGACTGCGGCTGGCCGAAGGCATCGACCTGCAGCGCTACGAGGCGCTCTCGGGTCGCGGCCTTTCAAGCGCGCGGCTCTCGGTGCTGCAGGAAGAAGGCCTGGTGGCGCCTGTCGGCAACGCCGGCCTGCGCGCCACGACGGCGGGGATGATCGTGCTGGATGCGGTGGTGGCGGATTTGGCCAGGTAGCGCGGCAGCCGACTGGTTTGTCAGTCTGCCCGATGATGTTAGATATCGGCCTGCCCTAGCCGAATGCCATTTCCACGCATCCAATGGGACCTGCAATGAAGTTCCTGATTCATGAGACGCTGCGAACTTTAAACACGGATGACGTTTTTGAGTTTGGATTGACCGAGATTTCGAAATCCCGTGCGCATCCCGACTTCTATGAAGCAGTGACCGTATTCAGCAGAAACCGGAAATCGAAGAAACACAAAACATCGGGCTTGAGCGAGTTTGACTTCGTGCGCAGCTTCATGACTTATGTCGGGATAAATTTAAGGACAATCGCAAAAGACGATTCGATAGAATTCGACTTGAACGGACTTACTCTGGATCAGTACATACCGCTTACGAAATCAATACGCGAGATTATGGACGAGTAGCGCTGGTTTCCCCTCTCTGAGATGTGGCGTTTCCCGCGCGTTCGTCATTCTCGGGCTTGACCCGAGAATCCATTCCGTGACCAACGCGCAGGACGCTGCGGAGCAGAATTCTGCACCGTCAGCGACGCTTCAATGTAACGGCCTGGACTCCAGGGTCTGCGCGCGTCGCTTCGCTCCTTGCTTCGCCCTGGAATGACGAAGTGGGGCCGCTCGCGGCCAATGACGATTGGACGCGACGCCTTAAGCGTCGTGCTTCTGGCGGTGCTTGCCGCGGTGCTTCTCGCCATGCGCCTCGCCGTGACGGACAGGCTTCTGGTCGGCCTTGTCGCGGCGCGCGCCGGACTCGGCGGCGATGGGGTGTGGAGGGATGCCCTCGCGGGCGGTCTTGCTTTCAAGTCGGCTGATAAAAATATCGAAGCGATTGGGCATCGTTCGGTCCTGCCTCCTCCCGGGGAATCAGGGGTTAAATTCGCCGATGTGGGTTTCGTTCCGCACTGTGGCAAAGGCAAGGCGATTTCGTTGCGTTGACCTCACGTTTTGCAACGGGGCGTCAGCCATGCGAAACAGCCTTGGTTCTTACGCAATTCCGGACGGAAAACCGCGACACACTTTTCCTGGAATTGCTCGGAATGAGGGGCATTCGGTGACCGGCGACAAACGCAGCTATCTGATCGGACAGAGCGAGATCGCGGCGCGGCCGCTTCAGCCGGCGCTCTATCTGGTGGCGACGCCGATCGGCAACCTGGCCGACATCACGCTGCGCGCGCTGGAGACTCTTGCCGCCGCCGATATCGTCGCCTGCGAGGACACGCGCGTCTCGCGCGTGCTGCTCGAACGCTACGGGATCCGCCGCCGCACGACTGCTTATCACGAGCACAATGCGAGTGAGGCCGGGCCGAAGCTGATTGAGGCGATGGCTGCCGGGCAGAGTGTGGCGCTGATCTCGGACGCCGGCACGCCTTTGGTCTCCGATCCCGGCTACCGGCTGGTCGGCGAGGCGCTGGAGCATGGCATTCGCGTCGTGCCGATCCCGGGGCCATCCGCCGCGCTCGCCGCGCTGACTGCGTCGGGCCTGCCGTCCGATGCCTTCCTGTTCGCCGGCTTCCTGCCCGTGAAGACAGGGCAGCGGCTGACCAAGCTCGAAACGTTCAAGGCGGTGCCGGCGACACTGATCTTCTTCGAATCGCCGCGCCGTCTGGCGGAGACGCTTGGCGCGATGGTCGAGGCGCTGGGCGGCGCCCGGAAGGCCGCGATCGGCCGCGAACTGACCAAGACGTTCGAGGAGATGCGCACTGGCACGCTGGCCGAACTGGCCGACCACTATACCGCGGCAGACACGCCGAAAGGCGAGATCGTCATCTGTGTCGGCCCGCCGGAAGCGGCGGAGGATCAGCCAGCAGACATCGACCGGCTGCTTTTGTCCTTAGCCGCCGAAATGCCGGCATCCAAGGCAGCGGCGGAAGCGGCGAAAATGACCGGCGGCCAGAAGCAGGCGCTTTACCGCCGGCTGATCGAGCTCAAGGCGGACGGGGATGGCTGAACGCACGGTCGGCCATCGCCGAAAGGCCTATCGGCGCGGTCATCGCGGCGAGTGGCTGGCGGCGCTGGCCCTGATGCTGAAAGGCTATCGCATCCTTGCCCGCCGCCACCGCACCAGGCTCGGCGAGATCGACCTCATCGCCCGGCGCGGCGACCTCGTGCTGTTCGTCGAGGTCAAGGCGCGGCGGACATTGATCGAGGCTATGGAAGCGATCGGCCGCGAATCGGAGCGCCGCATCGAGGGCGCCGCGGATTTGTGGCTGTCGCGCCAGCCGGATTACGGCCGGCTGTCGATGCGCTTCGACATGGTGGCGGTGCTGCCCTGGCGCTGGCCGGTGCATGTCGAGAACGCGTTTTACGGGAAGAGTTGAGGGTCTGCCCAACGGCGATGGGCTGGCGGGACAGCGCCCCCCTCTGGCCTGCCGGCCATCTCCCCCCACGAGGCCCCACGAGGGGGGAGATCAGATGTCGCTCTCACTTCGCCAATCGCCAACGTTGCAAGAGGTGGTGCCGCTGGCGGAACTGCTAATCTTCCCCCTCGTGGGGGAGATGCCCGGCAGGGCAGAGGGGGGGCGCGAAGGAACTCGACGAAGCAGTATAAGAGAGCGACCTCAGTTCACCCCTAGACCATCAGCGCCGCCAACCCGAGTCCTCCAACCACCAGCCGCCACCAGCCGAACAGCGAATAACCGTTGCGCGAGACGTAATCGAGCAGGAAGCGCACCACGATGAGCGCGGTGACGAAGGCGGCGATGAAGCCGACGGCGATGATCGGCAAATCGGCCGAGGTCAGCACGTTGCGGTTCTTGAAAAGATCGAAGGCGAAGGCGCCGACCATGGTCGGCATGGCGAGGAAGAAGGAGAATTCGGCCGCCGCGCGCTTGTCGACGCCCATCAGCAGCGCGCCGACGATGGTCGAGCCGGAGCGCGAGGTGCCGGGGATCAGCGACAGGCACTGGAACAGGCCGATCTTGAGATAAACGCTCAACGGGAAGTCCTCGACATCATGGTGGACCGGCTTGAGGTTGATGCGGTCGACGATGAGCAGCACCACGCCGCCGATGATCAGCATGATGCAGATCAGCCGGGGCGATTCGAACAATATGGTCTTGATGAAATCATGCCCCAGCGCGCCGATGACGGCGGCCGGCAGGAAGGCGATCAGGATGCCGACGACGAAATGCCGGGTCTGCGGATCGCTGGGCAGCTTGATCAGCATCTGCCACAGCTTGCCGAAATAGACGCTGAGGATCGCCAGGATCGCGCCGAGCTGGATCAGGATCTCGAAGGCCTTGCCGGTGGAGTGGAAGCCGAGGAAATGCCCGGCAAGCAGGATGTGGCCGGTCGAGGACACCGGGATGAACTCGGTCAGGCCCTCCAGCAACCCAAGCAGCAGCGCTTCGACGATGGTCTGGCTTTCCATGGCAACCTCTGCTTTTGAATGACGGCTAAGGGAAGGGCTTGCTTGTCATGGGGCGGAAGTCCCCCTATAGGTCGCAACACCATGACAGTCCCTGGAATCGGGCGGCCAAGACTTATCGGCGCTGACACCGATTCGCCAGTGCGCCTTTTCATCGCGGAACCATGCTGACGCTTTTCCATCATCCCATGTTTGCCACCTGCCGCTTCGTGCGCCTCGCTTTCGGCGAGTATGGCGAGGAGTTGGCGCTGATCGAGGAAAAGCCGTGGACGCGGCGCAAGGAGTTCCTGGCGCTGAACCCGGCCGGCACGCTGCCGATCCTGCTCGCCGAAGGCGACGTGCCAATCGTCGGCGCCATGGTGATCGCCGAATATCTCGACGAGACGCGCGGTGTGCTCAAGCGCGACAAGCGGCTGTTCGCTGAGGACCCGATGCAGCGCGCCGAAATCCGCCGGCTGACCGACTGGTATCTGGCGAAGGCCGAAAGCGAAGTGACGCGGCATCTGGTGCGCGAGCGCGTGCTGAAGCCGGTCATGCCGGAAACCGCCGGCGGCGGTTCGCCGGACTCGGCCGCCATCCGCGCCGCGCGCGCCAACATCCGCCAGCACATGAAATACACCAATTGGCTCGCCGGCACGCGCCATTGGCTGGCCGGCAACAAGGTAACCTACGCCGATCTCGCGGCGGCGGCGACGCTTTCGGTGCTCGATTATCTCGGCGAGATCGACTGGCGCGAACATGGCGCCGCGCGCGAATGGTACACGCGGGTGAAATCGCGGCCGTCGTTCCGGCCGCTGCTTTCAGACCGGGTGCGCGGCCTTTCGCCGGTATCGCATTATGCGGACCTCGACTTCTGAAACCTTGCGCGCGCTGATCGAGGCGGAGGCGCGCCGCGCCGGCTTCGAGGCTGTCGCGATGACCCGGCCGGACGCGATCCCGCTGGCGCCGGCAAGGCTCGCCGAATTCGTCTCCGACGGCTTCCACGGCTCGATGGAGTGGATCGCCGAGACGATTCAGCGCCGCGCCGAACCTTCGACACTATGGCCGGAGGTCCGCTCGATCATCGTTCTCGCCATGAATTACGGCCCGGACCATGATCCGCGCGCCATCCTCGAGAAGCGCGACCGCGGCGCGATCTCGGTCTATGCGCAGAACCGCGACTACCACGACGTGATGAAGGGCCGGCTGAAGGAGATCGCCGGCAAGATCGTGGCGAAGGCAGGCGGCGACGTGAAGGTGTTTGTCGATACGGCACCGGTGATGGAAAAGCCTCTTGCCGAAGCGGCCGGACTCGGCTGGCAAGGCAAGCACACCAACCTGGTCAGCCGCGCGCATGGCTCGTGGCTGTTCCTCGGCACTATCTTCACCACGGCCGAGCTGGAGCCGGACCAGGCCGAAATCGACCATTGCGGCTCCTGTCGAGCCTGCCTCGACGTCTGCCCGACCGGCGCGTTCCCCGCGCCCTACCGGCTCGATGCGCGGCGCTGCATTTCCTACCTGACCATCGAGAACAAGGGGCCGATCCCGCGCGAGTTCCGCGACAAGATCGGCAACCGCATCTATGGCTGCGACGATTGCCTGGCCGCCTGCCCGTGGAACAAGTTCGCCAGCGCGGCATCCGAGGCAAAGCTGGCCGCGCGCGCCGATCTTCGCGAGCCGCCGCTTTCGGAGCTGCTCGCGCTCGACGACGCGGCGTTCCGCGCTTTCTTCTCTGGCTCGCCGATCAAGCGCATCGGCCGCGACCGCTTTGTCCGCAACGTGCTGATCGCCGCCGGCAATTCGGGCGACGCTTCGCTAACGCCCATTGTGCGTCGCCTGCTGGGCGACGCTTCGCCGCTGGTGCGGGGTGCGGCAATCTGGGCCCTGTCGCGACTGCTCTCCGACCGCGAATTTGGCGATCTTGCCGCCACAGCTGCGAAAGCCGAGACGGATGCGACGGTCCGCGAGGAATGGCTGGCGGTGCCGGCATATCCGGCGAAGGCCGATTGAAGGGGTTCATCGATGGGCGAAAGACGCTTCTTCATCTTCGGCGCCGGCTATTCGGCCAAAGCTTTCGCGCGGGCCAACGCGCAACACGCGCCGGTCGCCGGCACGACTCGGACGCCGGAGAAGTTCGAGGCGCTACGGTCGGCCGGCATCGAGTCCTTGCGATTCGACGGCGCACTATCGACTGAACTGGGTGAGGCGCTCGCAAGGACCACGCATCTCATCATCTCGATCGCTCCGGACGAGGCCGGCGACCCGGTGCTCAACGCCGCCAGCGAGACGATCCGGGCAAAGATGCCGGCGCTGGAGTGGATCGGCTATCTCTCGACCGTCGGCGTCTATGGCGATCATGGCGGCGCCTGGGTGGACGAGACCAGCGCGTGCCGGCCGGTGTCGAAGCGTTCGGTGATGCGGGTGGCTGCCGAACAGGAATGGCTGAAGCTTGGCCGGGCGATCGGCAAGCCGGTGGCGATCCTGCGGCTTTCCGGGATTTATGGACCCGGCCGCAACGCGCTGGCCAATCTCGAGGACGGCACCGCAAGGCGGCTGGTCAAGCCGGGACAGGTGTTCAACCGCATTCACTGCGACGACATTGCCGGGGCGCTCTGGCTTCTGGCGGAAAACAATCTCGGCGGCATCTTCAACGTCACCGATGACGAGCCGGCGCCGCCGCAGGACGTCGTGGCTTACGCCGCCGGGCTGATGGGGATCGAGCCGCCGCCCGAAATTCCTTTCGAGACTGCCCAACTTTCGCCCATGGCGCGGTCTTTCTATGGCGAGAACAAGCGCGTTGAGAATCAGGCGATCAAGGCGGCCGGCTACCGCTTCCGGTTTCCCAACTACCGGGTGGCGCTGGAGCGGATGTGGGCTGAGGGCAACTGGCGGGACGGAGCGCCGCGCAGCCCGATGCGAGGATGATGCCGGTGAAGGACGATCATCTTCTACTGCTTTGATCGCTGTGGGACGCGCGGCGTGGTATGATTCGTTCCTGATCAGATCGCTTGACGCGCGGCAAACGGATAGACTGGAGAGGGACCCAGCCTGATGAATTTGCGATCGCTGCCTGACCGCAAGCCGTTCCTGACCGCCGCCCTGGCGCTGGTGGCGCTCGCCGCGCTGGCGGCTGTCGCTATTTCGGCCGAACCTCGTGCCAAGGAGTTGTTCGGCGCCCGAAAGCTGCCGGCCGTAGCGCCTGCGCAATCCTTCGGCTTCTATTCGAAAGGCTGCTTCACCGGTGGCGTTGCGCTGCCGATGGACGGCCCGACCTGGGAAGTGATGCGCCCGTCGCGTAACCGGCGCTGGGGCCATCCGGCGATGATCGCGCTGATCGAGAAGCTTTCGCGCGATGCCCAGGCGGATGGCTGGCCGGGGCTTCTGGTCGGCGATGTCTCGCAGCCGCGCGGCGGACCGATGATGACCGGCCATGCCTCGCACCAGATCGGGCTCGACGCCGATATCTGGCTGACGCCGATGCCGAAGCGGCCGCTGACCGTCGCGCAGCGCGAGACCATGAGCGCGACGCTGATGGTCGACGAAAAAACGCATCTGGTGAAGGACGCGCTGTGGACGCCGGCGCATACGCGGCTTTTGAAGCGCGCGGCGAGCTATCCTGAGGTCGAGCGCATCCTGGTCAATCCCGGCATCAAGAAGAAACTCTGCGACACCGTCACCGGCGACCGCTCCTGGCTGCGCAAGATCCGGCCGTTCTGGGGCCACGACTATCATTTCCATATGCGCATCGGCTGTCAGCCGGGCTCGCCCTTCTGCAAGGGGCAAGAGACGACGCCGGACGACGATGGCTGCGGCAAGCCGCTGGCCTGGTGGTTCACCCAGGAGCCGTGGCGGCCGAACAAGAATCCGGATGCGCCCAAGGCGCGCGACCTGATGACGATGGCCAACCTGCCCAAGCAATGCCAGGACGTGGTCAATGCCCCGGACGCGCCCTCGCTGGAGGCCGTGACCTATCATGGCGGCGGCGATGCCGCGGTGGCCGTGGCCGAACCGCAGCCGACCGAGCCGGCGGAAACGATCGCCAGCGGCAACGCCGCGATCCCGGCGGCGGCAAGCGCTTTCGCGCCGACGCCAAAGATCGGTATCCCGCTGCCAAGGCCAAGGCCCGGGAACTAGTGCGTTTCACCGTTTCACGAAGCGGCGAAACGCCCTATCTCTTCGCTTTGACGCAATTCCGGACGGAAAGCTACGGCGCGGGCGCCGAGCCCAACCGCTCTCACTTTTCCTGGAATTGCCCTGAGGCGCAAGCGGGCTTCCCCTTTGCGGGGTCATGCGCTAGTCAATCGATTGAAACGGCGCAGCGGCGCCGCAGCGAGGACGATCAAGAGCATGGCAGGCGAACACGAGAAGGGACTGCGGTTTCCGGTCCTGATCGGCGATATTGGCGGCACCAATGCGCGCTTCTCGATCGTGCTCGATGCCAATTCGGAAGCGACCGAGCCGCAGATCGTCCAGACGGCGAATTTCAAGACCATCGACGAGGCGATCCAGGCGGCGGTGCTCGACCGCTCGTCCATCCAGCCGAACTCGGCGGTGCTGGCGGTCGCCGGGCCGGTTGACGGCGACGAGATCCCGCTCACTAACTGCCCCTGGGTCGTGAGGCCCCGGCAGATGCTTGCCAATCTGGGTCTGGGCGAGGTCGTCGTGCTCAACGATTTCGAGGCGCAGGCGCTGGCCGTGGTGGCGCTCGGCGAAGAGCATATGGAAAAGATCGGCGGCGGCACGCCGGAACCCAATGCGAGCCGGGTCGTGCTCGGTCCCGGAACGGGTCTCGGCGTCGCCGGACTGATCTATGCGCTCGACCATTGGATACCGGTGCCGGGCGAGGGCGGGCATATGGATATCGGCCCGCGCACGCCGCGCGACTTCGAAGTGTTCCCGCATATCGACAAGCTTGAGGGCCGCATATCCGGCGAACAGATCCTGTGCGGACGTGGGCTCGTCAACGTCTACCGTGCCGTGGCCAGCACGGACGGCAGGCCGACGCCCTTGACCACGCCGGCCGAGGTGACCGCGGCGGCGCTTTCGAAGTCCGATCCGGTGGCTGAGGAGGCGTTGGCGCTGTTCGTCACCTGTCTTGGCCGCACCGCGGGCGACCTGGCGCTGGTGTTCATGGGTCGCGGCGGCGTGTTCCTGACCGGCGGCATCGCGCAAAAGATCGTGCCGGCGCTCAAAGCGGGCAATTTCCGCGCCGCCTTCGAGGACAAGGCGCCGCACCGCGCGCTGATGCGCGAAATGCCGGTCTACGTCATCACCCATCCGCTGGCGGCGCTGCTCGGGCTTGCCGCCTATGCCAGGACGCCTTCGCTGTTTGGCGTGCGGACGGCGGGGCGGCACTGGCGGGCGTGATCGCTCCGGCGCTCGGGACGGCGCGACGAAGTTTCGCCATAGGCAAGCCGTAGCCGGGGAGCTAAGAGGGTGCGAAAAAGGCGTCCTGACGTTTACGAGAACCCACGAAGCGCTTCGATTTGACACTTCAAAATCCAAACAAGGCAAAAAGCCGGCCCGCCGAGGTCACGGCGGTACTGCGCCGTATCGTCGCTGAAAACGGCTATGACCATCGCTGGTCCTATGCGGTCGTCATCGTCTGCTCGCTGCTGGTTTCGGGCGCGACCGCCTTCTCGGCCTGGGTCATGGCGCCGATGGTCAATCAAATCTTCTACGAACGGAGCAGCGACGCCGTCTTATGGATTTGCGCCGGCTTCATGGGCGCATTCCTGGTGCGCGGCTTTGCCGGTTACGGCCAGGCGGTGATGTTAGCCACGATCGGCAACAATCTCGTCGCCCGGTACCAGAAACGCTGTTTCGACCAACTGATGAAGCTCGGCGTCAATTTCTTCAACGATACGCGTTCCGGGCGCCTGGCGGCGCAGCTGGACGAGAATGTCGGCGGCATTCGCGATCTCTTGTCGCTGACGCTGATTTCCATCACCCGCGACGCGGTGACGCTGATCGGCCTCGTCGGCCTGATGGTCTACCAGGATCCGGTGCTGTCGCTCAGCTCGCTGCTGATCGGACCGCCGCTGATCTGGGCGGTCGTCTACATCACCCGCCGGGTGCGCAAGATCAACCGCGAATCCGTGCTGATCAACTCGCGGCTGAGCGGCTCGGTGCAGGAGGCAGTTCAAGGCATCGCCATCGTCAAGGCCTTCACCATGGAGGACGAGCTGGCCCGCCGCATCGGCATCATGGCCGATACGGCCGAGCAGCGCAGCAACAAGATCGCCCGCGTCTCCGAGCGGCTGTCGCCGATTTCCGACATGCTGGCCGGTCTCGCCGTTACCGCCGTCATCGCCTATTCCGGCTATCGGGCATTATATCTCGGCCAACCGCCGGGCGCGGTGTTTTCCTTCATCACCGCGCTGATTCTTGCCTATGATCCGGCGCGGCGCCTGGCGCGCATGCAGGTCACGATGGAACGCGCGCTGGTCAATGCGCGCATGATCTACGAGCTGCTCGATCTCGAGCCGAAGCAGGGCGACGCGCCCGACGCGGTTGAGGCGAAGATCACCACCGGCGAGGTGCGCTTCAACAATGTGACGTTCGGCTACAGCGCCGACATGCCGGTGCTGCGAAACCTGAGCTTCACCGCCGCCGCCGGCAAGGTGACGGCGATCGTCGGCGCCTCGGGCGCCGGCAAGTCGACGTTGGTGGCGCTGCTGCAGCGCTTCTACGACGTCGACCAGGGCTCGATCGAAGTCGACGGCCAGGACATCTCGAAGGTGACGAAGCGGTCGTTGCGCCAATCGATCGCCTATGTCTCGCAGGCGCCTTATCTGTTCGAAGGCACGATCCGCGACAACATCCGCTACGGCCGGCTGTCGGCCACCGACGCCGAGATCGAGCAGGCGGCGAAACAGGCGGCCGCCGACGATTTCATCCGCCAGCAGCCGCAAGGCTACGACACGCCGGTCGGCGAGAACGGCGTGACGCTGTCGGGCGGCCAGCGCCAGCGCGTCTCGATCGCGCGCGCCATCGTGCGCCAGGCGCCCATCCTTCTGCTCGACGAAGCGACCTCGGCGCTCGACAACGAGGCGGAAGCGCGCGTGCAGGAAGCGCTGACCCATGTCATGGAAGGCCGCACCACCATCGTGATCGCTCACCGGCTGTCGACCGTGGTCAATGCCGACCGCATCATCGTGCTGGAAGAGGGGCGGCTGGTCGAGGAAGGCACGCACGCGACGCTGATGGCCGACCCGCACAGCATCTATGCCCGCTTCCATCGGATACAGGGCAAGAAGGGGCTGGGGCTTGTCGACGACGTCAAGGCAAGCCAGACTTCGGCCCAAACTCCCGCATCGCGCAGCCGCGCCAAGAAGACCGTCAGGAGAAGCGCATGAGTGAAGCCGGCGATATGGGCCTGGTGGTGGTGGGCGCCGCCGGCCGCATGGGCCAGACGCTGATCCGCGCCATCCATACCATGCCCGGCGCGCGCGTCGCCGCCGCGGTCGAGCGGCCGGACTCGGCCCATCTCGGCAAGGATGCGGGCGAGCTCGCCGGCATCGGCATCATCAACGTGCCGATCGTCGACGACCCGCTGCCGGCCTTCGCCAAGGCCGACGGCGTGCTCGATTTCACGGCGCCCGCGGCAAGCGTCGAATTCGCCGGCTATGCCGCGCAGGCGCGCATCGTCCATGTCATCGGCACCACTGGCTGCTCGGCCGACGACAACGCGAAGATCGCCGCCGCCGCGCGCCATGCCACGATCGTCAAATCCGGCAATATGAGCCTCGGCGTCAATCTGCTGGCGGTGCTGGTCGAGCAGGCTGCGAAGGCGCTCGATTCCGACGATTTCGATATCGAGATCCTGGAGATGCATCACCGTCACAAGGTCGACGCGCCGTCCGGCACGGCGCTGCTGCTCGGCGAGGCTGCTGCGAAAGGGCGCGGCATTGATCTTGCAGGCAACAGCGTGCGGGTGCGCGACGGCCATACCGGCGTGCGCAAGACCGGCTCCATCGGCTTCGCAACGCTGCGCGGCGGCTCCGTCGTCGGCGACCACAGCGTGATCTTGGCCGGCACCGGCGAGCGCATCACGCTTTCCCACCATGCCGAGGACCGGGCGATCTTCGCGCGCGGCGCGGTGAAAGCCGCGCTTTGGGCCCGCGCGAAGAAGCCGGGGCTTTATTCCATGCGGGACGTGCTCGGCTTGAGCTGAGGCGTCTCTCTTCTGCAAAATCTCGAAGGAGCAAACATGTCGGGAACTCTCGTGCTCGTGCGCCACGGCCAGAGCGAATGGAACCTGAAGAACCTGTTCACCGGCTGGCGCGACGTCGATCTGACCGACCAGGGCACGGCGGAAGCGCTCGCGGCCGGCGAGAAGCTCAAGGTGCGCGGCCTGAAATTCGACATCGCCTACACGTCTGCCTTGAAGCGGGCGCAGAAGACCTGCCAGCACATTCTCGACATCGTCGGCCAGAGCGAGCTGAAGACGATCCGCGACCAGGCGCTCAACGAGCGCGACTATGGCGACCTCTCCGGCCTCAACAAGGACGACGCGCGCAAGAAATGGGGCGAGGAGCAGGTGCATATCTGGCGCCGCTCCTACGACATCGCGCCGCCCGGCGGCGAAAGCCTGAAGGATACCGGCGCGCGCGTATGGCCCTATTACCTGCACGAGGTGCAGCCGCATGTGCTGCGCGGCGAGACCGTGCTGGTCGCCGCGCACGGCAATTCGCTGCGCGCGCTGATCATGGCGCTGGACGGCAAGTCGGGCGAGGAGATCGTCAAGCTCGAGCTCGGCACCGGTGTGCCGGTGATCTACAAGCTCAACGCCGATTCCACCGTGGCGAAGAAGGACGTGCTGGAGGGGTGAGGCGTTGCAAGAAGGGCGCTGGCGCCGACGCCAGCCCTTTCTCCCCGTCACTATACGGGGAGAAATGCCCGGCAGGGCAATGAGGGGCAGCGCCTACGCTGGGAAGAAAGAGGGCCAACGCCGACGAAAAAACCGCGTTGACACATACCGTTTGCCCGCTTACTAGAGCGCCCACCAGCCCAGATGGCGGAATTGGTAGACGCGCACGGTTCAGGTCCGTGTTCCGCAAGGAGTGGAGGTTCGAGTCCTCTTCTGGGCACCATCTCATCCCGACTGCCAACGGGGATATCGCTTTCTAGATACGACATCCGCGATTAGCCGTAGCCTCTGAAGCAGGAGCGTAGCTCCGTCGGGAGATCCTGGGAAACCTCGCCGTTACATGGAAGAGTAGCGCACCAGGTGCTGCCTGCACGGGCTACTTGCTGTTCCATTGGGCTATCACTTCACAAAGCTGGTCCAATCGTGACTTTAGGTCCAAGTGCCCGACGATGTCGCCGACCTCGAGTGCTTCAACGGCGCTGTGAGCAATGGCGATCTTGTCGCCGCCAAAGGTTTTAAGCGCCGGCAGCGCCACGATATCGTCGTAACAATCGGCCTTCAGCGTCCCACCGGCCAATTTGTCCAAAACTCTTGGAGGAATATAGTTTTCAACCTCTCGCCCTTCAGTGATCCAAACGTATCCCCCCAAAGTCTCAAACTCCTGCTTTAGGCGAAGCTTCGTGTCGTTCAGGTGCATTCGAGGCTTTCGGGCCTTCTTGCCTTCGGAAGCTGGCTTTCCCCGATGGCGATCACTATCGATCAACAACGCTGCATTTCGATTCAACGCGAGAAGCGAAATCAGTTTATCACCCTCACCCGGGGCCAGGCCGTGCAAATGGGAGAGGAGCTTGCCTCCATAAAACATTATCGAGTAATGAACACCCTCTTTAAGTTGGCCGCTTGCGTTTAGAGTAATCCAGTTGTTCATGTAAATTCGATCGGATGGGCCCTCAACCCATATCACGCCATTAGCCTGCAATATGTCAGAAGCACGAATATCTAAGTCATCCAATATTTCTCGCCCGCGCCCGTAGCCAATTGCTACTTTTGCGGAAGCAGCAACTCCGTCGTGCTTTATATGAACTATTTGCGTATCACTACGCTTCGTAGACCAATCAATTCCTATTGGTGAATGAGTGGAAACGATCAATGAGAACTTCTTCTCCTCCCTTCGCCTTGCGAGAAAATTTAGAAGCCTCCGAAGCAAGGCTGGATGCAGGTTATTTTCTGGCTCCTCTAGTGAGAGAACTACTTTTGTCCAATCGATGTTATTTATCTTCGGAACCAAGCGCAGAGTGGCTAGGATAATAAAGATCGACTTAAGACTACTTCCCGATTGAGACAACCTGATATCGCCCTTTGAGTCTTCCCGCAGAAAGATCTCCCACACCCCTTCTTTGTTTTCACGGCACGTGATCGCGGTAAAGGAGCAATCTCCGAGGTATATCTCGTTCAGCTCACGAAGGAGTTCGATCTCAACCTCATTCCGAGGGAGATCGTCGCTATTTATGAACGCTCTGACGAGATTAGTAACGCCCCCACCATTCGGAGATATCGTCCTTTCGCTTCCCCTCGGCTCAGGCCTAACGTCACGCTCCGCAGCGACCTGCACCAATCGAAGATTTTCGAACGGAAATCCCAACGCCTGTGCTAGATTTTGCCGAAAGGGCCTCGGGATCGCTGTCAATTCTTGATCGGTACGCGGTATCTCTGCAAAATCTGCTTTCCAGTCGGGCCCATACCAAATCACTCCCCGTTTCGACAGGAGCCGCTTTCCGTAATGCCAATGGTTCCCCGGTAAGCTACCTCCACTTGTGGATTCATGAAAAACTTGCCTAAGCGCCAACTCTGTAACTTCCCGCTCAATAAGGATGGAGAAGGGTTTTCCGGACACATCGTGGTCAGCGCCAACGTACTTTTCACCCCGGGAAATACACAGGTTCATGGCGTCGACAAGAGAGGACTTTCCGCTGTTGTTTCTACCGATGATTACGTTGATCGGGCGAAAGCTTATCGGGTCGAACGCGTCCCGGCCAAAACTCTTAAAGTTCCTAATGGAGAACGCAATACCGTGTAACGGGTGTTCCAATTTGCTTCTCCGGATGTTTTTGGTGTCCTATTTTCGCGATCAGTAACGACAATCTAACTACTTAGCAATTTCGCGGCCTAGAAATTCGCTCCCTTCGCCAAACTCATAGTCGTGTCCATGTTGCACTCTGGGCCAAGGTCCAGGCTCTTGGCACTGGTGCTGTTACTGTGGCATCGCCCAAAGTGATGGTCACTCGTCAACCCCATGGGCTGATGGGCGGGATAACTGCTGCGTCGCCGTTCGTACCGGCTTTCATTCTGGGCCAACCTCCCCTTCCGGCCAGTCCCCGAACAAACCGCTTCAAACCCGCCGCGCCGGGCGCTACGGTCAGCCGCATGGCCCCTTCCGTCAGCCCGACCATCGCCGCCCGCCGCGACCAGATGTTTCCCGTGCTCACTGACGAGGACATCGGACGCATGCGCCGTTTCGGCGAGGCACGCGCCTATGCCGCCGGCGACCACATCGTGACGGCCGGCACGGTCTCGCCTGGGCTGATCCTCATCCTGTCGGGCAAGGTCGACATCACCCAGGCCGGGGGGCTTGGCCCGCGCGAGGCGATCATCAGCTACGGTGCCGGCAATTTCGTCGGTGAGCTGGCGCAATTGTCGAACCGGCCGTCGCTGGTCAATGCCGAGGCGGTCGAGCCGGTCGAGGCGATCGTCATCCCCTCGCAGCGCCTGCGCGACCTGATGGTGCAGGAGGCCAATCTCGGTGAGCGCGTCATGCGGGCGCTGATCCTGCGCCGGGTCGGCCTGCTCGAAAGCGGCGCCAGCGGGCCGGTCGTCATCGGTCCGCCCGGCAATGGCGACGTGCTGCGGCTGCAGGGCTTTCTGCGCCGCAGCGGACTTCCCCATCGCGCTCTCGATTCCGACACCGACCCTTGCGCCAAAACGCTGATCGAGCGGTTTCATGTCGACCCGCACCACCTGCCGATCGTGCTGTGTCCGAACGGCAAGCTGATGCACAATCCGGGCGAGACCGAGCTTGCCCGCTGCGTCGGCCTGCTGCGGCCGATCGATGCCGAAAAAATCTACGACGTGGCGATCGTCGGCGCCGGGCCGGCGGGGCTGGCGGCCGCGGTCTATGCCGCCTCGGAAGGGCTGTCGACCATCGTGCTCGATTGCCGCGCCTTCGGCGGACAGGCAGGCGCCTCGGCGCGCATCGAAAACTATCTCGGCTTCCCGACCGGAATCACCGGCATGGCGCTGATGGCGCGCGCCTATAACCAGGCGCAGAAATTCGGCGTCGAGATGGTTATCCCCGACGAGGCGAAGCTGCTGGACGACGCTGGCGACGGCGCCCGCTACCAGCTTGCCCTCGGCGATGGCGAAACGGTGCGCTCGCGCGCGGTGGTGATCGCCAGCGGCGCGCGCTACCGCCGCCTCGATATTGCCAACCTCGCGCAGTTCGAGGGCACCTCGGTGCATTACTGGGCCTCGCCAATCGAGGCCAGGCTTTGCCTGGACCAGGAGGTGGCGCTGGTGGGCGCCGGCAATTCGGCCGGCCAGGCGGCCGTCTATCTGGCGAGCCAGGTGCGCAAGGTGACGCTGCTGGCGCGTCGCGACAGCCTCGACGCTACCATGTCTCGCTATCTGGTCGAGCGCATCAAGGCACAGCCCAACATCGAGGTGCTGACCGAGACCGAGGTCGCGGCGCTGGAGGGGCACGACGGCAATCTCGAGCGGCTGCACTGGCGCAACCGGGCGACCGGCGAAAAGACGACGCGCGCCATCCGCCACCTCTTCCTGTTCATCGGCGCCGACCCGAACACCGATTGGCTTGCGAACTGCAACGTGGCGCTGGATGCCAAGGGTTTTGTGCGCACCGGGCCGGACACGACACCGGGGCACGGGCTGATGGAGACCAGCCGCAGCGGCGTGTTCGCCATCGGCGACGTGCGCTGCGGCTCGACCAAGCGCGTCGCTGCCGCCGTCGGCGAAGGCGCGCAGGTGGTTGCGGCGCTGCATGCCTATCTGGCGCGGGACGGCGCCGCTAGACCGTGATGGCGGTTCGTTGAATCGCCATCACGGTCCAACTCTTTGTTGGAGCAAGATCTTTCTCCGAAAACCGGTCCCACTTTTCGGGATGATGCTCTAGAACCAATAGGCCAAACCGGCCAGGAGACCATGATGGATGAATGCAGGCATACGAAGGACATCAAAAAGGTCACGCCGAGCGCGCTCGGCTGCGAGGAATGCCTGAAGAGCGGCTCCTGGTGGGTGCATCTGAGGCTCTGCCGGACCTGCGGCCATGTCGGCTGCTGCGACGACTCGCCCAACCGCCACGCGACGAAGCATTTTCATGCCACGCAGCATCCGATCATCGAGGGCTACGACCCGCCGGAAGGCTGGGGCTGGTGCTTCGTCGACGAGGTGTTCATCGATCTCGAAGGCGATACGACGCCGCAGAATGGCCCGATCCCGAAATTTGTTTGACGGTGCACGGCAGCCGGCCGGGCGACGCCTTGTTCAGCGCACCGAACCCGTCACGGTCGGATCAACGGCATCGGGCACGGATTTGCGCTCATTGCCGGCGAAGATGCCGATGAGGAGAAGGCTGAGCACAACCGGCACAAACAGGATGGCGACGCGCGCCTGCACATAGAAGATGGCGCGCCATTCGTTTCGCTTTTCGGGGCTATCGTTCATCATGCTCGCTCTGTTGTGCCTCCCGGGGAGGGGACATAGAGACGAAGCGTTAAACATCTCCTTCCGATTCGGTTAACGGACGACGATCTGCTGCATCGCAAAGGGCAGCGCTGCCCCTCTCGTCCGCTGTGCGGTCAACTCTCCCCACTTCGTCTACGCTATGCACACATCTTCTGTGAGTGACTGGTGAGGCCGAGGCTTGATTGCCATGTGGTTCCCCCAATCCGTCGCTGCTTCGCAGCGCCACCTTTCCCCCCTCCGGAGGGAAAGGAAGGGAGCCTTGCTGGACGGGCGTTGACGGCAAAAAGCTTGGCGCCTTTCCTCTACCCAGTCGATCGGGGGAGAGGTGGCTCGGCGAAGCCGAGACGGAGTGGGGGTCGACCAGCGCAGCATAAGACAATACATGCGCCAAGCTGCCATGCACGCCGTCGCCAAGACCAGCCGCTTGGAAATTGATGCATGCCGTAGCCCACTGCGCGGGGCGAGGAAGGGCGCGCCGCCTCACGCATTGGCTTTTCCGCCGATTTCAGGCAAACCTCGTCGCCTGTAAACCGACACGGAGAAGCGTGATGTTCCGATGGGGTGTTCTGTCGACGGCGAAGATCGGCCGCGAGCAGCTTTTGCCGGCAATCGTGGAGTCGGAGAACGGCGTCCTCTCGGCGATCGCCAGCCGCGACTTGTCGAAAGCCAAGGCACTGGGCGAGCGTTTCGGCGCCCGTCATGCCTTCGGCTCCTATGAGGAACTGCTCGCCTCCGAGGAGGTCGACGGCGTCTACATCCCGCTGCCCACCTCCCAGCATGTCGAATGGACGGCGAAAGCGATCGAGGCCGGAAAACATGTGCTGGTCGAGAAGCCGCTGGCGCTCGACGCCAAGGACATTCCGCCGCTGATCAGGCTGCGCGACGAGAAGAAGGTGCTGGTCTGCGAGGCCTTCATGGTCGTCTATCACCCGCAATGGATCAAGGTGCGCGACCTGATCGCAAGCGGCGCCATCGGCCGGCTGCGCCATGTGCAGGGCGCGTTCTCCTATTACAATGTCGACCCCAAGAACATGCGCAACCAGCTCGATCTCGGCGGCGGCGCGCTGCCCGACATCGGCGTCTATCCGACCGTGTCGACGCGCTTTTCGACCGGCAAGGAGCCGCTGCGGGTGCAGGCGACGATCGAGCGCGACAAGACTTTCGGCACCGACATCTATTCCTCGATCCGAGCCGACTTCGGCGATTTTGAGCTGTCCTTCTACCTGTCGACGCAGATGGCGGCGCGGCAGGTGATGGTGTTCCACGGCGAGAAGGGCTTCATCGAGGTTTTCGCCCCGTTTAACGCTGGCCTTTACGACCACCACCGCATCGAGCTGCACAACCAGAACCACAGCGAGGCGCAGGTATTCCGCTTTCCGGGCACGCAGCAATACCGGCTGGAATGCGAAGCCTTCGTGCGCGCCGCGCAGGGCGGCAAGGACCGCGTCTTCACGCTGGAGGAATCGGTGCTCAACCAGAAAGTCATCGACGCCATCTTCCGCGCCGGCGACAAAGACGGCTGGGAGCCCGTCTGAGACGTCGCGATAAGTTTGCCGGCTAGTTCTGGGAGGAAAAATGGCTGACGCGGACGTGATCATTGTCGGCGCGGGGCTGGCCGGCCTCGTCGCCGCGACGGAGTTGGCGGAGGCCGGCAAGAAAATCATCATCGTCGACCAGGAGCCGGAACAGTCGCTCGGCGGCCAGGCCTTCTGGTCGTTCGGCGGGTTGTTCCTGGTCGATTCGCCGGAGCAGCGGCGCATGCGCATCCGCGATTCGCACGACCTCGCGCTCGAGGACTGGATGGGCACGGCCGCCTTCGACAGGCCGGAGGATTTCTGGCCGCGCAAATGGGCGGAGGCCTATGTCGGCTTCGCCGCAGGCGAGAAGCGCTCCTGGCTGATCGAGCGCGGCTTGAAATTCTTCCCCGTGGTCGGCTGGGCCGAGCGCGGCGGCGGCAATGCGACCGGCCACGGCAATTCGGTGCCGCGCTTCCACATCACCTGGGGCACCGGGCCCGGCGTGCTCGAACCTTTCGTGCTGCGCGTGCGCGAAGCGCAGAAGCGCGGGCTCGTCCAGTTCAAGTTCCGCCACCGGGTCAACGAGATCATCCGCACCGGCGATACAGTGACGGGCGTGCGCGGCGATGTGCTGGAACCGAGCAGCGTCGAGCGCGGCCGCAAGAGCGCGCGCGCCGCGACCGGCGATTTCGAGCTCCATGCGCAAGCGGTGATCGTCGCCTCCGGCGGCATCGGCGGCAATCACGAGCTGGTGCGCCAGAACTGGCCGCAACGCCTTGGCGCGCCGCCGAAGCGGATGATCACCGGCGTGCCGGATCATGTCGACGGCCGCATGCTGGCGATCACCGAAGCGGCCGGCGGCAGGCTCATCAACCGCGACCGCATGTGGCACTATGTCGAGGGCATCAGGAACTGGGCGCCGATCTGGACCGAGCATGCGATCCGCATCCTGCCCGGCCCGTCCTCGCTCTGGCTCGACGCGCGCGGCAAAAGGCTGCCGGCGCCGCTCTATCCGGGCTTCGACACGCTGGGCACGCTCAGCCACATCATGAGCACCGGCTTCGACTATTCCTGGTTCATCCTGACCAGGAAGATCATCCAGAAGGAGTTCGCGCTGTCGGGCTCCGAGCAGAACCCGGACCTCACCGGCAAAAGCTGGCGGCAGGTGCTGGGCCGCGCGACATCGGGAATTCCCGCCCCGGTGAAGGCGTTCATGGAAAAGGGCGAGGATTTCATCGTCGAGGCCGATCTTGCGAAACTGGTGGCGCGGATGAACGCGCTGGCCGGCGGCGAGCCGCTGCTGGAGGTCGCCCAAATCGAGCGCGAGATCCGCGCCCGCGACATGCAGCTCGACAATCCGTTCTCCAAGGATGCGCAGATCACCGCGCTGCGCGGTGCGCGCGCCTATCTCGGTGACAGGCTGATCCGCACCGCCAAGCCGCACAAGATGCTCGATCCGGCGAACGGCCCGCTGATCGCGGTGCGCCTCAACATCCTGACCCGCAAGACGCTGGGCGGGCTGCAGACCGACCTCGATAGCCGCGTGCTCAATGCCGCCGGCCAGCCGGTGCCGGGGCTTTATGCGGTGGGCGAGGTCGCCGGCTTCGGCGGCGGCGGCGTGCATGGCTATGCGGCGCTGGAAGGCACCTTCCTCGGCGGCTGCATTTTTTCGGGGCGCAGCGCCGGGCGGGCGGCGGCGAAGGCGGTCGCCTGAGCGGTTATCCCCCCTTGAGGCGGTTTAGGGGGAAATTTTTTGTGTCCACGCGAATCCTTTGACCCGCACGAAACGTCTTCCTCATACCAACCGAAGGAGACGACAATGACCTACAATCTGATCCGCTACGGCGTGAAGGACACCAGCATCGCCGAGAACCGGGCGCTGGTGGCTAAAGTGTTCGAGGCGCTGGATGAAACGCAGCCGCAATCGGTGCGCTATCTGGTGCTCGAACTGGAGAATGGCGAATTCGTCCACCTCGTCGGCTACGACAAGGACAGCTCGGCGTTGACCGAACTCGACGCTTTCAAGGCGTTCGGCGCCGATCATGCCGCGCGGCGTGCGACGCCTCTTGTGAGGGCGCCGGCGAAGATCGTCGGGAATTATCGTATGCTGGCCAAGGCCTATGAAGCCGTGCCCGCCTGATCCGGCACGGCCTCGGCAAGGCGAGAAAGAGGACGATGAGCTCAGCAGGGTTCGGCCGTGCGGAACTTGACGCCATGCTCGTCGGCCTGCGGCCGAAACTTCACCGCTACGCCGCCCGCATGGCCGGCTCGTCGATCGAGGGCGAGGACATCGTGCAGGAGACGGTTGTAAAGGCGCTTGCCGCGTATGATGGCGGCGCCCGCGTCGAGCGCCTCGAGCAGTGGCTGTTCCGCATCGCCCACAATGCGGCGCAGGATCATCTGCGCCGCCGCCAGCGGGAGCGCTCACGTATCACCGAAACCGACATGACGACGATTGAGGATCTCTCGGCCAGCGCCGAGGCGAGGCTTGCGGCGGCAGCAAGCCTGCGCACGTTCATGCAACTCACGCCGGCGCAGCGCAGCGCCGTGGTCCTGATCGACGTGCTCGGTCTCAGCCTTTCCGAAACCTGCGAGGTGACGGGAGCGACTTTGGCTGCAACCAAGGCGGCGCTGCATCGCGGCCGGGCAGAGCTGAAGGCGCTGGCCGCCCGAACGGACCAAGTGGCCATGCCGAAGCTCGACCGGGAGGAGGAGCGCCGGCTGCGCCGCTATGTCGACCTGTTCAACGCGCGCGACTTCGACGGGGTCAGGACGCTGATCGCCGAGGACGTCCAGGTCGACGTCCTCAATCGCGCCCGCCTCAACGGCAAGAAGGAAGCCTCGACTTATTTCGGCAATTACGACCGCCTCGGCGACTGGGCGCTGTCGCTCGGCTTCGTCGATGGCCGGCCGGCGATCCTGATCCGCAACCCGCAGGCGCACGATGCGGTGCGCGGCTTCATGCTGATCGACTGGCGCGGCGATGAGGTCGTGCGCATCCGCGATTTCCGCTACGTGCCGTACTGCGTCGCCGAGGCGGATATCTGCTTGCTTACCAATTGAGCTGCGAAGCGATCACGGTTCGAATAGAACCGAGCGCGTTTCTTTGCTGGCGTTAGCCACCGCCTTGATCGCCCTGCTCGACGGAGCGAACGGAAAGGCCAATGCCGGCAAGGGCTGAATAGAGGCGATCAGGTGTCGTCGCTGGGACGGCGCTCCGTCACATCATCGTGAACGTCACGTGGCATGAATTGCCGATCGGAACGCCATCTCAAATCCGCCGCAAAGGCAAATCAACTGGCCCGTCATCGCCAGCCAATTGTCTTTTCGCCAATCACGGCATAGTGCGAGCCATCACGAGCTCGCGGGTCCTCCAATGTCTCTGAATGAAGCAAGCAAGCCCGCCAAGAAAAACGCGCCCAAAGCCAAACTAGTGACGGAATCGCCACCGCGCGATCAGATCCTGATCGGCCCCGATTTCATCCATAAGGGCGAGCCGCATGAGAGGCTTGACCGCTTCTTCGGCGATCTGGCGAGCCGCTTCGACGCAGCACCGGCGGTGATTTCCGGCGGCCGGCCCTGGTCATATCGCGAGCTGAACAGCCGCGCCAACCAGTTCGCGCATCTGCTGATCGAGCGCGGCGTGAAGCCGGGCGACAGGATAGGCCTTTTGCTGGATCGCTCGGCCGAAACCTATATCGCTATCCTTGCCGTGATGAAGGCAGGGGCGGCCTTCGTCCCTTTAGCCACCGCCTTCCCCGAAGATCGCATGGTGATGATCATCGAGGACGCCAATGTCACGATGGTAATCAGCGTCTCCGGTTATGCCGCGCGCGTGGCGCGCCTGCCGGTTCCGCATATCTCGATCGACTCGGCGGAATCCGAAATCGCCCTCAAGCCGGAAACGGCGCCCCTGCCGGAGGGCAGCCACGACCAGACCTGCTACATTCTCTACACCTCCGGCACCACGGGCAAGCCGAAAGGCGTGGTCATCACGCATCAGAGCTTCTGCAACTTCATCCGCGTCGCCGCAGCATCCTACGGTTACCAGCCGGGCGACCGCGTGTACCAGGGTATGACCATCGCCTTCGACTTCTCCTCGGAGGAGATCTGGGTGCCCTTTGCCGCCGGCGCCACGGTCGTGCCGGCCCCTGGCCAGCAGCCCCTCGTTGGCGAGGAGCTTGCCAGCTTCCTGCGCGAGCATCACATCACCTGCATGGCCTGCAGCCCGACGCTTTTGTCGTCGATCGAGAGCGACGCGCCCAGCCTGCGCACGATCCTGGTCGGCGGCGAAGCCTGCTCGCAAAAGCTCGTGGTGCGCTGGGCGAAGCCCGGCCGCCAGATCCTGAACACCTATGGCCCGACCGAGGCGACGGTCACCGCCACCATGGGCTTGCTGACGCCGGACGAAGCGGTGACCATCGGCAGGCCGCTGCCCACCTATTCGATAGCCATTCTCGACCCCGAAAAGCCGAAGGTGCTGACCGACGACGCACTGGGCGAGATCTGCATCGGTGGCATGGGCGTTGCGGTAGGCTACCTCAATCGGCCGGAACTCACCGAGCAGCGATTCATCAAGGATTTCATCGGCCTGCCGAACAATCCCAGCGGCCGCCTCTACCGGACGGGCGATCTCGGCCGCATCAACGGCAAGGGCGAGATCGAATATCACGGCCGCATCGACACGCAGGTGAAAATCCGCGGCTACCGCATCGAGCTGGGCGAGATCGAGGCCGTGCTGCTGGAACAGCCGGGTATCGCGCAGGCGGCGGTCACGACGTGGGAGATCGAGCCCGAGCGCACGGAACTGGTCGCCTATTACGCCCCCAGGAGCGGCGGCGACAGTGTGGATCGCACCACGCTCGTGCGGGAACTCAAGCAGCGGCTGCCCGACTACATGGTTCCGGCCTATCTGGAGCAGCTGCCCGCGATCCCGATGACCGTCTCCAACAAGGTCGACCTGAGAAAGCTGCCAAAGCCGACCAGCGCGCGCGTCGCGGCCGGCCATGCGATGATCGACCCGCGCAACGAGGTCGAGAGGTTTCTGGTCGACACGCTGCAGGATGTGCTGAAATTCGAGGACATCTCCATCGAAGACCACTTCTTCGACGACCTCGGCGCGAACTCGCTGTTGATGGCGAGGTTCTGCGCGCGCATCCGCTCCCGCAAGGCCTGGTCGACGACCTCGATGCGCGACGTCTACCTGCATCCCACGGTCGCGAAGCTCGCCGAGCACCTGCGCGCGCCGCAGATGGCCGCGGTTGCTGCGAGCGAGCCGATGCTGACGCATCGGGCTTCCAGCTTTGCCTATTGGAGCACGGGCTTTGGGCAGCTCATGTTCTACGCGCTCTACAGCTACGGCTCGCTCTGGGCGATCAATGACGGGCTCAACTGGGTCTATGACGCGCTGGACGACCCGGTGCAGCTCTATCTGCGCTGCGTTCTGTTGTCCGCCAGCGTCTTCTTCGGGCTCAGCGGTTTTGCCATCGTCGCCAAATGGCTGCTGGTCGGCCGCTGGAAGGCCGAGACGTTCCCGATCTGGGGCTGGCGTTATTACCGCTTCTGGGTCGTCAAGACGTTGGTTCGCAGCGCGCCGGTGGTGCTGTTCCGCGGCAGCCCGCTATACAGCCTCTATTTGCGCCTGCTCGGCGCCCGGCTCGGCAACCGCACCGTTATCGAGTGCCGGTCCGTTCCGGTCTGCACCGACCTGATCAGCATCGGCGACAATTCGATCCTGCGCAAGGATTCCATGATCCTGGGCTTCCGCGCCCAGGCGGGCTACATCCACACCGGCCCGCTCGACATCGGCCACAACGCTTTCGTCGGCGTCGGCTCGACGCTGGACATCGACACCCGCATCGGCGACGGCGCCCAGCTGGGCCACGCTTCGTCGCTGCATCGCGGACAGGCGATCCCTGCCGGCGAGCGCTGGCACGGATCGCCGGCGATTGCGACCGAGGCGGACTATTGCACGGTTCCCAACGTGCCGCTGTCGCGAGCGCGCCGGATCATCTACGAGGCGATCCAGCTCTTCATCCTCTTCGCCATCGTCACGCCGTTCCCGCTTCTGTTCCACACCTACTGGGAGAATGTCGGCGACGACTATCAGGAGACCATCGGCATCGTGGCGATCGGCACCACGGTGACGCTGGCGGGCTTCATCATCGGCGGCGTGCTGCTGGCGGCCATCGTGCCGCGGCTGTTCAACCTCATGCTGAAGCCCGGTCGAGACTATTCGCTCTACGGCTTCCACTACTGGCTGCAATCGATGCTGGAGCTGGTCAGCAACGTGCGACTGCTGAACGTGCTGTTCGGCGACAGCTCGGCCGTCGTCTACTATTTGCGCGCCATCGGCTGGCGGCTGAACAAGGTGAACCAGACCGGGTCGAATTTTGGCACCAACCAGCGGCATGAAAACCCGCAGCTCAGCGAGATCGGCTCGGAAACGATGGTCTCCGACGGCCTGTTCATGGTCAACATGCAGAAGTCCGCCAACTCCTTCCGTCTCGAGCATACGCGGGTCGGCGAGCGCAACTTCTTCGGCAACAACATCATCTATTCGCCGGATTCCCGCACCGGCGACAATTGCCTGCTCGGGACCAAGGTGCATGTACCGGTCGATGGTCCCGTGCGCGAGAATGTCGGGCTGCTGGGGTCGCCGCCCTTTGAAATCCCGCGCATGGTCAATCGCGACAAGGAGCTTCTCGGATTGATCTCCGACCAGGAGCGCCACCGCCGGCTGCCGCTGAAGAACCTCCACAATCTGGTCACCGCGCTGCTGTTCTTGGCCGCGCAGTGGCTGATCCTGTTCCTGACGCTCGCCATCTGGGACAGGGCGCTCAACTACTACAACGAGTGGGAGCAGACGGCGCTGTTCGTGGCGGTGGTGCTGACCACGGCGATCGGCATTCCGTTCTACATCTTCCTCGAACGGGCCAGCCTCGGTTTCCGCCGGCTGAAGCCCAGGATGGCCACTATCTACGACCCGGTCTTCTGGCGCCACGAACGCCATTGGAAGCTGTCCGATTCGCCGATCATGGGCCTGTTCACCGGCACCCCGTTCAGGCCGCTGATCCTGCGTCTGGTGGGCGTGAAGGTCGGGCGGCGCGTCTATGACGGGGGAAGCATCATCACCGAGCGGTCGCTGGTGGAGATCGGCGACGACGTGACGCTCAACGAGGGCTGCGTCATCCAGGCGCATTCGCTGGAGGAAGGCGCGTTCAAATCCGACTATATCCGCATCGGTAATGGCTGCACGCTCGCCTCGGCCGCTTTCATCCACTACGCGGTGGTAATGGGCGAGGGATCAGTGGCGGACCTCGATTGCTTCGTCATGAAGGGCGAAGTGCTGGAGCCCAACACCGTGTGGCGCGGCAACCCGGCCAAGCTCTATGGCGTGGTGACGCCGATCGACGCGAGCGCGATCGAGATCGGGCAGAAACAGTGACGCGTTCGGCCGAAGCGCGGACGGGCGACCGCCAGGTTGTCCTGCGGCCTGTCGGCGAGGACAACCGGGCGGCGATCCTGGCGCTCGAGCTGATGCCCGAGCAGCAAGGCTTCGTCGCCTCGAATGCCGACTCGCTGGAAGAGGCCGGGGAAGACGACGAGGCCCTCGCCCGCGCTGTCGTTGCGGCCGGGCGCGTCGTCGGATTCCTGATGTACAGCGCTCCAGACGACGATGACGAGGCGATTATCTACCGTTTCATGATCGACCGCCGCGAACAGGGCAAGGGCCTTGGCCGTGCCGCGGTTGCCCGGGCGCTGGAGGAGATCGCGCAGCTCGGCCACATACGCCGCGTCTCGATCTGTTATGAACCGGACAACGAGGCGGCGCGCCGGCTCTATGCCGGCTTCGGTTTCGTCGAGACGGAACTGGACGAGGATGGCGAGATGATTGCCGTGCTCCAATTGAGCAGCAAGTGATCACACGGCCGGACGACGCGCGACCGGACATCGAGAGCGCCGTCGAGCAGGCGCTGGCCGGCCTCGCGCAGCCCGGCCTCGTCACCGGCTGCCGTCTTATTCGTGCCGGCGACGAGCAATACATCCTGCCGGCGGAAGGCGCTTCCATCGCCACGCGCGAACAGAGGGCGCGCGCCGCCACTGGAGCAGGCCGTCAGGTCGCGCATGAATTGCTGCGGCGCCTGAGCTGTGCGGATCTCGCCGTCTTGCGGAGCCAATTGGGAAACCCGATCTGGCCTGCAGGTATCGTCGGTTCAATTGCGCATGACGACGAACTTGCCGTGGCGGTCGCCGCGCGATCCGACGCGATGAGAAGCGTGGGCGTCGACATCGAGCCTGCCCTGCCCCTGCCGCACGACCTCCAAGGCATGGTGGCAACGCCGCAGGACCGCCTGGGCGATCTTGATTCCGGTATAGGCAGCCGCATTCTGTTTGCGATCAAGGAGGCGGTCTACAAGGCCTCATTTCCGCTCGACGCCCGGGTGCTGGGCTTTGAGGACATCGCCGTCGATCTCGCCTCGGGCGAGGCGGTCACTTCATCCGGCAATCGGTTGACCGTGCGCTTCACCATCTCGCCCAGAATCCTGGCGCTAGCTTACCCGGCATAGGCGCGCCGGGCCCTGCCCTGACATTTCAGGGTGGGCGTTTGAACGACGAATAGCGTCCGAAGATTCGAACTGCGGGCCTCGAATAAGCGGTCTGGCGGAGGGCGCGTCGGACGACGGAGATCAGGCGGGAGCGTAGGCTAACCTGATCACATTCTCGATCCGATCATGAGCCATCAGGCGCAGCGGCGGCCGGGGCCCGGCGAAATACGGCTTGCCGTGACCAAGCACCACGGGGTGCAGGTAGATCCGATACTCATCGATCAGGCCCAGTTCAGTGAGGCTTCGCGCCAAATCCGGGCCGGCGACTTCGATCTCGCCGGCGCGCTCGGCTTTCAGCTTGCGGATAGCGCCTTCGAGATCACCCTCGACAAGACTGGCATTGGGCCCGACGGACTTCAACGAGCGCGAGACGACCCATTTCGGCTGGTTCCGCCACGCTGCGGCAAAGGCCCGCTCGTCCGCATTCCATTCGGGATGCTCGTCGTCCCAGTAGCGCATGACCTCATACATGCGGCGACCGTAAATGCTGCCCGCCTGGCGCTCGGCCTCCTCGACGAAGTGGCGAAAGAGCGTGGGGCTCGGCCCGAAGGCCGTGTGATCGACGTAGCCGTCCAGCGACTGGTTCATTCCGAACACGAGCTTGGCCATTGCCTTCCCCATACGCATCCGCGTAATCTGATTGCGTTGTGCAATCGGTTCAGATTAGATCGACTGATTTCATTTTGCAATTAGTTTTGGCCCATATAAGAACGCAACACGGCTCGGGCCGGATGATCGCCCGATCCTTTGCTGCAGTTCTCCCAACCGCGCAAATCCATCCGACGATGCAGAGCCGTTTCAAAACGGCCATTTGAAAACGGTGGGATTCAGCTAAATATCTGAAATTGTTGGCGCGCCCGAAGAGATTCGAACTCCTGACCCCCAGATTCGTAGTCTGGTGCTCTATCCAGCTGAGCTACGGGCGCGCAACAGGCCGTGCATGAAACAGGCCCCGCGATCCGGTCGAGAATGCCGGCCGCGATGTGGAGTGTTCCCTAACGACTGAATTTGCGAAAAGCAAGCCGATCCGGCAAAAGTTTTGTCGCAGGTGGTTTTGCCGCGCCTGAGGTGTATCGAGATTCAGGTCAGGCCGAGTCGAAAATGGTGGTTTCTGAGAACCGGAGCGGAGCGTACTTAAAGTACGTGAGCACCGGAAGCGGAGGAAGCCGCCATTTGCAGGCCGGCCTCACCTGAATATCGGCATACCTCAAGCCGGGCGGCGCAGGCCGTTGCGCGCCTGATCGAGCCGCACCGGCTGATCGGGAATGGTGACGGCGAAGACGGTGCGGCCGCCGATCGATTCGACCAGCTCGACCGTGCCGCCATGAGCGCGGATCAGCTCGTGCGCGATCGCTAGGCCAAGCCCCGTGCCGCCGCTGCGCGCCGAGCCGCGGAAGGCGGCGAACAGGTTCTCGCGCGCCTTGGGCGGCAGGCCGGGTCCGGTGTCGGTGACGGTGATGCGGCTGACGCTGCCCTGGCGCTCGGCCGCGACCGCCAGCCGGCGCACCACCGCGCTTTCGGTGTCGGCGGCCATCGCCTGCACGGAGTTGCGGCAGAGATTGGTGAGCACCCGGAACAGCTGGTCGGAATCGGCATCGACCTCGAAGGCGTGCTCGATGGCGTTGATGAACTCGATGCCCTCCTCGATGTCGAGCAGGCCGTGCACGTCGTCGACCAACTGGCGCAGTCGCACGCGGCGGCGCGACGGCGCCGGCTCCTGCGTACGGCCATAGTGAAGCACACCTTCGGAGTAGGAGACGGCGCGGTCGAGGGCGCGCAGAAGCTTCGGCGCGAAGGCCTGCACGGTCGGGTCCTTCACCTGGCGCAGGCGATCCGACATCAGCTGCGCGGACGCCAGGATGTTGCGCATGTCGTGGTTGATCTTGGAGACGGCCAGGCCGAGATCCGCGAGATGCTTCTGCTCCGACAGCATCTTCTGCAGCCGGTCCTGCATCTGCGACAGCTCGCGTTCGGCGACCCCGATCTCGTCGGCGCGGTCGGCGGGGCGGATGACGCGGCCTGGATCGTCGGGCGCCTCGGAGAAGGCCAGGATCGAGCGCGTCATGGTGCGAATCGGCCCGATCATGATCAGGTCGATCGCCGCATAGACCAGCATGGCGGTGAACAGCGAGATGAGCAGCGAGACGACGGCGACGTTGCGCGAGTATCGGAGCATAGCGTCGCGCAAACGGTAGTCCGGCATGATCAGCTCGAATTCCTTGTCGCTGTCGCCGACCGGGCCGAAGACGCGCAGCATGCGCTTGCCGCCGAAGAACAGCGTGTCGAGCGCGCCGGTCATGCCGTTGATCAGGCCGACATTGGCGATATCGATGTGCGCGTCGACCTGTGGCGGCATGTCGGCGACCACCAGAAGCCGTGAGACGCCGCCGTCACGCACGGCGATCGCCTTGGCGCCGATCGCCATCAGCACATCGTTCTGGGCGTTGTGCGACAGCGAGTTGGGCTCGCCCTGCAACAGCACGATCGACACCGCGGCGGCTGTGCTCAGGCGCTCCTTCAGCCAGTTCACCCGGTAGCTGGCGATCCAGGGCAGGAAGATCAGGATTTCAGCCAGCAGCACGAAGGCGATGGTAAGTAAAAGCAGCTTGGTCGACAGACCGCGCGACAACGGCACCCGGCGCGACGAATTCGCCGCCGCCGGCTGTGCCTTCTCGTTCGTGGGCAGAGTTTCACTCGTCATTGACGCGCATTCACAAAGGCTTGATCGGCCAAGATTATGCGATTTGCGGTCTTTTTGCCAATTTCATCGTCGGCTGCGCGAAAAATGCCTCGCGGCGGGGCGCATTGACTTCCAAAGACCTTCTTTCTATAAGCCCGCTCACGCTCGGGCCATTCGTCCCGGCGCGGTTTCGATCGCGCCTAGGCCGGCCCGGCAAAGCTCCTGTTACACAGTGACAGAATCAAGAAGGGCCGCACCCCGCGGTATTAAAACAAATGAAGCGTACCTACCAACCGTCCAAGCTCGTCCGTAAGCGCCGGCATGGTTTCCGTGCCCGCATGGCCACCAAGGGTGGCCGTGGCGTCGTTGCCGCCCGTCGCAACCGCGGCCGCAAGCGGCTCAGCGCCTGAACGAAAGACGAGATCGTTGCCCGCACCCGGCAAGCCACAGGGGAAAACTCCCGGGCGGCTTCTGAAACGCGCGGATTTCTTGGCTGTGCGCGGCGGCGAGAAACGCCGCGGGCGGCTTTTTCTCGTTGAAGTTCTCGACCGCGGCGATGACCTTGCGCCGCGCGTCGGCTACACAGTCACCAAGAAGGTCGGCAACGCCGTGGTGCGCAACCGCGTCCGGCGGCGGCTGAGGGAAGCCGTGCGCGTTCATGCCGCCGATGACATGGCGCCCGGCAATGACTATGTCATCGTCGGGCGTGAAGACGTGCTTGCCATTCCCTTCGGCCAGTTGAAGGCCGAGCTCTCCCGCCGGCTGCGCGGAACACGATAGGCCAAGGGCTTCGATGGAAAACAACCGCAATTTCTTCATCACCATCGCGCTGTCGGTGCTGATCCTGACGCTCTGGCAGGTGTTCTACATGAACCCGCGCATGGAACAGCAGCGCGAGCAGGCACGCGTCGAGCAACAGCGCGTCGAGGCGCAGAAGAAGGAAGCGCAGGGCACCAATCCAGGCGCGGCCGGAACGCCGGCCCCGACCGCCGGCGCCATCCCCAGCGCGCCCGGCAGCGACAGCGTGACCGCGGCCAGCCGCGACCAGGCGATTGCCGCCACCAAGCGCGTCAAGATCGACACGCCCAGCCTCGAGGGCTCGATCAACCTGACCGGCGCGCGCCTCGACGACCTGAGGCTCAAGCACTACACCGAGACGGTCGACAAGAACTCGCCCGAGATCGAGCTGCTCAACCCGTCGTCGCTGCCCAATGGCTATTTCGCCGAGATCGGCTTCGTCGGCAACGACACCACCGGCACTGTGCCCGGCGCGGATACGGTGTGGAGCGTCGACGGCAATCCGACGCTGACGCCCTCGACGCCGGTGACGCTGACCTTCACCAACGACAAGGGCCTGACGTTCAAGCGCACCATCTCGATCGACAACGAATACATGTTCACCGTTTCCGACACGGTGCAGAATTCGGGAACGGCCGCCGTCTCGCTCTACAATTACGGGCGCGTCACCCGTTTCGACAAGCCGGCCGTCGCCAGCACCTATGTGCTGCATGAGGGCCTGATCGGCGTGACCGGCAGCGAGGGGCTGCAGGAATACAAATACGCCAAGATCGAGAAGGACAAGGAATACACGCCCAGCAAGTCGACCAATGGCTGGCTCGGCATCACCGACAAATACTGGGCCGTGACGCTCATCCCGACGGAGAAGCAGCCCTTCCAGCCGAAATTCTCCTATTTCGAGTTCAAGGACGGGCCGCACAGCCACAGCTACCAGTCCGACTATCTGTCCGACGCGATCAGCGTCGCGCCCGGCCAGTCGACGACGGTCGAATCCGAGATCTTTGCCGGCGCCAAGGAAGTCTCGACCATCAACGCCTATGCCAAGGACCGGCAGATCCGCCAGTTCGACCTTTTGATCGACTGGGGCTGGTTCTATTTCATCACCAAGCCGATGTTCTGGCTCATCGACACGCTCTACAAATTCTTCGGCAATTTCGGGCTGGCGATCCTCGCCACCACCGTCGTCGTCAAGGCCATCTTCTTCCCCCTCGCCAACAAGTCCTATGCCTCGATGGCGAACATGAAGAAGGTGCAGCCGAAGATGGTCGAGATCCGCGAGAAATACGCGGACGACAAGATGAAGCAGCAGCAGGCGATGATGGAGCTCTACAAGACCGAGAAGATCAATCCGCTGGCCGGCTGCTGGCCGGTGGCGCTGCAGATCCCGGTCTTCTTCTCGCTCTACAAGGTGCTCTACATCACCATCGAGATGCGGCATGCGCCGTTCTTCGGCTGGATCCACGACCTCGCGGCGCCGGATCCGACCTCGATCTTCAACCTGTTCGGCCTGCTGCCGTTCGCGGCGCCGGCCTTCCTGCCGCATATGGGCGCCTGGGCGGTGGTCATGGGCATCACCATGTTCCTGCAGATGCGCATGAACCCGGCGCCGCCGGACCCGACGCAGGCGGCGATCTTCACCTGGATGCCGGTGATCTTCACCTTCATGATGGGCAGCTTCCCGGCCGGCCTCGTCATCTACTGGGCCTGGAACAACACGCTGTCGATCCTGCAGCAGGGCGTGATCATGAAGCGCCAGGGCGCCAAGATCGAGTTGTGGGACAATCTGGCATCGATTTTCCGCAAGAAACCATCGCCGGCGGAATAGAGGCTCCTGAACTGCTAAGACGAAAAAACCCCGGCAACGTTTTGTCGGGGGTTTTTGTTGATCAGGCCCAGCGATCAGCCGTCAACCTTCGAAATTGGGCATGGCCATGTTCCCGGCTTCATTCCAGGGCGGAGCAAGCAGCGAAAAAAAAGCCCGGCGCTAAGCCGGGCTTTCGATAGGGTGTAGCGCCGGTTAGCCTCAGCTCACCTGGACCTTGCCAGCTGCAGCCTGGTCCTCGGCGATGCGCTGCTGGAACATCTGCGCGAAATCGATCGGATCGAGCATCAGCGGCGGGAAGCCGCCATTGCGGGTGGCGTCGGCGACGATCTGGCGGGCGAAGGGGAACAGAAGCCGCGGGCATTCGATGAACAGCAGCGGCAGCATGTGCTCCTGCGGGAAGCCGCTGATGGCGAAGACGCCGCCATAGACCAGCTCAACATTGAACAGCACTTCCTGGTCGAAGGAGGCCTTGGCGTTCAGCGTCAAATTGACGTCGAACTGCTTGTCCGAGAGCGGGTTGGCGTTGACATTGACATTGATTGCGATGCCCGGAGCCTTGTCGCGGCCGCGCAGCGAATTCGGGGCGCCGGGGCTTTCGAAGGATAGGTCCTTCACATATTGCGCAAGCACATTGAGCGAGGGCTGGTTTTGGGTGCCGTTGCCGTTGGCGGCGCCGGTCGCGGCGTCATCGTTGCTGGCCATGAGTCTTTAAGTCCTTTTGCCTGGGCAGCATTGCTGACCGGATTGAAATCGCGGGTTCGCTACCATGCTCGGCCGGACAAAACAAGTTTTGCCGCCCTCATCGGCGGAAGGAACAGGACAGCGCGAACGGCGGGGATTGGCAGGAGCCTCCCAAACTCGTCATTCCAGGGCGGAGCAGCCGCGAAGCGGCGTCGCGGAGACCCTGGAATCCATTCCGTGACCCGAGCCGTGCAATGCGGCGGAGCAGAATTTTGCACCGCGGCAACACTCGGAAGTTACCGGATCCTGTGGGCTGCGCGGTACGCTCGCTTCCCGCTCCGCCCAAGGACGAACCGGTAGGCGTTTTGGCCCTTAATCGTTCTTCAGCCGCCGCCAGGGCGAATTGTGGTCCGGCCGGTCCGGATAATCGTCGCGCGAATAGTCGCTGTCGTCGAGGTCGATGACATTGTTGCGGCGGCGCGCCGAAAAGCCGCGGCTGAAGCTGGTCGCCATGACGATGCGGTTCTTCAGCAGGCGCCAGGCGAAGTCGCGCACCGGCGGCAACAAGAGAAGAATGGCGAAGAAATCGGTGATGAAGCCCGGAATGATCAAAAGGATCGCCGCCAGCACGATCATCGCCCCATGCGCGAGCTGGCGGCTGGGATCGCGCCCGGCATCCATCTCCGCCCGCACCCGCGCCATGACGCCAAAACCCTGAAGCCTCAGCAGCAGGCTGCCCGCGACGCTGGAAAGGATGACCAGCCCGACCGTAGCCAAAGCCCCGATCTCGCGGCCGACGACGACGAAGCCGGCGATCTCCAGAAGCGGCAGCAGGAGCAGGAACAGCGGGATGAACGAGATGCGCAAGTCTTGACCGATCGCTTTCTTCTTTTGCGGCGCTGACGGACAATCGCCGCTGGCCTTGGCGCCTTTAGATAGGTATGGCTGCCTTTGATTTGAATGATTGCGCCTGCCGTTCTATATGCTTTGGGTGTTGAACGCTATGCGACCGCGGTCCCCAGGGGTTACGCCGGTCCGGCACGGACAGGGATCGAGTTGGCGGAAAATATGGGTTTCTTCGACTTCGGCACGATTTTCTTTCTGATTGCGGCGGTTGTGATCTTTTTCCAGCTGCGCAACGTGCTTGGACGTCGCACCGGAAACGAGCGCCCGCCCTTCGATCCTTATTCGGCGAGCCGCACGCGCGAGGCCGACGCGGCGCAAAAGCCTGAAAATGTGGTGTCGCTGCCGCGCAAGCGCGCGCCGGGCGAAACCGCGCCAGAGATCTATGCCGATATCGACGCCTTCGCCAAACCCGACACCGATCTCAACAAGGGCCTGCGCTCCATCAAGGACAACGATCCGTCCTTCGATCCCAAGACCTTCGTCGACGGCGCCAAGATGGCCTATGAGATGATCGTCATGGCCTATGCCGACGGCGACCGTAAGACGCTGAAGAACCTTTTGTCGCGCGAAGTCTATGATGGTTTCGTCGCCGCGATCGGCGACCGCGAGGCCAAATCGGAGAAGATCCAATCCTCCTTCGTCGGCATCGACAAGGCCGACATCGTCGCCGCCGAAATGAAGGGCTCGGAAGCGCATATCACGCTGCGCGTCGTCTCCGAGCTGATCTCGGCGACCCGCGACAAGGCCGGCGCCGTCATCGACGGCGACCCTGAAACGGTGGCCGAGGTCAAGGATGTCTGGACCTTCGCCCGCGACACCCGCTCGCGCGACCCGAATTGGAAGCTTGTCGCCACCGAAGAAGAAGATTGAGATCAAGCGGCGGGGCCCCAGTCGTGCCGCTCTCTTCCGCATTCGGCATAAAATCCTTCAGCGACCTTCCGGGCTGGGGCGAAGATGACCATGCTGCGGCCTTCGCCGCGTTTCGCCGCTCGGCCTTCCACGCGCCGATAAAATCTTACCGCACCGGATCGCTCGGCGTCGATTTCAATGCTTTTGCCGATGCCTATGCCGAGGCGCGTGCCGTTTCGGCGCCGAGCAGGTCCGAGGCGCGATCCTTCTTCGAACGGCATTTCGTGCCGATGCTGGTCAAGGCCGAAAACGGCGCGGGTCTCGTCACCGGCTTCTACGAGCCCGAGGTCGAAGCCTCGCCGGTCAGGACCGGGCGATTCACCGTGCCGCTGCTGTCGCGCCCCGCCGACCTGATCGAAATCGACGACGGCAACCGGCCGGCCGGCATGGATGCCTATCTGGCCTTCGCCCGCCGGACCGATGGTGTTCCGGTCGAATATTTCGATCGCGGCGAAATCGAGCGCGGCGCGCTCGCCGGCCGGAACCTCGAGATCGCCTGGCTCGCCGAAAAGGTCGACGCCTTCTTCATCCACGTGCAGGGCGCAGCCAGGCTGAAGATGACAGACGGCAAGCTCTGCCGCGTCACCTACGCCGCCAAGTCCGGCCAGCGCTTCACCGGCCCCGGCAAGATCTTGAGCGATCTCGGCGAGATTCCGCTGGCAAAGGTAACGATGCAATCGATCCGAGCCTGGTTCAAGGCACATCCCGACCGGGTCGACGAGATCCTGTGGCGGAACCGCTCCTACATTTTCTTCCGCGAAGCCGCGGTCGACGATGCTTCGCTCGGCCCGATCGCCGCCGCCAAGGTGCCGCTGACGCCGGGCCGCTCGGTCGCGGTCGACCGCCTGCTGCACACATTCGGCACGCCCTTCTACATCGATGCGCCGACGCTTACCGCCTTCGATGAAAAACCGTTCCGGCGGCTGATGATCGCGCAGGACACCGGCTCGGCTATCACCGGTCCGGCGCGCGGCGATCTCTTCGCCGGCTCGGGCGACGCTGCCGGCGAGATCGCCGGCGTGGTCCGCAACGCGGCCGATTTCTATGCGCTGGTGCCGCGTGCGCTTCTGCATGGAGCGACCCGGTGAGCCGCCGCGACGATCATCTCAGCGACGACGACCGTATCCTGTGGAACCTGGTGGCGCGTTCGGCGCGGCCGCTGAAGGGCAAAACGGCCGTCGAGATCCCCGACATCGTCGAGCCCAAGCCTGAGACGCCCCGGCCTGCCGCCAATGGCGTAGCGGCCGTGGCCGCCAAGCCGAAGGCGCCGCATGTGGCGCATTCGCTCGACGACCAGACGCTGCACAAGCTGAAAAAAGGCCGGCTGCCGATCGAAGGCCGCGTCGACCTGCACGGCATGACGCAGGACGAGGCCTATTCGCTGCTGCTCACCTTCCTCAACCGCGCGCATGCCGGCGGCATCCGTTACGTGCTGATCATCACCGGAAAGGGGTCGTCCTCGGGCGGCGACGGCATACTGCGCCGCGCCGTGCCGGCCTGGCTGTCGACGCCCGCCTTCCGGCACCTCGTCTCCAGCCACGACCATGCCGCCCGCAATCATGGCGGCTCGGGCGCGCTCTATGTGCGGCTGCGGCGGATACGGTCATGAGGATTCGGCAATGAGCGGGCCGACATGACCCCGTTCGGCGAGAAGCTCAGGACGCTGCGCGCCGAGCGCGGCGTCAGCCAGAAGGCGATGGCCAAGGCCATCGGCGTCAGCGCCGCCTATCTTTCGGCGCTCGAGCACGGCCGCCGCGGCGCGCCGACCTGGACACTGATCCAGAAGATCATCGGCTACTTCAACATCATCTGGGACGACGCCGAGGATCTTGCCCGCCTCGCCGAGAGCTCGCATCCGAGGGTCAGGATCGACACATCCGGCCTGTCGCCGGCGGCAACCGAGCTGGCCAACCTTTTGGCCGAGAGCATCGAGAAGTTGGATGAGGCGGAGCTGAGGAAAATCACGGCGGCTGTCCGCGCTGCGCTGCGCGGATAGCTTGCCCTGATGAAACGGGGCGGCTAGCCGAAGCCGCCCGAACTTCGTCATCCACGGGCGAAGCGGACGCGCAGGCCCGAGGATCATTCCGTGACTCGCGCGAAGGGCAAGGCGGCGCAGAACAAAGATCGTTCTGCGCCGCGGTGACGTTCAGCGAGGGCCACGGCTTCCGTGTGCTAGGCCGCGAACAGCCCTTATTCCTGAAATCACTGCTTGCCGGCGCCGTTCGTGCTACCGCGTCCGCCATTGTTGTTGTGATCGCGGCCGCCATTACCACCGCCCAGACAAGCCGAGGAGTCGACGCCGCAGCAACGGCCGCTCCACAGATCGTTGAGATTGGTCTTGGCGCAGCTTTTGGTGGTCTCGTCCGCCAGGGCCGATCCGGTCAAGGCCGACACCGCGATGGCGGCAAGCAGGGTGTTTCGCAGGAAAGCAGTCATTGAAATTCTCCATGGTTGGGTTTGTCGTCCACGGCTATGTGTCGCTGACCGGACGCAAAAGGTTCATGGAGAGATGCGAAATAATGTGTCCGAGAGAGCGAAACCCTCTCTTCGTCATCTAGGGCCTGCGCTGCGTCGCTGCGCTCCTTGCTTTGCTCGAATGACGAAACCGAGGTTAGCGCCCTCAGCTCTGCCTACTGCACCGAGCCCACAAGCACAGGCTGGCCGTCGCGGATCGAGACCCAGCGCCCGGTGTTGTCGATCGCCTGCCGCTTGAGGAAGCGGTAGCCGGTCGCGTCCCAGGCTTTGACCTTGTCGGTCAGGTTGTCGAGCACATAGTCGCCCTTGTCGGTGCGCACCGTCAGCACCGAATGGCCTTCGCCGTCCGGCTTGCGCACGACGGTGATCAAAAGGTCGGCCAGCGACATGCCCAGGCGGTAGAGCTGGCGGCGCTTTTCCAGCACATAGTCCTCGCAGTCGCCATAGCCGTCGTCCGGATAGGCCCAGACTTCGTCCTTGCCGTAGTGATCGAGATCGCTCAGCGGCTTGACGGCGGCATTGACCTTGGCGCTGACGCTGACCAGCCTGCGCCACAGGCCGTCCGTCATGGTGGCCGGCCCGAGATTGACCGGGCGGATGTTGCATTCGCTCGGATGCGATTTGCAGAAATCATAGTGGCCGATCGGTTGCGAGGTCAGGCCGCCCGTGGCCATCGCGCCAGCCGCCCAGGCCGGCACCGCCCAATGCGCAGAGATCGCCAGTCCTGCGGCTGCACATAAGCGCAGAATCCGCGTCATCGCTGAGGAAGTCATTGCCCCCGCCCTGTTCTTTATTAACGAAACGTTAAGGGCGATTTACAGTCCGTGTCAATTGGAGACGACGGTCAGTTTGGCGGCATGGTTACCTGCGCGATCCCGTAGCGGCACTTTCGCAACAGAAGCGCGGGTGCAAACCGCTGGCCGCCAGGTGGCGGCAAGGCTGATGATGTGCTCCGGAGTTCAGCTTTTGGCGGAACGGACCAGTTTAGGCTTCGCCGCCACGCGGTGCTGGCGGCCATAGCTGGAAATGAAGTCGACGATGCGCGGCACGATCTCGGAGCGGAAGCGCGAGCCGTTGAAGACGCCGTAATGGCCGACGGCCGGCTGCATGTAGTGCGCCTGCCTGTCGGCCGGGATGTTGACGCACAAATCATGCGCGGCCTGGGTCTGGCCGAGGCCGGAAATATCGTCGTTCTCGCCCTCGATGGTCAAAAGCGCAACGTTGCGGATCGCCTTCGGATCGACCGGCTCGCCGCGATGCGTCATCTCGCCCTTCGGCAGAGCGTGGCGCACGAACACGGTGTCGACCGTCTGCAGGTAGAATTCCGCCGTCAGGTCCATCACCGCCAGATACTCGTCATAGAAGTCGCGGTGCTTTTCGGCGCTGTCGCCGTCATGCTTCACAAGGTGCATGAAGAAGTCCTTGTGCGCGATGATGTGGCGGTCGAGGTTCATGCTCATGAAACCCGAGAGCTGCAGGAAGCCGGGATAGACCGGGCGGCCGAAGCCCGGCACCGGCCACGGCGCCGGCATGATGACATTATCGCGGAACCAGTCGATGCCCTTTTCCTTGGCCAGAAGATTGACCGCGGTCGGGTTGCGGCGCGTGTCGACCGGTCCGCCCATCAGCGTCATGGTGGAGGGCACGAAGGGATCGCCGCGCTTTTCCATCAGTGCCACCGCCGCCAGCACCGGCACGGAGGGCTGGCATACGGCCATCACATGCGTGTCGGGGCCGAGCGCGTGGAACATCTCGATGATGTAGTCGACATAGTCGTCGAGATCGAAGCTTCCTAGCGCCGCCGGCACCATGCGGGCATCGACCCAGTCGGTGATGTGCACGTCGGCATGAGGCAGCATCGCCTCGACCGTGCCGCGCAGCAGCGTCGCGTAATGGCCCGACATCGGCGCCACGATCAAAAGCTTCGGATCGGGCTTGCGGCCGGCGGGCAGCGCGCGCTCGAAGCGGATCAGGTCGCAGAAGGGCTTCGACCAGACCGTCTTTTCGGCGACGTCGACGCTTTTCCAGTCGACCACGGCCTTGTCCAGGCCGAACTGCGGCTTGCCGTAGCGACGGGTGGTTCGCTCGAAGAGCTCCGCGGTCGCCGCGACCGAGCGGCCGAAGGGGGTGTGGGAAACCGGATTGAGCGGGTTGGAGTAGAAGAGCCGCACCGCGTCGGCATAGAAGCGGGCCGGCTGCAGCGCCGCATGGTTCATTTCGTAGAGCTGGTAGAACATCGCGAACCCCGCTGCCGTCCGACGACCAAAAGGACGACGAACTGCGCCGAGCCTTGAATGTCTCCCGGCGAGGTTAGCAAGATATTGTTGCGATGCAATACGTCATTTTGTCTGACGAATGCATCTTTCGTTCAACCTGTTGAAAACCGGACTTAAGCGGGCGAGCCGGCTCAATGTGCGCTGCCGAAATGTGAAGGATATGTGTCCGGCCCCTTCATGCCGGACACGACCAATGCATGTCGCCCCGAAGTGGGCAGCCCTTTGGATGACGACATGCATGAAAACTAAGGCGGCTCAGACGCGCGCCATGCAGACGGCGGTATGGCCCGAACCGATGAAGCCCAGCTGGCCGGCGGCGCCGCGGGAGAGATCGAGCATGCGTCCCTTCACGAACGGACCGCGATCGTTGATGCGCACGACGACGCTGCGGCCGTTGTTCTTGTTGGTGACCCGAAGCTTGGTGCCGAAGGGCAAGGAGCGATGGGCTGCAGTCAGTGCCGAGGGGTTCATGCGCTCCCCTGAGGCGGTTCTGGAATGCAGCGCATACCAGGAAGCGCGGCCGCACTGCGCGGCGGCGGAGGAGGCGGATGAGGCGCCGGCCATCAGGCCAGCCGCGATCGTTACCGCGACAAGCGCAGTCTGGTTAGTTTTCTTCATGCTTTGGGGATGGCTCCGTTAGAGATATGCCCCGCCGATATGTGCCGAATGAGGCGAGAAATGCGGCATTGATCTGGCGGTTCCATGGCGACAGCACACGTTTGGAGTCGCCGCGAAACAGTTTGTCATGATATTCACAGCCCCGTTAAGGCGTATTCTCACTGAATATCGGGCCTGCATACGGGACATTCGGGGCAAGATCGGCCCACAAGATTTGAAGTACTGAGGGACGGAACTGCTTCGATTCCTCGACGTCTTTTGTTGCGTCCCCATTGCCGTTCAGGATCGACTTCCGGAGAGGGTCCAGCCGATGCGATTGATCAGATTTGTGCTGGCGCTGATTGTGCTGGGGCTGGGTGCGCTTTGGTCGCTGCAAGGCCTCGGTCTCGTCAAGGACAGTTTCATGACCGGGCAGACGCAATGGCTCTATATCGGCCTCGTCACCATGCTGGTCGGCGTGGTCGGCCTGCGCTGGGCGACCCGCTCGCGCATATGACCTTGCCGGTCGGGGCGGAGACGGCTGGCGGTCAGGCGGTCGCATTCGCCGGCAAGCAGCATCGTTGCGCGCGTCGCTCCGCCCCAGAATGACGAAGGAAGATGGCCGCCGCCCTCCCACAAAACACCCCAGCGAACGAAAAATCCGCCTGTCATCCCTTCTCGGCAAATCCATGCTTCAAAGGGGGTGGCATTGGGACTGCGATTTCGTGCTTGGCACGGTTAGTATAGTAATCTTATCAACATTGGGAGTGAGAGAACGATGCGCGACCTTCAAAAAACCGTTCCGGCGATCGTTCGTGGCTTGCGGCTGAGGCCGTCCGCGGCGCTCGCCCAGCGCTGATCGCTCGAGTCACGTTCGGCTAGCAGTCATGGTTGGACGCGGCAACTCCATCATCATTGTCGGCGGCGGCGCAAGCGGCGTCGTGCTGGCCGCGCACCTGTTGAAGTCGCCCAATCCGGACCTGCGCGTCACGCTGATCGAGAAGCGGCCGCATTTCGGCCAGGGCATGGCCTATTCGACGCTGCTCTCGGCGCATGTGCTCAACGTCAACGCCTCCGGCATGAGCGCCTATGCCGACGACCCGACGCATTTCGCGCGCTGGGTGCTGGAACGCGGCCTCGCCAGGCCGGACCAGGGACCGTTCTACGCGCCGCGCAGCCTCTATGCCCGTTATCTGCAGGATGTGCTCGAGGGCCTCGAGGAGCGCGAGCGCGAGACCGGGCGTCTCAGGTTGATCCGCGAGGAGAGCCTGTCGATCGCGCCGACCTCGTCGGGCGTCGAAGTCGCACTCGCCAACGGCACCAGCGTCGTCGCGCATCTCGCCGTCCTGGCCACCGGTCACGACGAGCAGCCCGGCGCCTTTCAGGGTCACGCCGTCCGCATGGGGACGGAGGCCGACACTGCGCTCGATGCTGAAGCCCAGGTGCTGCTGCTCGGTACCGGCCTGAGCATGGTCGACGCTTTCCTGTCGCTGGAGCAGCGCGGCCATCGCGGCGCCATCGTCGCGGTGTCGCGTCGCGGCCTGCTGCCGTCGCCGCACCGCAAGGGCAATCCGATCAAGCTCGATATCGCCGATATTCCGCTCGGCACCCAGCTTTCCTATTTCGTCGGCTGGTTCCGCAACCTGATCCGCGAGACCCAGAAAGCCGGCGGCGACTGGCGCGACGTCGTCGATGGTCTCAGACCCTTCAACCAGGCGATCTGGCAGAATTGGCCGTCCTCGGCCAAGCGCCGCTTCGTCGAGCACACCAAGGCCTGGTGGGACATCCACCGCCACCGCATGGCGCCGGAAGTCTATGCGCGCGTCACCGAGGCGGTCGCCTCAGGCCGCATCCGTCTCGTCGCCGGCAGGGTGGTGGCCATAGAACCGAACGGCGGCTTCGTGGTGAAAATCCAGCCGCGCGGCACGCAGGACGTCGAGACCCTGGACGTCGCCCGTCTCTATGATTGCATGGGCATCGCCCGCGACATATCGCGGACGTCGAACGGTGTCGTGCGTTCGCTGGTCGAGCGCGGGCTGGCGCGTCCCGATCCGCTGCGCCTCGGTCTCGATGTCACGGCGAAATGCGAGCTGATCGCGGCCGACGGCACGGTGTCGTCGAAGCTGCTCGCCGTCGGACCGCTGACGCGCGGCACCTTCTTCGAGATCGACGCCATTCCCGACATCCGCGTGCAATGCGCGAAGCTGGGCAAGCAGTTGTTGGGATAGCAGGGCTTCTCGCTGGCAACAGGAATTCTGACATGCTGGCGGGACAGCACCCCCCTCCGCCCTGCCGGGCATCTCCCCCGCAAGGGGGGAGATCGGACTTCATCACCGCTTTCGCCAATCGCCAACGTCGAAGGGGAAGCGCCGGCGACGGAACTGTCAATCTCCCCCCTTGCGGGGGAGATGTCCGGCAGGACAGAGGGGGGTGCCTCGCGCTGGCTTCAACAATGAGAGACTGCGAAGCAATCCGCTAGAATTCCATTCCTCCACTCGCCGCCGGATTGGCACGATCTATCTTCTTTCCTGATGAAAAGGGCTGGAAAAGACGGGGCGCGCGATCCGCGAAACCGGAATGGATTCCCGCGGCTTCCCGCGCGAGATTGCCGACATCCGCCTCGAACTGCTTCGATGGAGCAATGAAGATGAGCGAGCAGACAAAAGCGGCGCCGAAGGGCGCGCACATCAGCCTGTCGAGACTTCGTCCGCCTTACGCTTCGGTGCTCGACCTGATCGGCCAGACGCCGATCGTCGAGCTGACCAAATTCGACACCGGCAAATGCCGCCTGTTCATCAAGCTTGAAAGCCAGAATCCGGGCGGCTCGATCAAGGACCGCATCGCGCTGTCGATGATCGCGGCGGCGGAGAATGAGGGGCGCCTGAAGCGCGGCGGCACGATTGTCGAGGCCACCGCCGGCAACACCGGCCTCGGCCTCGCCCAGGTCGGCATCCCGAAAGGCTACCGCATCGTCCTCGTCGTGCCCGACAAGATGTCGCGCGAGAAGATCCAGCATCTGCGCGCGCTGGGCGCCGAGGTGCGCATGACCCGCTCCGATGTCGGCAAGGGCCATCCCGAATATTACCAGGACATGGCCGAGAAGATCGCCGCCGAGCTGCCCGGCGCCTTCTATGCCAACCAGTTCGCCAACCCGGCCAACCCGTTGGCGCATGAGACGACGACCGGCCCGGAGATCTTTTCGCAGCTTGAAGGCGATGTCGACGCTGTAGTGGTCGGCGTCGGCTCCGGCGGCACGCTCACCGGCCTCGGCCGCTTTTTTACGAAACACTCGCCGAAGACCGAGATGGTGCTCGCCGACCCGGTCGGCTCGGTGCTGGCGCCGCTGATCAAGACCGGCAAGATGGAGGAGGCCGGCAGCTGGACGGTCGAAGGCATCGGCGAGGATTTCGTGCCGCCCAATGCCGATCTGTCGCTGGTGAAAAAGGCCTATTCCATTCCCGACAAGCAGAGCATGCTGGCGGTGCGCGATCTGTTGTCCAGGGAAGGCATCCTGGCCGGCTCGTCCTCCGGCACGCTGCTGTCGGCAGCGCTTCGCTATTGCCGCGAGCAGACGACGCCAAAACGCGTCGTCACCTTGGTCTGCGACAGCGGCAACAAGTATTTGTCGAAAGTCTTCGATGACATCTGGCTGGCCGAGCAGGGCCTTGCCGACCAGGAACAGCATGGCGATTTGCGCGACCTGGTCATGCGCTCGCCCCGCACCGGCGACATTGTGACCGTTGGCCCGGAGGAAACCTTGCTCAACGCCTATGGCCGCATGCGCCGCTCCGACGTTTCGCAGCTGCCGGTGCTGGACCAAGGCAGGCTGGTCGGCATCGTCGACGAGAGCGATATTTTAGCCAAGGTCGACGGGCCCTATGACGGCCGCTGGGACCGTTTCAACGCGCCGGTGCGCACGGCCATGACGTCGAACCTGCACACGCTGCAGGCCAATCAGACGCTGGACGCGCTGCTGCCTGTCTTCGACCGCAACGAGGTCGCCATCATCTTCGATGGCGAAGAGTTCATCGGCCTGATAACTCGTATCGACCTGATCAACCATCTGAGGCGCCGCGCCAAATGACTTCGAACGGCAAGAACCGCCTGGCCTTTTCCACCCGCGCCATCCATGGCGGCCAGAGCCACGATCCGCTGACCGGCGCCGTGATGGTGCCGATCTACGCCACCTCCACCTACGGCCAGCAGTCGCCCGGCGTGCACAAGGGCTTTGAGTACGCCCGCAGCCAGAACCCGACGCGTTTTGCCTTCGAGCGCGCCGTGGCCGACCTCGAAAGCGGCTCGGCGGCTTTCGCCTTCGCTTCCGGCCTGGCGGCGATCGGCACGGTGCTCGAGCTGCTCGATTCCGGCGCCCATATCGTCGCCACCGACGACATCTATGCCGGCTCGTTCCGCCTGATGGAGCGGGTGCGCAAGCGCTCCGCCGGGCTGCAGGTGAGCTTCGCCGACTTCACCGACCTCGCCGCGGTCGAGGCCGCGATCCGGCCGGAGACTAAACTGCTCTGGGTCGAGACGCCGACCAACCCGCTGCTGCGCATCGTCGATCTGGAAGCGGTCGCCGCCCTGGCCAAACGCAAGGGGCTGCTCACCGTCGCCGACAACACCTTCTGCAGCCCCTATATCCAGCGCCCGCTGGAGCTCGGCATCGACATCGTCGTCCATTCGACGACGAAATATCTCAACGGCCATTCCGACATGGTCGGCGGCGTGGCGGTCGTCGGCGACAACAAGGACCTCGCCGCCCAGCTGAAATTCCTGCAGAACGCCGTCGGCGCCATTTCCGGCCCGTTCGACAGTTTTCTAGCGCTGCGCGGTATAAAAACCCTGGCGCTCAGGATGGAGCGTCATTCGGCCAACGGCCTGAAAATAGCGCAATGGCTGGAAACGCGAAAAGACGTCCGCCGGGTCATCTATCCCGGCCTCGCCAGCCACCCGCAGCATTCCATCGCCGTCCAGCAGATGCACGCCTTCGGCGGCATGATCTCGGTCGATCTCGACCGCGACCTGGCGGGAACAAAACGCTTCCTCGAACGCACGCAGCTCTTCACTTTGGCCGAGAGCCTCGGCGGCGTCGAAAGCCTGATCGAGCACCCGGCGCTGATGACGCATGGCTCGATCCCGGCCGAAAAGCGCGGTGCGATCGGCATCTCGGATTCGCTGGTGCGGCTGTCGTGTGGGATCGAGGATGGGGACGATCTGATCGCGGATCTGGAGCAGGCGCTGGGGTAGGTGAGGGTCTTGGGGGCAGTCGTCGAGTTCCGTCACACCCCCTCTGGCCTGCCGGCCATCTCCCCCGCAAGGGGGGAGATTGGATGTCGCGACCGCTTTCGCGAATCATCGACGTTGCAGGAAAGGCGCCGCCGGCGGAGCTGCTAATCTCCCCCCTTGCGGGGGAGATGCCCGGCAGGGCAGAGGGAGGTGTTGTCCCGCCAACCTGTCCTTCGTCATTCTAGGGCGGAGCAAGGAGCGAAGCGACGCGCGCAGACCCTAGAATCCTGTGTGTTGGTTCTGGTGTATGGTTGAAGTGGGAAGGAGACCGAATGAATCCTGGTCGTCCTTTCGGAC
>NZ_JAIUHT010000023.1:0-90062 GCF_020165255.1 Mesorhizobium sp. CA12
GGAAGAGCGGCAACGCTTGAAGCTTACCGGTACTAATAGTTCGATAGGCTTGATCGTTCTCATTACTTATATCCATCAAGGCGCAATCCGAAGGATTGTCGCCGGCACAGAAAACAGCTTCTCGATTTGAACATGCGTTTTGCCGACCTGGTGGTTATGGCGGAGCGGCTGCACCCGATCCCATTCCGAACTCGGCCGTGAAACGCTCCAGCGCTGATGGTACTTCGTCTCAAGACGCGGGAGAGTAGGTCGCTGCCAGGTCTGCAAAGCGCACGTTCACCTCACTTCCAGATCCACAGGATCCGGATGAAGACAATCTTCTCTCTACGATCTTAAGGCCCGCCAAACGGGAGCCTGGGCCGCGCAAGCGGCCCTTTCATTTGGCGGCTCTTGAATCAGGTAAGATCAAACTTACCTCCAAGGACGCAAGCAAACGCTTGCTCGTAGTCGCAAGCAAACGCTTGCTCGTGGTTGACGCGGGGTGGAGCAGCCCGGTAGCTCGTCAGGCTCATAACCTGAAGGTCACAGGTTCAAATCCTGTCCCCGCAACCAATTTTATCATAAATCAATTACCGTCCCGGTCTAACCGGGACGGCTTTTTGCGTTTGAAGGGGCAAGCAATTGCCGCGGCGCGCCTGGCGCCGTGTGCTCATTTTTCCATAAGTGGGAGCCGCATATTAGGTTCCGCTGATCTTAATTGGACCTTGAACCTTCTCTTTCGGGGAGCGTTGCCATTGGATTCAGGAGGTTTCCGATGGCGCGCTTTCAAATCGAAGAGATCTATGGCGAACGCATCGTTGCCACGACATCTGCAGAGGCACCTGATGCGCTCAGCGCCGCAGAGACCCTGACGGGAAAGGCGATCTCCACCAAGGCGTTGCAAGAGCACTGGTTTCGGGTTGTCGACGAACGCGAAGGCACCGTCCACGAATTCAGCATTGCGGAGGAGCCGCCAAAGGATTTTGCCAAATGATGAACTGCTTCGGCGCAAAGCCCGGCTCGCAGATCGAGGGTGACACAGGATTATGCGAGCCGGGCCTAGCCGCCGACACCTATTCCGGGGGGACGTGGTTTCAAACTCGGCGGTAAGTAAAAGCTGTTCGATAATCGCTCGTGCTGCAATGAGGACTGAGGTCCCATTATCCTACCTGCTATGGTCCATTCGGAGCTCGCGAATGCGCCTGTCCCGATACGATCGTACGACCGTCTCCGAAGGTGGCGTGGCGTCGCAGCCCACAGGTCTGCCAGTGCGGATATATCCCAGCTTGGGCGCACTGGACCAGGCGATCGCCCAGTCGGCGGGCGATGATCGGACCAAATATCGCCACCATCAGCCGGCGTGCTCCGACACGGGGCAGGTTGCCCCTATGCAACGATGGAGCGGAACCCGCATGGCTCTCGAGCGCAGAATTAGTTGCCGCGAGCCATGACCACATTGAGCGATCAAACGATCAACGTGGTTTTGCGACCGTTTTTGCCCGGAGCGGTGTCGGCGCCCAAGGGCTGCAGCCAAACACCTTCCCCCGGTGGGGCTGCTGTGACCACGGCTGCGCCGGACCGTCGCAGGAACAAAACGCCCTGGCGCCGATTGGTTTTTGAAGGGACCAAACCCGCGGAGGAAACGGGATGACGGTCGAACTTGTGGTTCTCGAAATGGCGGCTGCCCGGCAGCACGCAAAGCGAGCTGACCAGTCGCTGAAGCAAGCGACGGCCATGCTCGACGACAACCATGGAATCGCTGTGGGCATTGCGCTATGCTGCCGCATCCGAAACGGGCAAGCGCGCGCGAAGGCGGCCAAGCGTCGCCTGCTGAAGATCGGCCCACCAACAACCGCGCACTGACGAGCAACAACACTCATGCGGATAAGAGTATCGTTAGTCCGCTGATATCGATGCAATGCGCCCACTACCGCGCCATGGGTGATCTACACGAAGCCCTCTTGAAGGCGGTGAAGGAAATCACCGGGAAGGATGCAGAGTTCATCCGCTGGTTGGGGGCGGGTTCGCGTTAGGCCTTGGGGAACGATTGGGCAAACGGTCTTAACCGACGTCGATCCAGGCGGGTGCGTGATCGCTCGGCTTTTCCCATCCACGGGTCTCGACATCGACACCCGCGGCCAGAATGCTCTCCGCAAGGCATGGGCTTACGAGCAGATGGTCCATCCGCAGGCCTGAGCTTCGGTCGTAGCCGCCGCGATAGAAAAAGTTCCAGTAGGTGTATATGCCCTTGTCTGGATTGATCCGACGGATCGCATCCACCCAGCCCAAGCTCAGCATGCGGGCATAGGCTTTCCTGCTTTCGGGGAAGAAGACGGCGTCGCCCAACCAGCGGCGAGGTACTACGGCGTCTATCTCGGTGGGGACGACGTTGTAGTCACCACAAAGCACCGTGCGCTCGCCTAGTAGCGATTTGCTGTAGTCGACGAGACGCTCGAACCAACGAAGCTTGTAATCGAATTTGGGCCCTGGCGCCGGATTGCCGTTAGGGAGGTATATGCAGCCGACGATGAGACCGTCGATCTCCGCCTCGAGATAGCGGCTGTGGGTATCGTCAGGATCGCCCGGTAAGCCGCGACGGCGCTCGACCGGATCCCTGCCACGCGCCAGTATAGCCACGCCATTGTAGGATTTCTGGCCATGCCAGATCGCACTGTAGCCGAGGTCCCGAATCGCCTCGAAGGGAAATTTGTCGTCCGACGTTTTCAGTTCCTGAAGGCAGACCACGTCATAGTCGGTCTCGCCAAGCCATTTCAAAAGCACCGGCAGGCGGCCATTGACCCTGTTGACGTTGAAGGTCGCGATCCGGGTCATCCCCTCGATTCCTGCTGGCGTCGCCTGAATATTGCTCTAGCCGGTCCGATAATCACAAATGCTTAGGTGCCCGCTCCTGCCGCGAAGAAATGGCCCCGTCGAGACTTCGACGGGGCCGTATCTTTAGAGCGGTGTGGTTCGGCGAACGCGATCGCGTTCCGCTTCGATGTCATCATAGGGCTCTGCGTTGGCGTCGAACCCTGTCCAGCCGCCGGCCTCGTAAGCGCTACGCCTCTCGTCGAGATTGACGGAACGCTCTCCTCGCAGGATCCGTTCAGCCTCGCCGGCAAGCCGATCATCCACTCTGGCAGTCACCAGACTGCCTCCGCGGCGCACGCCCTCGGCGTAGACATGTGCATCACGTTCCGAAACGCCAGATTCAGTCAGCGCCCCTACTATGCCGCCTGCGGCGCCGCCCACCACAGCGCCGCCAACCGCGCCGACAGCCGTAGCAGCGAGCCAGCCTGCGGCCACAACGGGCCCGACACCGGGGATCGCCATGATCCCGAGCCCCGTGAGCAGGCCGCCCGCGCCGCCGACGAGCGCTCCCAGGCCGGCACCAGCGGCGGCATCTTCGCCGGCTTCTGAAGTCTCGTCCTGTCGATACCAATTGTCGGAATTGTTGGCCACGATGCTGATGTCGTCTCGCGGCACGCCAATGGCTTCCAATTCGCTCACGGCGTCGGAGGCGTCCTGATAGTCATCGAAAAGTCCGGTGACAGTGGTCATTGTTTCACTCCATTTCTGAGTTCGGTTATTGAGCGCCGGCAACCACGTTGCCTTGGAAATCGAGCGCTACGGTCACCTGCTTTCCGTCTTTCTGGGCGGTGCCGCGCCAGATGCCTTGGTCGTCCTTCGTCAGCGCGCTGACATTGGAGAAGCCGGCATCCTGAATCCGCGATTTCGCCTGCGCTTCGGTGAAGCTGTTGGCGCCAGGCACGGGCGCGGCCGGATTATTGGTGTCGCTCGTGGACACCGCGGGCGTCGTCGAGCTCGTCGTGGAAGACTTGTCGCTGGTGCCGGATGCGATCTTTTCGATCATTTCCTGATGCATCTTGAGCGTCGGCAACGTCTGCTGCGCGAATGTCTTGAGCTGAGCATTGTCGCCGTCCTTGGCGTAGCCTTCGAACAGCTTCACAGCGTCAGCATGTGCGTCGCGCTGCATCTGCACGTAAGACTTGTCGAATGCGTCCTTGCCGGTGTTCAGGGTGTCGAGTTCGCTCTTGTGCGCGGCGTCCGTCTGGGCAGGCACCTTCAGTTTCTGCTCGCCGGCGATCGTCTCCAGCTTGGCGTTTGCCGCGCCGTGATCGTCGATCATCTTCTGCGCGAAATCTTTGACTGCCTCATCCTGAGCCTTGCCTTGTGCGATCTTGCTCGACTCGACCTCGAACATGCCTCCGGCGGCGGCCTTGTCGACGAAGTCCTGAGCTTTATCGGCGGCATAGGACGGCACGGCAAATGTCAGGACCGCGCAGGTGGACAGCGCTGTCATTAGAAGGCGGTGTTTCATCGATAAGTTCCTTGCTGAATGGGTGTCACTCAACAAGCGCCAGACCCCTTTGTTCCGGCCGCCACACGATTTCGGGTTGGTGGCGAGAGCGCCTCTTTCACCGGCGGCGACATTCGGACCGGCTGTGTGGAAGAGGCAGGTTCCTCGCGGCGGGCCCGTCTGCCGCGCGTCTGAGGAAGCTGCTGCGCTCTGCATCATGCTGTCGCCGGTATCGACAGGCTCTTGCTGATCCGGTGCAACTGCTCGCGATGCTGGCGATCCGATTGCCGGCTGCGGCTCTGGCTTCCCTGATCACGGCCTATTGGTCCGATATCTGGCGCGTGCTGCGGGGCGGCTAAGCACGCCCCGAAGCTAGGTGATCTCGTAATAGAAATCGCAAATCAAATCGGCGACTTTCGCCGCTTCGAAGTCGGTCATGTGCGCCGCGTTCTCTACGGCGACCTGACACTCTGATGACAAGAGCAAGATTCGCGACAGCTGTATGCTTGGTTTTTACATGCCTTGCGCCCGCCTTTGGGGCGGCGGATCTGATGGAAGAATTTAGCTACGAGGCCCAGATCACGGCATGGGAAATGCGAACCGGCGAGGTGGTGGCGCCGTCAGCACGCAAGGCGGTCCTGAGGGCTATCGCGACGAACTTCAGTGCGACAGCGACCTACGCCGGTATGGATGTGAACAGCACTTCGAAGGTCGCGGAAGCAATCCAGAATGCTGGCGACTTTTCCGTAAAGCCGCGGGGAATGATAGCGAAGGCGAAGTGCGATTTGCCTGGTACGATTCCAACCAATTCGCCACTGTCGCCAGCACACTCAAACCAGAGCTCGTCTCGTTGCAGATCGAAAGGATGCCCTCCATAACGATCGTAGTCGACCCGGTTCCACCGGTTGACTACCTTGTCCAGATCAACGGGGACCCCGTTCGGGTCAATAATGAGGGCCGATACAGGGTCGACGCCGGCGACGTGGTCGTTCGGGTAGGTGGCGTGCAAGCTTTGAGTCCGAGCGATGCTCGCGCCGGGTGTGCGTGTCCCCGCAACCAATTCTATCATAAATCTATAACCGTCTAGGTCTAACCCCGGGGCGGTACTTGCGTTTAAGGGCGATCCGGCGTTCAGAATGGCTTAGTTACCGCCCGACCACCCGGCCTCGGCGTGAAAGCAGACAGCGTGCCTCGCCTCTCTGGGAGGCAGGAGCGAATTCTCTCAAGCCATGTCACGTCGATAAATCATTAAATCGTTCTCGCCTTCCTGTACGGTCCGTCCCGCTGATTGCAAACGACGAACCGCAGACGAACAATCGCGCGGGCCGGGTTGCGAATGGTCCGCTTTTCGGCGACCGTCACCTCGGCTTTGATGATGTCACCGGCGAGCACCGGGGCTGAAAACCTCCAGCTCCAGCCGAGCGAGGCCACGACTCGGAATCGGGCGACGGCATTGTTCCCGTCGACAAGAGACAGCACAAGCAGGCCATGCGCCACACGCGCCGGGAAGCCGTGCCGATGTGCCGCCTCGTCGCTCATATGGATTTTCGAACCGGTCACCGGTCATTTCCGCGAACGCTTCTATGACGGCCGCGGTCACTTCTGTGGAAGGCGTTTCGAAATGGTCGCCGATCTCCACGTCCTCGTAGCTCAACCCGAGGCCTGCGAGCGATTTCCCTCGGACGTCGACACTCATGCCGGCACCGGCGCGTCGTCCCGCAACAGCCCGTTCTTCTTCAGGTCTTGCCAGAACTCGCCGGGGATCGGGTAACTGAACCAGGCAAGGTTCTGCTCGAGTTGCTGGACGGTGCGAGTGCCGGCGCAGAAGGACGGGATGGCCGGATGCGCCACCACGAACTGCAAGGCGGCGGCCGGCAGCGGCACGCCATGCGCGCGGCAGACCTCCTCGATCTTCGCCACTTTCTCCATGACGGGCTTTGGCGCCGGTGAATAATTGTACTTGGCGCCGGGAACGGCGCCCGTCGCCAGGATGCCGGAATTGAAGCCCCCGCCGACCAGCACCGCCGCGCCGCGCTCGACGCAAAGCGGCAGGAACTCGTCGAGGGCTTCCTGTTCGAGCAGCGTATAGCGGCCCGCCAGCAGGAAGCAGTCGAAGTCGCGCTGCTTCAGCGCCTCGTGGCAAACCTGCCATTCGTTGACCCCGACGCCGATCGCCTTCACGACGCCTTCGGAGCGCAGTTTCTCCAATGCCCGCCAACAGCCATCCATCGCCTGCCGGAAAATTTCCGGCTGCTCGTCGCCACGGGTGAACCGATCTATGTCATGGATGAACAGCATATCGATGTGTTCAAGCGCCAGGCGCTGCAGCGAATCTTCGAACGACCGCATGGTGCCGTCGTAGGAATAATCGAAATTCATGGTGTTCGGCGCGGCATTCGACCACGGCGCGAAGTCGATCTCGGAGCGCTTCGCGGGCTTCAGCACCCGGCCCACCTTGCTGGCGAGGACGAACTCGTCGCGCTTCTTCCAGCGCAACGAATGCCCGGCCCGCAGTTCCGAAAGGCCGTGGCCGTACATCGGCGCCGTGTCGTAGAAACGTATGCCTGCGTCCCACGCGGTCTGAACCATGGCATCCGCGGTCTGCTCGTCTATGGGCTGAAGGAAATTGCCGATAGGAGCGGTTCCGAACGCGAAGGCCGTAACGTTGAGGCCGGACCGGCCGAATACGCGCTTGTCAGACGGCTTCATGATATCCTCCCTGAGTAACCAACTAGTTATTTATATTTAAGATCATGTGATGCGGCAAGCACTTGTAACGGCAACGCATAGCGCTGCGAAGTCCGCCGCTTGACGCCGCCGACGATTCCAGCGTAGGAGTAACCAGATAGTTACATAGGGAGGTCGGCCGTGCCGCTGAGCGAAACGCAGCAGCAGGTGCGCGAGATGGCGCGCCAGTTTGCCGAGGATGTCATTCGTCCAGTTGCCGAGGCGCTTGATCGAGATGAGCGCTTTCCTGGCGAGATATATGAGCAGATGGGCGAGCTCGGTCTCTTCGGCATCGGCGTTCCGGAGGCCATGGGCGGTCCCGGCTTCGATACGCTTACCTATGCGCTGGTGATGGAAGAACTGTCGCGCGGCTATGCGTCCGTCGCCGATCAATGCGGCCTTGTCGAGCTGATCAGCACCTTGCTTGTTCAGCATGGCAGCGAGGCGCAGCGGCAGCAGTGGCTGGGCCCGGCCATGCGCGCCGAGAAGAAGGCGGCCTACTGCATCACCGAGCCGGAAGCTGGGACCGACGTTTCCGGGATACGCACCACCGCGACGCGCGACGGGAATGGATGGCGGCTGAACGGCGGCAAGATCTGGATCCACAACGCGCCGGTTGCCGACGTCGGTTTCGTGCTGGCGCGCACCGACAAGGATGCGGGCAATCGCGGCATGTCGATCTTCATCGTCGACCTGCACGCCAGGGGAATAGAGCGCGGGCCGAAGGAACATAAGATGGGGCAGCGGGCCAGCCAGGTGGGTGCGCTCAATTTCAACGATGTCGTCCTGGGTCCCGACGCGCTGCTGGGCGAAGAGGGGCGCGGCTTCCACATGATGATGAGTGTGCTCGACAAGGGGCGTGTCGGTATCGCCTCGCTGGCCGTCGGCATCGCGCAGGCGGGGCTCGAGGCGGCGGTCGACTATGCCCAGCAGCGGCGTCAGTTCGGAAAGCCGATTGTCGATTTCCAAGGCGTGCAATGGCTGCTTGCCGACATGGCGAAGGACATCGAAGCGGCCCGCCTGCTCGTGCGCAGCGCCGCCGAGAAGATCGACGCGGGGGAGAATGCAACCAAGGCTTGCTCGATCGCCAAATGCTTCGCGGGAGACATAGCCGTGGCGCGCACCGCCGATGCCGTGCAGGTCTTCGGCGGTTCCGGCTACATACGCGGCTTCGAAGTCGAGCGCCTCTATCGGGACGCCAAGATCACCCAGATCTATGAAGGCACCAACCAGATCCAGCGCATGATCATCGCGCGCGAGCTCCTCAAGCATGGAGCCCGGGCGTGAGTGCCGGATCGCGTCATGCGGCCTTCGTCACCGGATCGAGCCGCGGCATCGGGCTTGCGGTGGCATTGGAGCTCGCCCGGCGCGGGTTCGGCGTGGCGCTCAACGGCCCGGCCGACGATGAGGAATTGAAAGTCGCCGGAGCCGCCGTCGCTGCGCTCGGCGTTCCGGTCGCGCGTGTCGCGGGCGACGTTGCCGATCTCGGCGGCCACGAAAGCATGCTCGAAGCCGCCGAGACCGCCATCGGTCCTCTGTCGACGTTGATCAATAATGCCGGCGTGTCGGTCATCTCGCGCGGCGACCCGCTCGACGTCACGGAGGAGAGCTACGACCGCTGCCAGGCAATCAACACGAAGGCGCAGTTCTTCCTGTCGCAGCGTTGGGCCAGGCGGCTGCTCGCCCGCAAGCGCGATGACGGCCGCTTCTACAGCCTGATCAATGTCTCTTCCTCCAATGCCACCGCGGTGGCGGAGCCGCGCGCCGAATATTGCGTGTCCAAGGCCGGGTCCGCGATGGTCAGCCAGGTCTTCGCCGTCCGCCTCGGCCGCGAGAACATCGCCGTCTACGACATCAGGCCTGGCCTGATCGAAACGGCCATGACCAAACCGGTCAGCGAGACTTACCAGCGCCGCATCGACGAGGAGGGGCTGACATTGATCCGCCGCCTCGGCAAGCCGGAAGATGTCGGCCGCGTCATGGCGACGCTCGCCACTGGCGAGCTGCCCTATACGACCGGCCATGTCATTGCCGTCGACGCGGGCATGCTGGTGCCGCGGTTCTGACCGCGGGCGTATCGTCAGGAGAACGCCATGATCATCCAACTGCCGGATAACACGGGCAGACTTTCCGACTACCGGCTTCAGGGCAAGACGATTCCGGCCGCGCGATTGTCCCTCGATGCGCCACGTACCGTGCTGTCGGCCGCCCATGTTGTGGCGGATCCTTTCAGCTTCAGCGATCCCGGCGGCCCCGCCACCATCGACTGGAAGGCCACGATGGCATTCAGACGTCACCTCAACGGCCTCGGCCTTGGCATCGCCGAGGCGATGGACACCGCGCAGCGTGGCATGGCCCTTGACTGGCCTTCGGCCTTGGAGCTGATCCGCAGGACCAGGAGCGAGCTGCCCGACGCGCTCGTCTTCAACGGCGCCGGCACCGATCAGCTCGGACCGGCCGATGCACGCACGCTCGACGATGTTCGCCGAGCCTATTTCGAGCAGATCGAGGCCATCCAGAAGGTCGGCGGCAGATTGATCGTCATGGCCAGCCGGGCATTGGCGGCAGTGGCGCGTTCGCCCGAGGACTATGTTTCGGTCTATGGCGATGTGCTCGCGCGCTGCGACAGGCCGGTGATCCTGCACTGGCTGGGAGAGATGTTCGATCCGGCGCTCAAGGGTTATTGGGGAGCCGACCGGTTCGAGGACGCGCTCGAGACGGTCTTGGCTATTATCGGAAACAACACCGCTAGGATCGACGGCATCAAGATTTCGCTCCTCGACAACGAGAAGGAAATCGCAATGCGCCGCCGTCTGCCCGCCGGCGTGAAGATGTATACCGGCGACGACTTCAATTATCCGGAGCTGATCGCGGGCGACGGGCAGGGGTTCTCGCACGCTCTGCTTGGTATCTTCGATCCCTTGGCGCCGGCCGCCGCCTACGCCATCGATCGGCTCGGCCGAGGCGATACCCAAGGCTTCCACGCCGCGCTGGATCCAACCGTGCCGCTCGCGCGCCTAATCTTTCGTGCGCCCACCCAATATTACAAGACGGGAGTCGTATTCCTCGCCTGGCTGAACGGGTTCCAGGATCATTTCATCATGCTGGGAGGCGCCCAGTCGATGCGGCCGCTGCCCTATTTCGTGGAGGTGTTCAAGCTGGCCGACGGATGCGGCCTCCTGGCGAATCCCGAGCTGGCGGCCGCACGCATGCGCAAGCTGCTTGCCCTTTATGGGCTCTGACCGGAAACATGCGCGACTTCACGACGAACCATTCCGCGCTGGCGCTCAATACGGCGACGCTCGGCCATAATCTGGACGGGCACGGGGCGGGCTGGCCTATCGAGCGAGTCGTCGATGCATGCGCGGAGCGCGGCATACGCGGCATTGTCTTTTGGCGTCGCGAAATCGGCGGCCGTGCCGTCGAAATCGGCGAGCGGGTTCGCGCGGCCGGCCTGAGTGTCGTCGGCCTGTGCCGCGCGCCTTACCTCACCGGCCCGCTGGCGCTGCCTGGCCGCGCGGCGATCATGGACGATTTCCGCGACGCAATCGACATGGCCGCCGGTCTCGGCGCGCCTGTCCTGACCATCGTTTGCGGCGGGGTCGAGCCGGGAACGAAAGGCATCGGCGAGAGCCTCAAGCTGGTCGCGGATCGTGTCGCCGAAGCCGCCGCGTACGCGGCGGCCAGCAACGTTCGCCTGGCTCTCGAGCCGCTGCATCCGGTTTATGGTGGCGACCGCTCCTGCCTGGTGACGATGCGCGACGCAGTCGATCTTTGCCTTGCCATTGATGCGCCCAATGTTGGCGTCGCCGTCGACGTCTACCATGTCTGGTGGGATCGCACTCTGGCCGGCGAACTGCTGCGGGCCGGGCCGAAACGCATTTTCGGCTGTCACCTGTGCGACTGGCTGGCGCAGACACGAGACGTGCTGCTCGACCGCGGCATGATGGGAGATGGCGTGGCCGACCTAAAGGCGATCCGCGCGGCGGTGGAAGCGGCCGGCTACGACGGGCCGTGCGAGGTGGAGGTGTTCTCGGCGCAGAACTGGTGGAAGCGTGACCCCGGGGACGTGCTGGACGCCTGCGTGGAGCGCTTCCGCTCCGTTTGGTGAAGACAGAAGCTGGACAGCCGGGTAGCGCTCGCAGCCATGCGGGATCCCCTGTTCAGCGGTCAGCCACCCTGCGAAACAGACTGCTACCGCGTTCAGATCGGTCCCGGGATCAGTCTCTCGACCGGAGGCCCTTTTCCCGGAAGGCAGCCAGGCCCGCCCGTAGGTCGTCGCTGCCGGCGGCGATACGTCCGGCAAACGCATCCAGGACACGCTCCCGTTCCTCGCCTTCGGCAGCGTTGATGAGCATCTTGGCGAGCTCCGTGGCGGTAGCGGACCGGCCTGCGACGATAGCTGCAAGTTCCTCGGCCGCCGCGAGGCCGTCACCCTTGCCGACGACCTTGTCGACAAGCGACAATCTCAAGGCCTCGTCGGCGGAATAGACCTCGCCGAAGAGCGACATGCGGCGGATCAACTGGGTGCTGAAACGGCGAACCGTGCGCTGGGTGCCCGACCAACCCGGTATCATCCCGAGACCGGTTTCAGGCAGGCCGATGCGGGCGTGGCTCTCGGCGATCCGATAGTCAGCGCAGGCCGCGAGCTCCAGGCCTCCGCCAAGGCAATGGCCGTTGAGGACGGCAATGACCGGTTGGGAGAGCCTGGCAAGAGCGTCGAAGCCGGCATGGCCGTCGCGGATCCAGTGGCGCGCGAACTCCGCCGGGTCGAGCGCGCTCCAGGCGGCGACGTCGCCGCCCGCGCAGAACGACTTCTCGCCCTCGCCGGTCAGGATCAGCACCTTGGCCGCGGAACGCTCCACCGCCCTGCACAGCGGCACGAGCGCATCGACCATCGCGGCATCGAGGGCGTTGAGCTTCTCAGGCCGGCGGATGGTCACTCGCGCGACCGCTCCGTCGAAGCTGAGGTCGAGACGGGGATCGCTCACAGCCGCAATCCTATCGGCTGTTCGAGGAACAACGCTGCGTCCATCAGCTTCAGTTCGGGCGAGACCGCCAGAGGAGCCGCCGCCTGCCGCAGGATGTCGCGTTCCAGGTCGAGCCCGGGGGCTATCTCGGTGACGACCAGGCCGTCGGCGGTCAGGCGGATGACGCATCTTTCCGTGACATAGGTGACGTCCTGGCCCTGGCTGACGGCGCGCGCGCCTGAGAAGCTGACCTGGTCCACCTTCGGGACGATCTTGGCGACCTTACCTTCCTTGTCGATGACCAGCTTGCCATTCTCCAGCCGCATCTTCGCGCCGGCGTTGAAGTTGCCGGAGAACACGATCTTGCGCGCTCGCGAGGTGATGTCCACGAAGCCGCCTGCGCCGGCGGTGCGATGCGGCGTCGAGGAAAGACGCGAGACGTTGACGGATCCGTCGGAGTCGATCTCGAGGAACGACAGCAAGGAGCAGTCGAAGCCTCCGGCCTGGAAGTAGGCAAAAAGGTGCGGGGAGGCGACAAAGGCTTCCGCGTTCGAGGCGCAGCCGAACTTGAAATCGAGCAGAGGCACGCCGCCCACCGGCCCTTGTTCGATCACCCAGGTGACGGCGCCGTGCAGGCCCTCTTCGATCAGGATGCGAGGCACGTTGGCCGAGATTCCGAAGCCGATATTGACTGCCCAGCCCGCTCGAAGCTCCTGCGCGACGCGACGCGCGATGACCTTGGAGACATTGTATTCCGGGGTACGGAATGTGTGCAGCGGCCGGAACAGTTCTCCCGATATGGCCGGGTCATAAGCGGTCGCCGTGGTCTGCAGCTGGTCCGGCGCCGCGACGATGAAATCCACCAGGATACCGGGCACATGCACATCATGCGGCCGCAGCGTGCCCTGAGCCGCGACGCGCTTGACCTGGGCAATGACGATGCCGCCGCAGTTGCGCGCCGCAAGCGCCATTTCCATGGCGCCAAGCGTCGCGCCTTCCTGCTCGAAGGTGAGGTTTCCCTTCTCGTCGGCGGTAGTCGCGCGGATGATCGCCACATCCGGCCGGAGGGGAGGGAAGTGAAGCCAGGTCTCGCCGTTGAATTCGACGCGCCGCACGATCGGCGCCTTCCGGGCCGAAGCGTTCATGGCTCCGCCCTCGAGCATCGGATCGACAAATGTCTCCATGCCGACCTTGGTCAACACACCCGGACGCTGCGCCGCGCCCTCACGCAGCATGTCGAACACGATCCCGGAGGGGAAGTTCCAGGCCGCCACATCCTCGGCAAGGATACGCTGCCAGATCAGCGGGGACTCGGCGTTGGTCGGTCCTGAGGGATACGAGCCGCCGATGATGCGGCCGATCAAGCCCGGCAGGGCGATGTGATCGACCCCCTTGGTGCCGAACATGTCGCCGGCGGCAATCGGATGGATGGTGGTGATGTTGCGCGGCGCCCCTTCGGCCGCGAAACGTTTGCCAAGGGCTTCCAGCACGGCATCCGGGCAAAGCAGACCGGACGACGAATTGACCGCTACCACCGCTCCGTCGCCTATCGCGGTGACAGCCTCCGCTGCGGACCTGACCTTGCTCACGCTTCCTCTCCATAAGGCTTGGCAATAAGTAACTAGATAGTTATAAACGTGATATAGCCGCCTGCGGCTTGCAAGGCAAGCACGGCGCCGGCGGCAATCAGCGGGAGGATTTCGATGAACATCATGTTTCAGAAGACGAACCAGCGGATGTTTGGAACTTTCCCTCTTAAGGGGGATACGCTGCGCGCTGCTATCGCGGCTGCGATCGATGCGGGTTACCGTGCGTTCGACACGGCTCAGGCCTATGGCAATGAAGTCGACACGGGACTGGCCTTGGCCGAGAGCGGCATAGCCAGGGGCGAGCTCTGCATCACGACAAAGGTCAACGTGGAGAACTTCTCGCCGGAACGGTTCATGCCGTCGGTCGAACAGTCCTTGCGGGATCTGAGGTTGGATCGTGTCGATATCCTTTTGCTTCACTGGCCGACGCCGGGAGGCGACATCAGGCTCTCACTGGAACTGCTTCAGGAAGCGCAGGAGCGGGGTTTCGCCAGCACCATCGGCGTTTCGAACTACACAGCGGCGATGATGCGCCAGGCGAGGCAGATCACCAGCGTGCCGCTCGTGACCAATCAGGTGGAATTCCATCCGCTTCTCGACCAGCGCAAGCTGCTGGCGGCCGCGAGTGAAACGGGAATCCCGCTGTCATCCTACTGCTCGGTCGCGCGCGGCGAGGTCTTCAAGCATCCGCTTTTCGCCGATATCGGCGCCACATACGGCAAGTCCGCCGCCCAGGTCGTGCTGCGCTGGATCCTGCAGAAGGGTTTGCCGATCAACACGATGTCCACCAAGCCGGACAACATCCGCTCCAATTTCGAGGTGATGGACTTCACCTTGTCGAGTATCGACATGGGCCGCATCGACGCCATGAATGCCGTCGGTTATCGCGTTGTCGGCAAGCGGCTGATCCCCTATGCGCCGGATTTCGACGCCTGAGCGCGCGATCACCAAGAGTGATCCGAGGTGACCGGCAAATGCTAGCGGTTGCCTCGGATCAGGTCCGACGCATGCTCGCCGACCATGATAGTCGCCGCATTGGTATTTGAGCCGACCAGGGACGGCATCGCCGAGCTATCGCAGATGCGGATGCCATCCAACCCGTGCACGCGCAGTTGGGGGTCGACCACGGACATCGCATCCTTCCCCATCTTGCAGGTGCAGGTCGGGTGATACGAGGTGCGGCCGTAACGTCGCGCATAGGCTTCATAGTCGGACTGCGAACTCACATTTGTGTCAGGGAAACGGAGTTCCTTGATGAATTTTCCCAGCGAAGGCTGATTGAATATCTCCCGGCTGATCTTGATGCCTTCGACCGACACTCTGAGGTCGTCCGGGTCCGCCAGGAAATTGGGATCGACGACCGGATTGTCGCGCGGATCCGGCGAACGGAGCGTCACGCTCCCACGCGATTTCGGGCGCAGCGTGTAGCTGTTCAACGTGATGCCGGACGATCCCTTCGGGACCGACGGCACGCCCGCTTCCGCGCCGGCTCCCGCCAGGAAGTGGAACTGCAGATCGGGAACCGCTCCGGCATGGTTCCCCGAGGAATGCCAGAAGGCGCCGCCCTCGACCACATTCGACGTTATCGGTCCGGTCTTGAACAGCATGTATTGGATGCCGGCCCACAGCATCCAGTGGGTCTTGTTGTACTTGTCGAGTGAATCGTGGCCTTTCAGCTCGGCCACGATGTCGATGCCGAAATGATCCTGGAGGTTCTGCCCGACGCCCGGGAGATCCTGGATCGTCTCGATGGCATGATGGCGCAGGTGCTCGGCAGGGCCGATGCCGGACAGCATCAACAGCTTCGGTGTGCCGATCGCCCCCGAGGTGACCAGCACTTCGCTGTCTGCGTTCATGACCTTCAGCGAGCCGCCGACCGAGCATTCGACGCCAACGGCCCGGCGGCCCTTGAAGACGATGCGATGGACCAGCGCTCCTGTAATCAGCGTGAGGTTCGGGCGCGCCAGGGCGGGCTTGAGGTAGCCCACCGCCGCCGAACAGCGGCGGGCGTTGCGCGTCGTGGTCTGGTAGATGCCGGCGCCTTCCTGCTTCGCGCCGTTGAAGTCCGGATTGTAGGGCAGCCCGTATTCCTGGCAGCTCTGGACGAACGCGCGCGAGACGATGTTCGGATCGGGTATGTTCGAGACGCCGAGCGGTCCGTCGGTGCCGTGGAGCCTGCCGGAGAATATGCTGTTGCCCTCGGAACGGAGGAAATACTTCCGTACATCCTTGAACGCCCAGCCGTCCGCGCCTTCCTCGTTCGCCCACCGGTCGTAGTCGGTCTCGTGCCCCCGGGTATAGACCTCGGCATTGATTGAGGAACCTCCGCCCAGCACCTTTGCCTGCGCGTAGAGGATCTCGCGATTGTTTGCGTGTTTCTGCGGCGCCGTGACCAGCCCCCAGGTGAGCGGTCCGGTGGTCATCTTGGCGAAGCCGACCGGCATATGGATGTAGGGATGGCTGTCCTTGCCGCCGGCCTCGATGAGGCAGACCCTGACAGCCGGATTCTCGGACAGGCGCGCGGCAAGCACGCAGCCTGAAGAGCCTGCCCCCACAATCACATAGTCGAAACCTGTCGTCATCACTTGATCCAATGCGCACGCTTGCCGACCTCTATGTGGACGGACTTGACCTGTGTGTACTCTTCCACGCCGTACATTCCCGCTTCTCGTCCCCAACCGGACTGCTTGAACCCGCCGAGCGGCATCTCCGGGCCGCCGGCCATGATCGTGTTCACCCAGAAGCGGCCGGCGCGCACGCGCCGCGTCACGACCAGCGCCTTGTCGATGTTCTTGGTCCACACGCTGGCGGCCAGGCCATAGACGGTATCGTTCGCGAGGCTGATTGCCTCCTCGACAGTGTCGAAATGGAAGGACGACAGGACGGGCCCGAAGATTTCGTCGCGGGCAATCGACATTGCGGGCGTGACCCCGGAAAACAGTGTCGGCGCGATATACTGACCGCCGCCGAGATCCAGGGCGTGCCCGCCGGCGACAAGCGTTGCCCCTTCGGCCTTGCCCTTGTCGATATAGCTCAGGATGGTCGAATTCTGCGCATCGGTGGTGATGGCTCCCACCTGCGTCTTCGGCTGCAGCGGATCGCCGACCACGATCTTGGCCATCTTGGCGGCGAGGATTTCCTCGAACTCGCGAGCGACCGAGCGCTCGACGATGACGCGGCTCGACGACACGCAGCACTGGCCCGTGTTGAAGCTTATGCCGAAGGCTGCGCCGTCCGCCGCGTCTTCGAGGTCGCTGTCCGCAAAGACGATGATCGGATTCTTGCCGCCCAGTTCCAAGCCGAGTTTCTTGAAGTTCGAATCGGCCGCCGCATGGACGCATGAGCGTCCGACGGATGTCGAACCGGTAAAGGACAGCATGTCGACATCGGGATGTTCGCTCAGGGCTTGGCCAATGGTCCGGCCCGATCCGGTGACGACGTTGTAGACGCCGTCCGGCGCGCCGGCTTCGGAAAGCATCTCACCGAGCAGCAGCGTGGTCGCCGACGTGACCTCCGAAGGCTTGACGACCACGGTGCATCCGCTGGCCAGGATGAAGGGAATGCGCTCGCACAGGATCAGGAACGGGAAATTCCAGGGCGTGATGAGCCCGACTACGCCGACCGGCTCGCGCAGCACCATGCCGAAAAGGCCGTCGCCGAGACTGTTGAAGCTGTCGCCATGCAACAGCCTCGCGGCGCCCGCCCCGACCTCGAAGCAGGCAATGCAATGATCGATCTCGCCGCGCGCCTGGGAGATCGGCTTGCCATTCTCGAGGACCTCCCAATAGGCGATTTCGTCGCGGCGGCGGCGCAGGATTTCGGCTGTCCTCAGAAGCACTGCCGCGCGGTCGGCGCCTGAGAGTCCGGCCCAGCGGCGATCCTCGAATGCGCGGCGCGCAGCTACGACGGCGGCATTGAGGTCGTCCACCGTGCATCTGGGCGTGAGCGTCACCGGCACGCCGTGGCCCGGCGACCGGCGCTCGAACAAAGCGCTGCCCTTGCGCCAGGATCCGTCCGACCAGAACCCGAATTCGCGTGGTGCATCCGGCAGGGGTGCGCGGTCGGTGAAATCGAGCATGGAATGCCTCCGTTCTGGCGGTGCGCCGGTCGCCCGCCGCTCGCGGCAGGCGGGTCGCGCCGGCGCCTAGTTCAATATGATCTGCGTCTTGAGATCCCGGGGCCGCTCGGCCAGGGTCTCGAAGGCGCGCTGGATGTCGTCGAGCGGAAAGGTCGCGCGTGTGAACGCCTCGGTTCGGAAGCGGCCATGCGACAAGAGCGTCAGCGCATCGTGCATGTCTTCGCCCATGCCGGCGACCGAGCCCTTGAGACTGTTCTCCTCAAGGATGGTACGAAGGATATCGACCGGCACCGTGTCGTTGGGTCCGGTGAGGCCGAAGAAAGCGACATGACCGCCCTTGCGGATGAGCTCGAAAGCGAGCGCGTAAAGCCGCGGCGAACCGACGCTCTCGATCACGAGATCCGCGCCGCGCCCGCCGGTCCTTTTCAGGACCTCCGCCTTAAGCTGGGCGGGATCGGCGACGGCTGCATCCGCACCGTCTTCAAGGGCAAGGCGGCAACGGTCTTTCGACAGGTCGGCGACGATGATTGGCGCGGCCCCGCACAGGCGCATCATCTGGACATGCAGATTGCCGATTGGTCCGGCGCCGAGGATCACCACGGACTGGCCGAAACTCGCCTGCGCCTTGCGCGCGGCGCGCACCACGCAGGACACCGGCTCCGTCAGGGCAAGCACCTCGACCGGCACATCGTCCGGAGCCGGTATGACAAGCCTAGCCGGCAGGCAGACATATTCGGCGAAGGCACCGTCGCGCCCGATGCCCACCTGCGTCATCGACGGGCAGTTGAGGATCTCGTTGCGGCGACACCAATAGCATTGGCCGCAGCCGATATTGATGTCCGCGACGCAGGTCGTGCCCGGCTTGATATGCTTCACACGCTCGCCTGTTGCGGCGACTGTCCCGGCAAACTCGTGGCCCGGCACCAACGGCAGCCGGTCGGCCGCATAGTGACCGTTGAACATATGAATATCGGTGCCGCAAATTCCGGTCCTTGAGACGCGGATCAACGCGTCGTCGGGTCCCACCTCCGGAACGGCGACCTCGCGCAGATCGAAACGGTGCGGAGCGGTCAGGACGGCGGCGCGCATTGTTGCCATCTCACTTCACCGTGCGAAGCTTGGAGCGGTCGATGGTCAAGGCGATGGCTGCGATCAGCACCAGGCCGAAGACCATCTGCTGCTGCGTCGCCGCGATGCCGAAATAGAGCATCGACGCGCGAATGACCGCCACGATCAGCGCGCCGATCGCGGTATTGAGCACACCGCCGACGCCGCCCGTCAGCGGTGTTCCGCCGACAAGCACCGCGACGATGGCAGGCAGCAGGAAGCCGTTGGCGATCGTCGGCGCGCCGCCCGACAGCTTGACGGAGAACAGCAGTCCGGCCACTGCGGCCAGCCCTCCGGATATCGCAAAGGCGAGGATTTTGTAGCGCGCGACATTGAGACCGGACGCGGCCGCGGCCAGTTCGCCGGCGCCCACGGCCTTCAGCGCGCGGCCGAGGACTGTGCGCCGTTCTATGAGCAGGCAGATCGCCAGCAGGCCGATGGCGATGAAGAGCTCGTGCGGCACGATACCGGTTCGACCGATCATCCAGCCGAACGTCTCGTTGCGCTGGGTGGCGTCCATGTTCAGGGCGCGGTTGCCGGAAAGCCATTGCGCCACCGAAAAGCAGATGCCGCCGACGGCCAGCGTGGAGATGAAGGATGGGACGTACATGCGGGTGGTCAGATAGCCGGAGAGTGTTCCCAGCGTGAAGCCGGCAAGGATGCAGAGCGCCGCGACCCAGATCCCCAGCGGCGCCAGATAGACGGAGGCGACGACGGTGATCATGTTCGCCATTGACTGCGCCGACAGGTCGATGCCGCCGACGTAGATCGCGAAGGTCAGTCCCAGCGCCATGATGAACAGCGGCACGATATCGCCTGCAAGGCTCAGCAGATTGGCGGGCTTGAGGAAGCTCGGATCGGCGATGCCGACGATCGTGACCAAGACCAGGAGGGTGATCCAGGGGAAGTGCGGCTTGAGGCGTTGGATGTCCATGGAGGCCCCTCAGATCATATAGTGCAGAAGGTCGTAGAGCGTCGGCTTGGAACCGGGCACGCAGTCGAAGCGCTTCTGGATCTCACCGTCCTTGATGACGACGATGGTGTGGGAGAGGCCGATCGCCTCTTCAAGCGTGTCGGCGACCAGGACAACGCCGACCCCGTCGTCGCACATCTCCCTGATCATGTCGTACACATCCTCCTTGGCGCCGATGTCCAGGCCTCGGGTCGGATGATCGAGCAGCATGATGTCGGAGCCGCCCGACCGCCATTTGGCAAGCACGACCTTCTGCTGGTTGCCGCCGGAAAGGTTGCCGCAGTCGGCGTATTCGGAGCTTGCCTTGATGGCGAGCTTGCCGATCCATTTCCTGGCAAGGGCACGCTCGTCGGCCACGTCGAGCCAGCCCAGCCGCGCATAGTGCGGCATTTGCGAGAGCGTCATGTTCTCGTAGACATTCATGCCGGCCACGATGCCCTCGATCTTGCGCTCGCGCGGCACATAGCCGACGCCGCGCTCCACCGCTCCCCGTGCGGTCAGCCTGGAGACGGTCTCGCCCTTGATCTTCAGCGTGCCCTTGGTGGGCGTGCGCATGCCGTAGATTGTCCGAAGGATCGCTTCGCGGCCGGAGCCTTCGGTGCCGACCAGGCACAGGACCTCGCCGGCATGCAGCGTCAGCGAGATATCGTGAACCCGTCCCGGCAGGTCCACGCCCGACAGCTCCACCAGCGGCCTCGTCGCGTCGTAGGGCTTTTGCCGCTGCTCACGGTAATATTCCTTGTCGACATGGCGGCCGACCATCTTGTGCTGGATCGCCTCCGGCGTCGCCGCGCCGCGCGCGACGACATCGACCACCTGGCCGTCCTTCATCACATAGATGCGGTCCGAGAGCTCCATCACCTCGTCCATGCGATGGGACACGAAGATGAATGAAGCGCGCGTCGTCAGTTCCCGCACGAGCTTGAACAACAGCTTCACCTCTTCCTCGGCGAGCACTGAGGTCGGCTCGTCGAGCAGGACGATCAGATGGCCCTGCACCCGTTCCTCCAGCGTCAGCACCTTGGCCAGTTCCACAAGCTGGCGCTGCGCGAAGGAAAGGCTTGAGGTGATCGTGCGCGGATCGATGTCGAGCTTGACCTTTGCAAGCTGCTTCCTGGCGGCTTTGGCCACCGCCTTCCAGTTGACCACGCCGAAGCGCGAGAATTGGTCTTCATAGCCCAGGAAGATGTTTTCCATCACGGACAGGTTGGTGATCAGCGATTGCTCCTGAAACACCATGCCGATGCCTCGCTCCATGGCGTCGCGCGGGCCGCCGAACCGGACAGGCTTGCCATCGATGAGCATCTCGCCGCCGTCGGGCTGGTAGGCGCCGTAGATCACCTTCATGAGCGTGGATTTGCCGGCGCCATTCTCGCCCACCAGCCCGACGATCTCGCCCCGGCTGATGGAAAAGTCGACCGATTTCAGCGCATGGACGCCCGGAAACCTCTTTTCGACGGCTTTCAATTCATACATTGCGGCCTCACTTGACGAACGCGACCGCGCGCCGGTCCGTCGACAGGATGACCGCGATGATGACCAGCAGCCCGAGAACGGCGGCCTGCAGGAAATCGGGCAGGCCGATGACCACCATGCCGTTGTTGATGACGGCGACGATCAGGACGCCGACGAGCGTGTTCCATACGCCGCCGATGCCACCCCAGAGCGCCACGCCGCCGACCACCACCGAAGTGATGGACATGAACATGAAGTTGGATCCGGTGACGGATTCGGCTTGGCCGAGCTTCGCCACCTGCAGGATCGCCGCGATCGCGTAAAAGAAGCCGGCAAGCGAGAAGCCGGCCATCCTCACATGCTGCACCCGCACGCCCGAGGCATGGGCGAGTTCCTCGCCGCCGCCGACCGCATAAAAGTAACGCCCAAGGCGGGTGTGGGACTGGATGAACCAGGCGAGGACGAGGCAGAGGCCCGCGACATAGACCATCAGCGGAAAGCCAAGGATGCGCCAGGTCAGCAGGGCGCGGAACGTCGGATCGTTGAATTTGACGATGTCGCCGCCGGTCAGCAGGATCGCGGCGCCCGTGCCGACGAATCCGAGCGCGAGGCTCGCCATGAAGGATGGTATCTTCAGCTTGACGTGGATGAACCCGTTCACCAGGCCGATCGCGGCCCCGACGGCGAGAATGACCGGAATTGCGATCCAGCCGCCCGACGCGAGCGTTCCGCCGAGCGCCAGCATCAGGAAGCAAAAAAGAACGGCCGTCAGGGAAACGACGCCCTCCATGGAGAGGTCGATGGAACCCATCACGATGATGAAGGTCACGCCTACCGCCACCATGAGCGCAGGCGCCGCCACGATCGCGATGCGCGCGAAGTTGCGTTGCGACAGGAATGAGGGGTTTATCGCCGTGAACAGCACTATGAGCGCGAGAAGCACCATGAAGGGCGCCCAGCGGATCGCGTTCTCCCGCGTGAGGATGCGTGGCAACTCCGGCCTCCCGTCCAAACGTGCCGTGTAGGGGGAGCGGCCCGTTTCAGGGCCGCTCGATCGAGCTTCGTATCACTTGTACTTGATCTGGCCGTTGCTCGGTCCCCAGAAATCCTTCCAATTGTAGGAAGGAACGGCGTCCAGATATTTGGCCTTGAAATCCGCGGCGTCCTTCTTGGTGACGAGGACCGTCGGGCCGTAGAATTCGCGGTGCTCCTTCGGTTCCTCCGAGGGCTTGAAGGCGCCGGTCGCGGCGTAATAGGCGAGCGCCGCCGTGATGCCGCCGCCCCAATGCGGATTGGTGAAGACGGTCGCCAGGAGCTTGCCCTCCATCACCAGCTTCACGGCCTCCGGATTTCCGTCATAGGCGACGATCGGCATGTCCTCGATGCCTTCGGCGCGCAACGCCTCGATAACGCCATAGGCGATGTTGTCGTTGGCGCAGTGAACGCCTTTGATCTTGTCGCCGAAGCGCGTCAGGAAAGACGCCATCAGTTCCGTGCCCTTGGTCGTGTCCCAATCGGCGGGCTGGGCGTCGAGAAGCTCGATGTTGGGGAAATCCTTCAGGGCGTTCTTCAGGCCGTTGAGGCGCTCGATGGCCGGATTGTTGGCCGCAATACCTCCCAGGTGCACGACGCCGCCCTTGCCGCCCATAGCCTCAAACAGGATGCGCGCCGTCTGTTCGGCGGGCTTCTCGTCCGACCAGGTCATGTGCGAGACGTAATTGTCGCCGATATCCCACGGATGCAGGTCGTCGGTCTTGTTCCAGATCGTGGAAATGTAGGCGCCGGCATCCCGCACCGCTTCGACCACGGGACGGGCGTTGGGGCTGTCGTTGGCGTCGCAGGCGATCGCGCACTTGCCGTTGGTCTTGGCCAGAAACGCCTTGATGTCGGCTAGCGACTTTTCGGAGGACCCTTCGTTGATCAGCGAGACGAGGGAATCCTTGGACTTGCCGAGGGATTCCACGAATGCCTCGCCGCCTGACACGATCGAGTTCCAGTAAGCCGAGGCGCGGTCGCGATACGACCACGCGATCGCCGGGTCAATGATCGCCGCGTCGGCAGCGCCGCCGCCGAAGGCGAATGGCACGGCCATCGCCCCCATGCCAGCAGCCGTGGCGAGCAGGAAATTGCGCCGGTTACGGTCTCGCGTTCGATGAAATCCTTGATGAAAGTCGACATGTTACCTCCCATTTGGCGACAGCCCGCAAGGGCGGGCCGTCTATTTAGCAACCTCGAGAAGGCAGGCCGTCCAAACCACTCTTCGGTTGCTGAATGCACCATCTAGTTACTTCCTGAATGTGCGAGAGTCAAGCGGCGGCACGGTGCGCGGCCTGTTGACTTCTTGGACAATTGAAATGACTTTCAGCGCATGACCGATCGTCGACAGCACGCTGGAACTGGAACCAAGGGAGCGGCCAACGTGGACGCAACGTCCGGAAAATCAGGCAATGTCGCCAAGAAGAAGCGGCTTCGGGATGCCGAAGCGACCAAGCTTCGTATTCTGGAAGCGGCGAAGAGCGACTTCGCCAAGAATGGCCTCGGCGGCGCGCGTGTCGATGTTATCGCGGCCAAGGCCAATGCCAACAAGCGTATGATTTATCATTATTTCGGCAGCAAGGACGGTCTCTTCCAGACTGTGGTGGAAAATGCCTATCTGGACATCCGCACGGCCGAGCAGAAACTTCATCTCGACGACCTGGAACCGAGGGATGCCCTTGAACGCCTCGTGCGGTTTACATGGCAGTATTATCTGAAGAATCCGGAGTTCATTACCCTGGTCAACAGCGAGAATCTTCACCGCGGCAAGCATGTGAAGAAGTCTGAGCTGATCAAGACCGCCAGCCGCAAATTCGTCGCCATGGTGTCGGGCATACTTGAGCGGGGCGTCAGCAGCGGCGACTTCCGCGCCGGTATCGACCCTGTGCAGCTCAACATCACGATCGCCGCGATCGGATACTACTATCTGACCAACAGGTTCACAGGCTCGATTATTTTCGAGCGCGACCTCATGGAGAAGGACGCTCTGAATGAGCGTCTGGAATTCAATATCGACACGATTATGAGGCTTGTGAGCGCATGATGCTTGCCTCGGAATGCTGACGTCCCCACGGCTCTGTCACCTGCATTTTGGCCCCCCGCGTCACCCTTTTCAGAACCTGCTTTTCCCATGTCGCCGATTTTTGGTGGACTAGCGGGAGTTCGCGGCCGCGCGCAGATCCGGAGTATCCCGGCATGCCGCGCAGGCGTTCCAGCAAGAACAGACGATGCGTCGGCAGGTCCGGTGGTTCCTCGGCTGATGCCAAAGGTCGGCTTCCTTACCCCGCCATCCAAAAACTGTCCTTCCGCTTCCGACCCCAAAGCCGTCCTCAGACCGCTTCACAATCAGAGATCGACTTGGGGTTCTCGCAAGTTTTCGTACCCTTCTGCATTGCGACCTCCGGTCGAATTGCGCGTGCACAATAAGGACGCCGGGTGTCTCGATCTGCAATAGCGCAAACGTGATCGAAGTTCCATTCTGGGGGGCGAGTCGCTAGATCGCTACCGCCAATACACCTCTGCAACTGAGTTCGTCTGCTGACCGGACTTCGCAAGCAGGCTCGACAGGCTCAGAATCCTGTCCCCGCAACCAGTTTTATCATAAATCAATTACCGTCCCGGTCTAACCGGGGCGGTTTTTTCGTTTCGAGAGGCGCGAGTGACCTTTGGTCCACATGAAGCTGGTGAGGCGGGTGGCAAAGACTGTGCTGCACTGGGTAGTCGTGCCCCGTCATAGAGGCCGCTCAGGGAAGTGTCGCGGTACGCTAGTTTAGAACCGGTCACGCCATCGGCCGCTTTGCGCCTCAAGCCGGGCGTTCAGGCGAACTCTGCCTTCGCCCAAAAGCGGAAGGTGCGTTAGCCAAACTAGGTGGCAGCGATGCGCCTCCACGCGGCTTCGAAGGATCGAGAGCATTTTCCCGGAAGCTCATAGTCGTCACTTAGACAGGCTTAAGCGGGCACGCCGCGCATGGGGCGGCGGCTGCTAGAAATGAAGGGTCGTCGGATAGCAATCGGCTCGGTCGAAGGTCTCGCGACCCGAGTGGATAGGCTGTGACCCAACGAGGTCACTCCGCCTGTGCTCCAGGCTTAACCGTCCAAACCGCATGCGTCTTGTCGCCGACCTGGCGCAACACCTCGTCCACATCGACTGGATAATAATGTTTTGTGACAGACGATATCGGGTGAAACTCCGGCGTGTGGCTCGTGACCTGTCCCGCGTCGTCGCAGAAATGATGAGCGGCGCCCGGGAACATCTCCACCGGCAGCGGGATCTCTGCGTTGGGATTGTGATATACGTTCAGACCTTCGATCCAATCCTCCTCATAGCCGGCCGAATTGACGATCACGCGAAACATTTTCGGCTCGGTGGCATCGGGATTGTGGTCGACCATCAGCCCTTCCCGCATGACTAGCACTTGCTTTGATCCGAATTTGCCCAGAATGCCCATGCGGTTGAATTTGGCTATCGTCCCGCCGTTGCTTGAAATCACCGCGCTCACATGCACGGCCTGTGGTAACCGAAAGAAGCCGGACGGAATTGGCGCCTTGTCACCCCATTGGTGCGTTTCGACCCGCGCCGGGGAGATCACTAACTTGCCATGCTCATCGAACTCGCCGGTGTGCTCATAGCCAAAAAGGTAGCGCTCTAGCGCCGGCTGCGAGTGCACCATCGACATCGGTGCGGAGAAGTCCGCAATGGCGAAGACGAACGGCTTTCCGGCTACGTGCGGCTGTTTCCAGTATTGCTTTTTGAGCTTGGAGAAGAGGGCGCTGCCGAACTTGATCGGCATATACTCCTTCACGTAGGACTCCAAATCCTCCGGTGTATTGATCGGCGGCGGAGGGACGATCTCGCCGGCCTTAACGGTAGGCCCAACCGTCACGGCCTCGATGTAGAGCTCCCCAAACATGCCGGAACAGCAGAAATCAGGTACATTGCGTTCGCGTGAAAGGTCAAAGCTGACCTCGATTAGCGTGGCGAACAAATAGAGTTCCCAGATCCGCTGGTCGAAGCCGGTGGTCTGAAACTGCTCGACGAAGTTGCCGTCGACATCCTCGTACCAGCGCATCATCGGCTCTATGATTTCTCGCGCCGGCGAGTATCCTTCGTTCGTGGTCAGTTTGACAAAGGCCGGATCCAAGCGTTTCTCCTCATGCAAATGGGTGAAGAAATCAACCGGAGCGCCCTTTTCATCGCCCTGATGGTGTTCTTCAGCATTTGCCTGGGCAGCCCTGGCCATCCCTGCGAAAAGCGCTTTCCGTGCCTCCTCAGGCGTCTCGCAGAATTCAGTAACGTCCACGCAACGGAAGCGGAGCTTGCTGTCCCTGGCCATGACCAGTCCCCCGAAATCCCGATCCGTGATGTCCAGGGTCGCGATACCGATCACGTTACCCCTTTGGGCTTCGAAAAATCCGAGTTCGTCGAAGACAATGAATGACCCCGGCTGGCGCGCATATCCGCCCAAAGCGTTGAAGCGGGTTCGTGAAATCGGTACTATCTCGACGTTGTCCATCGCCCCTCTGGTCGTTCATCTCTGAAATGCGGTATTCTGCCAATTTCCGCACGCAGCAGTGAAGGCCAATTCTACATGACGGCCCCGAAATTCGAGAAGCAAAACCACCACTACGTCCCTCAATTCTGGCAGCGGGGGTTTAGAGCTACCAACGGTCATTTGTTTGCTCGCATTGGAAACAAGGTGAAGATCGTATCGACGAAGTCGACGATGCAAGTTGATTGGCTCTATACGATTTTCGACAACCAATGGCGCCCTTCCGATGCGCTGGAAGATGCCTTCTCTGCGATCGAGGGCCACGATGCCCAGTTGCTGCAGCGCTTGCACACGCCAGGCTATATCACGACGTCGGACGACGAAGCGCAATTGTGCGCCCTTCTCGGACTACAGGCCAGCCGGCATCCCGATGTGCTTCAGCGTGGACATAACCTTAGCCGCGAATTCGGCAAGCTTCTCGCGAGCGTTCATGACGTTTCTCTCGAAGAATTTCTGGCTCTCGTTGGGAGCTACGGCATCGACCCATCCGACGGTCACGATCTTTACATCAGTTTGAAAAGCCGCACGAAGGCGCAACTGGCTGAGGAGTTGGCAGCTATGCTGCAGCTCTCCCCCCAGTCTGGGCAGCTTCCACTACAGGACGCGATTCGGGCAGCTCCGAAAATCGAGGCGACTATTGCCGGCATGCAGCTGCGCCTTCTAGACGCTGTACCGCCATTGGCGTTCGTCCTAGGTGACACGCCCATACCCCAGTCGAACCTCATCCTTGGGTTCTCGGTGCCCTTGTCCAAATCGCTTGCGGTGATCGCCACTTCGGCTGGACCCGGAAAATCGCCGATGACCCGACGGGTGGCCACGCGGCAAGAGGTCGGCGGGATCAACCGAATTCAATTCGAGAACGCGCTGGAAACGGTCATTGGCCCCTCGGCTGATCTGCTCAAGAGCCTTTGAGCTTAGGCTGGGGTCAGGGGCCTGGCCGCGCAAAGATAGACCTGTCGCGTGATGCTTGGGGGACGCTTCCCTCAGGCTGTCATTTCCGACTTTTCATCGCGCGGCGCGTACCTGAGATAACCGATTTCAGCATGTTCTTCGACGACATCGAAAGACTTGGGCGAAAGGCTTTGTTCATCTGGCTTTCTAATACTCCGAGTCGGCGCCAATGATCTGCATTAGAGTTGGAAGCCAGACGCCCGCAGAAAGCCCGGTTCACGCAGGCCAGATGTCTTTCGCGAGGCGTGGAGTTCCCGCCAGTTCGGGACGTGCCGGTGGTGATGGCGGGCTCGTCCGGGATTGTCACGAATCCAGCCTGGGCCGGCAAGTGAGCGGGCTGAAGCCAGGTTCCCGCGCTCCAAGACCGATGCGGCCAGGGGGAGGGAGCGATGCGCCTCACTGGATGCAGGAGCTTCCGAAAACGGGTAAGAGGAAGGAGGATTTCCTAATTGGGTAAAATGGCGGGGACGAGCATGTTGCCACTGGAGAAGCTGACATCGAGTTTCCGCGAAGCGCAATCAAAGCTGGTTGTGCAAACCGCAGACCTACCCTTAGCGACACTCGCGCAAATGGTTGAAGACAATGCAATCGACCTGCAACCCGGCTTCCAGCGACGTGAGCGATGGTCGCCTGACAAGCAGTCAGCATTGATTGAGTCGTTTCTGCTGAACGTTCCCGTCCCGGCCGGTCAAAGCAAACGACTTACGGCAGCCACTGGGCCAATGGTAGCTATCCTCCGAACTATCCTAATTTCGGACCGGCGGCTAACGGGCCGAAGCCGTCGCCGGACCGTTCCACAATCAGAGACCGACTCTTGGTTCATGGAAGTTTTCATACTTTCTGCATTGCGCCGGGTCCAACTGCGCGTGCACATATGGACGCTGTGTGTCTCGTCCGCAGTGGTGCAAACTTGATCGGAGTTCTCATTCTGGGATTCGATTCGGTAGATCGCTACATCGCGAGACCACTATCGAAGAAGCGCTCTTCTGCTACCGCAGACGCTCTGCATAGCGCTTAACGTGGCCGAGATCGCTCGAAATGGGCCGCCATGGCCCACGGTCTCGATAGGCTAACTGCCCCTCGCGGCGCGCCCGAGATTTTGACGCACAGACTGCCCGGCCTTTACGAAGCCCTAGGCTTTCGTTTCGCAGGCGCCTTTCGGGTCGGGGTAGGTTGCGCCTTGCGTCCGAGCCCCGCCGCCTTGGCCAGCGTAGATCTTTGGGCCGCGTAGTTCGGCGCAACCATCGGGTAGTCTGGCTTCAATCCCCACTTTTCGCGGTATTCGCTTGGCGTTAGCCCGTAATGAACCGCAAGATGACGTTTCAGCGATATGAATTTCTTGCCGTCTTCCAGGCAGATGATGTAGTCCGGCATTACCGACCTTTTCGGATTGACGGCGGGTTCCTGCTGAGACTGATCGGGCACATTCTGCTGACCAAGGCCTGTCAGCGACGAATGGACCGACGCGATGAGGTCTGGCAACCCAGCGACGGGCAGGGGGTTTTGGCTGACATAGGCGGAGACAATGTCTGCCGTCAGCCCGACCAGATCGGCCGTCACGACTTCGTTTTGATCACTCAACTATTTGCTCCTGGTGTGGTGCCAAAATCCGCTTCGCCCATTTGTCGTATATCGCAATTTTGAGCGATGCCGAGAAATAGCGCTGCTGAAGCTGTCATAATGAGATTTAGCAAGTGGCCAACTCCACAAAGCATCTAATCCCCTTGGGTTCTTGGAACATTTCGAGCTGTTAGGGTCGCGCCTCAGCCCGAATTGCGGGGCTGATCGAGAAAGCACAGTAGTTTGATTTTAGGGCAATTTGGGAGGCGTTGAGTGTAGGCGGCCGCGTTCGCTTCACGCAGGTGATAGGCCCACGCCTGTAGCCACCTAAAGAGAAGCCACCCAGATTACCAGCTAGAACGAGCGTGCGAGTTCAATTGCATCCTGCAACTCGCGAGCCGGCTGAGAGATCGCTGTATCTTCCACACCCACCAATGTTCTGATGCGTTCCGCAGCTTTTTCGAAACTCATAAATGCTGAGACACTATCTGCTTTTAGAATGCGGTATTCACGATCGCTGAATACCGCCCCACGGAGTTCGGATAGCAGACGCACGAACCCCAGATCGTCTTGGATGATGGCTGATACCCATGCGCGTACGGCCTCCTCTCCTTTTAAGTCGCGCCACCCCCACAGGAAACGTGATGGCTTGGGAAGGTCGAGTACATTGCCCCCAGAAACGACTTCCTCGATGCGAATCCCCAGTGTGGATCGCGCACGATCGATTTCATCATTTGCAAGCGCTGGGTCGTGGGAACTGTGTCTGCCGTCTCCTGCCTCACCCCGTGCGAAGAGCTCGGTACGAATAAACTCTCCCACGAGCCAATTGATTGCTCGCCCATTTTCGAGTGCCTCCGAGAGCACGACACTAGCATCTTCGGGATCGGCACTCCTCAGGCGACGAACGATCGCCCACGCAATCGAAGCTGCTCGCTGGTCGTCTGAACCGACGAACGGTATCCATGGACGCCCAAAATGCAGAATGTCGTCCATTACGTTTGCGAAGGCTAAGAGCAACCCTTTAAGTTGAGCAGAGTTCATGCGCTCAATTGCGCTGTCGTCCATTCGATCAAGAATGTGACGGAGCCAACTGCCCCCTACAGGCCGCTGCGTCTCCGCATAGTATAAGATCAATCGCTCTAACTCGTTGCTGTCGGAGCCGGCAGCTTCGAGAAACGCATTCCAGTCCCGGTCGCTCATGACGGTTTTGGGGATAGCGAAGGCAAAGTACGCGCGAGAGTGAATAGGACTCCCCAACCGCTTGCGATCAATCATCGCGTTTACTTCGCGAGCATACGAGCCCCCGAACACGCGTTTCTCAGCGTTCTCGTTCCTCGATAGTCCGGGCACGATGCCAGTGAGCGTATAGAGCGAGTTTGAGGAAGTGTCGTCGTCAGGAAGAACCTCATATAGCTTTGTCCCGAACCGCGAACGCTCCGCCGTGCTGAGCCGACCAGCATTCGTCACAAGTATCGAACGAATACCAAGATACTCCTCAAGCCAATCATACAGATCGCGCCGTACAATCTTGTAGATTTGAACCCGACAGACATCCGGGTAGTACGTATCGAGCCGTGAGGCGTGCCAGGCGAAGCGTACTGCGTTGGTGACGAGGGTGACCTCCCGCGGCGTGTTGAGGAACGCTCCCGCGCTGTCGATCGCGCGTTCAAGGTCTTCTTGAACCACATTGTTGGGGGAACCTCCTTCAAATTCGTCGTAGAGGGAGAGCAATCCCTCGCGGAGCTGGAGGCGAAGATCGAACGGCTCGAAAGCTGGCATTGGTAGGGAGAGCTGAACGACTTTTTGTAGGTACCGCGCGCCGTCCTTAACGCCGAGACTTTGCTCAAGGGCATGGGCGAGAACGTCCCTGTCGTAGCTGAGGACGTAAACGACGCGAGGAAAGTCAGCGACTGACCTTACGACCCTCACAACCTCCGCCGCCTGCGATGGCTCCAATCGGTCGAGGTCATCAATAACAACGACAAATCGCAGTCCGCTCTCGGAGATGCGCTTCCGGATCGCGGCTTTCAGCTCAAGAAGAGTCCCCCCTCCAATCACGCTTTCAAGTGCATCGGTCGCGAGCTCCGTTGCCTTTTTGGCTATGTTGCCGCCGGGGAGGAGATCGCCAGCAACATCGAGCACCGCGGCACTTCCCCGTCCAGCGAGGATAGCGTACCGCCCGATCGCCTTTCTAAATTCCTTCTGCTTTGCCTTCTCCTGGGTTTCTTTGCTCTCGGCATCAAGTGCCTCGCTGAGTTTAGCTAGCAACTCGGTTGAAAGTCCGACGCGGTCCCCCTGTAGCCAAGGTGCAAGCGTGATCGTGCGCAAACCTTCGATCTTCGTATGACGAAGAGTATGATGGAGAAACTCCAGAAGGGTCGTCTTACCAACTCCCCACTGCCCTTCAATTCCGACGACCAACCCTTCGCCGGTTGTCGCGTGAACAATCGGACCCGCCAGACGACTGGAAAGCTCCACGAACCCATACTTGTCGTCGTCAGGATTAGAGAGGGGGCGGTCTGAATTGGGCAGGTGCATCTGACTACTTAGATCGTCGCGGTTGAGAAAATGCCAATGATTTCGCGATCCGCCGACAGCCAGACATCACTGAAATATCCTGAGTTTTGGTTGCAAAGGCGTTGAGCATTGAAGGACGCACCACAGTTATTTTGTTCCCAGTCCGTGACCGCCGCTGTTTTGCATTTTCAGTGTCGAAGTCTCTTTGTGATAGTCGCTTCGGAATCCTGCCACCCTGCTTCACGCTCATAAGACGCGGCTATCTCTTCAAGCACCGCACCGACATAAGGGTAATCAAAGTGCAAGCGCTCGGCCCAGCAACGGTATTTGGCAGCCAATTCGCGTTCCTGTTCGCCTCCCTCGCCGCGCCAATGAGCGCCGCGAGAATTGTGAACTCCGATGTAGAACCCTCTGCCGATCTCGGGGGATGCGATCTTTTCCAACACCTCACAGACCGCTTCACATGGCCATCTACCGTCCTCATCCGCTGGCGCTTTTGCGAGAAGCTGGCCGAGGCAGTGATCACCAATCTCGGCTCGGCCGTATTCACGGCACAAGCGCCGAACCTCACCGAGCCATGTCGAAAGCACCGCAGTGTCGATCCTTCCGCTTTCGTTCGTGCCGGGAATCGCCTTGATTTGGTCAAGAAACCGGTAGGCAGCTGACGCGACTGCTGCGCGCTGCTCAGGATTCTCGACCTTCCATTCCGGTGGATCCTCGCCCTGATCGCGTCGCTTAAATGCCAGCGCCAAGGCTTGAACGAATAGCACAGGCGACGCCGCGATCTGGCTTTCGAGATTTGGAATTCCGTGCTTGCTGTGATCGAGGACGTCGACGAAGAGGAATTCAAGTTGGGCCATTTCGTCTCGGGTGACCCCTGCACGACCGTCGAGAGAATCCAGAGCCTCAGAAATGTGATGCCGGTCGAGCTTGAAGTGGCCCTGAGGTTCGGCGTTTATCGTGGCGACACTCCGCAGGAGCCGCTTAAGGCGAGACGTTTCGATCTGTTTGAAATCCATCTGGACGGCGTGAAAAGCGGCACGCGGCCTCCTAGCCTCCAGAAGACGATCAATCAATTCGGTGAGCTCGGTCGGCGTATGCCGGTTCCAGGACGGGAACACGTTGTTCCAATATCCGTTGCGGATTTCTTCGCCATAACCGTCCAGAAGACGCCAGGTAGACTCCTGGAATGGTGCACACACCAATAGCCGCCTGCGCTCAATTGCAGCCAATTCATCGGCTGCAGCCTGTAGAACCTCAGTGCGTTCCCCCTCAATCCCCCAAAGGAACCCCTGTAGGCACCATTCGGCCTTGCTCCGAAGATCTCCTTCAAGAAAAAGGCAGCAGCGGATGAAATCAACCCTCGGTTTGAAACCTGTGACACACGACGCAACATACCGGCCAACAATTCCGGCGGCGCCGCTGCTGGCAAGCAATTCCTTAACGCCGTCGAAACCCCGCTCCACCCATATCTCGGTCATCGCTTCGCGACGCAGCTTGTCGATCCGCTCGTCACGCTTCCGATAATCGAAATCCTCGTCTTCAAATTCGTCAGCCGATTCCGGAACCCACTGATCGGCAAATAGCCAGCCGTGACGGATGACTGGATCGGTGGGCCGAAGCCGGTCGTACGCCTCACGAGCCTGGTCCCGCATCGCTGCCTCAAGTTTCAGGCGACGACCTCGGCGTGTGAGGGCAAATCGTCGGACCCGTTCGCGCAGCGCAGCTTTAGCCGAATCACCGGCTTTTGCGGACCATCGCTCGACCAATTCCCAGACCTTGGTTTGGTCTTCTTCGGGCATGCCCTCAAGGGACTCCACGAGGTCGCCAAGCGTCTTCTCGTCATGGGTCGGCCAGGCAATCAACAAATCCAGAGCTTTTCGATTGAATTCGTAGATTTCATTGTTCGTGACGACCTGTCCAGCGCCAGAAGCGTCGCTGCGCCAGCGGGGCCGATAACTGTAATTGCCGATTCGTGAGCCCGGTTTTATCTGCTCAACGCAAACCTCCCAGCCCACCTCTGGAAATCGTTTTGTGAGCATCTCCAACACCTTTACCCTTTGCTCAACCGAGGCCGCGGTCTGCGGCATCCATGAACTGAAGATGGCCTGAAGACTGGCATCCGGTTTATTTGCCCAGTTGTCCTCGATCGTCGGACGCGACAGTTGGGCGAGAATCGTCGAGACACGCGACAGGTTCTGCGGTTTCCAAGCAAGGCACTCCAATGCCCACAAAAGGCCAGTGCGTGACGGGAAGGCCCAAAACGAACCGCTATCGACCGGTTTGAGGAGACCGAAAATCGCGGGTTCATCGCGCCGGAGGTCTTCCTCGATGATCTTGAGGAATTCGTCGGGCGCTCCTTCGGCGTAACGAGGAAGATCTTGATCGTGCGAGAGTAGCTTTTCAATCGTCAATGGCGTCAGGAGTTTCCGGATGAGAGCAGCCACGCGGCTTTCGACATCGATTCCGAGGTGACTCAGAAACAAGTCATTGCCATGGACCGAGAGAATTACGAGCGTCTCGCAGATGCCCTCGCGCAACGCACCTGAATGGTCTCGCGTCTTGTCATACAGAGCGGCAGCCCATCTTTTCTCCTCCGGCAGTTCGAGCGCCGGATCAGTTTCAGAAAGGACGTATTCGGCGGCCAGGAAGAACCGATCGAGCTCTGCGGCCGTGACCATTTCTGCTATCGCAAATAAGGCGTCGATCTTCGAGGTAACGCCCCTATATCTTCCCGCAGACCACACGGGGCTATCATCGAACCGAAGCAGGCGCACAACATCGTCCTCGACCGCCTCGTACGTCCGATCGGCCACATAGGATAGTATCTCGCGATCCGCCTCTGGCTCGGCGTGCCAAGCGCCGATCAGGGTCAAGGGGACGAGCGTCTTTGCCGTTTTATCGTCGCTGGCCCATTTAGGCTTCTTGATAGCGGCATTCTTCGAAAGGCGCCGGCGCAGGATTGTGGGCGAGCGCCCTGACTCTCGTGCGAGCCGGTCGACAACACCTTCGTCGACTCCCATGGCGGCGAGAGCCTTCTCAAAAGTGTCATGGGTGAGAAGGTCAAGGGCAATGTCCGCCTCTGTATCGACGGCATTGCGGGGCCGGAAAACGATACAATGGAGCCGTCGATGGACGTCCCCTAGTTCACGTTCAACTTCTGTGGAATGAACAATTGGAATGAAAGGCACCGAGGATGCGACGAGTGTCCTGAGCGTTCTCGGAGACGTGAAGACCGCGGCAAGATCTTTGAAGTGTTGGAATTCCTCGTGACCGAAGAGACAGGCAAGGAAGGCGAGCGCCTCGTCTTGCGAGTCGGCGGCAATTACAAAGGGCTGTTCACTCGGCTTTTCGAGCCACGTCTTGAACGTTCCCCGGTACGCCGCGATAGAAGGTGCGAAGATTTCGGGCGTTAAGTGGGGGTCGCTGGCATTCGCCCAGCGATCCCATGCCTGCTCTAGGGTCTCAAAGCCAGTAACAGGTATTGCGAGTTGTTCGGCAAGCCAGATCTGCGCCGGCACGGATTGCTCCAGCCACTGCTCTAGATCGCTCGCATCGAAAGCTTTAACCGCCTTCCAGTCACCGGTCTGGTTCTTCTGCCTCTCCCACGCGGTCTTGCCGGACCAGTTACGTGGCGTAACAAAAACGAAAGTACTCTTCGCTCTCTCGACCACATCAACCGAACTCAGCCGTGCCGCGTAGTCGCTCTCCGCCTTGGCGGCCGGCCTTTGATCTGTCCCAAATTCCCAATAGGAGTGTCCCTCGGGAATCCAGGGCGTCGCGGCGCCTGCTTCGACGAATCCGTCTGAGCCTTTCCGCTGAGCGTTGTCGTAACCGGGGAAGTCGACCTGGCGAAGGTCGATACCAGTCGAGTGCACCAGTTTGCGCAGAAGGACGGGAAGGTGCATGCGAGAGTTGATCTGGTCTGCCCAGCCCTCGATCTGCGTTGCTTTTATAGTCAGGAAATTAGGGACGAACGCGCGAACCGCAATGGCCCTTTCATCAGCGCCCCGCTCATGCCGCTCGTAGGCGCTTTGCATGTCAAGCAACCGCTGCCGGTCCGCACCGAACGTCTTCTCCAGCCTGACCGCCATTTCCGGAGACAGGGCCGAATTCCCGTTCAAGAAATTGGATAGCGCTGGCCTGCCGATGCCGAGGCGGTTGGCGGCATCTTTCACGGACATCCCGGTGGGGATGACGTTCTGGCGCACATAGGGACCGGGGTGCGGTGGGCGTCTTATGGGTTCCATGCGGCATCCTATCATGCTTTGTGTTGCAATATGTAATGTGTAGCGCGACGCGCTACAGATTGGCATGTAGTGTGTTGCGCTACACACTGCAAGGCTCGATGCCGATGGTGGCTCCGATGGCTAGACATGTCGACGACCAGCGGCGGGGGCATCTGCAGACGGCGATATAGTGACCGATCCCGAGGCGTTTCTCGAGATGCTGAATCCTTTCCTCGGACGACTTCGCCGCGTCGGCCACGAGGCGGGATCGCTGTGGCCGTGGCTGCACCCGGAACTCAAGAAACTCGGCCTGCTGCCGTCTGCCTGGATACGCAGCACGTCCGCGGCGTGATGTCGGCGCAGCGCAACAAGACCGACAAGGCCGATGCGCTGGGCATTGCGCACCTGATGCGCACCGGCTGGTTCCCGCCAGGCCTATATCCAAGTCGGAAAGCTGCTACCGGACGAAGCTTCTTCTGACGCACCGGCGCAACCTGAAGGCCAAGTTCCTCGACCTGGAGAACGCCATCCGGCAGTCGCTGAAGTCGTTCGGCATCCGCCTGACGAAGGTCGGCCGCCGGGCGTTCGAGCAGGCGGTGCGCACCGCCGTTGCGGATGATCCGCTGTCGGCCGAGCTGATGGACGTCATGCTGACGGCGCGCGCCGCGCTATGGAAACAGTATTGCCGGCTGCACGATGTGGTCGTGAGGATCGTCGCACGCAATGAAACCTGCCGGTGCTTCATGGCCATCCCCGGCGTCGGCCCGGTGACGGCGCTGTCGTTCATGACGGCGATGGACGATCCGTCGCGCTTCCGCCGCTCGCGCGACGTCGCCGCCTACTTCGGGCTGACGTCGCGGCGCTGGCAGTCGGGCTCCACGATCGACGTCCAGGGCCGCATCTCGAAGGCCGGCGACGCCTGGCCCGGCCATCATGACCAGGCGGTCGGAATGCGGAACTTCAGCATGGCAGAGGTCAGGGACTAGGGACCAAGGTTGGCCCTGCATCTGCGACAAGCCGCGTGACGATAGGGAGCGACGGTTAAGTGCGGACAACAGGCGTTCCAGATATAAGTGCGATCTGCATGATCTGGTGGCCCGTTATGTCGCGGATGGTGCAAACTACATCATCACCCTCGGTGCGGCCCTTTTGGACCATGAGTTTGCTGACTATTGCGAAGCCCTTGATCTTGGCCGCCTCTTCGCTTGGGAGGTTGGTTCCCCGTGCATCGTGATAGACGTCCCCGGCATCGGAAACGTCAAAGAAAATCTTGGCATAGTGGCTCATTTTCTCGCAGTTTTGAGAAAGGTCCACCGGACAAATAATACCTTTCCGTAAGGTCGGCTCTAAAGGATGTTGGTAACGAGCCGATCCAGCCGAGAGTTCTCGCGATAGACCGCACGGACCACAATGGCAGCTACGATACCAGTGACGGCACCACCAATCACGTCAGTGAGATAGTGGGTGCCAATGAAAATCCTCGACCAGCAGACCAGAAACGCCAGGGCAGCGAAGGCAACGGTTCGGCGCGGCAGACCTTGCATCGCAAACGCTGCAACAATCGCAACCGTCGCGGTCGCATGATCCGAGGGGAACGACCAGTCTGTGCTGGGGGCGATCAGCAAATGCGTGACGCCGGCATCATAGGGCCTTACGCGATGGACGAACAAAAGGATGAACTGATTGATCGCGAGCCCGATCAGGAACGCCAGCCCCGAAGAGAGCGCCGCGTGTCTAATGTGGTAGCGATCGGCCTTCACCCACCATTGCAGCACCACGGTCAGAACCATCAAGGGAACGCCAATTTGCGAGATGCCGATCATTGCCTTGTCGAACACGGGATGAAGCCCCGCCAACGCATTGATCCAATGAGTGAGAGTTGCATCCATTCGTTCTTGCTTCCGTTGTTGTGGACCACGAGGTGATTTGTGAGAGAAGTCGACGAACGCCGGATCCATCAGATTTTTGAAGTCAGCGTCTGGCTGAAGGGCGCGCACGCGTTGATCGAATGTCTGGGTGGTATTCTGCTCTATTTCGTGACCACGGGCGCGATTGCTTCGTGGGTCAATTCCTTCACCCAGGACGAGTTGATCGAAGATCCGAACGATTTCATAGCAGGCCATCTGTCGCAGATGGCGAGCCATTTCTCGGTCGCCAACAAGGAGTTCTACGCCTTCTATCTCCTCAGCCACGGCCTTATAAAACTGCTGCTGGTTGTCGGGCTTCTGCGAGGCAAGTTGTGGTCCTATCCTGCCTCGCTCGTGGCGCTTGGAGCGTTCATGGCCTACCAAGTGTACCGTTGGTCTTACACCCACTCCCCCGGACTTTTGGTCCTGACCGTCTTTGACGCCGTGGTGATGGTGCTGATCTGGCACGAATGGCGGGTAGTGCGGCGGCACAGGCCAGCATGATCGCCGAGCTATCTGCTTCGCCTTAGCTCAACCCATCTGATGACGCACCAGCACAGAATTGCCCAAGCAGAACCAACGCACCAGCCTGCGAGGACATTGGTCGGGTAGTGGACGCCGAGATACAACCGGCTCAACGCCAAGCGCTCCTGCCACCGCAAGGCCTGCGTCGCGGTGGCGCCCAAGCTGGCGGTGATCATGCACGCGATCTGGAGCGACGGCACGTTCTACGTCGGCGATCCGGCCGCGAGCAAGACGGACGTCGCCCAACGCAGACACGTGAAGGCCCGCAAGCCGCTCGGAGCGCATCGATGAACGGTGCGGCGGCAGTTCAAACGCATGGCGCCCGCACGTTGACGGACGCCAACTGAGACAAAGGAGATCCGCTGCGGCGGATGAGGACCGATGCAGACCAAGAACGACGGAACACACGTTTTCCTGCTGCGGCCGCGCCGATCGAAAGACGGCCGGACCGCGCTCGATTGCCTGTGACGCTGCTCCGTCAGACGGATGGCAAATTGCGCCACGACGGCTCGAGCGCTGCATTCGTGCAGCCACAACACCCCGTCGCAGAGCGCGGAAGACTGCACGGCGGACCGGAACTCGACGCCGGAACGCTGGACCGTGACCTAGAGAATAGATGCGTGTATTATCGCAATTTTGAAGAGGAAGTACGGTGTTGCAGAGTTCACGCAAAGCACAACCGATTAAGACGGCAAGATAAAAGGGTGCACATTGTGCTGCGGTCGGTTGGTTGTTTTTCCTACGATTTTACTCGGTTTCCGCACATTGTGAGTGCTTTATGCAATGTGTGGTTTTACACCAAGTAATTTGGCTTGCTTGGGAATTTGCACGTTGCGAGGCATGTCGATTTAACTCGCGGACTGCGATCGCTCAAGGGTTGTGGATGTCAGCACGACCCAAATGGCACCGCCGCCGCTTGCTCTCCAAATCTCCACAATGGGGCCGATAGCGGTCAGGCCACTCTCGTCCCGATCCAACCGTTCTCGCATTGAAGTTCTGTATTGAAACTGAAGGGCCAACGAGGCACAGGGCGTCAGTCCAATACCATTCCGCAGTTCGGCATCTAGCCCCTGTACCCGCGTTGGCAGAGAGGATTGCCGAGCCTGTCTGTGAGGTTCTAAGAAAATTAATCTCAGAAGATGGCTCCGAGATGATCGATTGCATCAAGTACGAATGTGCCAAATGAGCACCCCACTCGATTTGAATCGTGCAAACTCGTATCAAACGACGAGGATCCATCCCTCGGAGCAAACAGTGTCCGACAAAAACGGACCGTTCTTGACAGGAAGCGCTCGAGCGGTGTTCCGACGCCTGGTGGAGGACGGCCCTTCGACCAGGCCGCAGATCGGAATGGCGCTTGGCCTCTCGCGGCCGACAATGTCGGCTGCGATTGCTGAACTCGAGCGACTCGGCTACGTCGAAATGGTCGGCGCGATCAAGGGGCCACTGGGGCGCAGCGCGGCCCAATACAAAGTCGGGCCTGGTGCCGGGCATGTCATCGCGGTTGATGCAGGTGCGACACATGTGCGGCTTCGTGTCTCCACGCTCGACCGCAGGCAACTGGCGAACCGCATTCTGCGCTATCCTGAGAGCCAGCTGACGATCAACGAAGAGGTCAGCCGCGCCGTCGCATCCGAATTCACTGCCATTCGGGCTTCGACCAAACGAAATTGGGGACCGCTGCGCGCGCTCGGGCTCGCGGTGCCTACGCGTGTCGTGGGCCCGGACGGCGACGTCGAGGCCAGCCGGCAAGACGTCGTGTTTCGTGCATTCAACCCTCCCGCCGGTGTAGCGCTCGTCTTAGAAAACAACGTCAACTGTGCCGCAGTGGCCGAGCAGCATTATGGGGCTGCGCGCGGCATTGCCAACTTTGCCTATGTGCAGATCGGATTGAAGATCGGCATGGGCCTCATCCTGAACGATCAACTGATACGGGGGCGCAATGGCGCCGCAGGGGAGATCGGCCATCTGAGTTTCCCTTTTGCACCGGGCGCGGAGCCGCTGCCGGGCGAGGTCGAGCACTATCTCGGTACCCAGGCCTTCATCTCGCGCGTACAGTCGGACTGGACCACAGCGGCTGGACCGTCTCCGCGAGACACCGAGGAATTGCTCAAGCTTGCCGAAGCGGGCCACCCGGACGCACAGCGTCACGTTGCCCGCCACGCCTCGGATATAGGGGCGCTGGTCGCCGCCTGCGTCAGCGTGGTCGATCCCGGTCTGGTGGTCCTGGGTGGCGGCCTTGGAGCGTCGCCCCTTCTCTTGCCGGAGGTGCGCGAAACGGCGAACCGCCTTTCCTACCCGGTCGAAATCCGCAGCACGCATCTGGCCGCAGACGCGACGGTTCTGGGCATCGAACGCCTAGCCATCGAGACCGCCTTGCCTCTGGTCCTGGGCGAATAGCCAACACGGCCGCTATTTCATTCGCGCTGTCGCAATAAAAGGCTTGACGGCGGCTCTTCCTTTTTTGTTAGTTAAGGTGCCTAACAAAGCAGGGACTGTCCGTTTTGCAGTTGTGAGGCATCAACGGGAGGAAACATTGAGCACGCTGAGCAAATTTCGGTTCGGCCTTGCCGGACTGGCGGCGCTGGCCGCGATCGGAACCGCCGGTGGAGCGGCGGCGGAGGACGTTACGCTTCAGTACTGGGTCTATTCCGACTTTGGGGAAGGCGAGGCACTGGCGCTCCAGCAGGAGTTCATCAAGGAATTCACTGCCAGGCATCCCGGTGTGACAATCAATATCGTCGCCAAGGGCGACGACGATCTGACGGCGGGCCAGGTCGCCGGTGCCGCGAGCGGAAACTTGCCGGATGTGTTCATGAACGCTCAGTCGGTGGGCGCTCAGCTGGTAGAAGTGCATGCCCTGGAGAACATCTATTCGAAATGGATGGCTATGCCCGAGAGCTTCCGGGCTCAATTCGATCGGGATGCGTTGAAGGGCTGCATGCCAAAGCCGGACGAGCTTTACTGCCTTCCTTATACGGGCTTCGGTTCTCTGTTGTTTCGCAACCTGACGGTCTTGGAAAAAGCTGGCGTCGACACGAGCAAGCCTCCGGCTACCTGGGACGAATGGTTCGCCCAGATGAAAAAAGTCAAGGATGCTGGAATGTATGCCATTCCGGACGAAACGCTGGTCTTCAATTCGATCGCCGAAATCTATGCGACTTCAGGTTCAACAGAGAGCTGGGGATTTGACTGGGCGAACAAGAAGACCAAGATAGATCCGGCGATCATGGCCAAGGTCTTGAAGAAATTTGTCGACATGAAGCCGCTCAGCAGCGGAACCAGCCGCAACGACCAGGCTACGAAGGACCTGTTCATCTCGAACCAAATCGCGTTTCATACCGTCGGGCCGTGGGTAAACCCGACTTATGAGCAGGCAGCCAAGGCCAGCGGGCTTAAATACGACTTCACGCTGATTCCTGGTGACGAACCTGGCAAGACCGGCGGCATCCGCAGCTACGAGATGGTCGGCGTCGCACCAGGCCCTCACGCGGACCTAGCTTTTGAATTCGCCGCCTATCTCACGGAGAAGGCGCAGATGGCCCGCTGGGCGAAGCTTCTGTCACGCTATAACGCCAACGCGGCCGCAATGGCCGATCCAGAGGTCGCGGCACTCCCGCTGATCAAAGTTTCGGTCGATGCCGCCCACGGCGCGATGGATGTGGCGGCGCCCTATTTCGTCGGCTCGGTCCCGAGCTGCTACAACTCGGAGGTGATCGACATGGCCTCCGCCACGGCGGACGGCCAGTACACTCCGGAGGAGGGCGCGAAAGAGCTGGTCTCGCAGTTGAACGACTGTCTGGCCCAGTAAAAGCGCCTCACGCGTAAAGCGCCTGCGGCTGGATCGGTCCGGCTGCAGGCTCAAACGGAGCGCCCATGTCCCTTCGCCGCCTCCTGCCGCACTACCTCATGATCGCGCCATTCATGATCCTATTTGCGGTGTTCTTCCTTTATCCGATCCTCAGCGGCCTCTACTACAGTTTTCACGCCTGGAACGGGGTGGCGAAGCCGGAGTATCTCGGCTTCGCCAACTACCAGAAGATCGTACTCTCACGCGATTTCGCAACGGCGATGCGCAACCTCCTGACCTATGTCGCCATCACCGTCCCGCTGGGCGTTTTGGTGGCGCTAGGCCTTGCGCTTCTGGTGGACAGTTTCGTCGGACGCTGGGCCAATTTCTTCCGCAACGCCTTTTTCATGCCGGTGGTGCTGCCAGCGTTCTTGGCCGCCACTATCTGGCGCTGGATCTATGCGCCGAACTTCGGGCTGCTCAACATGATCGTCGGCTGGTTTGGCGGGCAATCAGTCAACTTCCTCAATGACACCAGCACCATGCTTTACGCCCTGATTGCCGTGGATGTTTGGGTATCGGCGGGCTTCAATATGGTCATCATCCTGGCCGGACTAAAGGAAATCCCAGCCGAGCTCTACGAGGCCGCACGCCTCGACGGTGCCAACAAACGCCAACAGATCGTCCACATCACCATTCCGATGCTGAGACCGGTGCTGTTCTTCGTCGTGACCTACGGCCTGATCTCAGCCATGCAGGTCTTCGACAAGCCGTGGCTGCTGACGGGATCGTCCTTCACCAGCTATGGCGGGCGTCGCAACGCGCTGCTCTTTCCGGTGATGGACATGATGGGCCGCGCTTTCGGGGGCGTTCGCTTTGGCGAAGCCGCGGCCTACGGTTTCCTGCTGACCCTCGCCATTGTCTTGGTGACGGCCGCCATGTTCGGTCTGCGCCGCTTGAAGGGGTGGGCATGACCGCTCTGTTCAACCGCCACATCTCGGTCTGGACCGTTTTGAAATGGGCGCTCGCCCTGGTCGTGACTGCCATAGCGCTATTTCCGATCTGGTGGATGATCAATGTGGTCTTTGCCCTGCCGGGCGAGCCGGTATCGATCAATCCGCGCCTGTGGCCGACCTCGATTCCGGCCGGCGTCGAGAAGATAAGGCTGATTTTCACCGAGACGGACTACCTCCACGCCTATTGCATCTCGCTGTTATACGCGCTGCTGACGATTGCGGGCGTGCTGCTTATCGGCTCGTTGGCCGCGTTCGAGTTTGCGTTGTTCGAATTTCCGGGGCGCGGCCTTTTGTTCGGCGTCGTCATGCTGTCGCTTATGGTGCCGACCGCGGTCACAATCATCCCGACCTATCTGCTGACCTCGCAGCTCGGATGGCTGAACACGATGCGGGGTCTGGTGGTACCTGGCCTTGCCTCGGCATTCGGCTTGTTCATGCTTGTGCAGTTCATGCGCGCCGTCCCCAAGGACATGATCGAAGCGGCGCGGCTCGACGGCGCCAGCCATGTTCAGATCTATTGGCACGTCGCGTTGCCCTTGTGCCGCAATGCCCTCGTCACCCTGGCGATCCTCACCTTCATGCAGACCTGGGGAAACTATATGTGGCCCCTGATCGTCGGGACGAAGCCGGAAATTTACACGGTGGGCCAGGTGGTGGGCCTGTTCAACTCGCCACTGTCGCACCAGACGGTCGACATGGTGATGACCGCGAATCTTCTTGCCGCAATCCCGCCGCTGCTCTTCTTCCTGATCTTCCAGCGCAAGATCGTCGAAGGAATCGCGATGTCAGGAACCAAGGGCTGAGCGGAGAACGACCCATGGCATTTTTGGATATCTCCTCGGTCTCGAAGTCGTTCGACGCGCACAGTGTCCTGGAGGACGTGAACCTTTCGATAGAACGCGGGGAGTTCGTGGTTTTCGTGGGGCCTTCGGGCTGTGGAAAGTCGACGCTTCTGCGCATGATCTCCGGGCTGGAGACGGTGACATCCGGCACGATCTCGATCGAAGGCGAGATCATCAACGATGTGGAGCCCGCGCAGCGCGGCGCGGCGATGGTGTTCCAGTCCTATGCGCTCTACCCGCATATGACGGTCTTCCAGAATATTTCGTTCGGTTTGCGCATGGCCCATCGACCGCGCGACGAGATCGCAGCGAAGGTACGCCGTGCGGCGGCGATTCTGCGCCTGGACACGCTTCTGGAGCGCAAGCCTGCGCAGCTGTCGGGCGGCCAGAAGCAGCGCGTCGCCATCGGCCGCGCTATCGTCCGCGAACCGCGGGTGTTCCTGTTCGATGAACCGCTGTCCAACCTCGACGCCGAATTGCGCGTGCAGATGCGCGCGGAACTGATGGATCTGCACAAGCGCCTCGGCACGACGATGATCTATGTCACGCACGATCAGGTGGAGGCCATGACGCTGGCCGACAGGATGGTGGTGATGAATGGCGGCCGAGTCCAGCAGGCGGGCAAGCCGCTTGACCTCTATGACGACCCGGACAACCGGTTCGTCGCTGGTTTCATCGGCTCGCCCAAAATGAACTTTCTGCCCGCCCGCGTTGTCGACGCGGCACCCGGCAGCTTGCGCCTTGCCGTTACCAACTCGATTGAGGTGATTCTTCCCCTTTCGGTGCCTGAGCTCGCGGGCCGGGTCGAACTGGGCTTGCGCCCCGAGCATTTCTTGGCCGTGCCTGAGCGCGCCGATGAAGGCGGTCTTGAGCTGGAAGGCAAGGTCAAGCTGGTCGAGGAAGTCGGTTCGGAGAGCTACGTCCACATGGACTTGGGCGATGGAACCCCGGTGGTCGTGCGGGCTGCACGGGGCAGCGCGTCGATCAACGGAACCTTGCGGGCCAAAGCCGACCTTCGTCATGCACTTGTCTTCACGTCGGACGGCCGACGCATTCGGGGTGGGAATGGATCTCGCGGATGAACCGGTCCAAGGATGAGACTGCCGTGATCGTCGGAATCGATATTGGGGGCACCAAGACCCATCTGCGGGTCAAATCCACGGCAGGCGGCGCGGCACGCGACATGGTGCTGCCGACCGGCGACTGGCGGGTGCGCAACTGGGATCGCGATGCCGAGCGGCTACTGGATTTGGCGGCGGGTCTGGCCGAGGGCACTCCGCTTGGCGCGATAGGCATTGGCGCCCATGGCTGCGACGACGCGGCGGAATGCCAGGCGTTTCATGCAGCCTTGTCGACGCGCACCAACACCCCGGTCGCAGTGGTCAACGACGCCGAGCTGATGCCCCTTGCGCTCGGCCTCACCGGGCAGATCGGCGTGGTGGCTGGCACAGGTTCGATCGCGGTTTGTCGGCCCGCGCCCGATCGCATGTTGGTTGCCGGAGGGTGGGGCTGGATCGTCGGTGATGAGGGCAGCGCCGCCGGTCTTGTGCGGGAGGCCGTGCGCGCCGTTGCACACCATTTCGATGCTGGCGGCGGCCGCGGTGAGCCTCTGGTCGAGGCAATTTTCGACGCGTTGCGGGTTCCTTCGCTTCCGCGTCTGGGCAGCTCTCTGTCGGAAATGCGGTCGGCGACGGCAGTGGGAAGCCATGCCGCAGTAATCTTCCAGGCGGCGGAAGCGGGATCGGCCCTTGCCGCGGGCGTCATCCGCGAAGGTGGGCGGGCTCTCGCTCATATGGCCGCGCTACTGGATGTTCGCGGCGCGGGTGCCGTTCATGCGGTGGCCGGAGGTAGCGTTATCGCGGGGCAGCCCCTGTTGTGGAATGCCTTCGCGGAAGGATTGGCCGAGGCTTCCGCAGGGCGCATAGCGCCGCATCTGTTCACCGGGCAACCCGTCGAGGGCGCCTGTCGTCTCGCCAGCTGCCTGATCGAGATACCTTCCGCGCGCGGAATAGCCTCCGCACCGGTATTTTTGTGACCAAGAAAGGAAAAACTGTGAGTTATCGTTCCACCATCGCTCGCCAGCCCGAAGCCCTTGCCGATACTTATGCCGCCGTGCGCGACGAGCTAGCAGAGATAGACATGTCGTCCTTGGATCGGACGGTCATCGGCGTGACCGGCATAGGCGCAAGCTATGCTGCGGCCGTCGTCGTGGCAGCCGAGCTTCAGACACGCAACCGACGCGCATTCGCGATTCGCTCGGTGGACATGGCCAAAGGCAACGACCTTTGTGATGCGTTGATCGGCCTGTCCCATCGTGGCCGCAGCGTCGAGACGGTCGCCGCGCTGGAAAAGCTGCCAGGGGCCCGCCGCCTGGCCATCACCAACAATCCCGAGAGTCCCCTGGCGCGCGCAGCGAACCTGCATTTACGGCTGGCGAACGGCTCTGATGCCACACCATCGAGCACCGGCTACACCGCCACGTTGCTGGCCGCTGGTATGGCAGTGCAGAAACTCATGGGCGTGCGTGATGACGCCTTCGCTGAGATTCCGTCCCTTGTCGGCCAGCTTTTGAGCGCCGCGGCCGCGAAGATGGATCGACTGGGGAAGCTGTTGTCTGCCCGTCGCGCCATTGACTGCGTCGGCGCCGGTGCCTCGCTCGGCACGGCCGATGAGGCTTCGCTTTTGATTCGCGAGGCATCGCGGATCCCAGCCTCGGCCTACGATACCCGCCACTACCTGCATGGACCGATGGAGTCGATGGACGAGACCACTGCGGTGGTTCTGTTTGGTGGGGGGCGCGAGGTCGAATTGGCGCAATATCTGGAAAGCATCGGCTGCCCCGCGCTTCTCGTCACGACGGCAGAGGGAATCGATGACGGCAGGCTTTTGACGGTCATCAAGGTGCCGCGATGCGACAATCTGATAGCGCAGGCGATCGTGGATATCATCATCGCCCAACTTCTTGCAGCAACGCTTTCGGATGCGGCCGGACTCACGGACACCAAGTTTCGCTATCGCATGTCCGACACCAAGGTGCCTGAAGCGGCTTGACTCTCGTTAATTCACGAGATCGAGGCACCCACTGTTTTTTGCCTTCGCCCGAAAGGGCGGGGCAAGCATCAAAGGAACCACAGCCAGTCTAGTGCAAGGCGCAGCGACCGATGCTGAGCGCAATCCGGTCGCCTACGGGTGAGCCACCGGAATGTCGGCAAGGGTCATCAACACATTGGAAGCAAGCCGTGGAGATCCGGACCGCGGCTTGATCGTCGTCGCAGCCGCGATCATAGTGCCGCCTCGATGGCGTGACTGGGGCCGCTTGCCGACAGTCCGGTTTTGGCCGAGGAATCCGGTAAAGCGGTCATTCGACTGACGACCCCATTGCGGTCGTTCCAAGGTCATCGACGGTTTCGCGAAAGCCGCCGTTCCCGATACGCCCGACTGTCGGCGTAATCGGGTGACCGGCCACAACTATTTGCCGTCAAGTGACCACACCCTCAGTTCGCCTCCCTGCCTTCTCGATGGCGTGAGCGGCGACGAGAGCCTGACGCTGTGCTTCCATGTCCGCCGACAGCTTGCGCCCTTCAGCGAGTTGCTCCTCAGGCATGTCGGCATCCATAATTTTGCCGAGCTCGGCTTCAACCTGCCTACCGACGCCTTCGAACGAGAAATCGTTCTGGTAAGCGCGCTGCATAACCCAGTTCACCAGTTTTGCAGTGTCCTGTCCGATTTCCTTTCCGCTAAAGACGCGCTTGAAGCACCACAGAACGACATCGACCACCTGCAGACCTGCACTCTCCTCTTCAGTGGCCGTCCGGAACGTGCTCCCGGTCACCTTCTGGACCATCAACGGCTTGCTTTCGCCTGGCCATAAAAGTCCCTCTGTATTCGCAAGCTCGGGCTTGGAGACGGTCGCATGCCAGGTCGCAAACACCTCTTCGACCTCAGCCTGCTTGTCGTGGACGATCTCGCGAACAGGCCGCTTCCAACGCTCCGACGCATTCTGCAGACCCTCCAGCAGGCTCGTGAACGCTACGAAATTCGGCGAATGCTGATACCGCCGAGCCTTCTCTGACATACGGGTCGAGAACTCCTCCGGATTGGCGATCGCCCACTCAAGCGCGTCAGTGATGATCTCGCGGCTGCGGGCATCAGGTACGAACTGAACATTATCCAGCATAGCTTCTGCGCCCTGAACGAAGTGCTTCTTCGAGGTAAACTCACTTTTGGCCGTCACGCAGTCCCAAACGATCGACGCGATTTCCGGCGTAATGACGAAGCTCGCCATCTTGAACGTAAGCAGAAGGCGCAGATGGCGGAGCCAGTAAGCCGACCACGGCACCGCCTTGTTCTCACCCTGATCGAAATAGACGTCGATCACCTTGCAGGCGGCGAGGTACTTCTTCTCGACGCGGGAGACGAAGAAGCGGCAGTCCGTCTTTTTCAGGAGCTTCAGGAGGTCGGGCGCGATCTGTTCGATCTTGGCTACACCGAGGACGTTCGCATGCAAGGCGTTCGTACCAACCTTCTTGGCAATGGCAGCGATGCTCGCCTTCGCAAGAGATCGAAATTTGTCTTCGTCATGAAGGCTGCGGTGATAAACAACGGCTGCTCTTCGTCGAAGAGGTTATTCAGCGTGTTGCCTGTCTCATCTACGTACGCCCACATTCCTTTTCTCCAGTCAGAGGGGCACGGCTTGTAGCATAACATGAGGCAGATTCACCAACTCTTTTCATGATACACTTCCGTACATCGCCCATGTACCGCAAGCGACCACCGTCGGTTGTGCAAAACGAGGCGCGCTTGCCATTCTGTGGCGCAGTGCGTGCGCATTGGCTTGGCGCCGCAGAACATCTGTTTCTGGCGCGATTAGGATTGCTTGTACGGCCGATAGGGCTGTTGCCGTCGATGTACGACGGTCACCTGAATGGCCGCTTCCCAATACTGATGGCCAAAAGCGGTCGGTCAGCAATCCACCCCGGGACAGCCAGAACAAGAACGTATCCGGGAGGCTGAAGCGGTCATCCGTGGTGCATCGGGTGACCGCCCAAATGTCAGATTTCAGTTCGCTCTGCTAAGAGCAGTGCGTCTTCCACATCTACGCCAAGGTACCGAACGGTGTTCTCGAGCTTGGAATGCCCAAGCAGGATTTGGATGGCTCGAAGATTTCCTGTCGCCTTGTAGATCATAGATGCCTTCGTGCGACGCAGTGAGTGGGTGCCATACTCCTCTGGACGCAGACCGATCGCCGTCACCCACTCGTCAACCAAGCGGGCATACTGCCTCGTGCTCATGTGGCGGGCGTGATTGATCCGGCTCGGGAATGCATAGTCGTCGATCTTGCCGCCACGCCTTTCAAGCCAAGCCAGAAGGCTGGCTCGCACGTCGCCGGTAATCTCGAACTGGACTGGACGGCCCGTCTTTTGCTGAACTACTATCGCGCGGGTCCTAATTTCCGGCCCCGCGACCAGATCACGAATCCTGATCTTGACCAGGTCGCAGCCGCGAAGCTTGCTGTCGATCGCAAGATCGAACAGCGCACGGTCACGAATGCGGCGCTCGCGATCGAGGAAGAAGCGGACGGCCCAGATCTGTTTCTGCGTGAGCGGACGCTTGGTTCCCACCTTCTTTCCAGTATTCCAAGCTGCGCGCTCGCGGCTAGCATCATCGAACTGAGAATGGCCCATTTGAGTTCTCCTCGGCCTTGATTGGCCGAAGGAGAAACGGTGCGGGTCACCGCTCTGGGGCCGGAGAACGAACCCGCTGCGCGGGAGGGCGCCTACGCTTGAGGTAGCGGTTACGGGCCGGGCGTCGCGCTCGCATTGAGCGTCGTCCGGCAGCGGCAGAGCATGACGGGCTTCTTCAACAAGGAGCCTGACCATGACCCACCCCGCTCTCGATGCACCGATCAGCCCACTGCGCCAGCGGCTGATCGACGACATGAACATGCGGCGTTTCTCGCGGGAGAAGCAGCGCAACATCGGACGCCCGGCGACATTCCTCGGGCGTTCACCGGGCACGGCGACGCCGACGACCTGCGCCGGTTCCAGATCGAGCAGCAGGAGGATGGCGTCCCCGTGCCGACGATGAACAGCATTGTGTCGGCGCTACGCTTCTTCTTCACCCAGACGCTCGACCGCCCAGACCTGGCGCGCAGGCTCGTCCGGCTTGCGCATCCGCGTAACCTGCCCGTGGTGCTGAGCCGCGATGAGGTTGCCCGGCTGCTCAACGCCACCACCTGCCTCAAGCACCAGGCGGCGCTCTCGGTCGCCTATGGCGCCGGCCTACGTGTAGCGGAGGTGTCGATGCTGAAGGTCGCCGACGTCGACAGCGAGCGCATGCTGCTGCGCGTCGAGCGCGGCAAGGGCGGGCGGTATCGCAACGCCATGCTGTCGGAGGATCTGCTCACGCTTCTGCATGAGTGGTGGAAGGTTGGGCGGCAGCAGGGCGTGACGCACCGCGACGGCTGGCTGTTCCCGGGGCAGCACGCGATGAAGCCGATCAGCACGCGTCAGCCCTATCGCATCGTCGTCGAGGCGGCACATGCCGCCGACATGGCCAAGCGGGTCGGGCCGCACACGCTGCGCCACAGCTTCGCCACCCACCTGCTGGAGGACGGCACCGACATCCGTATCATTCAGGTCCTGCTCGGGCACGCCAAGCTTAACAACACCGCCCTCTACGCTAAGGTCGCGACCCGGACGGTGCGCACGGTCACGAGCCCGCTTGACAAGCTTGGGCTGTTCAAACCGGGAGAGACCTCGCCCGATGGCTGAGCCGTGCGCAACCTCGATCATGCGTCCGCCGCAGCAAGGGCACGGCGGGCGGAAGTTGCGAAGCTCTTTCGGGATGGCGACTATCCTGTGCTGCGTGGGACCGCCCTCCTGCTCGATGATCAGACGGCCTATCTCTGGACGACGGGCTACGTACCGCAGCTCGACACCTATATCGGGCCGGAAACACCCAATCCGCTGCACATCACAGTGATGCGCAACAAGAACGAGAAGTCCGAGATCCGCGCGGTCTTGGGAGACATTATGGGTCTCACCAAGATCAACTACAACTCGTGCAACTTCAATGATGGCCTGCCCGTCACCGTGCGATTCGCACGGATTGTTGGAGACGTCCTCACGATGGGCTCGGCGAAGGGAGAGGAACGCCAACCGTTCAAGTTCTACGTGTGAGTTCGAATTCCCACGTGTGAGTTCGAACGTTCTTCACGTGGCGCCGAAGTACGAGCCGTGAAAAGGCACCAAAACTCCGCCGGTACGCTTCAGCGGCCCAAAGGAAAGAGGAGTTGCTGCCGACTCGGCCTGTGTCGTTGTCGGCCGGCGATGTCCGCTTCCTGGCTTCTGCCCGTTGGTCGGAAATGGCCGACATTCAGTCGGCAATTTGTCGGTCCACCCGACACCTTGGTCTCATCGACAGCGGCAGCTCTCCAGCGGACTATGACTGCCGCAATTGAAGCGGATTGCTAAACAAGGAGAAGATCATGAGTCTCATCGATAAGGCTCTAGAGGCCAATGAGCGGTATGCTCAGGGGTATGATTCAAAGCTGGGGGCGCACCCTCGGCCCAAGATTGCCGTCGTAACCTGCATGGATCCGCGGCTCTCTGATCTAGAGGGAATCTTAGGTTTGAACAATGCCGACATGGACGTAATTCGCACTGGCGGTCCGGCTGTAACAGATGATGTGATGGGGGAACTTATTGTGTCCACCCGGGTACTGGGCTCAGCAGAGATTATGCTGCTCAACCACACCGGCTGTGGATTCACGAGCTTTACAGACGAGGATTTGAACACAAAGTTCAGCGCGCAGACTGGCGACGCAACGCCGGCCCCTATGCGATTCTTCTCATATAAAGATCCTGAAAACCACACGAAAGAGCAAATAACGAAAATTAGGTCGCACCCATGGATTGCTAAAGACGTTCCCGTGCGCGGCTTTATTTTTGATGTCGACACCGGTGGTTTGACGGAAGTGACGGTGGAAAGCGAGGAGTTGTCAGAGCGGAAATGAATATATTCGCCAGCGGTGGTGGAGAGGGCCCATCCCGTCCGAGTGTGGAGTAAATGGTGCCGCAGGTCGCGGCTAGTGTGGATTTGACTTGCGCCGCATCCCCGCCGTCCGATCCGTTCAAGCGCCGCGTGAGAGCGGTCGTTGGTGAGCCGGGCCCGCGGAGGAAGCAGTAGTCTTGCGCTCTGCTAACTCTGCCGTGCCGGTTGGGCCATACCGTGTTCGAGCACCTCGGGTCCAGCGACCGACGGTCGTGCGACGAGTGCCACCAATGTAATTTGATTTGGTCTGCTCAAGGCGGGAGCTTCCTGAAGTTGCCTAGCGCTGCTGGCGGGTGTACCGAATTGGCCGGTCATGCCGGGGTCGGCATTTGTGGCGACTGCCGCCCAGGAGCAGCCTGGAATCCTACGCGGCCGAAGGCTTCGACGGGAGACAGGCGGCCAAATGGAAATGGACATACCTCAACTTACGGCGGAGCTCGCTCGCGCTAACGAAGCACTCCATCGCGAAGTGGCCAAGCGACGGTTTGCGGAGGACGCGCTTCGGGCCAGTGAAAGTGAGCTGCGCCTGACGCTCGACACCCTTCCAGCGGGCATTATCGTAGTCTCTCCAGAGACCGGAATCACGGACGCAAACAAACGGCTTCTGGGATATCTCGGGCGCACGCTTGAGATACTGAAGCAATGGACGACGACCGATATGGTCCATCCCGACGACTTCGGTGGGACGTTGAAGTACTTCCGAACGTTCATGACCCTGGATCGAGAAAGCCGGTTCGAAACTCGGATACGACGGTTCGATGGCGTCTATCGATGGTTCCAGGTCCGCAACAATCCGTTGCGAGACGCCGATGGCCGCATCCTCCGCTGGTATGGGGTGCTGACCGACATCGATGATCAGAAAAAGGCGGAGCTAGCGCTGCGCGAAAGCGAGGGTCAACTCCGGCTAGTGGTGAACACCACCCCCGGCCTGATCGCCACCTTCGCGCCGAGCGGTGCCGCCGAAGACGTCAATGCTCAGTTCCTTGAATATCTCGGCCAGACGCTCGAGGAATTTTCGAATTGGCCGACGAACGGCACGGTCCATCCCGCCGATGTCGAACACCACGTCGAAGTCCTGAGGGGATCTTTCCATTCAGGACGTCCGATCGACACGGAAACGCGACTGCGGCGCTTCGACGGGGCGTATCGCTGGTTCCAGGTCCGTGGTCTCCCAGCCAAAGATGCCGATGGACGCATCATCCGCTGGTACTGCCTGATGAATGACATCGACGATCGCAAGCATGCTGAGCAAGCCCTCGCGGCCAGCGAGCGCAACCTGCAAGTCACCGTCGATGCCATCCCGGCATTGGCCTGGTCAGCACATCCAGACGGCGCGGCCGACTTCTTCAATCAGCACTATCTCGACTATGTTGGGCGATCGCTCGACGACTTAGCGGACTGGGGCTGGACGTCGGGAGTGCATCCAGAGGATTTGCAGCGATTGGGTGCCGCATGGGAGAAAGCCCGGGAGACCGGCTCGAGCGCCGAGTGCGAGACGCGGCTATGCGGTGCCGACGCCAAATACAGGTGGTTCATCTTCCGAGCGAGCCCACTACGCGACGAAACCGGAGCCGTCGTCAGGTGGTACGGCATCAATACTGACATCGAGGATCGCAAACGCGCCGAAGACGAGTTGGTGAAAAGCGAAGCCTCGCTCGCGCATGCGCAGCGCGTGAGCTCCACCGGAAGTTTCGTGTGGATCTTAGCGACAAGGGAGATCACGTTCTTTTCGGAAGAACTCTACCGGATTTTCGAGCTCGATTCGAGCGTGCCGATTACGGTTGAGCAGATCGCCACCCGGGTCCATCCCGACGACATCCCGCTGCTGACGACTAAGCTTGCAGAGGCGCAGGCCGGTATTGTGGATCACGATTACGACATTCGACTCCGCATGCCCGACGGCCGCGTCAAATACCTGCGCACAGAATCGCGCCCGGACACTCAAGTTGACGGGCAGAAGATCTTCGTTGGCACCATGCAGGACATTACAGAGCGGAGATTGGCCGAGGAGGCTGTCAACGAGCTGCGCACAGAATTGGCGTACGTCTCGAGGGTCAGCACCCTTGGGGCGATGACGGCGTCGATCGCTCATGAAGTTAACCAGCCGCTTTCGGGTATCATTACTAACGCCAGCACCGGACTGCGCATGCTCGCGTCCAATCCGCCAGACATCGAGGGCGCGCGCGAAACCGCGCGGCGCACAATTCGCGATGGCAATCGCGCCGCCGAAGTCGTCAGCAAGCTGCGCGCCTTGTTCAGCAAAAAAAGTGAGACCACCGAGTCAGTCGACCTCAACGAGGCTGTGCGAGATTTGCTCGCCCTGACGACCATAGAGTTGCGGCGAGGACGGGTGGACCTCGAGGTTGATCTCGCGCCTGACCTGCCGAAGATCGTTGGCGACCGTGTGCAGCTTCAGCAGGTCGTGTTGAACCTTCTTCTTAACGCGGCTGATGCTGTGAGCGAGATCGAGGATCTACCGAGGCGCGTCACACTCAGCACGGGAATGGACGAAGACGGTCAAGTGAAACTGACGGTAAAGGACAACGGCGTAGGTATCGACCCGGAGAGTATCAATAGACTCTTTGACGCGTTCTATACGACCAAGCCGACCGGCATGGGCATCGGTCTATCTGTCAGTCGGTCAATCATCGAGCATCACCGCGGCCGCATCTGGGCAAGCCGAAACGCCGACACTGGGGCGAGCTTCTCGTTCGCGATCCCGCAGCCTGCGGTGCAGGTTGTTCCAACCGAGCCCGCGGGGCACACGCCACAAGGTGCGAAGGCATCCCACGAAGGAAGCCCCAATGCCTAAGCGCCCCCTCGTGACAATCATCGACGATGACGAGTCTGTGCGCGAGTCTTTGCCTGATCTGCTGAAAGTGCTCGGTTACCCCGTTCAGGCCTTTCCCTCCGCACAGGCATTTCTCCGCTCGAAAGACCTCGAAAGACGCGATGCCTAATCCTCGACATCGCAATGCCCGATATGACGGGGCCCGAACTGAGAACCGAGCTCAGGCGTCACTGCCACGACATTTCGGTGGTGTTCATTACGGCACATCGCGACGAGTCGATCCGCCCGTTAGGGTGGTCGGGACGCGGTTGCATGTCTATTCAAGCCGATTAGCGAAGCCGCTCTCGGTAGAGGCGCTCGATAGAGTAAAGCTAATTTAGAAGACGCCGTGTCTCGCCGGAGGTGGAGCGGAAAGGATCGCAAAACTCTGAGTTTCGCTCGGGATGCCATGAATGTGTGAAACCGGAATTTCGCAGTAGATATGGCATCACCGAAGCATGGCTTGCTTATGCGCGGCTGTCCGGTTGCGCCTGACGGCTCCGAGGCTGAGCAATCGCTTGGCCAGAATGAGAAACGGCGCCACGACCGCGAACAGCAGGACGAAAGCAAAGAAAGCTTCATCGAAAGAGATAACGGCGGCCTGCTTGTCGAGCGCGTGCTGCAACAATAAGACCGCGGCCTTTGTCGCTGCAGTGCTGTCGATACCGTTTGACGCCAAAGCGCTCGCAGCAGCCCTCAAGCGCTGGTCAGCCGCGGGATCGCCACTGACAACGTGGGCAGCCAGTATCGTTCGGTTATAGGCATTCTGGTGATCAATATATGTTTGCAGAAGGGCCGTGCCGGCCAAACCACCAACCTGCTTGCCAAAATTGAACAGGCCAATGCCGAACGGAAGCGCGCCGGCCGCAAGCCCCTGGAGGGTGATCAGCGTCAACGCCATGAACAGAAGACCAAGACCGAATCCGCGCAGGAGCAACGGAACGGCCAGGTCCGCCGAACCGCTGCCGCTCGTCGAACCAGACAGCAGCCACATGGCTCCGGCGAAGAGCAAAATTCCGAATGGAGCAAGCATGATCGCACGTATCCCCGCCTTTTCGATGAGAAGGCCCGACAGCAGAAGTGCCAGCGCAAGCGCGGCTCCGCTAGGCAGGAGAAGCACTCCCGCGCCCGTGGCGGTGAAATCGAGGACGGTCAGGGCAAAAGTGGGAATGAGATAGGCGCTGCCAGAAAGGGCAAAGCCAGCAAGCAGGCTGGCGAGAAGTCCGAAGCGGAAGTCCGGATCGCCAAGTGGCGAGATCGGCAACAAAGAGCCTCGTGGACGGAACCCGATTTCGCAGATAGCCAGAAGGCCGACAGACATGACACCGAGCGCGGCAAGGACAGCAATGTCGGTGTCATCGAACCAATTGAACCTGCTGCCCTGCAGCAGGACGTAGGTCAAAAGCGTGGTACCGATACCAAGTAAAATTACCCTGCGGATAGGAAGCTTGGCATCTCGCCAAAATGTCGCGTCACCCTCCGCTGCCAGCAGGATAAGGGAGGCGAGGCCCAGCGGAATGTTGGCAAGAAATATCCAGTCCCAGGTGAGATGGTCGACGAGCCAACCCTGGAGAGCAGGCGTGACTGTCGTCGGAGCCATCACGGCACCTGTAGCAAAAACAGCCTGAACGACCGGCTGGTGTCGATGCGGAAACCGGAAAAACAATAAGGTCTGGCCGGCGACCAGGATTGTGCCACCGGCCAGCCCCTGGGCAACGCGGCAGACGCAAATCCAGACGAGATCGGCCGACAATGTCATTGCAGCCGAGGCCAGAAGAAGGATGACAGCCCCCGCGCGCAAGCAGGCAGTAGGCCTGACCGCTCTGACAAGGAGTGGAGCGACAAGGAAGGAAGTCAGCTTAGCGGCGATGAAAACAATATCGATCATCGCCAGTCCGTCCGGCGTTGCGTGGATGTCGCCAAGCAGGCCGATCCGACCGATGGACAGAGCAGTGGATGCGACCGCATCCATGAGCGCGGCCAGTACAACAGCGCCTGTTACGAATAAAGCGCGCAGCCGCGCGTCGAAAAGGTGCTGCGCCGACCGCTTTTCGACAGGGTGGGTCACTGTATTGGTTGTCCGTTCGCGATTCCGCCGGTCTGTGGTTTCAGCGCCGCCGCCCAAGCGTCTCCGGCGCTGACGGCGATAGCAACACGAGCCGAAAGGCCAGGAACCAGGCGGCCGGGCAAGGGGTTGCGCATTATCCTGATCTTGACCGGCACGCGCTGAACGACGCGGATAAAATTTCCCGTGGCGTTGTCTGGCGGGAGCAGGCTAAATGCCGCACCACTGCCGGGAGAGAAGCTGTCGACGACGCCGTCAATTTCGAGGTCTGGATACTCGTCGACAGTCACACGTACCCGCTGCCCTATGTTTACCTGCTCTAGCTGCGTTTCCTTGAAATTCGCGACAATCCAAACGTCTTTTACAGGAACAATATCCAACGCCGCAGTACCCGCAGTGACATACCGCCCGACACGTATCTGACGATTGCCAACAATTCCGTCGATCGGGGCCTTCACCACCGTGTTGGACAGGTCGAGCATAGCTAGGTCGAGCGCAGCCTGCGCCTGTGATTGGGCTGCTTCCGCGCTGGCCAACTGTGCACCCAGTACGTCTAACTTCAGCCCTTGAGCCAAAACATTGGCGTCTGCGCCATCCACCGATGCTTTTGCTTTGTCATAAGCGGCATGCGCATCTTCCAGTTTCTGATCGCTCGCGGTCCCGTTCCTCTGCAGGGTGACGTAGCGGTCAAGGTTGGAGCGCGCAAACTGCAGATCGGCTGCAGCTGATTGCCTCTGCGCGTCGGCCTGCACGATCAAGGCCTTCTGCAATGCAGAGGTCGCCACGATGTTGTCAACTTCCGCCTTCCTGGCGGCGGCGTTGGCCTTCGCCTGCTCCACCTTGGCCCTATAATCATTGTCGTCGACTCGAAACAGGACAGCGCCCTTCAAAACACTCGCGTTGTCGTCTACGTCGACCTCCACCACATAGCCGGCGAGCTTCGGAGCGATACTGGTGATGTCTCCACGCAGATATGCGTTGTCAGTCGTTTCCTCGAAGCGGCCTATTGTGAACCACTGCCAGCCCCACGAAGCCGCCAGCGATGTCACGAAAAGGACAACGATGACGATTGCGATCCTGCGAACTCGGCTCATGGCTGCCTCGGCCTCAAATCGACGCACTCGCCGTCGATGGAGATGTTCGCGCCCCTGACTGCAAGATGATCGGTGATGTTGCAGATCGTGGGCGGCCAGTGGAGTTTCACGAAACCTGTCTCCATCAAAATCCAGACGTGCAGGGCGTAGAACAGCGAATGATTATGAACTTCACGGCCTAGCCGCCAAAAAGCCACACAGGGTCGCGTCTGCCCGCCGGGCGGCCGGCGAGCAAGACTCATCCTTCTTCGATCAAGCAGCCACCTGGGCGCGCTCCTGCAGAGCAGCTTCAACGATAGCTACGTCTTCCTCGGCCGTTCCGCCGCTGACGCCGATACCAGCGTACACCTCGCCCTTCTCGGTCAACGGGACGCCGCCACCCATGGGGCAGAAGCGGCCGCCACCAACCGAAGGGAGCACGTAGAGCGATTGACCAGGCTGCACCAATGTCAGCAGATCAATGGTGCGCATCCGCACCAAGGCCGAGGTGTAGGCCTTCCGCTCCGATATCTCGAGTGAGAACAGCGGGGCGCCGTTCATGCGATGCTGGAGCACGAGATTGCCATGGACGTCGACAATGCAGACGGCTACCGGAATCTTGGCTTTGATTGCTTCAGCCTCTACGCGCTCGGCCAGCTTCTTGGCTGTCATGAGCAAATCCATGAGAGTCATCCTTTCTGAACGTTTGGTGATTGCCTAGCGAGCCAGTTCGCCGAGGTAGAACCCCAGCCGATTTTCAACATCGCCGGGCGTTTGGAAGCCTTTGGCAGTCAGGGCTTTGATGCCATTCTGCGCGGCGGACCGCCCGAGCGAGGCGATACAGGCCTCCCATCCGGCGCCGAGTTCGACATCCGGCGGCAAGCTGGTATTCACCAGCCGCTTGGTCTGGCCGATGGCCCACTTGTCGAAGCCGGAGATGCGGGTGGCGAGCGCTTCAATGTAGGCGTCGAGTTCAGCGTCGGGAAGCGCCCGGTTTATGTAGCCGTAGGCTTCCGCCTTGTCGGCGGAAATGTCCTCCGAGCTCAGCAGCACCTCCATGGCGCGATTCCGCCCGATAAGGTTAGGCAGCCGAGCCATCGGCCCGCCGCCGGCCACCATGCCCACGCCGACTTCCCACTGCGAGATGATCGTCTTCTCCTTGCTGGCGAAGCTCATGTCGCAGGAAAGCAGCAGCTCGCTGCCGTTGCCAGTCGCGCGCCCACGGATCAGCGCGATCGAAACCACAGGGGCACGCGTAAGGCGCACGAGGAAATCCGGCCACGGCGGCAGGCCCGTCGGTCCGGGTGGCATCGACGTCATCTCTTCAAGAGGGGCCATGAAGTCTGAATGGTTCAGGAAAAAGTCTTCCACCGCGCTGTCGAAGACCACGACCCTAACGCTCTCATCGGCCTCGATGGCGCCGATCGTCGCCTGGAATTGCCGTACCATCTCCGGTCCCATGACGTTGAGCGGAGCGTTGTTGAAGGTGACGCGCCAATAGGCGGAACTTTTTCGTACCAATTGGATCTGTGATGCGACTGTCTTGGCGTCCATTGAGGCCTCCTTTGGAACACAAACTGGGGACGTCAGTCAGTTACCGTTCAAGTTCATGAACTTCGATTGGACCTAAGTATCGTCGATACTTTCGTGTCGGCGATGTAGTACCTGGGAAATTATCTCGCCAAACCCGCCGTGAAGATGCCCGAGATGTTCCGGCCAAAGCGTATTCGCCTTAGGTATCGGCGACACCTTGGAGCAATAGATCAGCAGGACAACTTCTGTTCTGACTTTGCGTTGCGTCGCGCGGCATTTCGTGGTGGCGCAGATCTCGCGGAGGATCAAGTCATGCCTTTTGTCATGACCAGTACGCGCACCACACATCGTCAGTTGCGAGCGACGGCGTTGCGCGGGCACGCGTTTGCCGCCCTTGCGCTGACAGTGGCGGGGGATCGGATACGCGCGAAAGCTGCGGCCAGCCGAGACCCAATGGTCCCGGCTAGCGACGAAAGCATGGACCTTGGTATTCACGTCGGAAGTATATGTGCTGCGCTGGCGGAGGACCTGGGGGTTCGGCCCAGCGTCAAGACGGACGAGATACGGCTGCACGCTGCCTGTTGCCGGCAGGTAGGACTGATCGTATCTGAGCTGGTACGCAGCGCAGCGCGACACAATCTAAAGGGCCGGCGAGGAGCTATCGCGGTTACTTTGAGTGGATGGGGCGGCAGTGTGCGGTGCCTGGTAAGAGACAGCCGCTCGACGGCGTCGCACTCCCAGGAGCGTCCTGAGCGGTGGCGGGTCCGAACCCTGGCAGCGGAACTCGGCGGATCGGTGGAATGGTGGTTCACTGAGTCCGGATCGTTCGCCGGCCTGCATTTCTCGATCGAGCGATCCAAGGATTTGCCGTCGCAGCTGAACGCAGACTTCACCTGATGCATAGGTCAGAAATGCTTGGCGCGCGTCGGGACACAGAGCTCCGACCAGAAGAGCGAGGATTGCCATTTCCACGATGCCTGGGTGAGCCGTTGTTCATATCACCCTGGCGAGGAGCTGCTCTTAGCCATCCGACCGCAAGACATCGCGTGGAATCGGTTCGCTGCTTGCCTGGCAGCCGCGCCGGTTTAGCGGCCTGGTAGGGACGCAACCCCGACCCGGGTCATACGCGGCACGGATCAGTTGGCCAGCGAACTCGCATCCTGGCCTCGCTGCTGGTGTTGTCCTTACGAAGGACAGCAGACGCCCCGCAGTCCAGCAGTACAAAAGTATCGCCGATACCATCGTGTGATGGATTCGCCTTAACCGACAGTTGATCTCTTAGGAGCATTCGAAAAAACCAATTTGGACAGGAGGACCTTATGACACGACGCGAACTACTTGCCGCCGCAGCCGCCGCCGGGGCTGCCAACATGCTTCCCGGAATATCCCAAGCGGCGGAAAGGTTGATCCGTCCCTTCACTGTCAACTTCCGAGACAGCGAGCTCGACGATCTGCGCCGGCGGGTGACGGCGACCCGCTGGCCGGACAAGGAGACCGTTACGGACGATACGCAGGGCGTGCAACTGGCGACGATTCAGAAACTCGCGCAGCACTGGGCGAAGGACTACGACTGGCGCAAGGTGGAAGCCCGGCTCAACGCGCTTCCGCAGTTCATCACGGACATCGACGGGCTGGACATCCACTTCATTCACGTGCGTTCCAGGCACGAGAACGCGCTGCCGATTGTCGTGACGCATGGCTGGCCTGGCTCGGTCATAGAACAGCTGAAGATCATCGAGCCGCTTACCAATCCGACCGCGCATGGCGGAACCGAAGGCGATGCGTTTCACGTCGTGATCCCCTCGCTTCCAGGTTACGGCTTTTCGGGCAAGCCGATCGCGCCGGGATGGACCCCAGTCCGCATCGCCAAGGCATGGGCAACGCTGATGCAGCGCCTCGGTTACATGAAATACGTGGCGCAGGGCGGCGATTGGGGGAACGCCGTCTCTGAGGAGATGGCTCTGCAGGAGCCACCGGGATTGCTGGGCATCCACACCAACATGGCCGCAACGGTGCCCGCCGATATCTCCAAGGCACTGGCGGCAGGGGCTGCTGCGCCCTCCGACCTTTCGCCGGACGAGAAGCGCGCTTACGGCCAGCTCGACGACTTCAACAAAAACGGGCTGGGATATGCGATCGAGATGAACAACCGTCCGCAGACGCTGTACGGCATCGTGGATTCGCCTGTCGGGCTGGCCGCCTGGATGCTTGACCACGACATTCGCAGTTACAGGCTCATCACGCGCGTCTTTGATGGGAGCGCCGAAGGGCTGACGAAGGATGACATCGTCGACAACGTCACTCTGTACTGGTTGACCAATACGGCGATCTCGTCGGGCCGCCTCTATTGGGACAATGCACATTTCCCGACGGGGGGTTTCTTCGATCCGCGCGGCATCAAGATCCCAGTTGCCGTGAGCGCCTTCCCGGACGAGATCTATCAGGCGCCGCAAAGCTGGGCTGAAAAAGCCTATCCGAAGCTGATCCACTACAACCGGCTCGCCAAGGGCGGGCACTTCGCGGCCTGGGAACAGCCGACGGTGTTTAGCGCAGAGCTCAGAGACGCCTTCCGCCCGCTGCGCCAGTCCATCTGAAGCCGAAGGGCAGCCATCAGGTCGTCCACATTTCAAAACGGCGGGCCGGACCGCAGGTCGGTCCGCCGAGGCGGCGTAGGGCGGCAACATACTCCTTGCGACAAAACCAAGAGAAGGAGAACGACGATGTCATCCACGGTTGAAGCGCGGCAGGTCGAGACAATGCTGGAAACAGCAGACCGCACAGCGAGCGCGCGATCCCTCGATATGAAGCTCGAAGTGATCGCTGTCCCTGTCTCCGATGTCGATCGTGCCAAGAACTTCTACGGCGGCTTAGGCTGGAGGCTTGATGCCGACTTCGTGGTCGGCGACGTGTTCCGGGTCGTTCAGTTCACTCCGCCCGGCTCAACAGGCTCGATCCACTTCGGCAAGGGCATCACCTCGGCCGCTCCGGGCTCGGCGCAGGGCCTCTTTCTCGTCGTCTCTGGCATCGAGGCGGCGCGTGCCGACCTCATTGCTCACGGCGCCGAGGTCAGCGAGGTGTTCCATCGCGCCGGACCAGGCCAGCCCGCGATCAGCGGTCGCGATCCTGAAGGGCGCAGCTACGTCTCGTATGCTACATTCAGCGATCCTGACGGCAACGGCTGGGTGCTGCAGGAAATCATTGCCCGGCTTCCTGGCCGGATCGACGGCAATTCGACAAGCTTCGCCTCTGAAGCGGATCTGGCTGCCGCGATGCGGCGCGCGTCGGTCGCCCACGGCGAGCACGAGCAGCGGAGCGGCGGCCAGCGTGATGAGAATTGGCCGGACTGGTACGCCGCCTACATGGCGGCGGAGCAGACCGGGAAGCCCTTGCCGCAATAGGCCAAGCCCTGGGGCCATGGGTTGGACACCAGGGCTTGTCCACACCGAGGAGGCACGGCTACGTCTCCGCGCGGTTCGCGCGATACCTCAAGCATGAAGGGACATTCAGATGAAAACACTGCTCGCAGCCTTGGCGATCGGCAGCGCCTCGTTCGGCAATGCATATGCGCAGGCCGACAAACCCACCATCGTTCTGGTTCACGGTGCGTTCGCGGATTCGTCGAGTTGGAACGGCGTCGTCAAAATCCTCGAGAAGGATGGCTATCGCGTCGTAGCTGTCGCCAATCCGCTACGTGGGGTCAAAAACGACGCCGGCTACGTCGCCGACATCCTTGGCTCCATCAAATCGCCTGTCGTTCTCGTTGGGCATTCGTACGGCGGCTCGGTCATCAGCGAGGCGGCCGAAGGCCACGCCAACGTCAAGGCGCTGGTCTATGTCGCCGCCTTCGCGCCGGATGCAGGCGAGACAGCCGCGCAACTCGCCGCCCAATATCCCGGCAGCACGCTCGGTCCGGCCCTCTCGCCACCAGTCAGCCTGTCCAGCGGAGGCAAGGATCTCTACATCCGGCAGGACAGGTTCCACGAGCAGTTCGCCGCCGACGTCCCCGAGGCCGAAGCCAAGTTGATGGCCGCGGCGCAGAGGCCCATTGAAGAAGCGGCGCTGAACGAAATCCAAACTGAAGCGGCGTGGAAAGAGTTTCCAACCTGGTTCATCTACGGGGCCGGCGACAAGAACATACCGGCGGAAGCCTCCGCATTCATGGCTGCTCGGGCCCACTCACGGGATACCGTGGTCATCAAGGGCGCCTCGCATTTGGTGATGGTGTCGCACCCTGAAGCCGTGGCGCGGCTGATCGAGAAGGCCGCTAAGGAGACATCACGATGAAAGCCGTCGTGATGGGGCGCGCCGGCGCGACATGCGACATTGATGGCGACCAGCGGCTCGCATCTTGATCACGCATGCCAAGAAAATCGAGATTAGTCCTGCCACAGGAGAGGCATCACCATGAACAGTGTTTCCGACAGGATCGATGAGCGCCGTCGCCACATAATCGGCGCGGCGGCAATGACCCTCGCGATCGCCGAACTCGGTGTGACCACGGCCGCGAAGGCCGCACCCGGCGGAGCCGACAAGACGACCGCGTCAGCGATGCAGACAACACCCAACTTGGTTGGCGCACCGAAGCAGATCGACGCCGGCGTCCTGAATGTCGGCTATGTCGAACTGGGACCAGCCGACGGCGCGCCTGTCATCCTGCTGCACGGCTGGCCCTACGATATCCATACTTACGTCGACGTCGCTCCATTGCTGGCGTCCAAGGAATATCGCGTGATCGTACCTCACCTGCGTGGCTATGGCACGACGCGGTTCCAATCAGGCGAAACGCCGCGCAATGGCCAGCAGGCGGCAATCGCATCCGACGTCATCGCCCTGATGGATGCGCTTGGCATCGGGAAGGCCACGATAGGCGGCTGCGACTGGGGTGCCCGCACGGCAAACATCATTGCCGCGCTGTGGCCGGAGCGCTGCAAGTCGATGGTCTCGGTCAGCGGCTACCTGATCGGCAACCAGCAGGCCGGCAAGTCGCCGCTGCCGCCCAAGGCTGAGCTTCAATGGTGGTACCAGTACTACTTCGCCACCGACCGTGGCCGGGCGGGCTACGAGAAATACACGCGTGATTTCGCAAGGCTGATCTGGCAGCTTGCCTCGCCGCAATGGAACTTTGACGACGCCACCTTCGAGCGCAGTGCCGCGTCCTTCGACAATCCGGATCATGTCGATATCGTGATGCACAATTACCGCTGGCGGCTCGAGCTGGCGGAAGGCGAGGCGCGATACGACGCGCTGGAACAGCGGCTCGCTGAGGCGCCCGTTATCTCCGTACCGACAATCACGCTCGAAGGCGACGCCAATGGTGCGCCGCATCCGGAAGCCAGCGCTTATGCGAAGATGTTCTCCGGCAAGTACGAGCATCGGTTGATCGCGGGCGGCATCGGCCACAACCTTCCCCAGGAAGCGCCGCAAGCCTTCACACAGGCCATCATCGACGTAAGCGGGATGTGATCCGATGGCGCATCCGATCATTTACCGCACGATTTTCGGTCGATGGTCTTCCGATCTTCCACTGCGAAGCAGGAGACCGCGATGCGCCGGTGATCCTGCTCCTCCACGGATTGCCGTCGTCGCCGCGCATGTATCAGCCGCTGCTTGCGCGACTCTCGGACCGTTATCATTTGGTCGAGCCGGACTATCCCGGGTTCGGCCATAGCGCTGCGCCTGCCCCGAACGCGTTTGGCTACACTTTCGACCACCTAGCTGAGGTCATTACCCGCTTCACCGAGGTTCTGGGACTCTCCCGTTACAGCCTGTTCATGCAGGATTACGGCGGTCCGGTGGCTTCCGCATGGCGACGGCTCATCCCGACCGCCTGCAATCGCGGATCGTGCAGCATGCCCAGGACACGGGCCTCGGCGCTGCCTGAGCTCCCCGCCTCGCTTTCTGGGCAGACCGCGCAACTCATGAAGAGACGCTGCGCAAGAAGCTCCTGTCGTTGGGGGCGACGCGCCGCCGCCACCTCGGCAGCGATCCGGACGTCGAGCGCTATGACCCTAATCTGTGGACCGATGAATTCGCGATTCTCAGCCGACCCGGCCAGGCAGATGTTCAGACGGGCCCGATAACCTAAAAAATTATCAGCCAAGCGGTGAGAACCGCCGACATGAGGGTTGAACGCGGTCGGCCGCCAACCCGCTTAGCTCCTCCAGTGCCTCGCGGACGGAGATGTCATCATCCACCATATAGACTGTCGGAGTAGCATCCGGCATGGCCGTCCACCGCCGTTGCACCCGGCACGTTGATCTCCACGCGCCCATGCATTTTAAGCCTCCCTTTCCTTGCAGACACAAGACAGGCGAATCACTTCGATCGAAGCACGCCCTGCAGCGCCTCCATCAGGGCGGTATCGCTGAACGGTTTCAGCAGACAATCGACAGCGCCGCGCTCATGAAGTCGGAGCCGTACCGACCCATCGCCATGCGCTGTGATGAAAACGATCGGAATCTGCAGCTGCCGCCGGCTCAGTTCGCGCTGGAGATCAAGCCCGGACATTCCCGGCATCGCGATATCGAGCACCAGACACTCAGCCTGCCTGAGCTTATCGGATGCTAGAAACTCTTCAGCCGACGAAAATCCGCCCGCCTCGTAGCCGAACTCGCGCAGCAGGTCCGGAACCGACTCGCGTACCGACTCGTCGTCATCGATCACTGCGATGAACCTCCGGCGTTGCGTCATGCGTTCACCTCCGGACCGTCGCCAGCGTCCCCGGACGGGATTGAGACAATAAACGTAGCGCCAGGACCGTCATTCCGCTCGGCCCAGAGCCGGCCCTGGTGGTTCTCGACAATCGATCGGCTGACTGAGAGACCGATTCCCATGCCGTGCCTCTTGGTCGTATAGAACGGATGGAAGAGCTTCTCGGCGATTGCGGCCTCGAAACCCACGCCTGCATCCTGGACGACGACGCGCACGGCGTCGCAACCGTCGCGCTCCGTCGCCACGACCAGCTCCTTGGACCGGTCGGCGATACCGTCCATGGCCTGCATGGCATTCAAGATCAGGTTCATGATCACCTGCTGAAGCTGGACACGGTCTCCCTCCACAGATGGGAGCGCCTCGGCCAGTTGCACGCGCAAGCTCACGTTGGCCTTCTTCAACTCAGTCAACGTCAGCGCTATAACCTCTTGCGTGGCCGTGTTCACATCCACTGCTTCGATGACCGGGTCCTTCTTGCTGAAGAGCGACCGCAGCCTGGCGATCACATCCGCAGCCCGGTTGCCGTCTCGTATGGTTCGTCGTGCGGTCTCTCGCGCACCTGTCACGTTGGGTGGATCGGCTGCCAGCATGCGCAAGCACGTGCTGGCATTGGTGATGATGCCGGCCAACGGCTGATTGAGTTCATGGGCGATCGAAGCGGTGAGATGGCCCATGGTCATTACCCGCGTCATATGCGCGAGCTCGGCCTGGGCATCACGAAGCTCGTCTTGGGCCTGTTTCCAGTCGTGCATGTCCGCGCAGGCACCATGCCATTTGAGGACGCGGCCGTCTGCGTCGCGCAGCGGCAGCGCACTGGTCAACAGCCATCGATAGGTCTGATCCGACGCCCGCAGCGTCCGCACCTCGACCCGATAGGGATCACCGGTTGCGATGCAGTGCAGCCAAGCCCTCACCGTTGGCTCGACGTCGTCCGGGTGCAGCATCTTCGCCCAGCCGGTACCCATCGCTTCTTCGGGGGTGAAGCCGGTGAACTCCAGCAGCCGCTTGTTGCAGTAGTCTATCGAGCCATCCGCCGTAGCACTCCAGAGCATCTGGGGAATGGTTTCTGTCAATTGTCGCAGATTGAGCTCGCTCGCCCGCATGGCCGCTTCGGCGCGCTTCAGGTCTTCGATGTCTGTATTAACACCGAACCAGCGTACGACGTTGCCTGCATCATCCAGCACCGGGCTGGCGCGAAACAGGAAGCACCGATATTCCCCATCATATCGGCGGATTCGCGCCTCGGACTCTCCGCCACGACGCTCCGACATCATGGCGCGCCAATCGGCGATCAAATGCTCCAGATCGTCCGGGTGAAGGGCCAGCATCCAGCCGACGCCCCGCGCCTGTTCAAGTGAAAGTCCGACATAGTCGAGATAATGCTGATTCAAGAAGTCTGCATGGCCATCGGGAAGAGCGGTCCATGCCAAACCGGGAATCCCGCTGATGATCTGATCGAGATTCCGTTCGCTTGCGGCCAGACGGGCCTCGGCCTGCTTCCGGTCGTGAATGTCGATCTGCAGTACGCACCAGCGCACGATGCGGCCTTCGGCGTCCCGCATCGGATAGCCGCGATGGTCATTCCAACGATACTCGCCGTCCGCGCGGCGGATGCGGGCCTCGTGCTCATAGGCCGCGCCGGTCTCAATCGCCCGCTGCCAGGCGGCCTGCGAGGCGACCAGATCATCCGGATGCACGATGTTCTCCCACTGGGAGACCTCCTCGAAGCTCTTGCCGAAATAATCGCCGACCAGATGATTGACCGCCTCCAGTTCGCCGTCGGAATTGAAGAAGCCGATCGGCGCAGCGATGCTGTCCAGCATCGATCGCAGCATCAATTCGCTGGCGCGCAGCGAATCCTCCGCCTGCTGCCGCTGCCGTTCGGTCTGCCGCCAAGCATCGACGTCGGTGTTGATGCCGTACCACCGCACGACCTTTCCGGATTCATCGCGCAGGGGGCTGACCCGCATCAGGAACCAGCGATAGGTGCCGTCGAAGCGCCGCAGTCGCGCCTCGGTCTCGCCGGTCCGGCCGGCGGCCATGACGACTTTCCAAGTCTCAAGCAGATCATCGACATCGTCGGGGTGTACGGCCTGCTTCCAGCTGTCGTCGAGCATGCGGTCGAGCGGCAGGCCGACATAATCCAGGAAATTGTCGTTGAAGAACTCGACATTCCCGCTCGTATCGGCGGTCCAGGCCATCGCCGGCATCGTGTTGATGGTCAGTTTGAGATTGCGCTCGCTGGCCGCGAGAGCTTCTTCGGCCGACTTGCTGTCATGAATATCCAGATGCAGCACGCACCACCGCAGGATGCTGCCATCGGAATCGCGAACCGGAAATCCATGGAGACGCATCCAGCGATAGGGTTCGTGGGCCCGGCGGGCACGGACCTCGACATCATAGGGCTCGCCGCTCTCGATCGATCGCTGCCATGCCGCTTTCACGCGCGGCAAATCAGCGGCGAATATCATTTCGCCCGAGGTCCAGTCCATGATCTCTTCGACGGATTTGCGGTGGTATTCCTGGCCGAACCGGTTGACCGCCACCATTTCGCCGGTTGGCGCGCATAGCGTGACCGGTGCCCCAATGCCGTCGATGAAGGATTTCAGCAAGATTTCCCGGAGGTGCGGATTTTCGTTGTCACGGTGCCGCACGGAAAGCTGGCGCCGCAAATCCTCACTGATGGCGGAGAGCTCGGCCGTCCGCTCTGCGACGCGTCGTTCGATCTCCTCGGCAATGCGCGGGTCGGTCGGCGCAAACGGCCCGTCTGCTGTCAGCATCGAAAATCTCCTCGATCCCAGAATGCGCCACTCGATCTTTCGCGCGCATTATACCTTGGTATCGGTTTGCCGAAGTTTCCGGGATTTCAACACGCTACGGCCATTCCCTTGGGCCGTCCAGTGAGACTGAATGGTTGATGTGCTACGGGTGTTCGATCCCGAGGAACAGGCTGAAATCGTCAGAGCGCTTGACCAGCTCCGTAAAGCGACTATTCGCCGACGTGCGAGAGAGACCGGACGGCGACCATCACTGTAACGCTGCCGGCAAACCGCGGAAGGGTCATTCTGTTCCATGTCTACCCGCCTGAACTGGCCTCGCCGTGGCGAGCGCACAGCTCTGTGTAATGGCACTCGAAACCAGCGCGCGCGTGACCGTTGCCTGCTAATTGGACGCGACACTTCGCGCTGGAATGGGCCGTATGCCTATATCGGCTTTGCCAAAAATGACGTTGGAAATTAAGACATGCGTTTATGGCGAGCCCTCTGCGGCCAGCGGCCACAATATTCTGGACGTAATCGTCCACCGACACAGCTAAACGGCCGCTTTCCCGAATGTGAGCCAAGATTGGCGACTGGAGAGCGGCGCAAAAGTCGCTGCTCTGGTCCAGGCGAAAGTCAGCTATGGGTCAGACCTTCGCATTCGGCAAATGCCGACCCCGACGCAGCCCTGAGATCGCAGAAGAGCGACAATCGGGCCTGCACCCAATTGGCAACAGGTCATTTCGAACGGCGAAACGCGATGCGACGCGCTGGAGCAGCGGCTCGCGCAGGCGCCTGTGATCGCCGCGTCGACAATCACGCTCGAAGACTACGCCAACGGTGCGCTGCATCCGGAAGCCAGCGCCTACGCGCGGATGTTCTCGGGGCAAATATGAGCACCGGCTGATCAGTGGCGGCATCGGTCACAACCTGCCTCAGGAAGCGCGGGAGGCCTTTGCTCGGGGCCATCACCGACGTGAGCGCAACGTGATCCGGGCCCGCCAATCAGCCACCGCATCATAGCGGTAGTTGGATTTCCGATCTCCTACCGCGAGGCGGGTGGCCGCGACCTCCATAGGGTGGCGGCTTCGTCCCGCATGTACCAGCCGCTGCCCGGCGAAGGCCGGAGGACCGTCGGCCGACCGAGCCCATGCCAAAGCGCGCTGCCTCGCCTTCAACGCAATTCAATGCTCTGCCGCAATCTTCGAACTTGGCTTCTGGTAGGGATAGAAAAGCTCCCTTTTGCCCATTTGCCACGCCGACCTGAGTTCGGGTTTCGAAATATCCCAATCCATCCGAGATTTCATAGTCACCGCGCGCATGTCCTGGCGGAGCTCTTCCAATGTGGGTCGACCGAAGAACCAGTAGCCATTGTAGATCTTGTAGACGACCAGGCCAGGCTCCAAGACGACCACGTGAGGAATCATAGGATTGTGCAGGGGGTCCGTGTACTCCGCGATATCAAGGTCCTTTTGGATGATGCGCCGCGGGTCGGAAAGAAAAGGCCAATGGGCGCCAGCCCCCAATCGATACTCGTTCGTTTCCAGAAGATTGTCCGTCGTGATGGTCACGAGCCTGCAATATCCGACTTCCATTTCACCATAGAGCCGTACGAGCCCTTCGGTCTGCCGACGGTCCCGAGGACAAAACCCGCCTCTGCCGAGAACCACCACCATTGGGTCTTCTCCCTGCAGATCGGAAAGCTTTCGCCGTACGGCCGTGTGATCCGGCAACTCGTAATCCGGGAAATTGGACCCTGGAACAATGTCTGAGCGCATTTCGAAAACCTTCACTAACGTGAGACCCAGGGCCAACAAGAGCGGAAGAACAATCAAAATCCATTATTCCAAGGTATCGGCGACACCATGGAACAATGAGTACCCCGGTGCGGGTTCCGACCGCTACGGCTGGAGACACCGTCGCAACCCGATGTCCCTCATCAAACCGACACCAACGCATAATGGACCTTGGTATTGGCCGCGTGCATGGTGGGACGGGGCGGAGCTGCGTCCCGTGAGGCAAACATGCATAAGAAGACGCCAGCCATTCCCTTCGCGGGATCCGAACTTGGCGAAATGCGGCACGCCTGCGCATTCTTTAACGGCGACGACGAGGCGTCTCGGGTCTTGCTTCCCTTCCTGAGGGATGGCTTCGAGCGCGGTGACAAAGTCATCCACGTCGTCAATCCGGGCGAGCGCTGCAAGCATTTGCATCGCCTGGCAGCTGCGGGCGTCGATACGACGGCGGCGGAACAAAGCGGCCAGCTTGAATTTCGCACCAATACCGAAGCCTACCTTCGGGATGGTCGTTTCGATCAGGATCGGATGTTGGAGGTATTCGAACAGCTGGCCAGCGGCAATGTCAGAGGCGATTTTCCACTTAGTCGCATTGTCTGCCACATGGACTGGGCTTGCGAGGTCAGATCGCACATCGACGATCTGGTAGAGTTCGAAGCGCGGGTGAATGGGGTGTGGTCCCGTCACGAGGACGCGGTCATCTGTGTGTACGATCTGGCGAAGTTCGGTGGCGACACGGTCGTCGATATCATGCGGACACATCCCATGATCGTCATAGGCGGCATACTGCAGCAGAATCCATTCTTCGTACCCCCGGAGGAGTTCCTCCGCGAGCTTCGCCAACGAAGAGCCGGACAGATGCCGCGCAGCGAGACGGAGCTTTAGCGTGGAACCGCCGCTCGAGACCCCCTGGGATCAACGGCTCAAGCGCTTGATGAACGACTTGGTGAGCCTGCTAGCTCTCCCTGCGATCTGGGTAGGCGGAGATCCCAAGCACATCGCAAGCACATTGCTTGACGTGCTAAGCGCGATGTTGCCCGTTGATTTCGTTTATGCACGGCTGTTCGATGGAGAACGCCCGAATGAAATCGTTCGGGTCGGCCAGGCCTTTGCATTGGGGGTAAGCGAGATAGGCAAGCGCTCGACCATCTGCTTGGAGATACGGAATCGAATTGGCTGTCTAGCGCCAGAATGGATGTCGAAGCGGGTGGCGTTTTTCTGGCGGTGGCGCGACTGGGGATCGAGGGGGAAGCTGGAGTCCTGGTTGTGGGTTCAGCCAGGTCCGATTTTCCCAGCCAGTCCGATCAACTACTTTTGAGTGTTGCTGCCAACCAGGCGAGCGTGGCGCTCCAGGGGGCACGCAAGGCAAGAGATCAGAACCGCCTTGCCAAAGAGCTCGACCAGCGGGTTACTGAGCGAACGAGCGAGCTCGTCGCCGCGAATAGAACTCTGATGCGGGAAATTGAAGAACGGCGGCGGACAGAAGAAGCCCTGCGAGAAAGCAAGGAAGCTCTTGCGACGAGCCGGCACGATCTCCAGCTGATTGTCGATACCATTCCGGCCTTCGCTTGGTCGACCCGTCCCGATGGCCATGTCGAGTTTTTCAGCCAGCATTACCTTGACTACGCCGGTCTGTCTGCCGAGCAGTCGCATGGCTGGGGATGGACCGCCATAATCCATCCCGATGACCTGGATGAACTGACCGCCAAATGGAAGGCGTTGATGATCGCGGGTGTACCAGGCGAAGCCGAAGCACGAGTGCGTCGATCCGACGGAACCTATCGCTGGTTTCTGATCCGCGCCAATCCGTCGAGAGACCAATACGGCAACATTATCAAATGGTACGGTGCCAATACCGACATCGACGAACGCAAGCGCGCCGAGGAGAAAGTCATCGATGCTGAGCGCGAGCTTCAAAGGATGGTCGACGGTATCCCGGCGCTGGTTGGAGCTTTCGGCGCCGATGGCTCACAAATTTCCAGCAACAAGCGAGGACGCGATTTCACCGGGCTTTCTTCCGAAGACATCGCAAATGGTGGTTGGAGAAATAGAATCCATCCAGAGGACGTCGAATTCGAAGAGAACAAATGGCACGAATGTATCGCGACCGGAGAACCGTTTGAACTAGAGTACCGAGTGCAGGCGGCCGATGGTGCGTATCGCTGGCACATGGCGCGTCGCATACCGATCCGGGACGACGCCGGTAAAGTGGTGCGCTGGTATGGCGTAAGCCACGATATTGATGGTCGCAAACAGGCAGAAGCCTTTCTGGCGGGTGAAAAGCGACTGTTGGAGATGATCGCGTCGGGCAGTTCACTGCGTGATGTTCTAAACGCCTTGTGCACGTTCGTCGAAGAGGCTGCCCCTGACTGTTTCTGTGATGTTCACATGTTCGATCAGGATAGCCTGACAATTGCCTACGCCGTGGCTCCTTCCCTGCCTTCAGCCTACAGCGATCCAATCGCGGGTACGCCTCTAAGCGGTGATTTGCTGCCATGCGGCATAGCGGCCGTTGAAAAAGTACAGGTCGTTACAGAGGACATTGAGCGGGATCCTCGCTGGTATAACTCGCCAGTCAGGTCCCATGTGCTGCGACACGGATATAGATCGGTCTGGAGCACGCCGGTCTGTTCCAAGGAAGGGCGGGTGCTGGCCACCTTCTGCATCATTCAGCGAAAGCCCTCGTCGCCATCACCACACCAGCAGGATCTAATTGCGCATGCCACGCAGATAGCCAGCATTGCCATCGAGCGCTCGCTCACCGAGGCCGCACTCAGGCGAACCGAAACATTGCTTTCCGAAGCTCAGCGTCTGAGTTCGACCGGAGCGTTTTCATGGCGTGTGGATACGGATGAAATCGCGTTTTCCGAGGAGCTCTATCGCATTTTCGAGTTTGACCCTGCGCATCCAGTGACGATGAACCAAATTCTCGATCGAATCCATCCGGACGACATTCCATCCCTATCAACGCAAATGGCACGGGTTCGCGCCGGTGAGGGTAATCTGGGCTACGAGATCCGAATACGAATGCCGGACGACAGCGTCAAATTCCTGCGCACCTTCGGCCGCGTCGTGCGTCGCCAGGACGATCGGCTGGAGTGCCTCGCCGCGGTTCAAGACGTGACAGAGCACAGACGCGCAGAGGAAGCGCTTGGGAAGGCCCGGACTGAACTTGCACACGTATCGAAGGTTTCAAGCCTTGGAACCTTGACGGCGTCAATCGCGCACGAAGTCAATCAGCCGCTATCCGGCATTGTCACCAACGCTAGCACGTGCCTGCGCATGCTGGCCGCCAATCCGCCGAATATCGACGGCGCGCTCGAGACGGCGCGTCGTACGATACGCGACGGCAACCTGGCGGCGGATGTAATCGCTCGGCTGCGCGCGCTTTTTAGCAAGAGGGCTCCGATAATAGAGGCTGTGGATCTGAATGAGGCCGTGCGCGAGGTGCTGGCACTGTCGTCAGGAGACATTCGTGACAGTCGCGTGGTTCTGCAATCCCAACTGGCCGAAGGGCTACCGCATGTCGCGGGGGATCGAGTCCAACTCCAGCAGGTGATCATGAACTTGTTGCGCAACGCGGCCGACGCCATGAGCGAGATCGAAGATCGTCCCAGGCAGGTCATGATCAGGACCGAGCCGGAGGCGAACGGTCATGTGCGGCTGTCGGTACAGGACACGGGCACTGGATTCGGTCCAGACGGCTCCCACCGTCTCTTCGAAGCTTTCTACACCACCAAGAGTGACGGCATGGGAATAGGATTGTCCATCAGTCGATCCATTATCGACAGTCACTGTGGGCGCCTGTGGGCAGCCGCAAATGATGGGCCAGGGGTTACGTTTTCTTTTTCCGTGCCCGAGTTTTCCGCGGCCCTGCTGATGCAAGATATGGATGTGGCCCATAATGATAAAAAATCAGTGGGGGTTAGATGAAGACTGCGCATGTACTAATTTCTGTGGTCGACGATGACCGGTCCGTGCGCGAATCTTTGCCAGATTTGCTCAAGGAATTCGGTTTCAGCGTGAAGACGTTCTCTTCAGCAAATGAGTTTCTCATATCGGATAGCGTTGATGAGACCAGGTGCCTGATTCTTGACGTAGCGATGCCCGAAATGACGGGGCCTGAACTGCAACTTGAGCTGGCGCGTCGCGGACAGCTAATTCCGATTGTGTACATAACAGCGTGGAAGGATAGCACGGTCCGGCCGCGTCTGATGGAGCAGGGTGCGGTTGAGTGTCTGTTCAAGCCTTTCAGCGACCGAGCCCTTCAGGCGGCGCTTAGCTCGGCACTACGTGCACCTTGAACGCGGTGGTTGTTAACGATGTGCGAGAAGGATACTCTGCGATGCATCCGAATTTGGCGACTGAACTGGGCGTTGGGGCAAAGTCGGCATCCATGTCACAAGGAACGCCTGTCGTGTTCGTCGTTGACGACGACATCTCGGTACGTGAATCTCTTGAGTCGCTGATCGGCTCCGCAGGCTGGCGGCCGGAGACGTTCGCCTCGGCGGAGCAATTTCTCAACTGCCCCCCGGCGCTGGTTCCAAACTGTTTGATTCTTGACATCAATCTCCCCAATCTCAGCGGGCTTGACCTGCAAAAGCTTTTGTCTGTCGGTCGCACCGACATGCCGATCATCTTTGTCACAGGCTATGCCGACGTGCCAATGAGCGTTAAGGCAATGAAGGCCGGTGCGGTGGAATTTCTAACAAAACCATTTAGTGACGAAGAGCTCCTGGCGGCGGTTGAGTCAGCGCTGGAATGGAGCAAGACCTCACTCGCTCTTGGTTCGGAATTGCACGAGCTCAGGGATCGGCACGCGTCGCTCAGCCGTCGCGAACAGGAGGTCATGGCACTGGTCGTCTCCGGTCTGTTGAACAAGCAGGTCGGGTTTGAGTTGGGCATCAGCGAAATAACCGTGAAAGCACACCGCGGTCAGGCCATGCGTAAGATGAGAGCTCGCTCGCTCGCGGACCTGGTGAACATGGCTGCGCGGCTCAGCGGTGCTCAATAGCCAAACTGTCTGCGCCAGATCACGCTTCACATGGGACGATTACCGCATGGGGAAGTGTTCAAACGCCACGTGGATCAGTTGCCCCCGTTTACCCAGCTGACGCAGAGGTAAACAGTCCCATCCCTAATGTCACTGGATGGAACTCTCCACGCAAACAAATGGCGGGCACTCGGCCCGCCATCGTTCGGCTCGAACAGGGATCGCGCCCTGGCTTGGAAGATCACGAGCCGGCAAGCGCATTCAAGTCGGCGCAGAACTCCGCATAGGGCTTCGTCATTCCAGCGTCCTGGCATTCCCTCATCATCGCCTCGCGCTTCGTGTTCGGGAGAGTGGCCAGCGCCGCCCTGAACCGCGATCTCATGACGGGACTTGTGTGTCCCGTTTCCCTGATCGAACCGGTATGAAGGGGCTGCAGCTGGTTGATTGGGTCAATGACGTCAAGAGCCCCCGCAGCAGCAATCCCGCTGGACGCCGAAAGAGAAAACGCCGCTCCCAAGCACACACCTCTGATATTCATGATAAACTCCTTCCCTTTGTTGATATGCGTTACCAGCAATATCGGTAACCACAATGTTTACCCAACCATGGATTCACTGGAGCAAGTCCAGATGGAGTGTGAAGTATCAACGTTTCTGCGAGTTCACCATTGTTCGATGGTATCGCCGATACTTTGGAATGGGCTGCCGGACAAATGCCCAGATTGGTGCGGGTACCGGCCTTTTGGAGTCCCTAATGTCCAAGGCGCCTCTTCGCCAGGAGTTGCCGAGATTCGACTGTAATCGGCGTCGCCGGCGGTTGCCTATACCAACGTGCGGTGGATTTATCTCCATTGGGGTCGGATGGTGTCTCAAGCGAGCCTAACGATAGAGCCCGAGGTGGCAGGAACGAGATTGCTGACTCCCTCGGAGCGCCAGCTGGTTGCCGCGACTGCACGTGTCGGAATCGTCGGTGCGCTTCCAGGCACGGCGCAAGCATGGGAGCGCGACCAGCGTATCGAACCGGCGTTGGCTCAGTCCGCCGGGCTAGGCGGGTATGACGGCCGGAGGATGGCATTCGGCGACGCCATGGCTCGATTGATGCAGTTGACCGGTCTTCGTTTTCGCACGTCCAAAGTGTCCGAAGGCCCAACCCGAGGAGATTGACGTGAGTAATGATGCAATGAGCGTTGCAACTGCGACTGAAATTGCGAAAGGGCCACCATCGAGATGAAGCTGGAGGCCATCGTCATCGGTGTCTCCGACGTCGATCGCTCCAAGAGTTTCTACAGCCGTCTGGGCTGGAGGCTCGATGCGGACTTTGTCGTCGGCAATGCGTTCCGCGTTGTTCAATTCACCCCTCCGGGCTCAGCGTGCTGCGTGCACTTCGGCAAGGGCCTAACTTCGGCCGAGCCTGGGTCCGCGAAGGTAATTTACCTTGTCGTCCCCGACATCGAAGCGGCACGCGCTGAACTCGTGGCGCGTGGGGTCGACGCTAGCGAGGTGTATCATCGGGCCGGCCCAGGCCAGCCACCTATCGGCGGCCGAGATCCAGAGGCGCGCAGCTATTCGTCTTTTGCCACATTCGCTGATCCCGATGGCAATGGTGGCTGTTGCAGGAGATCACGCACCGATTGCCTGGTCGCGAGGACGCGCAGGACACGACATTCTCGAGTTTTCGGAGCTTGCCGCTGCGTTGCGGCGGGCGGCTTCGGCACATGTCGAGCATGAAAGGCGGACTGGCGGCCAGCGTGACGACAACTGGCCCGACTGCTACGCGCAGTTCATGGTGGCGGAACAGACCGGTGGCCCGCTCCCGACGTAGTGGCCACGCGCGGAGATTTCCAATGCTGCGAGCGATAGCTCCGGTGTCGAAATTCCCCGGGGCAGATCAAAGGTCGAGAACGACGTCCCCATCCGGCTGCGAGCAGCAAATCAGCGCATTGGCCGTCGCCGGCGGGTCGATTGGCTCGGGGCTATAGGTGACGGTCCCAGTGACGAGTCCCGTCTCGCAAGTATGGCAGACGCCAGTTCGGCATGACCATCGCGTGGGCACGTCGCAGGCTTCGGCAAGTTCAAGTAAGCTCTGAAACCGTGATCCCCAGCGGACGCTCAAGCCACTCCGGGCAAAAGAAACACGGGGGCCCGCGTTGGGAGCTTCAACCAGCGGATGCGGCGATCGCGATGGCTCGCTGGCTATCCCGGGCGTCGTCGAAGGACCTGGGCCAAACACTTCGGTATGGATTCTTGCAGGGGCGACGGCGCATGTGGCAAGACCGGCAGTCATGCCACTCATGAACACCGATGGTCCGCAGATGTAGAAGTCGGCATCTGGCGGCACACCCAGATCTTGGAGTGCGCGCACATCCAAGCGTCCGATAGCGTCGAAATCGACACCTAACCTGTCCTCGCGATCGGGCGAACTGTAGCGTATGTGGGAATGGCTGCGGGTCAACACCTCGAGCAGGTTTCGGGCCTCTTCGGCGAAAGGATGCTCGCGGCCGCAACGAGCCCCATGGAACCACTAAACTTCTTGCGTCGACTCTCGGGCTGCCAATGCGTGAAGCATCGACATCACAGGCGTAACGCCCACGCCGGCGCTCAGCAGCACTATCGGGCGATCCTCGTCCCCGAGGATGAAATTGCCGCGTGGCGCGCTGACGTCCAGGAAATCTCCAACCTGGACGCTCTCGTCTATAAAGGCGCTCGCCTCGCCATGCGGTTCCCGCTTTACGCTTATCCGATAGCATCGATCCCCTGGTGCGCTCGACAAAGAATAACTGCGCATAAGAGCTGGGCTATCGGACGAAACCGCGAGGCGTAGCACGACAAACTGGCCGGGGATCGCGGCGTACAGATGAGAATCACCCGTAGGCTCGAGGACCAACGACACCACAGTCCGGCTTTCGTGGACCTTGCGAGCTACCTTCAGCCGCCGGAACCCCAGCCATGCCGGTGGCGGTCCGGAGACAGGGTCCAGACCGGCATTTCCCGTCGTGGTTCCCTTCTCGGCTTGTGCGAGAAGTGCCCGGAATGATCCCTGCCAACCGGGGCTCAGCGCGGAAATGCGCAGTGCGCGCTCAAGCTGGCTCCGCGGATGGCTGGGCGTGTAAAGCAGCGCGTCCACCTCGGAGACCGTCATCGCCTCTGGGCCGATTTCCACCCGAGTGATTTCATCTCCCGCCTGAACCTGGCCTTCTTCCAGTACGCGCAGATAAAAACCAGGCCTGCCATGCGCGACCAACAGCGCGGCCATACGCGGCTCATTCATACGGATGCCAACACGGTAACAGGTGACGCGCGGCTGCGTCACTTCCAACAGCGCACTGCCGATGCGGTAGCGATCGCCAATGCAAATCTCATGATCTGACAAGCCATCGACCGTGAAATTCTCGCCAAATTGACCGTAAACGAAGTCGTTGCGACCTAGCTCTCTTTGCCAGAACCGATAAGAGTCGATTTGATAAACCAGCACGGCGCGTTGTTCGCCACCGTGCCCCGCGACATCTCCTTGCCGGTCGCCGTCGATGTTGAGCCGTCGCACCTGGCAGGAGCCCTCGACTGGCGCTTTCCAAACGGCGGTGTCGACGATCTTGCCTTGCCATGGAACGCCGCGCGGCAATCCCACATTGACCGATAGCAAGCGAGCCATGCTCCCTCCTTCTCCGTCGGCAATCGCGGGCTGCACCGCCCGCCAACATTCACCGAGGATGCCTTCGGATGACTACCACCGTAAGTACCATCGCGGGCCTACCGATGCGACCGAGACCAAAGTATTGGAGATACCATCGTTCAATATATTCTGTCTCGTGGCGCTGCCACAGTTTGTCCCGTTGAAGTTGCCGATGGATGTTGTCTTGGTCACGGTTTACAGATGGTACCCTCGTGTCTCCGGATAAATGTAGCTTTCGGCTTCCGCTTTGGTTTACCGTTTGGAGAATGTGATTATGTCCCATCATTATTCAGGTCCTGACTTTGGCTTTCCCCGCGGAGACGCACGTTTGGACCTCACTGACATTTATGCCTTCCCCAAACCAGGAGACGCGAGCAAGTCGATCCTCATCATGAATGTGCATCCATCCTCGACGGTGATTGATCCTCATTCCACAACCGCGGAGCCATTCGCCCCCGACGCGGTGTACGAGCTGAAGATCGACACAAACGGCGATGCGGTCGCCGATGTCGCGTATCGAATAAATTTTGCGTCCTTATCGGAAGGAAGGCAGATCGCCTCCATGCGTCGTGTGGAAGGCGCCTTGGCGGCTGGGGTCGACGACGGCGGGGAGGTCATCGTCACGGCGGCACCAGTCTCGACAGGAAGCGATGCCGAGGTGACGGAAGCAGGCGATTACCGTTTCTTCGCGGGTTGGCGAAGCGAACCGTTTTTCTTCGATACTCTCGGGGCCGTCGCCGATTTGCAGTTCACGGGGGCTGATTTCTTTGCCGACAAGGATATCTGCAGCATCGTGCTGGAAGTAGCCAATTCCGCGCTGGGTTCCAAGCCCATTGGTCTGTGGGCCCGCATTTTGGACAGACAGGGCGACCGTTGGATACAGGTTGAACGTGGTGCTCGACCCCAGCAGGCAGTGTTCCTCCCCGGCGAGCAGAGAGAGGACTATCTCTCTGCCGAGCCGGCAGACGACAACCAGTTCATCAAGACGTTCGCGCACACCCTTGAGCACTCGGGAGGATACCGGCCTGCTGAAGCAGAGCGCGTGGCAAGAACACTGCTTCCCGACATTCTCGTTTACGACCCGTCACGACCTGCGTCATTCCCGGAAAACGGCAGAAGCCTGACTGACGATGCCGCGGATTTCTTTATGGCCATTTTCACGAACGGCGGGGTTCCGGGGGATGGAGTGGGGCCGCACCGCGACCTGCTTGCCGAGTTCCCGTACCTGGGGTCGCCGCACAACCCGCACCTTTGAGGGTTGGAGATGTTCCCTGGGTGTTGTTCGGTCCACTACCCGGCCGAACGCCGCTCGTGTGCTTCACTGAGGAGACAGACATGCGATTGATCCTGATTTTGATAACTGTAACCCTCGCCTTGGCAACGCCAACCTTTGCCCACCCCGGCGTTGATTCCGTCGTTTCCTTTAACGCAGGGTTGGGTCATCCCCTCACGGGCCTCGATCACATCACGGCCATGGTGGCCGTCGGGATGTGGGCCGCCGCCAAGGGAAACCGTGCGCTGTGGGTGTGGCCGTTGACCTTCCTTGTGGTGATGCTGATTGGCGGCGCTCTTGGCCTGGCGCACATCACTGTGCCGTTGGTGGAGCCCGGCATCCTGGCTTCGGTGATCATCCTGGGGCTCATGGTGGCGTCGGCGGTAAATCCGCCGGTATGGATCGGAGCTGCCATCATTGCTCTTTTTGCGCTGCTGCATGGTCACGCCCATGGAACTGAGTTGCCTGAGACCGTGAATGGGGTTGAATTCGTTGCGGGATTTGCGTCTGCCACCGCGGTCTTGCAAGCAATCGGAATCGGATTGGCGCTCGCCTTGCAGCGCTCTGCGTCAGTTCCCCTCAGTCGCGCGAGCGGCGCGCTCTGCGTCGCGATCGGGGCGGGCCTGTACGCAGGAGTTCTTTGAAGCGGGGCCAAGCAAGAGCCGTTTCTGGCGTCAGATTCATTGCTGGATTGCAGCGCAGGTCGGGCTGTGTGCTGGGACTGACGCAAGACTGTGGAGCGGGCAAACGGAGGAATGGAATGTCAGGACCAGAGATGGACGATGACATATCTCTCAGCCCAGGCGTCGTTCATGGGGGTCGCGTGCCTTCGCAGTTATCCACGGCGGGGGTGGTCCATGACCTCGGCAATCTCATCCAGGTGGCTTCCTCTGCGTTGAACCATCTGGCTCGCGAGCCCAGCATCTCAGCGGTTCCGGGAATTGATATTGTAATTGCCGGCGCCAGAACCGCATTGGATCGAGCGGGCGGCCTTGTCAGGCAGACGATCAAGACGGCCCGGGAGATTCAGGGCAATGTCGAGCAGGCGAACATAAGCGTCTGCCTGGTCGAGATTGAATCTCTCGTCCGAAGCGCTCGATATGAAAACGTTCGTTTTGAGTTTCGGGTAGATTCCAACCTCCCCTTGGTAAGGTGCGATCGGGCAGGCTTGCAGAACGCGGTCCTGAACCTTGTGTTCAACGCTCGTGACGCAATGCCTGACGGCGGTTTGATCTCAGTCGACGCCTTTGCCCCGGAAAGCCTTCGTCAGGTCGCCATTCGCATTCGGGACACCGGAATTGGAATGACCGGCGAGACAGTGGTCCGGGCGTTTGATCCCTTCTTCACGACAAAGGGCGGAGGCTTTGGTGGTGTTGGCCTGCCGATGGTGAAACGTTTCGCCGAAGAGTCCGGAGGAAGCGTGCATATTGAGAGCGTGCTCGGGATGGGCACAACCGTGACATTGCGATTGCCCGCAACAAGCTGACGAGACACTGCGCGCAGCCCAATCGTGAAGCGTCCGGCGCAGGTGTGCTGTGCCAATCCCCTCTCACCCGAGCCGGAAACCGTGAGGAGCAACAATGGAAAAGCCGTCCATATCTGAAGGCATCACACCACTAAGTGGGTTGGCGTTGGACGAAGCGGTGGCATCCGAGCACGGGGGGATGATCACTCCGCCCATGGAAAAATCTCTGATAGCGCGGTTTCCCGCTTCGTTCTTTGCGATCGGCCTGGGGACAAGTTCCTTCGCTGGTTCGTGGCAGTTGGCGCATCAGCTCTGGGCGGCTCCAGAGGGGATTGTTGTGGCGTTGGTGTTGCTTGCCGCGTGCCTGTGGGCAGTCCTTCTGACACTCTACATTCTGAAGTTGTCGCTGGCTCCATTGGCGATGCGGGCAGAGCTCGCCAATCCCGTTCAGAATTGCTTCCCTGGTCTGGCGGGCGTCGGCATGATGCTCACTGCAGTGAGCATGTTGCCCTACAGCAAGATTGGGGCAGTCGTGCTGCTTTCTACGGGAGGTGTGCTCGCAGCAAGCTACGGCATCTGGCGGACCCAAATGATCTGGCGGGGGACGATTTCGATGTCCGACGCGACCCCTGCCCTATATTTGCCGGTTGCCGCGGCCTCTTTTGTCCTGAGTATTGGCTTGTCGACATTTGGCTGGTTTGACTGGGCCGAGCTGGCGTTAGGGGCGGGACTCTTCTCATGGCTGGCGACCGAATCGCTATTGTTTGGCCGGCTCTATTTTGGTGAGCCGCTAGCCAGCCAGATCCGATCGACGATGGGTGTCCAACTGGCGCCGCCGGCGGTGTGCTCACTGGCCTACGCTGATTTGTCGGGTACCGCTGGAGACGTGTTCGTCCACTCCCTCGTGGGTTACGCGCTTCTGCAAGCAATTGTCGTTGGCGCCATTCTCTCACGGATCCTACGACGCTTCTCCGCCGGACTTTGGAGTGTCAGCTTCGGGGCCACAGCATTGGCAACGTCAATTGAAAAGCTGGCTGTTCGAGGCGACACGAATGTTGCGACGGTCCTTGCTCTGCCGGTTTTTGTTGGCGTCAACCTGCTTATCCTGTGGCTAACCGTCAGAACGATCATTTCGGCTATCTCCGGTTCTCTACTGCCTGTCGCCCAGGAGGAGAAATGATCCCGTGTGCAAATTCCGCCCTGCAATAGCGGCCACGTATAGCCGTGCTTCGTGGGTCTGAAGGGCCGCGACTTGGTAGGTGCTTCGGTCGGCACTGCGACGTTCCCTTGCCACGGGCTGCTCACAACTGCCGATTTGCAAAGGAGACGCCCGCGCAGGATCGGCAGCCAAGGAAGGTCGCGAAGATTTGAACCTTGTCTCAATGGGAGTCCCGGATGACCCAAGCAATCGTAGCGGATCAAATCTATGCAATGCCCCCGCAAAAGGGCTTTACCGTCGCGCATTTTTTGACAGTGGCCGACATCGGTCGTTCGGCGCGGTTTTACGAGAAGGTCTTCGGAGGCCGCATTCTGAGCCTGGGAGATAGCAGTGGTGCGCCCGGCTACATTCAGATCGCGAATACTTGGCTGATCGTAAACGTCGGGGGTGGGCCTACCCCCGACAAACCGTCCGTCATGCTTGATGTTCCCGGCGATCCCAATTTAGCCAGCAGCTTTCTGAACATTCGCGTTGCCGATATCCACGGCTGCCATGAACTATGGCAAGCCCGAGGTGCTGAATTCATTACCGAGCCGATGGAGAAGTACGGCGAGACGTGGCCCGTACAGAACGCCGGCTGCCGCTTTTTCTCGCCTCCCGCGGCTCCCATGCCTAACTTTTTGAGCAGCGATGTCTGCTTACGGGCGGGGGCAAGCTGGCTCCAATGGCCGACATCAGGCGCAAAGCGGACGTTTTGAGCGTGTCATCAATTCTTGGAACCAGATCCCAGGCTGCCCATGGCCAGCGAATGGCTGCGCTCGCCAGAGCCCGCAGTAACGGCCTGCTTGGAGTGGGCAAATGACGGAGTATGAAGCGCGTTGCCCCGCCGCTTATGAGCGGGAGTGGGACGAATTGCTGGTTAAGCTGCTGCGTGAAGCGCGGAAGCCGGTGCCGGAGCGCATACCGACTAGCTCACGTGTACCTGCTCGATCTGGTGGGCCGGTACAAGAGGGCCGCGGTTACGCACAGCAAACAGCAGTTCATCCTCGTCCGTGAGCCCGTTCATGAAGAGCTTGAAAATGTGAGCCGCCACTTTCTCGCATCGCGGGCTGTCAGCCGGAATATGCCGCTCCTGGCTGATGGTCTTGTAGACGCGGGTGAGCATGTCGAGTTCGTCACTCGTGACGACTTGGCCGGGATACAACATAGCCTTTCCTCCTCGAAAGCTACGAAGCGCGAAGAGTGCGACAAGCGTGTGAATTCCGCAATCAATCATAATGTGATCGGGCGGCGCTGGGCGCGCGGTATTGCAGCGGCAAAGGAAGTGCTGGATCGCGCCCGAATAAAAGCCGTGGAAGCTGCAGAGGGCTCGTTTGCGGTCGAAGGGTGGCACGACATGGGCTTCCCACCGGATCGAAAACCGTCGGAGGAGGTATACTCCGCAGCCGAGTTTGGTGGGCGGCCAGCAATGCCGCGATCAAAGCGTGCTGCCAAGGGAATGGCCAGATGAAAAGCGCCTCGAGGAGGTTCACGGCTTGCAACTGCTGCACGATCCCGAAACGCAGCTTGTCGATCGGGTCACGGCTCTGGCTAAACTGCGCGCCATCATAAAAGCTGAAAACAGTAACAACGAGTTTCATGACATGAGGATCGGCGAACTGGCCTGCACGGCGACCGACGACATGGCTGATAGCGAACTGGCGAGAGAACTCGTGATGGCGGTGACCGTTGCATATACGCCCTTGGCTTGCGCTCAGTTCGCTCCCGATGAACCGATTTTGCCGAAGCGGCAAGCGGTGCTCGCCGCGATCGCCTCGAGCTCATTGCGGCCTATCGGAAACGTCCCCTTTTGGCAAACGCCATAAACCAATTGAACAACCAAAAGAGGCGCAAACCCGCCGCTCGCTCGCTACAGCACTGTTTACGGCGCGCTCGCGAGCGGCGTATGCGTGGGCCTATTCAGAATGACCGCTTTTCGCGTTGCGAATGAGTGCTTCCGGCTCCATTCCTAGCGCGTCGGCGATGCGCCCAAGAACCGTGCCTTGCCGAAACATCAGCGCGTTCAATGGCACCTATATAGCGGGCGGTCAGACCGGAGCGCTCTGCCAACTCCTCTTGAGTCATGTGCCGCCTAGCTTACCGGTTGTCTTAGAGCCTAGACCAGCTTCTACAAGTCGGCGGAAAGCCTCCGATCTGGTGGGAAGATCGGGCTGATTTCGGCGCCATTCGTCAACGCGGGCAAGCAAGTCGCTCGTAAGCCGCAGCTCGAAGCGCTCAGTTTTGTTATCAATAGTATCCGGCGTGTTTGACAATGAGTATGTCCGTAATGTACGGTATGTACGTAAATTGTGGTTTTCGATTTGCGGCCGAACAACGTGCACGAACACGTCGCTCGGCCTGACCACAACCCAAGCTGTTTGGAGCTCGGATCATGGTTGATTCCGACAATACCACGACTTTGCCTTTCGTCATCGGCCGCCAACGCGATGAGCTCGAGAGGCCGGAGTCCCAAGCCACAGACTCCGCTTTGGGACTATGGAGGGAGTGGCAACGAGCTCGATATGCCTCATTGCTGTTGTGTCGAATTCAGCAGCGGATGGAGGCGCGAATGCTCGCCAATACCGGAATTCAGGTATTGACCGCGGGCGAGCCGATGTCGTGGCAACTATCAGTGTCTACTACGGGTCTAGACTCTGAGCATCTCATAGCTTGCGAAGCCGAGGTCTTTGCGATGACCGAAGCTCTGAAGCTTCAGGATTCAATCCCTGAAGTCGCGGCTACATCGCTCGTCGGCGTCATCGCCAAATTAGAAATGATCCTGGGTGCCGATCGGGATATTGGTGACCCAACCGACTTCCCGTGGCCGCACATAGCTTCCGTATTGCGTGACTTAAAGGCGATCGCGGGAGATTTGCCGGTTGGTCGCCGCAGCCGGGAAAAGACGCGGCGCGATGTTGCCAGGCATTGGGAGTCCGCAGTTAAGCTGGTCGCGGCGCTGAAAGAAGAAGGAGACGCGGAGTACTATGGCGATGCAGCGGTCCTGTGACTCGCCCGCTTACAATTGTCGCCTGCAACCCCGACCCTGACGATTAAGATGAACCCGCACGGCGCAAGTGATTGCACGCTGTTGCCCTACGACATGAACTTGGTGCTTTTCATCGCCGTCCAAAGGTCCCCGATGGCAGGTCGATCCACTATTGGGAGAGCGACCGGCATGTCGGAGGAAACCAGCACCGGGCCACAGGCTTTGCTTCCGGCGAACGACAACCGCGACCTCGTCAGCCCCGAGAGTCCCCCTGAAAACATGGCGGCGGCCAAGCTGGATCGTGTCGTGTTGGACATCGCCCGACTGATCGGCCGGCGGCTAGCGCGGGAGGCATTCGAGGCGGGGCAGGTGGCCAACGACAATCGGCCGGGCCGCCGAAAGGAAGAGGGCAGGGGGCTTGATGGCGACCGCCTTGGGAATAGGAGAGAGGATCCGCCGCCATGACTCGTGTCGCAGTCTATGCCCGCTATTCTTCCGATAGCCAGCGGGATGCCTCCATAGAGGACCAGTTGAGGCTGTGCCGCGAGCAGGCAGCGCGTGAGGGCTGGAGCGTGGCTGGAACCTATGAGGATGCGGCGATCTCAGGGGCCAGCACAGTGCTGCGGCCGGGCATCCAGCATTTGGTGCGCGATGCGCAGCGCGGCCGCTTCGAAGTGGTGCTGGCCGAGGCACTCGATCGCATCAGTCGCGACCAGGCAGATGTCGCCACCCTCTTCAAGCATCTCAAATTCGCCGGCGTTGCCATCGTCACTTTGGCCGAGGGCGAGATCAGCGAACTGCATGTCGGCCTCAAGGGCACGATGAATGCGCTGTTCCTGAAAGACCTTGCTCTCAAGACCCATCGTGGCCTGCGGGGGAGGGTGGAGAAGGGTAAGGCCGGAGGAGGGCTGTGCTATGGCTACCGGGTGCTGAAGAAACTGGATGGCGCGGGCGAGCCCATAAGGGGCGACCGTGCAATCGTGCCGGAGGAAGCGGCCATCGTGCGCCGCATCTTCCGCGAATTCGCCGCAGGCAAGAGCCCGAAGGCAATCGCCGTCGACCTCAATAAGGAGAGCGTTCCAGGCCCGCTTGGCCGGCACTGGGGCGATACCAGCGTGCGCGGGCATGTCATCCGGGGCACCGGCGTCATCAACAACGAGCTCTACACCGGCGTGCTGGTTTGGAACCGCCTGCACTTCGTCAAGGATCCCGCCACCGGCAAGCGCGTGTCGCGGCCCAATCCGCCTGCCAAATGGATTCGCACCGAGGTGCCGCATCTCAGGATCGTCGAGGACGAATTGTGGCAGGCCGTTAAGGAGAGGCAGAAATCCATCGCCAGCCAGTTCGAGGCGGTGGCGATAGCCACGCGCAAGGCCCGGGCCAAGAAGCTGCACACGATGAAGCGGCCCGTCTCCCTCCTTTCCGGCCTGCTCACCTGCGGTTGCTGCGGCGGACGCTACGGCCTGTTCACGCGCGAGCGCTATGCCTGCCTCAATCATCAGCGCCGAGGCATCTGCGCCAACGGCCGCACCATCACCCGCGAGAAGATCGAACGGCGCGTCCTCGCAGGCCTGAAGGAAAGGCTCGTCTCGGCCGATGCCGTGGCCGAGGCGATCAGAGCCTATGCGCAGGAGACCAACCGCCTCAACCAGGAGCGTCGCGCGCAAGGCGAACAGGACCGCAAGGCACTCGACAAGATCGAGCGCGCCATCGCCGGCATCATGGCCGCGATCGAGGATGGCCTATACCAACCTTCGATGAAAGCAAGGATGGAAGACCTGGAGAGGCAGAAGGCGGAGATCACCGCGAGGCTGGCGGTGGCGCCCACTGACGTGCCGGACCTGCATCCCAACGTCGCCACTCTCTACCGCAAGCGGGTCGAGCAATTCACCCAAGCGCTAGCCGACCATGAGGACGGACGTCCGGCCGCTGAGGAGTTGCGATCGTTAATCGGAGAGATCGTGCTTACGCCCGGCGATATGCGCGGGGAGGTCCATGCCGAACTACGCGGCGAGCTGTTCGGCATCCTGGAACTCGCCAAACCCGACCAAAATCAAGAGTCTGACGGTGTTATGACAAAACGGGTTGCGGGTCCCCGCAACCAAACAACAAAACGGCCCGCTCCTCGCGGGCCGTTTGCGTTTGTGATCGCAGGACGGACACGAAGGTCAGGGCTCTCACCAAACCGAATCATTCAACCAACATCGACCCGCATCGGCGCGCTCGTCATGGCGCTGCTCGCTAGCTGGAATCGTGAACCGCGGGCGACGAGGACGTCAAAGTGAGCGTGGCAGCGCACTCAGGGATCGGCGTGCAACCAAGCACGAAATAATATTAGCCGGTTGAGTTTTAAACTCAGCCGGCTCCCGCGTCTCAGCTGCCTCGAAATGGCGCAGAGGTCATGGAATCGGCCGCCTAGCGATCCTCGATCGGCGCCGGCGTATCGACCCGAAATTTTGATCTCTGCCGATTCGGGTACTGTTGGGCCCACCGAATCGCGACGGGCGAATTGGAATCGAATCAACCAAACTGCTAATTGTTGCTATCTATTGCTATACCTCCCGCCCGAGCCCATATCTTCTGGAGGACGCCTCGATGCCCAACTTCGCTTTGAACGAGCACTATGAGCTCTTCATCAGAAAGCAGCTCGAATCGGGCCGCTACAACAATGCCAGCGAGGTTGTCCGCGCCGGTCTGCGCATGCTCGAGGATTTTGAGGCGGAGCGTGAGAAGTGGCTGCGTGAGGAAATCCCGTCGCGCGGGGCCGAGCTTCAGCAGGAGCCGGCCAAGGGTATTCCCGCCGAAACGGTGTTTTCCCGGCTGGAGCTCCGTCATCGCGCACGGCAGGCGAAAGCCAAGTAGGGGATGGAGTACCGGATTGTCTTCCATCCGAAAGCGGAAGCCGAACTCGAGCAACTCATAACGATATAGCCGAGCGTGCGTCGCCAGCGTTGCCTGGGATTTTGTTGTGGGCATCCGCGATCTCTGCCTTGGCCTGTCGACATTTCCACAGCGCGGCACCGAGCGGGTGGAGATCATGCCGGGCTGCGGATCATTGGGTATCGTCGCGCGGTCAGTATCGTTTTCGCTGTCGACGGCGAATTCGTGCTGATCTGGGCGTCTTCTACGCGGGCCGGAATATCACGCCCGAGTTGCTGGAAGAAAGGCTCCGAACCGCAGGTCAAAAGGCTGCGGCGATCGACATTCGGCTAAGTGCTGGTGGCTGCTTTAGGGCGACCGCATTCACCCGGCGAAGCGGTTGTGACGGGTATCGCCGCAATGGAAGCGCCGGCCAAAATTCAACCAAGCCAGCTCACAAATTTTGCCTTCTTGGACATCTCCACGAGAAATCGAAAAAAGAGCGATCTAGGCTGTTGACAGTTCGGTCGGGCGGCGACTATATACGGCCCACGAACGAGGGCGGTGCGCCGCTGGCGACGAAGAAGTTTGCTTCTAGATCTGCCCTCTGTTGAAATTCAAGAGAGCCGCGTGAGCGACACTCGATTGGCCCCGAAGCCGAAAAGCGAGACGGGCT
>NZ_JAIUHT010000024.1:0-86004 GCF_020165255.1 Mesorhizobium sp. CA12
GGACTCGGTAGCTGCGGCCGAGTCGTTTATCAAGTCCGCGTAACCGCTCGCCAAGCCGGGGCAAGTGCTCTATGCTCCGATCACATGCCGGTATCGAGATCGGGTTGTCCTGGCGGGGGCGTTCCATGTTCGAAGTCGTCGCATTCTGGCGAAAGATGCGAGTCAAGGCGGCGGCTTTTGGCTTGATCGTTGCCGCCCTGCTGGTCTTCGGATCGCAGGCTGCGAGCGCCGCGCCGAATTGGACGCTCGATCCTTCCGCTTCGGTGCTCACCTACCAGTCGGTCAAGAAGAACACGATCGTCGAGACCAACAAGATCAGGAACATCACCGGCACGCTGAGTTCCGCCGGCGGCGCCAGGATCAGCTTCGACCTCAATTCCGTCGATACGGGCGTCGACCTGCGCAACGTTCGCATGCGTTTCCTGTTTTTCGAGACATTCACCTATCCGACGGCCGAAGTGACGGCGAAGGTGGATCCGGCGGCGTTCGCCGATTTGCCTACCAAGCGCCGCGTGAAGACGACACTGCCGTTCCGCCTCAGCCTGCATGGCGTCGACAAGGATCTCGAGGCAAGCGTCGTCGTCACCATGATCAGCGACACCCAGGTTTCCGTCGCTTCGGAAGCGCCCGTCGCGGTCCATGTCGAGGATTTCGGCCTCCTGCCCAACATCGACAAATTGCAGCAGGCGGCCAACGTGACCAACATCGTGCCCACGGCGTCGGTGTCCTTCGATTTCGTCTTCACCGCCGAAGGCGCCAAGCCGGCCGCCGTGCAGACCGTTGCGGCCTCGACCGCCGAGGTCGGCCCCGTCGCCACCGATGCCGCGAAAGCCAATTTCAGCGACGAGGAATGCCTCAACCGGTTTGCCGTGCTCTCGCGCACCGGCGCCATCTATTTCCGCCAGGCGAGCGCGAGGCTCGACGCCAAGAGCCGCCCGCTGCTGGCGGAGGTCGAGGGCGTCGTCGGCAAATGCCCGGCCCTCAAGGTCGAAGTGTCCGGCTATACCGATTCCGACGGATCGCCCGAGGCGAACAAGGCGCTCTCCGAGCGGCGCGCCCAGGCGGTCGCCGATGCGCTGGTCGCCGACGGCGTTCCGCGCAACCAGATAAGCTCGGCCGGCTATGGCGAGGACAAGCCGGTCGCCGCCAACGACACGCCCAAGAACAAGGCGCTCAACCGGCGGATCGAATTCTCCGCCAGCAAGCTCGCCAACTGAGGTGGCGGTGGGTCCTGGTCCGATCGCCTTTTGCGGTGGCCTGCTTCGCGCTCTGGGAGTTGTGGCGCTTGCCCTGATTCTGACGATGGCCGCCGCCAATGCCGGGCGGCGCGTCGCGCTGGTGCTCGGCAACTCGCAATATCAGCACGCGGCGCCGCTCGCCAATCCGGCGCGGGATGCGCAAGCCATGGCCGATCGGCTCAAGGACCTCGACTTCGAGGTGGTCTCCGGCTTCGACCTCACCAAGCAGCAGACACAGACTACGGTCGCGCAGTTTGCCAAGCAGGTGCGGGGCGCCGACATCGCGCTTTTCTTCTATGCCGGCCATGGCCTGCAGGTCTCCGGCAAGAATTATCTGCTTCCGGTCGACGCCGCGCTCGAGGACGAGACCTCGCTCGATTTCGAGGCCGTCTCGGTCGATTTCGTCCTGCGCCAGATGTCGCGCGAGACCAGCATAAGACTGGTTTTCCTGGACGCTTGCCGCGACAATCCGCTTGCCGACGTGCTGGCGAAGACCGCCGGCATCAAGGGCGCTAGCAGCGGCCTCGCCGAAATTCCGATCGAGAATGGCGGCGCCGGCACGCTTGTCGCCTTCGCCGCAAGTCCGAACCAGCTCGCCTATGACGGTTCGGGCGACCACTCGCCGTTCACCACGGCGCTGCTCCAGCATATCGGCGAAGCCAACGTCTCCATCACCGAAGCGATGAACAGGGTGACCAGCGATGTCTTCAAGGCCACCGCCGGCAAGCAGCGCCCCTGGATCAACGTCTCGCTGACCACCGAGGTCGTCTTGCACAGGATCGATCTCAATGCGCCGCTGATTGTCGGCGAGGCGGGCCCGCCTCAGGCCGAAGCGGGCTCCGGGACGCGCAACACCGGCGCGGCGTCCGGCCAGACCGACGATCAGCTTGCGCTCAATGCGCTGCGTGAAAGAATCCCGAAGCTGGCGACGGACGGGCCGATCTTTTTCGAGCGCCCGGTCAAGTTCGGCGACCCGGCAATCGACGGCAAGAGCATAGCCCAACTGATCAAGGGACAACCGCTTTTCAGTCCGGTCGAAGGCCTCGACAAGTCGGTCTGGCAAGGCAAGCACTGCGACGGCTGCCACGAGTGGAACGAGACCCGCCTCTGCGAGCAGGCGAAGAATTTCGCCGCCAACGACATCTCCGTGCTGCGCCTGCAGCATCCGCTCGGCACGCGCTTCAAGGTCGCTTTGGCCAGATGGGCGCAAGGCGGCTGCAAATGACTGTGTGCGGTAGGCCCTAGTACGCGTCGACCGATTGCCGCTGCGCCTCCATCTCCACGATCTGGATGCCCATATCGACGAAGGCCGAAAGCACGCCAAAACGGTCCGCGGTCGAGACGCGCGCCAGCCCCGCCAGGATTCCGGCGTTGACGGCGTGGGCGGCGGGAAATCCAGTCGACAGCATATCGAAGGCCGGGTCGCGCCACGCCGCGGACAGAGCGATCCAAGCAGCCGGCGTCGTCGGCGACGGATCGACGGCGTCGCCCAGCGCCATGCGATGACGGGGATTGCCAGGCTCGCCGACCCAGTCATTGACGAGCGCCAGCAATTCGAGGTCCCTATCGGCAAGGAGTTCTGAGAGATGGCTCAGGCATTCATGCCCCCACCAGACCGCGGCGCGTTCCGGCAGGAGATAGGCACAGAACGTGACAGCCTCCTCCGGCACGCGCCCGGCGAGCAGGGCGCGGCAGAACTCAAGCGGGGATTGATTGGCGGCCGGCGATTTCATGTCCCGGGCGATCGCGGGACAGGCAAGAAAGAGATCCCTTGCGGTTCTGTATCCGAGTTCGTTGGCCATGGCTGCCAAACCCCGAGAGCCAGCTGACAACCACTCAAGCCGTTAGCCGAGAGCCGGTCAAGCCTAGAGCCGGATGAACCCGTCTCTAAATCAAAGAACTAGAGCATGATGCCGCCCGAAACCGCTTCATATTTTTCGGCATCATGCTCCAGCTTTTAGCAGGTGGCGGCCATCGGCAACGTGCGCTTGTTCACAGACAATCGCTTCAAGATTTGATATGGTGCGCGCCAGCGAAACCCGCTCAAACAGGAGTGACGGTCATGCGGTGGGGCAGCTCAGCCTTGGCATTGGCGACCGTGCTTTTTTCAACGCACGTTTATGCCGATCCGCTACAGAAATCGGAAGACATCGTGAAGTTCTTCGCCGGCCAGGGTAATCTTGGCGCGTCGCGCGGTATCTGCGTCGGAACCGAAGAAGAGTGCAAGAGCAAAGCCGACAAGAACGAGGCGCCCCAAAAGGGCAGCCTCGACATGATGATCAATTTCGCCCTCGATTCGGCCCAGCTCGACCAGACCGCCCGCACGGAGCTGGACGAGTTCGCCAAGGCGCTGAAGGACAATAGGCTGAGCACGTTCAGCTTCGTCGTCGAAGGCCACACCGACGCGACCGGTACGGATCGCTACAACCAGGACCTGTCGCAGCGAAGGGCGCAATCGGTGGCGGCCTTCCTGACAGCGAACGGCGTTCAATCGACCCGCCTCGAGCCGATCGGCCTGGGCAAGTCGCATCCGCGCGTCGCCAATCCCTACGATCCGGTCAACCGCCGGGTGGAAATGCGGATCAGGACGCAATAGGGCGGTCGGCGCCGTTCAGCTCTTAGCGAACTGCCGATGGGCGACTGCCGACAGGCAGGGCTCGCATTCTCGATCAGTTCTAAAGCATGACCCGAAAAGTGGGAGCCGGTTTTCGGGACCATGGTTTAGAGGAAGCAATTTACCACTCGTTTACGATATTAGCGCAGCCTGATATTCGGCCATGCCGGTACAGCGTACATGCCCAAAGAGCCCCAGCGCCGATCCCCCTCAGCGCTGGGGTTTTTTACGCATGATCCATTCGACCACGTTGGGATCGACGTAATCGTCCCCGGTCATGATACGAACCAGCTTCGTCGCGCGCGGTCGCCATTGATCTTCAGGAATCTCATCCTCATCGACCCAGCGCGTGAACGCTTCGCGCATGACGTCGAATTCGAAGCACGAACCGTTTTCGTTGGATTGCTTTTTGACCATGGCCGGCAACGTCGAATCCTCTCAAATGTTCCAGCTCACCGCGCGTCGAAATCGTGCCTTAGCCAAAAGACCACGGTCAGCCGGGTCCCGGCGTATTCTGGATCGAACCTATCAGCGCGGCGATCGCCTGCTTGTATTTTTCGAATTCGGGAGACGTCTGCCGGATTTCGGTCGTGGTCGTCGCCGGCTGGCCCTGATCGGTCACCGCGCGCGGCGCTTTCTGCCCCATTTTCCGCTCGGCCCAGTCCACGACATAACTGGCGGTCTTGCCGGTAAGGAACGGGTTGGCCTGGATGACGGCTGATCCCAGAACCGCGGTCAATTGCGACGAGCCCGGCGCCGCCAGCACCTGATGCGCCCCTTCCATGCCGAGGAAATGGCAAAGATAGAGGCGACCGGCGGTGATCTGGTGGCCGCGGGCGCGCAGATAGGCTTCGCCTTCGCGCGCCAGGTTGCGCACCATTTCGCGCGACAGCGTCGCGTCGTAGCGGAGCGCCAAAAGGTCGGCGGTCGAAAGCGAGCGGGCGAGATCGGGACGATAGGTGTTCATCATGCGGATCCAGGTCTTGGAGATGAACTGGCCGGCGCCGGTCGCCGACGAAAGCGGGTTCTTGGCACGGGCGCTGCCGCCGCTTTCGACGTGCACGATCCGGTCGGTCAGCGTCTCGACGGCGGAATCGCCTGAGCCGCCGGAGCTGACGGAAACGGCGGTGGCGACCGAAGTGACCGTGCCCAGCGGATCGATGGCCTCGCCATTCTGATAGAGTTCGAAATGCAGATGCGGGCCGGTCGAAAGCCCCGTTGTGCCGATATAGCCGATGACGTCGCCGGCCTTCACCTTGGTGCCGACCCCGCTGGCGATGGCGAATTTCTGCATATGCGCATAACGCGTCTCGCGGCCGTTGGCATGCGTGATCTTCACCAGATTGCCGTAGCCGCCGCCATCGCCCTGAAAGGAGATCGCGCCATCGAAGGCGGCCACGATCGGCGTGCCGACCGGAGCCGCCCAGTCGACGCCCTTGTGGATTCGAACCGTGCCGAGGATCGGATGCTTGCGCGGGCCGAAGGTCGAGGTCATCACTCCGGCGACCGGTGTGACCATGCCGTTGGTGACGGTCAGCGATCGCACCTGATCGTCGCCCGTCACGCAGGCATACTGGCCGTCGCTCTGCTGGAAGACGAAACAGTCGAGGCTCTTTTGCGCGCCCTGGACGCCGACATAGAGCACCCGGCCGGAGATCTCGCCCTGGCCGCGCGGCGTCTGCGAGTAGATCAGCACCAGGCGCTGGTCCTCGCTGGCAAAGGCGTCGAGGTCCTGCCCCCGCGACAGATACATGATCGCCTCGCCGATGACGCTGGTCGGCACCTTGTTGCGCGCTGCCGTCGAATAGATCGCGTCGAGCAGGCGGTACTGCCGCTTGGGCCCGCCCTGGTCGGAGGCGCCGGAATAGTTGAACAGATCCTCGCGGACCCAGGGGTCGACGCCCGACACGAAGGCGCCGGCCGCATTGCGCGTCAGTGTGCCGACATAGACATTCTTGGCGTAGATCGAGACCTGCATCAGCGACATCATCGTCGTCTCGCGGTTCGGCCGGAACCCGCGCATGGCCACCACAAAGCCGGGCTCCAGCCCGTCGCGGTTGAACAGCGTCTTCAGCGCCTCGCCCGCAAGCTTCGCGTCGTCGGCGGAGAAATGCGCGTCGAGTGCCACGCTGTCCAGGCTGCGGTCGTTGAGGATCTTCACGAAGGTATCCTCGGTCGCCTCGAAGCGCTGGTATTCGCTGGCGACGGTCGCCACGGTCGTGTTGTTCTCGACCGCGGTCTTCTTGAAAGCCGGGAGCGCGGCTTCCCCCTGGTCGATGGTCTCGCCCCAGCCGGCCTCGGGATCGTCGGCGTCGGCCTTGGGCGCCGGGCCGGCGTCGCTCTCGTCAGGCGCCGCCTGGAGGTCGTTCTCGAGGTCGCCCTGCGGATCGCTCTGTTGATCGTCTGGCGCCGCGGCCGGAGCGGGCGGTGCCGGTTGCTGGTCCTCGGGAATTCCCGAAGGCTTTGGGGCCGCCTGCCGCTGGGCCTGGAAGAAGGCGAAATCCTCCTGCGTCGACGGGATCGTCGTCATGAACTTCTCGCTGGCGCTCAGCATCACGTCGGACAGCATCTCGATTTCCGGCGAAGCCCCGGAACTGTCGAGCTCAGCCGGACGCGCAACGGTCTTGCCCTTAGTCGCGGTGTCGGCATCGGGCGCCAGCGTGATCCACATCGGATCGCCGGCGAGATCAATGATCGCCGGTACATAGACCGAGGCATCGGGGGGCACGTCTTCCATGCTCTCGACGGGATGCAGCTCCTCGTCCTCGTCGCCGAACGACCAATAGTCCTTGGTCAGGTAGAAGCCGGTGGCCAAAGCGACGACGGCGAGCGCTGCGGCCCCTGCAAGGATTCCGCGCCAGAGCTTGCGCCGGCGCTCGGCCAAGCGCGCCAGCTTCTTCTGCCTGAAGCTCGTGTCGATCGAGTGCGTCACGGGCTGCTTCCGGTCAGGAAGTAGGTCCAGCGCACCTGCTCCTGCGTATCGACCTCGACGAAGCGCGCCGCGATATGGCCGCGCTGCCAGCACTCTTCGATGCCACGGATCGAAAAGCGCCGCCGGTCGATGCACATCTCGGTCGATCCGTTGAGGACCGCGTGGCCGAAGACGTCCGTCGCGTAGAGATAGATATAGCGGTTGGTGAGCTCCTCGCGGATGACGTTGACGCACTGGTTGGCGCCGATGGTCCACCAGCCGTCAGTCTGGTCGGCATTGTCGACTTTCTGTCCGACCGCGAGATTGACGACGTCGAGCGTCTGGTTGCAGACGGTGAATTCGGCATGCGCCTTGCCGGGCGAAAGGATCGAGAACAGCGCCGCGCCGAGCAGCGCCGCAAGCGTCATGCGGCCCGGCAATCGGAGCCGGTTACGCTGCTTGCGTGGCGAGGGCTGGTGCAAATAACGCAGGCGGCGAAGGTCCATCGGCGTTCATGCTATCCGCCAAGCCGGAAATAGGTGGCCGTGGCGGAGAACTGCGATCCATCAGCCTCGATCTCCTCGAGGATCCTCGGCAAAAGCTCCGAAGCCGGCGTCGGTCTGGAGAACATGGCAGCCTGGATGTCCTTGGGGCCGGTGATCACCAGCATGATCTGCGGCACCGCCTTGCCGGCTGCTTTGTCCGCGGCAGCGAGACCGATCGGGATGTTGAAGGTCACCTTGTCGGTCTGCGGCACCATGCGGTCATCGAGATTGAAGGCGATGCCCTTGTGGTCGATCAGCATGATGTTCGAGACAAGCCCGCCGCCCGTATACAGCGCGCCGCTGACCGGCGATCCGTCGGGGACCGATGTCCGGTCGAGGACAAGCTGTGGCTTTGCAGCCGAGCTTCGGTCGAGGAAGCGAAGGAAGGTGGGCACGCCGCACTGCAGCGGGGTGATCAGGCGCACGCTGATGTCCGGCTCGACATGGAACCTCGTCTGGAAATCGTTGAGCAATTGTTCGAAGGGCTGCACCGCCGTTGCGTATCCCTCGATCGTCGGGGTGGCGCCAGGTCCGGAAGTGACGTTCGCGTAAAAACAGCTGCCGCCGCTGAAATCACGCACCCAAGAGCGCTGGTCGTTCCACTTGATCATGTCGTCTTCCGCTGAAGGAAGCGCCGGCTTGGGCACATTGATGGCAACGTCGGTGTTGTCGGGCTGCTTGGCCGCCGGTGTCTGCGCTTGCTGCGCTGGTTGTGCCGGCGCGATCGGCGTTTCCGGCTGACTAGGTGTTGGGGTCTGCGCCTTCGGCTCGGCCGGCGGAGGCGTCGGCTGCGTCGATGCCTGGCTTTGCGAAGCTGGAGGTGGGGAAGCCGCCGGCTTGGGCAACTTGGAAAGCATCTCCACGAGCTCTTTTACGCTCGGCTTGGCCGCCGGCGGATTTGCCTCTTGCGCCGGCTTGTTCTCAGCCGCCTGGCTCGGTTCCGGCGTCTTGGCCGCCGGCTTGCCTACACGCTGCACCGGCTTCTGGCTTTCGGCGGCCGCTGGCGCGGGAGCCGGTGCAGGCGTCGGCGATTGCGCCGCCGGCGGTCGCGCCGGTTTGGTCTCGACCTGTGGGAGATGCGGTTGGCTGTTGGCCTCGCTCTCCGGCTGAATGGCAGGCGGGGCCGGCTTCTCGGCAGGCGCCTTGGCCTCCGCATCGGGTTGGACAGGCGGCTTCGCCGTCTCGATGGTGGCGGCGCCGTCAGGCTTCGGCGCCTGCGGCTGAGCCGCGGCCGGTGCCTGCGTCTGAGGTTTCGGCGCCTCCGGTGGCTGCGCCTCGGCCACCGGCTTGGCGGCTTCGGCGACCGGCTTCGGCGTCAGTGGCTTGGGTGTTACCGTTGCCGGCGGGGGCGCCAGGACACCGCTGAAATAAACGCCGCCCCCAACCAGCACAGCGAGAGCCGCGACCCCGCCGGCAATGGCGGGCATGCGCGAAGTCTTTTTGGGTGCGGTCGGTGCGGTCGGTGCGGGCGCTCTGGCCGGGGCGGCTGCCGGCGCGGGCCGTGGCTCCGACAGATATGCGGGACGCACATGCTCAACGAAGCGGGGCTCGCCGGGAGACGCCGGCGGCTGCGGTGTGGAATCGGGCAGCGCCGTCCAACCGGCGCGCGGCAGGCCGGAGCGTTCGCGTGCCCCAAACGACACCGGCGGCGGCAGTGTCGCCTCGAGATCCTCGCCGCGCGACGCCCGGGCGATCTCGGCCATGCTGGCCGGCCGGTCGCGCGGATCCGGCTGCAGCATGGCTTCGATCAGCTCGCGGAAATCGGGATCGATATCCGACAGGTCCGGCACCGCCCGGCGCTTTTCGATGACCTCATATTGTGACCCGCTCATGTCGAGCGGCTTTCCGCGCAGCGCCGCGGCCAGCACCAGGCCGAGGCTGTAGATGTCGGATTGCTCGCTCACCTCGCCGCCATAGAGGCCGAGCTGTTCGGGCGAGACGTAATTGTATTTGCCGGCGAACTTGCCTCCGATCAGCGTTTCTCCGCCAACGGTGGCCGACCGGGCGATGCCGAAATCGATGATCTTGGCGCGCTCCACCCGACCGCCGGGCAGGATGATGTTGTCCGGCGAGAGGTCGCGGTGGACAGCGCCTGCCTGGTGCACCGCGGCGAGCCCCGAGGCGAGGCGATGGCAAAGCCGGCGCACATCATCCCCCGGCATCGGCCCGCGGCGCATGACGTCGAACAGCGACTGGCCGTCCACGAACTCCATCGCAAGATAGGGACGGCCGATCCCCGGATCGATGGTGAAGACGTGGTAGCGCACCACCGCGTCATGCGACAGATGGTTGAGGATCGATGCTTCCTTGCGGAACAGCGACAGGATCGTCTGGTCGCGGGCGAATTCGGGCAGCACGATCTTGATCGCCACATGGTCGCCGGTCTGGATGTTGTGGCCGCGATAGACTTCGCCCATGCCGCCGGAGGCGATCCTCTCGTCGAGCTCGTAGATGCCGCTGAGCTGCGTGCCGACACCCGTATAGGTGACGTTCGTCGACAGCCGTGTCTTGTCGTCGTCGCTCATCCGGCCAGGCCCTCTGCCGCGGACCGATCCGAATGGAGCGCACCGCTCTGCCCGTCGCCGATCTTCACGAGCACGATAGTCACATTGTCGGTTCCGCCGCGCGCCAGCACGGTTTTCAAGAGGTTCTCGCATGCCGTCCGCGGCGTGGCGGATCTGACCGCGGCCTCGATCTCGGCGTCGCTGACATGCGCGGTCAATCCGTCGGTGCCCAGAACGAAGACATCGCCCGCCATCAGCTCGCCCTGCTGGAAATCGATCTCAAGCTCGTCGCTGACGCCGATCGCATGCGTGATCACGTTGCGGCGCGGCCAGACGCGCGCTTCCTCGGCGCTGATCATGCCGCGGTCGAGCAATTCCTGCACCTCGGTGTGATCCTTGGAAACCTGGAAGATCGAGCCGTTGCGGACGAGATAGATGCGGCTGTCGCCGGCCCACAGGCAGGCGAAGCGCCCATCCATGGCAAGCAGGGCCGCGAAAGTGGAGCCGATGGTGATGCCGCGCGAGCGCGATATGTTGCGAATCTCGGCGTTGGCGCGGCTGAGCCTGTCCTCGAAGCGGGCACGAAGATCCGGCGCCGAGCTCGCAATTCCGATCGTCGCGAGATGGTCGACGATGCTGGCCGAGGCGACTTCGCCGGCCTCATGGCCGCCCATGCCGTCGGCCACCACCCACAGCCCGGCCTGCGGCTCGATGAGGTAATTGTCTTCATTGTGGTCGCGCACGCAGCCCTTGTGGCTCACGCCGAAGCTGTCGATGGGGAGGGCGACAGTGCTCAATTTGCCACCAAGCGCTCAGCAGGCGTCCTCTGTGACCAGCCATGGGCCGCGTGCCCAGGCCACTCTGCCACAAGCGCATCTATTAGAGTACCGAAATGAAGGCTGGGACCGACCATCTCAGAACGCCTTCGGACAGCTGAAGCCGGACAAGGCCGGCAGCAGCAACGGATTGGCGCCCGAGCCGGCCTGGATGGTGTAGGCGACATCGCGTCCGCCGATCACGAAGCGCGCTTCGGTGTTGGCGCCGTCGCCGGTGATGGTTGCTTTGTCGAAAAGCCGCTTCAATGCCCATGGTCCTTCAAATTTGAGCGCGGACTCCCGGCCGGGCATTTCCGGCACGAGGCTGAGGCTCGCCGATCCGGAAGCGGCGCCGCTCGGCCATGTCACGATGCTCGGCGCGTTGCCGGCCTGGGCGCTCTGGACCGTCTGCCCGTCGACGTCGAGCAAAGCACTGTCGACTTCGCTGTTCAATGAGGTGGGCGTTATGGTGATGGACACCGAGGGCACCGAGCCACCGGAAGGGAAAAAGGCGCTGCGGATTTCCGCCGCCGACTGGAACGCCTTCAAGGTCGACTTGGCCAGGTCGCGGCTGGAACGGGCGTCCTGCTTCCAAGTCCACTCCTGGCCGGTCATGTCGATCAGCGGCGCGAGGTTCTGCGCGAAGAACCGGTCCATCAGGCCGCCAGGCGCGAACAGCTTGGTGAAATCCGCCATCGAGATCTCGTCGGTGCCGTCGCGTGTGAAGGGATAGCGGCCGTTGACTGCCTCCTCGCAGACGCGCGTCACCGTCTGGTCGAGGCTCTGGTTGAGGTTGGCGACGGAGGCCTCGGCGACATTGCCTTCGAGTTCGTCCGCCGCCGCGTTGACCATGCGCGCCAGCGGCTTCGGCAGGCGCGAGACATTGGCCCTTAGCGTCGAGATCTGCAGCTGCAAATTGGCGTTGACGCGCTCGGTCTGCGTCGGGACATCGGCCGCGAGCCTCAGGCTCTGGAAGATGTCGTGGAAGTTCTGTGTCAGCGCATCGAGCGGCCGGCGCCCGGCGGCCCCGCCGACGAGCGCCTGGAACGAGCGGAACTGCGCCTCGACGCTCGCGCCGGCATTCTGCACGACGGCCGAGCTAGCGCCGGCGCGGCTCTGCGACTTGCCGCCGGCGATCTGCAGGCCGATGCGGGCCAGGCCCTTGGCCATGCTGGCGGGATCCGGCTGCGCCGTGCCGATATCGCCCTCGGCGCCGCTGTCCTTCGTCAATGCGGTTTCATCGGCGATCGCGGTGAAGAGCTGGTCGAGGGGCGACTCCGGCGCCGCGAGGGCGGAGAGCGCCAGATATTGCGGCTTGTCCTTCAGCATCGCCTTGAGCTTCAGCTGGTCGAGCACGCCGTTCCAGGCGGCGGCGAATTCCTTGCCGTAGCGGTCGATGAGCTCGGGACCGAGCCTGGGCAGGTCCTGGTCGATGCCGCCCTGTTCGCCGCCGCCGCCGAGCACCCATTGGTCGTCGACGAGCATCTGCGCGATGCGCGAGAGCTGCGGCAGGAAGAAGCGATTGAACCCGGCGCGCGTGTAAAGACCGGGGACGTGAAGATCGGCGAGCTCACTGCCATCCGTGCGCTCGAACAGCAGCTGCGCTTCCGGACCGGCTTTCGCGGCGATGGAGAAATCCTGCAGCTTTGCCGCGTAAACCGCCGACTTGATCTGCGCCGAAGCGCGGTCGGCGAGGCTCATGCGTCCGAGCGAGCGCTGCGCGGCCTCGACCAGCGGCTGGTTGAGCGCGAAGGTCGGATCATAGGCGTCGTCAAGCGCAAGCATCGCGCGCAGATGCTTTTCGAGCTGCGCGCGGCCTTCGCGGTTGTTCTCGCCGGGGTAGCGGTTCTCCTCCCAGTCCTGCTTCATCCAGGAGACGATCAGCTCGTCGTCGACCTTCGGCGCCTTGCCGCCCAGCATCAGGTAGATCTTGAGCGGCTCGTAGAGCGCGATCGGATCGGCCATCCTGGCCTGGATCGTCCGCTCGGCCTGCACCAGCAGCCGCGAGCGGAAGGTCCGCTCCAGCGCCTGCCGGTAGGCCGTCTTAGAGGCCGACAGCAGCCGCTCGCGCTGGCTGAGCCCGAACGTCTCCTCGATCGGCTTTCCCTGGTCGCTATTTTCGAACCCGGCCGGCAGGTTGCGCAGCTGGTCGAGCGGACCGATGACGTTTTCGAGGTCGACGTCCGTCACCGTGGTGCTCTTGAGCAGGCTATCGGCGCTGTCGCGATAATGCGCCATGGCTTGGCGTGTGGAAGCGATCAGCGCCTTGTTGGCGAAGAAGCTGAGGCCAAGCATGCCGAGCGCCGCCACTGCCGCCAGCGCGATCGCGGCCAGGCCGCCGAACCTGGCGAGCTTCGCGCGCCGCTCGGCCGCCCGGTCGAAGGACACCCAGCCCGATTCCGGGAAGATCACATTGGCCAGCAGGTCGTGCAGGAAGAAGCTCTTGCCGGCACCGGAAAGATGCGCCTGCGAGGCATCGCCGAAACTGCGGCCGATCGCGCCCAGCACCTGGTCGAAGGGCGTCCCTTCCTGCGTGCCGGACGAGAAATAGAGCCCGCGCAGGCTGACATTGACCTGCGACCTCGATGTGTCGAACAGGCTGCCGACAAACTGCGTTATCCGGTTCTTCAGCGCGCCGAACTGGGCCGGGAAGCCGAACAGCGCGATCCGCGCCACCGGGTCGGGCTCTTCTTGCAAGCGATCGGCGACTTCTTCGGCGAGCCGCTTCGCCAGTTCATCGAAGGCTGCGGGCGCCTCGCCGGCCATGTTTTTGGTGCGGTCGGCGGTCTGGAACGTCGCGCCCCACACCTTGCGCCTGCGCGCCTCATCGAAATCGCCGAAATAATCCATGAAGCCGCAGATGAGATCGGCCTTGGTGAAGAGCAGATAGACCGGGAACTGGACCTTCAGCGTCTCGTGCAGCTCGCGCAGGCGGCTCCTGATCTCGGTGACGTGCGCGTCGAGTTGCCGGTCGTCGAAGCCGATCAGGTCGGCAAGGCTGATGGCGAGGATCACGCCGTTGATCGGTTGCGCGGTGCGGTGCTTCTTGAGCAGTCCCAGGAAGGCGAGCCAGCTTGCCTTGTCGTGCTCACGGTCCGATTCCTGCGTCGTGTAGCGGCCGGCCGTGTCGATCAGCACCGCCTCGTCGGTGAACCACCAGTCGCAGGATCGCGTGCCGCCGACGCCAGCCAGCGGCTGCGCGCTGCCGGAGCCGGCAAGCGGGAACTTCAGCCCGGAATTGACCAGCGCCGTCGTCTTGCCGGCGCCTGGCGGGCCGATGATGATGTACCAGGGAATATCATAGAGGAAATTGCGCTTGCCGCTCGTCCGCTTCAGCGTCGCGATGGCTTCGCTCATGCGCGCTTCAAGCACCTGCGAATCGTCGTTGCGCTCGTCGCTGCGCACGATGGCGGTTTCGAGCGCCTTTTGCGCCTTGCGCCGCTGCCAGAAGCGGACCCCGTAGAACAGTGCGAGTGCCACGATGGTGACGCCGATGATGGTGGCCCTGAGCCACACAGGTCCAAGCGGGCGCGTATCGGCGAAGCGGATCAGCGGCCCGGCATACCAGACCGCCGCCGAGAAACCGGCAAGCGCGGCCAGGCTGAAGATACGCAGCATCCAGCGCATCAGTCGCCGTTCTCCGCCGCCGCGCTCGCCTGCAGGGTCTCCTGTTTCGGGATCATCACATCGACGCGGCGGTTCTTGGCGCGGCCTTCCGCAGTGCCATTGTCGGCGATCGGTTCATCCTCGCCCCTGCCGTCGGCGCTCAGCCGCGACGGGTCCTTCAACTGCTTGGCCATCATCGCCTGGACGGCCTTCGCCCGGGCAACGGAAAGATCGAAATTCGATTTGAACGTGCTCGATTTCTTCGGCTCCACATTGTCGGTGTGGCCGATGATATTGATGGGTCCCGCTTCAGCATCGAGCGCCGTGGCGATGTCGGCGGCGACAGGCTGGAACTGCGGCTTCAGCTCCGCCTGGCCGGGCGCAAACAAAAGCTGGTTGTTGATCTCGACGACGATGAACTCGCCCTTCTCGCCGACGCTCAGTCCGCCGCCGGCGATCTCCTTGGCAAGTGCGGCGCGGATGCGGTCGATCTGGGTGGTGTCCGGAACCGCGGGCGGCGGCGGGCTGGCTTGCGCCGGCTCAGTGGGCGCCGCCACGCTGGCGCGCTCGATGGTGACGGGCGTCGATGGGTTGAGCGCCAGCAATTCGCCGGCGGTCGCGTCGCCTTCGTCGGTGATCAGCACCCGCAGCCCGAAGAAGGCCGCTGTCACCAGCGTCGCCGCGGCGGCCGCTGCCGCCCAGAGCGGCAGCTGCGCCCTTGGCTTTGGCAACGCCGCCGCCATGCCTTGCCAGCGTGGCGAGACGTCGTCGTTGGCGCGCGGCTTGAGGTAGCGCAGCGTGTCGTAGACGTCGCGCCGGACGCGTTCGAGCATGTTTCGTTCGCCTGTCAGCCCCCGATACTGGCCTTGGAAGCCGAGCGACAGGCAGGCATGCATCAGTTCGAGCAGGTCGTAATGCGCTTCCGGCTTGGCGAGAATGTTGTTCAACGCTCCATAGAAGCCCGTGCCCGTCGGCTGGGTGTGGAAGAACCGCGCCGCCAGGCTGTGCTGAAGCCAGCTGTCCTTGTCCGGCCAAGGTAGATTGCCGACGAGGTCGTCGGCGGTTTCGCAAAGGGCGAACTTGGCGATGCGGGCGTCTTCCTCGGCTACGCCGGCTTTGGCGATCGCGCGGTCGAAAGTCTCGATCGCGTCGGCGATACGCTCCGCCAAGGGTGCGGCTTGCCGTTCGACCGGCATCAGCCGCAATTGGCCGAAGAGCATCAGCAGCGGCGCCGCCGCGGCAAGGATCGGATTTGCCGCGACATATCGCACGCCCTCGGCGGCGGCGAGCACGGCGTCCTGCGGCAGCCCCGGCGTCGCATTGTCCACCGCTCCCGGGGCAGGTCCCTGAAACAGCACCGTTCCGGACGACCAGCCGGTTGGCATCTGTCGGCCGCCGCCGGGGTCGAACACTGTCGCCTCGCGGGCAGGCGATGGAGCAGGACGTGCGCCTTCCGGACCGGATCTCTCGGGAGCCGCAAGCGGCTTCTGCTTCGGCCGCGGCGCGCGGATGACGGTTCTATCCGCCGGCCTGGAAGGATCGTCCTTGGAACTCATCGGCGACGACCCGCCCTCGAATTGCAATGAGCAGGTTTTGGCCCGGGGGAACGCGTTCCAGCCTGAGCCTCGGCGGCGCACCGCATGGACAGGCTCATCTCGCCGAAACATGACATTGCTGCACACGCCCCAAGCCACGCCGCTTTGCCCGCCGGGCAAGCGTCCCCAGGCATTCTAGTCGCCCGGATACCCAATTGAAACGGCCCGTCGATTGAAATCGGAGAGCAAGATGCTCGAAGAGGCGGCTTCTTCTATGAGACCCGTCACATACGGCCGGCGCGGCCGTGCCGTGCGGCTATTTCTGCTTGTCGGCCTTGGCGTAGGCTTCGGCGAAATAGGCGAGGAAGACATCCAGCATGCCGTTCTCGTGCTTGTCTTCCATCGTCCGCCAGGTCGCGACAAGCGCATCCCAGGCCTGACTCTTCCTGGACGAGAAGGAAGCCGGCGGGATCTTCCTGGCGATCGCCTCCGGCGATAGGTCGTCAAGCAGCCGCGACAGCGCGGCCTGCATGGCGGCATAGGTCGCGATCTCATGGGTCTTCAGGTCGCGGAACGCATCCTCGACGCTGCGCCTGGCATCGAGATAGCCGGCTCTGCGCTTGGCGAACATGATCTCCAATATGTCGTCGGTGCCCGGCACGAATTTCAGCGGGTTGTTGTCCTCCGCGCCGATCATCGTGCGGTGCGCGCTCTTGGCGAGCACCTTTGCCGCCGCGCGCGCCTTGAGGAGCAGGGATAGCTGCTCGACCGTGGTCCTCAGCACGGAGCCGATCTCGGCCGCGATATCGTGCGGGTCGCGCGATTGCAGCAAGTCAGGCGCGATGCCCGCCGCCCTGGCGATCTCCCGCAGCATCGCGTCCGCTTCGGCCGGCCGATTGGCCGGCACGGCCGGACCGGGCTGCGGGGCCGAGGACCTGGAGACGGGCGCCGCCCCGGTCGACCACTGTTCCACCGGAGTGAAGAACGGCTCATGGCCAGGATCCGGCGGGCCGCCCGTCGAGGGCGGCAGCTTGCGCTGCGTCGATCCTGTCCTGGCCTGCGGATGTCCGGTCGCGGCCCGTTCGTCTTCGATCGAAACGCCGACGACGTAGCGGCCGATCAGCAGCCGGTCGCCCTGGGCCAGCCGATGCGGCCCAGCCATGCGCTGGCTGGACCCGTTGATGAAAGTGCCGTTGCGCGAGACATCGTAGAGCCAGAACGAACCCGCCTGGTAGCGGACCTCGCAGTGCCGGCCCGAAATGAACTTGTCCGGGTCCGACAGCGTCCAGTCGCAATTCTCGCGACCGATCTCGAAGCTGCGGTCGCGGGCGGCATAGCTGGCGGCGGTGCCGGCCGGCAGCCTGTCGACATTGCTGATCTGGAGCGAGATGAACATCCGGAAGCGTCGCCCAACTTGGTCAACAAATGCTTATTTTCCGCGCAATTCCAGGGGGAAACGCCAACGCAGCTTTCCTGGAAATGCTCTGGCATTCTAGCAGCTTGCGAGCGCGGCGGGAGAGCAGCGTTTCACACCGGCGCACGGGGCGGTTTAGCCACGGCTGTTATTTGGCCGCCGCCAAACATATGCTAGGCTGAAAGCGGTCCGGTGCGGTGGGCGTGAAAAGTTCCCGAACGTGATGCGGTTAACATAGCGGGGGCTTCAATCCATCATACTGGCGGCCGCGTCCAGGAGGGGCACGACCATGCCGAACGAACGCGCCACGGTTGTGCAGACGCCGGCGGGCGCCGACCTGACCTTCACCCATCTCATCGGCCGCGATGAGATCAGCCGCTGTTTTGCCTATACGGTCGGCTTCGTCTCGAAGAACCGCGACATCGACCCGTTGAAGATGCTGGGCGGCGTCGTTTCGGTCGAGGGCGAATCCGATCCGAAGCGCTGGTTCAGCGGCCTTGCGTCGGATTTCAAGCTGACCCGCATCGAGGACCGGCTGGCCTTTTACGAGGCGACCGTCAGGCCATGGCTCTGGTTCCTCGGCAACACCACCGATTGCCGTATCTTCCAGAACATGACGGCGGTGGAGATCGTCGAGAAGATATTCTCGAAATACGGCATCGCCAAATTCGAGAAGCGGCTGCAGGGGTCCTATCCCCAGCGCGAATATTGCGTTCAGTACGACGAGAGCGATCTCGATTTCGTGCAGCGGCTGCTCGAGCACGAAGGCATCTTCTATTTCTTCGAGCATGACGAGGGCAAGCACACGCTCATCCTCTGCGATGCGATGAGCAAGCTGAAGCCGGCGCCCGGTTACGAGAAGGTGCTTTACAATTTCGAGGGCCAGGCCTCGCGGCGCGATGTCGAATACATCACCGAGTGGATTCCGGGCAGCGCGGTGCGCCCGGGCGCCTATGCCCATACGGATTATGATTTTGAGAAGCCCGGCGCCGATCTGATGGCGAAATCCGCCCAGCCTTTCGCCCACAAGGAGGCTTCGGGTGAGAATTATCGCCAGCCCGGCGCGCATCTGGATGTCGGACGCGGCGACAAGATCGCCGGGATCCGCCGCGAGGAACTTCAGGCAGTGCATCAGCACAGCACGGCGGTGGGTACCGTGCGCGGTCTTTTTTCCGGCTGCAAGTTCACGCTGGAAAGCTTTCCGCGCGACGACCAGAACCAGGACTATCTGGTGGTCAGCGCCGAATATCGCCTGTTCGACCCGGGCTACCGGACGCAGAACGAGGCCCACAGCGAGAATTTCAAGGTGGTGCTCGGCGTTGCGCCCACCAAACTGCCCTACCGGCCGGCGCGCATCACGCCGCGGCCGATCATGCGCGGCCCGCAGACGGCGACCGTCGTCGGCCCTTCGGGCGAGGAGATCTTCACCGACAAATATGCGCGGGTGAAAGTGCAGTTCCACTGGGACCGGCTCGGCAAGAAGGACCAGAACTCTTCCTGTTTCGTGCGCGTCTCGCAGACCTGGGCCGGCAGCAACTGGGGCTTCATCCAGATCCCGCGCATCGGCCAGGAGGTCATCGTCGATTTCATCGAGGGCGATCCGGACCTGCCGATCATCACCGGCCGCGTCTATAACGCTTCGCAGATGCCGCCCTATGGGCTGCCCGGCAACGCCACGCAGTCCGGCTGGAAGTCGAATTCCTCGAAAGGCGGCGGCGGCTACAACGAGCTGATGTTCGAGGACAAGGCGGGCTCCGAGCTGGTCAACTTCCAGGCCCAGAAGGACCATCACCTGCTGATCAAGCACGACCGCAACAAGACGGTCCAGCACGACCAGTCCGACCGCATCGACCATGACGCGAAGCACTCCGTCGGCCATAACCTCGACGAGGACGTCGGCAACAACAAGACCGTCAAGATCGGCGTCGACCAGACGACGAACATCGGGTCGAACGACACCGAAACGGTGGGCAAGAACAGGTCGCTGACGGTGGGCGCCAACGAGACGATCAGCATCGGCGCCAATTCGACCGAGACGATCGGTCAGAACCATTCGCAAACCGTCAGCCTCGTGCAGACCATCACCGTTGGGGCGGCTCGTGTCGACACGGTCGGCGCGGCTGAGCAGCGCAGCGTCGGCGGCCCACAGATGAACGATATCGGTGCCACGCGGTCGGTGACTGTCGGAGCGGGCCAGAGCCATACCATCGGCGCCAGCGACACCTGGGAGATCTCGGTTGACCAGACCGTTCAGACCGGCGCCGACCAGGTCTTCAAGATCGGCGGAGCCCACAGCACCGAGATTGCCAAGGAGCGCGGCGCAAAAGTCGGAACAGACGATTCGACCGATATCGGCGGCGCGCGCAGCACAAAGGTCGCCAAGAAGGATATGCTCGATATCGGCGAAGACGGTCTCATAAAGGTCGCCAAAGGCATGACCATCACCGCCGGCGAGCAGATCATCTTCAATTGCGGGTCGTCGTCCATCACCCTGAAGAAAGACGGCGAGATCACCATTAGTGGCAAGGACATCATCGTGAAAGCATCGGGCAGCGTGAATGTGAAGGCCTCCAGCGACATCACGATGAAGGGCTCCGAGATCAAGCAGAATTGAGACCCAGCATGGCGAAGGTCATTGATCGTATCGACGGCGTGGTGATCGGTGTCTTCCTGGGCTTCGGAGACGATTCCCCGCTCGTCGTGTTCCCTGGAAATCCCGAGGAAACCGCAATCGCGGCACGCACGTTGACCGATCTGTCGGCTGGTATGATCGGGACCGAGGTCGCTTTGCTGTTCCAAGACGGGGACCCCGCCCGTCCATTGATCGTCGGCCGCATCGTCGAGCCCAGCCGGCCCGACAGCGCCGCACTGATCGTGCGCGATGGAGAGACCGTCAGGATCGTTGGTAAGGAGCGCGTCGAGCTGCGCTGCGGCAAGGCGGCCATCGTGATGGAGAAGGATGGCCATATCACCATCCGCGGCACCTACGTCACAAGTCACGCCAGTGTTACGAATAACATCCGCGGGGGCTCGGTGAATCTCAATTGAGCAAGTTCGTCCTGGAAAAGATCGTTCGCCAGCATGCGGAGATGGCGGCGTTCCTTTGGTCCGTCTATGACCGCCACCTGCTGCATCCGGAGGAGAACCCTGAACTTGACGCGGTCAGGATTGCCCGGCTGATTGAACGCCTCGAGGCGCATCTCGACGGGCTGCGCGTCGCCGGCGAGGCGGGCCTGAGGATTGCCAGGGAGCGCTATGACGAGTTCCCTGAACAGGGGGAGCTCTTCGTGCTGAGGATGCTATCCGTGGCCGAGCCGCCGCGCATCCTCGATCTCGACCTCGACAGGGTGCGGACTTACCTTCGCTCGGGGCCGGGCGCGTGACCGCGACTGCAGCCGCCAACCGGAACAGAGCCGATCAGATATTCGCCACAAGCGGCACGTTGATCCACTGGCCGTTCTCGTATCTGTCGACTCCGCGCCCGTACTGCTTCCACAATTGGCTCCCGTCGCATGTCAGCCTGATCGCCGGCGTGGTCTCGAAAACCGACAACGTCGTCCCCTTCAATTCGAGGATCTCCTCGTTTGCCGCGATCAGGATCCTGTTGTCCCAGCGGACCGTGTTCATCAGTGTTTCCGTTCGGCCTTCGACGTCGAGTTGCCTGAGCTGGTCAGCATTGCCCATCAAGGCCGTGGCGTTCCATCCAGTCACCAGTATCGTGTCCCTGGACAGCGCGAACACCGATGTCAGGCTTGCATTTGTCGGCACGTCGATTGTTTGAAACGCGCCATTGGCGACATAGGCCAGAAAACCGTTGTCGCCCGTCGCCATCATCTTGCCTTCGCCCTCGAGCGCCAGATCGAACAGATAGGTGTCGTCGTCATTGGGCGTGATCTCTACCCAGGCCGGGTCCTGCCAAAGACAGATGACACCTTCCGACGTCAGGCCGTGAAGTCGGCCGCCGACGACGCGCAGGGCGTTTATTCGTGGCACCGGATCGCCGACATCCGGCAGGTCCCTCCATTCGCCGTCGCGCAGCCGGTAGAGACCGGAATAGCCGTCCACCGCGAACAGCGAGCCGTCGAGCCACGCAATCCCGGTGATTTCGATGCCGAAGTCACGGATCAGGGTGGCGACATCGTTTTGCACCGAAAACAGCAGCGTTCGATCCGCGTCGACCGGTCCGTCGCCGATCGGGTGCGCGATGACGTAGGCGCCGGTCTCATGCAGCGCGATGCAGGTCGGATACAAACCGCCAGGTGTCTGGTACTTCATAGCTTACCTCCTCGCGGACATATCCGCGTCAAGACGGTACGGCGCTCACATTGGCATTGCCGCCATGGCCCGTGGCGAAGGATGTCGCGGTGGGAGCGCTGGTCTCGGGCCCACCGACTTCGGTGCTGTCGGTGCAGCCCATCTGGTCCTTATAATAGGAATCAAGCACGATCTTGATGCACTCAGCCTGGGCGTCCGTCAGGTTGGCGGCTTTCTTGACCGATTTGACGCCAGCGGCCCGTGCCTGACTGTATTTCCATTTTCCGCCGTTGGCCTTGACATTGGCCTTCTTGGCCTCCGCCCGGGTAACGTCATGAGCGACCTTATGCTGCTCGCCATGGTCCATGTTGTCCTTCAGGCAGATGCAGGGCGCGTCGTCCTCATTGTAGTTCCGTCCCGGATGCGGGCTGCCCGACTGGAAGATATTCTTGAGCTTCTTCCAGACGCGCGCCGCTATCTTTTTCGCCGACTTGAAGGACTTCTTGGTCGAGGCGCGAGCACCGGCCCGCACGAAGGCGCAGTTGTCGATGATATGATGCGGCTCATACCCCTTGGCGCATTTGTTTGGCTTGTACATGAAGAGGTAGTCTTCATAGAGTTTCTGACAGGTCGGGGTCCAGCCGGGGTTGGCCTTGCACACATGCAGCCATGGCGGCGTGTTCGCCGCTGAGCCGTGATTGTTTGTCGCCAGGTCGGTGAACCTTATCACCGGCTCGCCATCGGCCTTCACGTTCGGCGACCAGGAATTGAAATACTCTTTTCCTGTGTTGTTGGAAGTGATGATGCCTTTCTTCGCGGCGCAGCCGGCTTCCGTTCCGGACGTCTTCGTCAGGTCGGACTTGTTCTTGATGTTTATCGTCTTGCCGCCGATCTTGACCGTCCCGGTGCCGTCCTCGGTGTCGGAGGCGAAGCCGAAACTCGGATAGGGGACAGGAACGCCAGGCGGTGTCGCCGGGTTTTCGGGTGGCGTGAAACAGGTGTCGGGGAAAGCGGCGATCGTCTTGGCGTCGACAGCCTTGCCGGAGATTTCCAATCCGTTGGCGAAGACGTTGGACATTTAGCTCAGCCTCGACGCCACGACGGCGGCGCCGCATGCGCCCTCGTCATTCGATGCTTCGATCAGCACCGGATTTCCGGCCGCATAACCTTTCCTTGCAGCCGTGAACGCCATGCCGATCATTGTCGGTACGACAGCGGCCCCGATATTTCCAATCGACTCGCCCGGAGACCAAAGGTCTTGGAAGTCCACGTGGCCGCGCATCTGGCGCAGAAATGCAAGAGCTGTTTGCTTGAACCAGTACTGCTCGCCGATCAGGTCCGATATTCGGTAGCCTATCCCGACCATGGCGAAGCGCGATTCCCTGAGCGCAACGCCGTATGCTGCGGCCATACCCTCGCCGCGAAGTGGGAGGTCCTGCTTGTTGTAGATGGCGGCCGGCTCGCGCGCCAATCCGACACCGAGCAGGGTCAAGGAGCCTTGCCCGGGCTTCGTGCAAAGCACGGCGGCGGCGGCCTCTCCGGGGATGAAGCCGTTCGGATTGAATTTGGTCATCAAGCGGCTCTGGTCGAGATAATATCGGACCGTGCGGGGCGTGAGGTAGCTGTCGACGCCCGCGATCACGACATTGGCCACCTCACCCGAGGAGATTAGACGGCGCGCCTGCTCGAGCGCGGCGTGGCCCGACGGCCTGCCGTAGCTGATGATCCGCGATTTCGTATGCGGAGCCATTTCCAGGATCTCGGCGATCTTTCTCAGTAGCCTGGAGGCGTCGCGGACCGGCCTTCCCGACCGGCCTTCCTCGGCTAGGCAAAGGATGAGCGCCGTCTGCTCTCCGGCAATGCGCGCTCCACTCAGTGTTTCCGATATCGCACCGGCGGCCAGATGCGCGATCCTGCGCTCTCCGACCCAGTCGCGTGGAAGGGACACGGGAGCGCCGATCAGGGGCTCTCCCCGCGCGCCCGTGAAACGTGTCTCGCGAAATCCGTCGAGCCTCGCGCGCATAGCAGCGCAGGACGCGGGAGCGTCCAGTCCCACGGAGGTGACCATCCCAACCGAGGCGATATCGATCGTCCCGTTCAAGCGGCGTCCTCCTCCTCGTCCGGGGCGGTACCGTTGGCTCGTATGAAGATGCGCCCCGTCCTGTGCGCGTGGATCATCGACTCTGTAGGCGCGCCGATCCAGCATTCTGTAAAATCAAGCACAGTGCGCTCGATCCGGCACGAAATACGCCAGACCAACGAGAATCGTTTTGCCTCCGGATCGAATAGGATTGTATCCGGGTACACGTCGCTTTCGAAAGCGGTGAACCTGCTCTTGAAGAGCCGCATCGGGAGCGCCGTCGGAGGCAGCCGGAACGCGGTTCGTCCCTCTGGCGTCAGATTGACCAGCACCACGTCCTCGCCGCCTCGCGGATGGTCAATCTGCTGGTCGGACGGCGCCATTTGGAAATATCGCTCGTCGAAATCGGGCGGCAAAAACGGGAAGATGTTGTCGATCCAGTTCTGGTCGTAGGTGCCGCCATATTCGATGCGGCCGGGCCAGCCACGTCCCATCGGCCCGAACGCCATTGGCCTGTAGTCGCCGAAGGGCGAGCGGATCTCCTCGCCGGGAGCCTGCGTGTTCGGTAATCGAAGGCCTGGAATAAGGCGTTGATTCCTTGTCCGCGACCAGCCAGTGCCGACCGGATTATGTCTATAGCTAGCGGGAAGCTGGTCCTCGGGGTCGAGCCGGTCGACGCCACCCCAGGCGACATCGTACGAAATGGGCAACTTCAGGAAGGGCTGCGGCGCGGTTGCGGTGAACACCGGTCCGATGGCCCGCCATTCGCGGTGGCCGACGACTTCGAACAGCTTTGACCAATTGCCAATCTTGATGCCTACCGGCACGCGTTCGGCTGGACGCCCTCCCGGCGCATACGCAAAGCCATTTGCAATCACGTCGCAGCGCGGCTTGCGGAAGGCGAAATCGGTTTCCCACAGCGTCGCCGAATAGCCCGGCACGCCGGTGTGCGTGTCCGCCATGACCAGCGGAACCTGTTCTGCCGATTTCCGCACCAGCCCGGCGGGTGTCGCGGGAAAATCGAAAGTGCCCTTTACCACCACGACCAGCCACTCATGGCCGGCCTTGTCCATGCCCATGGTGAACTGATGCGGATAGCCCATCTGGTTCCAGATCTGCATCAGCTGGTCTCCCAACTCGCGGCGAAGATCTGCTCGAGCGTCGGCTGCGGCGCTTGCGGATCGACATCGAAAATGTCCGTATGCGCCGTCCACATCACGAGGTCGACGATGATATCTCCATCCCCATCGACAGGTGGCGCAGGCAGCGCTGTCAGGGCGGCGTCCAGCTCATCGGGCACCAACTCCCCGCGCTGCGCGGCGAAGGCTGCGTTCTCGACGCCGTCGAACCAGCCATCGGAATAGGCCAGCTTCAGCGGCGCCTCAGAAAGCCGGGCGACCACGCTCAGCGGGAACCGCCGGCCGATCCTGTCCGCGCTCTGCAGCACGACGCCGGCCGCAGCACCGAACGAAGCAGGGCCGCTAAGGAACCGCAGCGCCGTGTCCGCCGGCCAGGTCTCTACCCCGAACAGCGGCACGATGTGCTGCGCCAGCCAGCGGTCCCACCTGCGCACGAAATCGCCCGGCAGCCGGCGCGTGACGAAATCGCCGGCGGCAGGCATCTTGCCATAGAAGCCGGGCAGGATCAGATCTGCGGCGGACATGTGAACTTCTTGAACATTTCGAGCGTGTAGGGGTTCTCGACGCTGGCTGCCTTGAGCTCGAAATCGGCCCACATCCCCTTGGTGCCGAGCCGCAGGCTGTAGACGTCGGTGAGCTTGGTCGCGTTGAAGCGGCCGCCGCGCAGCATCCTCAGCCACGCCCAGCTGCCGGTCTCGTTGAGCATCACCTCGGGCGAGCCGTCGACCGGCTGGAAGGCGAGCGAGATCACGCCGGTGCCGTCCTTGCCCGGCCATGTCATCGGCTGCGGCCTGGTTGCGTTGTTGTAGTAGACGAGGTTCTGGCCATCGAGGTTGAGCGTCACCCGCGCCACGTTGGGCGACAGATCCTTGGGTTCCAGCGTGAAATTCATCACGGGACCGGTGCCGCCGGGGAACAGGTCGTCACGAATGTGGCGCGCCTGCTCGAAGGCCGCCAGCGCCGCCGGGTCGAGGCCGAAATCGGCGCGCCATTTCCACGGCTCGCTGGCGGTGTCGACATAGTTGATCAGATGGTCGTTGGTGAAGGCGTCGATGAGCCCGGTCGGGCCGAACAGGCGCTGGAAGTCGCGCACATTGACGTCGACCGCGCTGTCGGGGCTGAACGGATAGCGGTTGTTGAGCGCCGCCTGACAGAAGGGCAGGATGTCGGCGCGCCAGATGGCGTTGAGCTCGTTGGTGACGGCCTTCTGCGACAGGCCGCTTGTGTCGCCGGCAATTCCGCCCAGCCAGTCGTTCATCGGCGAGGGCAGGATCTGCGCCTGCCTTGCGACTGCGCCTGTCAGTTCGGCAAGCCCACCCTGTTTCTTGATGGCGTCCTGCGGATCGGGGTTGGCGGTCACCGTCTGCAACACATTGGACAGGGCCGTGAGCGCCACGACGGCGGCGTCGAGCGCCGGCGGCTGGCCGTCGATCTGGGCGATCGTGCCCTTGAGCGGCTTGAAATGCTCGGCCACCAGGCTGCCGGTCATGTCGACCTGATCGGCCGAGCCCGCGCGGGGCAGCAATTTCGCTCCCGTCTTCACCACCTTGCCCAATTTGCCGAGCTTGCTCAAAAGCTTCGAGCCGGTCTTGGCAGCGCCGCTCTTGTCGTCGGCCGACGCCTCGTCGGAACGGGTCAGGTCGGTCTCCTGCACCACCGCGGTGAGCAGGCGCTTCAGCGCGGAGTCGGCGCTGGAAAGATCCTTGAGGTTCTCGCTGGCGACGTTGAGGTCGGTCAGCGGCGCCAGCCGCATGTCACGAAGGAAACTGTCCCACTGCGCGATATAGTCATCGTAATAGAGCTTCAATATGTCTTCCGACAGCGCCGAGACCGACGTCTCCGAATTCTCCGAACAGCCGCCGGCAAACACCGCGCGGTCGAGCGCCGCCTGTCCGGCGACATCCTCGACCCGGTCGAGGATCGCGTCGTGGAAGCCGGCATAGGTATAGGGGCCCGGAACGCCGACGCGCAGCGTCTTGTCGGAGCGGCGCGCGAACACCTTGGCGCCGTTCGGTCCGGCGAAATTGGCCGGCACCCATTCCTTGACCGCCGCCACTTCCGGGTCGGCAAGCAACTGCTTGTAGGCGCGCTCCGGCAGCGAGATCGTGCACACCGTCTTCAGCGCCTCGGCGACCAGCTCCTTGTCCGGCGCGATGTAGCTGTCGTCGACGGCCATGCGGCGGATCGCGGCAAGCTGGTGCTGTTCGGCGTCCGCGGTCGGGAAGGGCGCGGCCGGCGCGAATTGCGGCAGGTTGTTCACCCACCAGTTCTGCACGAAATCGGTGTCCATCTGCGACAGGCCGGTCATCATCCGGTAGGTCTTCAGCGCGCCGAGCATGAAGTCCGGATCGCGGATCTGCCGCCACATCGTCGCCTCAAGCAGCGCCACCATGTGCGGCTCGAGCACATTGCGCAAAGCGTGGTCGTAAGTGTCGGTCTGCGCGCGTATGAGCTCGGCCGAAGCGGTCGGGCCGAGCAGATTATGGACGGCATCCGGCGGCGCGGTCCGGGCCGTGGCCACCGCGTCCATTGCCGCCAGCGCGCCGTCCATGGTCGGCTGCTCGACCGCGGCCGGCATCGCCGCGACGTCCGTGAGCGGCGCCTGCAGCGCCTCGAATTGGCCGGCCTGTTCGGCGATCGCATTGCGGTTGTCGAGATAGGACCAGGTGAACAGTCCGCCGGCGAGCAGGGCGGCGAGCGCACAGGCGGCGGCGGCTCCGCGCCAGATCAAGGCGCGGCGGCGCTGCGCCAACGGATCGAATGTGCCGAGGCCGGCTTCCTTGAAGATCACTTCGGTGAGCAGATTCCTGAGGAAGAAGCTGCGCTTCTCGACGCGCGCCGCCGGCATGGCGCGACGCGGCGGCAGCCCGAAGGATGACGACAGCGCCGCCGTCAGCCGGTCAATCGGCGCGCCTTCCTGCGTCGCCGAGGTCAGATAGAGGCCGCGCAGCCAGGCGGCCTCCTCGTAGCGGCTCTCGCCGAACATCGCCTCGACCAGCACCTGGATCGGCTCCGACAGGCTGGCAAGCTGCGCGGGGAAGCGGAAGATCTCGGCGCGCTGGCCAAGCTTGTCCTCGTCCTCCAGCCGCGGCACCAGCCGCCGCTCCAGTTCGGTGGCAAGCCTGGCGAGTTCCGTCTGGATCATGCCGGCACCGACGCGGGCGTCGAGCGGGAAAGTGGTTCCCCACACCTGCTCGCGCGCCGTGGTCGACAAGCCGCCGAAGAACGCTTCGAACCCTTTGATCAGATCGGCCTTGGTCAGCATCAGGTAGACAGGAAGGCGGATCTCCAGCCGGTCGTTCAGCTCCGCCAGCCGGCGGCGGATCTTTCTGCCATGCGCCTTGATCGCGTCGTCGCCCTCCGACAGCGCGTCGATCGACAACGCCACGATCACCCCGTTGAGCGCGCGCCGGCCTCGGTGCTTCTTTAGAAGGTCGAGGAAGCCCAGCCACTCCGCCGCGTCGACATCCGGCTGGCTTTCCTGCTGGACGTAGCGGCCGGCGGTGTCGATCAGCACCGCGTTCTCGGAGAAGAACCAGTCGCAATTGCGCGTGCCGCCGACTCCCTGCAGATCGTCCGTGAGGTCGATCGGGAAATTGAGGCCGGACTGGCGCAGTGCCGTGGTCTTGCCTGTGGCCGGCGGACCGACGATCACATACCAGGGCATCTCGCGCAGGAATTTTCTGCCGCCGAGCTTGCGGCGCTTCAGCTCCGCCATCACCTCGCCGAACTTGGCGCCGACGGCGGCCACGCTTTCCTCGCCGGGCGTAAGCTGCTTTTCGGCGACCGGCGCCGCGATCTCGGCGACGAACATGCGGTTGGCGCGGATCGCGCGGCGCTGCGCGATGATCAGCCAGATCAGCCACAGGATGATCAGCCCGGCGATGATGGCGATGCGCACATTGTCGGATTCGAACGGCGCATAAGGGCCGACCTGCACGATCGGGCCGAACACCCAGATCAGCAGCGAAAGCAGCGCGATGCCGATCAGCGTCCAGAGAAAACGCGAGGTGATGACGGCCCAGAGGAAGCGCAGGATGAACATCTCAGAGCCTCTTCTCGACCAGAACCTCGACGCGCCGGTTGAGCGCGCGGCCCTCGCGCGTCGAGTTGTCGGCCACCGGATCGGTTTCGGCGCGGCCCTCGGAAGAAATACTCTCCTGCGGCACGCCGGCTTGCACCAGAAGCTTGGCTATGGTTTCGGCGCGCGCTTCCGACAGACGCTGGTTGCTGGCCAGCGGGTTGGATTTTTGCAGGCGCACATTGTCGGTATGGCCGACCACGGTGATTTTTCCGATCAGCTCCTTATTGTCCAGGATCACCTTGGCGATCGCTGCGATCAGCGGTTCGTATCCTTCCGTCAGCGTCGGCCGGGAGGATTGGAACAGCTCGGGATTGGAGGACTGGATGATGAGCTTCGCCAGCGAGACGCTCTCGGTGCCGCTCAGCGCTCCTTTGAGGTTGTCCGGCGCTTCGGCCTTGAACTCCGGCAGCAGCGCGAAATCGACCGGTTGCGGCTCGGGCGCGGGTGCATCCTGCTTGGGCGCCGCGCGGGTGATGTCGCCGCGCGAGGCCGGCGGCAGCGTGCGCACCAGCGCGGAGAGCTCGACCGCCTGGCTGCTCAGGCCCATCGACAGGCCGATATAGGCGGCTGCGGCGACGACGATCGCGGCAAGCGCCATCACCCAGATCGGCACGATGAAGCGCTGCGGCTCGTCGGAGGCGATCACGCCTTTCCAGCTCGGCGACAGCGGCGCGTCCTCGGCATCCGCATTGCGCAGGAAGCGCGCCGCCGCCACGCGCACGGCGTTGAGCGAACGGTCGCCGGCGCGGCCGGGCACGCGGTATTTGCCGCGGAAGCCGAGCGCCAGGCAATAATATTGCAGCTCCAGCATTTCGCGGTCGCGGTTGGGATGCCGCTCCAGCTCGTCGAGGCGGGTGAAGAACTGGGTGCCGGCGTCGACATCGCCGCGCAGCATGACGACCAGCGGCTGGCGCGGCCAGGCGCTGGCGCCGCCCCACGGCGTGTTGAGCGCGAGATCGTCGAGCAGCGCCGCCACCGCCCATGCGGCCTGGTCGGCGCGCTCCAGCGACGAGCCCGCGGCAACAGCGGCATCGCGCGCCCGCACCAGCTCGTCGAGCAGGCGCGTGCGCATGACTTCCGGGTTCTCCGGCGCCAGCGCGCTTTCGAGCTCCGGCGCGAATTCGAGCAGCGGCGCGAAGATGTTGATCAGCGTATTGGGATGGGCACGCGCCCGTTTGACCGGCGCGCCCGGTGCTAGCGGCGCCATCGGCCGGGGCGCGGCTCCGGTTAGGCGGATGCGGGTTCGCTCGCGATCCTCCGACAGTCCGAAAGGATCATCCCGGCTCATGGCCTCACCTGTTCACCGAATAGCAGTCGACCTGCGGCTCGCTCGGCAGCACACCGGAAACGCCGATGACGAAGCCGGGCGCGTCGAGCAGCGAAGCCCAATGCTCGCTCTTCTGGTCGAGCTCCAGGCACAGCCGGTCGCCGTCATACGGGATCTCGCGCGGCTGCGAATGCAGCGGTTTCAGCGGAATGCCCGGCAGGCGCGACTTCCACAATCCTTCGAACTGGTCGGCGGAGCCGACCGTCGCCTGGTTGACGAAGATCTTGCGCAGCGCGTCTTCCGAAAGCTCGGAGCCGACGCGGATGACGATGCGGCTGGCGACCAGCAGTTTCGGATTGTCGATGCGCACCTTCCAGACATTGGTCGCGTGCCGCATGACCGGCAGCGCGCGCGACTTCGGCTCGATGTAGCGCAGGCTGAGGATGAGCGAACGCAAGGCGTCGGCCAGCGCCATATAGGCGGGACCCGGCGCCATGTGGTCGTAGGCCGGCAGCTCTCCGAGCCGCCGCGAGCTCGAGCCGTAGGTGGCCATTTCGCCGGCGAGGCCGGCAAGCTCGAGATAGAGCTCGGCCGGATGGAAGACATCCTGCGCCAGCATATGCGCAAGGCGCGGCCGCGCGGCATTGGCGAGATGCAGCATCAAAAGGTCCTCGACGCTGCGGCCGGCGCCGCCCATCACCATCTTGCCATGCGCCTCGGCGATTTGGTCGAGGCCGGTGACGACCTCCTGCAGCAATTGCCGGTACCAGTGGACGGCGCCGGTGATCAGCGTCGGCGGCAGGAAGGCCTGGTCGAGCGAGACGCCGCCATCGGCGCGCACGCCTTTGATGTCGGCGACCGGCAGCGCCGTATAGCCGCCAACCGATTTGCCGGGCGCCAGCAGCACCGCTTGCGGCCGCGCGATCTCGATCTCTTCCGGATCGGCGCCGCCCTTCACGGCATCGCGCACCGCAACGATCTTGCCGTGGTAGCGCGCGCCCGTCGACGCGGAATGCGCCGGATCGAAGCCGACGCCGCCGGGCGGCTCGAGCGGCAACGCCACCAGCACCGGCCCGGCGCCGGTGTCGGCCGTGACCGGCAGCGGCTTCGGCGCGTCCATCAGTTCCGGGATGGAGAAGGGCGTACCGTCCGGGAAGATGCCCCGGGCGGACACGATCGACACCTGGCCGGCATCGAGCAGCGACTGGTCGAGCGTCAGCTGCTGGAAGCCGAACGTATGGAGCTGGCCGGCCTGCAAGGCGCCGCGCACCATTCCCTCGAAGAACCGGTCCTGCTGCTGGAAGTGCTGGGTCCTCAAGAAGAGTCCCTCGGACCACAGCACCCTGTTTGCGTCGCTCATGCCACTGCTCTCTGCACTGCCGCGCTGTCTCGCCGTCAGGCGGAAATGCCGCCCTTGCCGAGGCTGACGTTGATGGTGAATTTCGACCCCGGCGATACCGACTTGGTCGTGCGCCAGTTGCGTCCGCCTGGCTCGCGGATCAGCGCGACGAAGCCGAGCGCCGTCGCGTTCGGTTCGACCGTGATGGTCTTGGCTGCCGTCTTGCCCGGAGCGACCGAGATTGCGTCCGATCCGATGAGGTCGGCGCCCAGCGCAGAGCCGGCATCGCCCTGCAGCGCGAAATAATCGGCCGAGTTGAACTTGCCTGTGCTGGCAAGCCGCATCACCAGCACGGTCACCGGCCTGTCGCCGCCGCCCGGTCCCGGATTCATGCCGGCGCCACCGGTCACGTTGACCGAGATGACCGATGGTTTCGGCGGGCCGCTCTGGCAAGCCGCAAGCAGCCCCGTCGCGCCGATGGCGACGATGAATTCACGTCTGTCGATCATGTCCCTACTCCTCTTCATATGCGTCCCTGAAATCTGCGCCGATCTCGCCCAGGAAGCTCGATTCCGCGCTCTGGGCGATGTCGCGGTGGCGTTTCTGGTAAAGCTCCCACAGCTTGGCATTGCGCCCGCCGGCAAGCAGATTGCCGATCGCGGAATTGGACTTGAGCTCTTCCTCGATCGCGGCCGGATCGAAGCGGTCGATCATGCGCCGCAGCGCCGCCTGCACACCGCGCCAGGCGCGCACGTGGTGCTGCGCGAGGTCCTTCACCGCGTCGCCGATCGCCGCCTCGCCGGACAAAAAGCCGGGGCTGCGTTCCGCGATGATGGTGACGATGACATCCTCGACCGTCGGCAGGAATTTGAGCGGGTTGACCTCCGAGGCGCCGACCATGGTCTGAGCGACGCGCGCGCTGCCCTTCTCCTCGGCGCGCTTGCGCAGGAGCTGCATCAGCCCATCGAGCATCAGCCGGTACTCGCGCCCGAATTTCTCCATTTCGGCGATCGGATCGCGCCCGGGGAAATCGGCATCCTCGACGCCCATGCCGCGCAGGAACGCCGCGCGCAACGCCATGTCGCTGGGCGCCGGTTGCATCGAACGTGACGGTTTGGGAGCGGGACGCGGCGGCGCAGCGGGTTCGGCCCGCACCGGCATCTCCCATGGGCGGGCGGCCTGCGGCTTCTCGGCGGCCTTTTCGACGCGGCGAGCTGGATCGGCACTGTTACCGGAAGCGGGCGTCGCGGCTGGCCCGAAGCCGAAATCGTCGAAGCCGGACGGTTTCGCCGCGGGTTCGGGCATATCGCTGCGCAACGGCATGTCGCCGAAGCCGAACGGATCCGACCTGCCGACGGCGGGCTCGTTGTTCGATGCCGGCGTCGCCACCGGATCGAGGCTAAACGGGTCGTCGAAGGCGGGCGAGCTGCGCAGGTTGGAACTGCGATCGTAAGCTCCGGGCACAGGCTGCTCGAACGGATCGGGCAGTCCTCCCGGGCGCGGCCGCTGCGGCTCTTCCTCGACCTTGGCCGAGAAAAAGTCGTCGCCGCCGATGCTGGCTGGTGTCCGCGATTGTGACGACCATGCCGGCTCGGCGTTGGCGATCGGCGCCTGGCTGATCGAGGTGTGGCCGGCGCTGGGCTGCACCTCGACATGGAGCACATAGTCGCCCATGCGCAGCCGCATGCCACTTTGCAGGCGCGTCGACCTGCCGGTGCCGAGCGGGCTGTCGGAATCGTCGATGAATAGTCCGCTGCTCGACGTGTCGGTGACGTAATAGCCGTCGCGGCCGCCGCTGATCTTGCAGTGCGCGCGTGAGACGAACATGTCTGGATCGTCGATCTGCCAGCCGGCATCGGCGCTGCGGCCGATCACTAGCTCGCCCTCGTCCAGCCGGGCCTGTCTGACCACCTGCGAGCGCGGGCCTTGTTCCAGGGTCAGCAGGAGGCTCATCAGGCTGCCTCCGCCATGTCCGGCCGCCAACCGACGATGGTGCGCAGCCTGAGATCGTCGGCGTCGCCCTTTTCGACAGGGCGCGAAAGCCAGGAGGTACGGCCGAGCTGGATGGTTCCCATCTTCGGCGAAGGCACGGCGTCGCGCGCGAGCACGATGCGCAGATCGACGTCGAGCGCTTCGCCGATCATGTCGCGCACCGCCTTCTTGAACAGGGCAAGGCGCCGTTCTCCGGGCAGGAACGATTTGAAGTCGTCGAGGCTCAGCGGGCCGACGCGCAATTCGATCCGGCTCTGCCGGCTGAAGACGCGCGGGCCGATCGTTGCTCCGCCGCCGAGCGCCGCATATGCCTTGCCGATGCGGCTCTGCAGCGCCGTGGGAATGGTGATCCAGGCGGCGACGAATTCCTTGATTTCAACCGGCACCTTGAAGGCCGTGGCGAGAAAAAGCGTTAGCCGCTCCGCGCCGTCGACCTGGTTGGCCAGCGATCCGGCCTGGCGCAGCCGCACCGTATCGAGTTCGGAATCCTGCGTGCCGGGAAGGCCGATGCCGGCCATCGCTTCCAGCATGGCGCGGACGCGCCCGCCGACCGAACGTTCGACCTGCACCGCCGGATGCGCATCTGCCCATGCGCGGTAGTAGAGCGCGATCATGCGATGCTGCAGGATGTTGACGAAGTCGACGAAGGTCGTGTCGCTGGTCTGCTCGGCGCCGGCGCCGGTGAACCAGCGCTGCGACAGCCGGTCGAGCACCCAGCGCGTCAGATGCAGCGGCATCGGCCCTTCCGGCCCGAGCAGGCCAAGATTGGCGACGGTCACCCGCGCCGGCGCCTTGTCCGTAGCGTCCTGGAATTTGATCACGTCCCTGGCCGAGAAGCTCAGTCGCACATGCTGGCCGAGCCTTGCCGGCTCGCGGTCCGCGGTTCCGGAATGCCCGAACAGTCCGCGCCGCTGCTCCAGGCGGCGCAGCAGCTCGAAGAAGTCGAAGCTCTCCGACAGCGCCTCGGCCTCGGCTAGGGCGGGCTGCGCTAGATCAGGTAGCGATTGCCGGGCATCATCGGCCATGGCACATCCTCCTGCTTCTGCAGCAGCCGCGTACGCGTCCGCACAAAACCGTTTATCCCGGCATGGCGGGCAAACAGCCGCGCCAGCAGAGCCGAAAGCAGCAGCGTGCTCTGGCCCGCCAGAACCGACTGATCGACATGCAGGGTCACCTCGGTGCCGCGTCCGAAACACATCGGCCCGTCGATCTTGAGCCGCTCGATCACCGGCCGCGAATCGATCCGGGTGATCGAATGCACGTTGCGGGCAAGGCTCGGATCACCGCGATCGGCATAGAGGTCGAGCAAGGCATGCAGCGGATCGACGCCGCGGCCTTCCTTGGCGAGGCTCAGGAAATTGAGCGAGAGCTGCGCCACCAGCCGCCACGCGAGATTGTCGGCGCGGGATTCGCCTTCGGCGCCGGCCGGCAGCGCCGCCGGGATCGCCGGCTGCGGCGGCCGCAGCGCGCCGAGCAGGCGTACCGCTTCCACCGGGTCGGCGGTCTCCAGCGTCAGCGACGGCGTATCGTCCAGGATCGGCAGGTCGCGGTTGGTGCAGAGCGCCATCACGTCGAGCCGCTTGAGCGGCCGGTTCGGCTGGCTGCCGGCCGGACGCGAGACTGCGATAAAGACATCGTCGCCGGTGTAGGAGGTGCGGGTCAGGCCGTCGCGCCGTTCATCCTCCGTGGCCCGCCGCGGGCGCCGCTCGGCCGAATAAACCCAGCCGCTGCCGCGGTTCTGTCCCAGGCTGAACAGTTCGGGGATGGTCGCCTCGCTGCCTTCGGCATCGGCGTCTTCCACCCGAGTGACCCGGAAGATCTCGAAATCGCGCGCCCGGGTGCGGTCGGCGTGCAGCACCTGGCGCGTCCGGCGCGGATCGATCTCGATGACGTTGCACTCGCGTTCGAACAGATTGATGATCGGCGTCGCGAACAGCTCGAAATCGGCCGCTGTCACATCGGCGAGCTCCGGCACGGGACGCCGGAACAGGAGGACGATCTCCATTCCCCCATCGCATTTGCGCACCACCGGCTGCAGGCCGGCGACGCGCACATAGTGGAAGCGTTCGGGGATCATGAAATATTCGCGCAGCAGCCGGTATCCCTCGAAGGTCGGCCGCGTGCGCGGCATCAGCGCTTCATCGTCGTGGATCCCGACCATTTCGGGCTCGGGCAGCGCGGCGAGCGGATTGGTCTTGCCTTCCGGCCGCGCGCCGACGGCCGAACAGGCGCCGAAGATCGCGTCGAAGATGAGCGGCGCCTTGGCGCGTCCGGCGAAATAGAGATCGAGGCGGTCGAGCGACAATTCGCTGAGCTTGCCCTTTCCGGTCCGGGTAAGCGCGATGCGGAATGCCGCTTCGCCGCGCACGCCGCCGACCGGCGCGATGCCGGCGGCGGCGAGCGCGCTGCGGTCCTGGAAATAGCTGACCGAATTGATCGCGATCGGCCACAGCGTCACCTCTTGCGCGGTGGAGAAGGTCGAGCGCGTCGAGAGCCCAGGATGCAGGCCGGAAACCAACCGCGTGCCGCGCGCCACCGCATGGCCGGCGATCATCGATTGCACCTGCTGTCCAGGTTTCAGCACGGCCATCGCCGTCGCCGGCGCCGGCGTCACAAGGTCGGGATAGAGCACGTCGAGCACGGCGCGCGAGAAGCGCGAGCGCTCGGCGTCGACCTTCAGCCGCGTGCGCGCGGCAAGAAAGGCCACGCCGTCGAGCAGCCGTTCGACATAGGGATCGGGGCAGGGGACGGTATCGAGGGAAAGGTTGCGGGCCACCGCCGGATGCATGTCGGCGAATTCCGCGGCCAGCGCGCGGATATGGGTCAGTTCCTCTTCGTAATACTCCACGAAGACCCGATCCATCTCAGGTCTCCCGGAATTCGGTTCGCGCAAGGCCGTTGTCGAGATTGATCGTGGTGCGCAGCCGCATGCGTTCCGGCGTCGGCGTCATGATCAGCACGGCGTCGATCTCGATCTTGAGACCGACGGTCTTGTCGCCAAGCGTGACGTTGACGGTCGTAGCGCTTTCCTTAAGGCGCGGCTCAAAAGTGGCGAGCACCGCACGGATTTCGCGCGCTAAAGTATCGCGGTCGAAATCCCGCGACGAACGGCCCGAAAAGGACGGCACGCCGTAATTGACGACGCTGCGCCGCACCTCCGGAAAGTCGGCAAGCGGCGGCAATTCGTCCAAGGGCTGTTCATGCTCGGCGTCGGAAAGCATCGGGACGGACTCGAAACGCTCTGTGTTGAACAGGGCCTCGATATCGCGCCGGACCGCTTCCCTGAGCACGCGCGCCGACACCACCACGCCGCGGCTTTCGATCTCGGTGCGGTGCTCGGTCTGGAAGACCAGCCTGTGCAGTCGCCGTTTCTGCTCGGGCGTCAATTCCGCATCGGCATCGATGACGCGGGCGCTGCCGGCAAGAAGGGCCTCGACGCGCTCGGTGCCGAGTTCTTCATCCAGCAGGCGGCGCAGCCCATCGATCTCCGACGTCAGCCCGGGCAAATCGTTGACAAGGCGGTCCCAGAGGGAGGGCTGGACCGCCTCGCGTTTTGCCCGCGAGCTGCCGGCGAGCTGCGCCTTCGCGGCCGGCCGCTTGGCCTCACTTGCCGACATAGACGTCCATTTCGATCTCGTCGTCCTTGTCGTAGACGAACTTGATCTTCTTGTAGGCGAAGCTGACTTCTTCCTCGATCAGGTCTGGCTCGTCGTGCGCCTGCCGCATGTCGTATTCCATGATCGAGGCGTCGGTGAGCGTCACCACCAGATAGTCGCTGGTCTCGCCGTCGATGGTGCGGCGTGCCGAGAACACCACCTCGTCGAGCGCCTTGTTCTCGAACAGTGCCTTCTTCAGATAGGGCGACGACTTGTCGTAGTGCTTGATGAATTTGATCATACCCATCGACACGCGGCCGCGCCGCGAGAGCGAATTCGGGTCGTAGGGCGCGATCATCTTATAGTCGACGCCATGGATCTCGATTTCGTCTTCATGGCCGTCGCGCTTGCTCGGGCCTTTGATGTCCGGGACTTTCAGGAAGCCGTCGATCTTCGTCGAAGGCGCATCGGTTCTCTCTGGCATTGTCTTTCTCCACCGCTACAAACAAGATGACTTTGCTTAACGATTTCAGCCCTTCACCGACGGCAGTTCCGATACCAGCCGGAGCGAGGCGTTGATGCCTTCCAGCTGGTAGTGCGGACGCAGATAGAAACGGGCATTGTAGTAACCGGGCCGGCCCTCGACGCTGTCGACCTGGACCTCGGCCGCGGCGAGCGGGCGCTTGGCGCGCGCCTTGTCATCGGCAAAGGCTGGATTGGCCAGCACATACCGGTTGATCCATTCGGTCAACCAGATCTCCATGTCGGTGCGTTCCTTGAACGAGCCGATCTTGTCGCGCGCAATCGCCTTCAGGTAGTGCGCGAAGCGCGAGACCGGGAAGAGGTAAGGCAGGTTGGCGCTCAGCCGTTCGTTCGCCTGGGCGTCGGGATCGACCAGACGTCCGGCGCGCGTTTCGTCGTCCTGCAGCGAATGCGCGCCGATGAAGGCCGCGAGATCGGTGTTCTTGCGGTGCAGGATCGGCATCAGGCCGAGCTTGGCCAATTCCGCCTCGCGCCGGTCGTCGATGGCGACTTCGGTAGGGCATTTCATCGCGATCGAGCCATCGTCGGTCGGGAAGGCGTGCACCGGCAGGTTGAGCACCGTGCCGCCATTCTCGACGCCGCGGATCTGGGTGCCCCAGCCATAGAGCTTGTGGCTGCGGTTGATGTTGACGCCCATCGGGAAGGCGGCATTCATCCAGACATATTTGTTATGGTCGCCGCCCACCTCCTCCTCGAAGGTGAAGCCCTTCACCGGAACGGTTTCGGAGCCGTAGGGCAGGCGTGCCAGCACGCGCGGCATGGTGAGGCCGATATAGCGGGCGTCCTCACTCTCGCGCAGCGACTGCCACGAGGCATAGGCCGGGTTGTTGACGATCATCTGCAGGTCCTGCGGGTTGGGCAGTTCCTGCCAGCTGTCCATGCGGAACAGCCGCGGCGAGGCGGCGGCGATGAACGGCGTGTGCGCCGAGGCGCAGACGCCGGAAATGTTGCGCAGCAGGCCGACGTCGCGCGGATGGTTGGAGAACTCGTAGGCGCCGATGATGCAGCCGATCGGCTCGCCGCCCAGCATCGAATACTCGTCCGTGTAGACCTTCTTGAAAATCGGGCTCTGGTCCCACATCTGGCCTTCATAGTCTTCGAGCGTGTCGGCCAGCTGCTCCTTGGAGATGTTCATCACCCGGATCTTCAGCTTGGTATCGGTCTCGGTGTTGTTGATCAGGTACCAGAGGCCGCGCCACGTGCCTTCCATCTCGCGCACTTCCGGCGCATGCAGGATCTCGTTGACCTGCGTCGTCAGCATCTTGTCGATGCCGGCGATCAGCGACTTGATCGACTTGATCGCATTGGAAGAGATGGTTGTGGTCTCGGAGCGCGACTGTGCGGCCAAAGCCAGGTTGCGCACCAGTTGCTGCAGCTTCTCGCTGTCGTCCTTCTTGACCTTGAAATCCTTTTCAAGGAGTCCACTGAATTCGCCGAGATCGATGGCTTCCGCCTCGGCGGTGGCGGCTGCGGTCTTTTGCTGTTCGGCCATGACTTACTCCTCGCCCTTGCCGTCATCCATCGCCTGGCTGGCGATCTTGCTCAGCAGCGGCTCGTTGTTCAAAAGCTGTGCGATGCGCTTTTCGGCGTCGACGCGGCCGTCCATGAAGCCCAGCAACTCCTCGAGTTGACGGCGCATCTTCAGGATCTCGGCCAGTTGCGGGACCTGCTCGGCGATCTTGTCCGGCGCGAAGTCACCCATCTTCGAGAAGGTGAGATCGACCATGAGCTCTTCCTCACGCTCTTGGCCCTCGGCCTGCGGCAGGGTGTTCTTCACCCGCGCCTTCACGCGCGGCCCCATCGCCTCCATGAATTTCGGGAAGCGGTTGGCGTCGGTTTCGACGAAGTTGCGGTCAAGCACCGACTTCGACGCTTCCTTGGTCTGCGAAGCGCCCGCAAGATCGGCCATCACGGCCATGACGAACGGCAGTTCGATCGTCGTCGGGCTGCCGTAGGTTTCGACGTCGTAGGCGATCTGCACGCGCGGCGCGCGGTTTCTTTCGATGACCTTCGCTTTGCTCTCTGCTGGCATGCTTTTCTACCTTTCATCCTTCTGGGCCGGCTTCTTGGGATCGGGAACGCCGGCAAGCAGCCGGAACTCCTTCAGCCCCGACGGGGCGAGATCTTCCATCAGTTCCACGAAATCCATGTGCACCATCCGGCGCACGCGCCGGGCGAGATGCGGGATGGGGCTGGACGGCTCGGTGCGGTCGTAGAAGGCGACCACGAGGTCGAGGCATTTGACGACCTCGTCGCGCGAGTTGATGCGGTCCGGCAGACCGGTGCTCGCTTCCACGGCGCTTGTCACACTTGCCATCGTCTCGGCTCCATGACCGTTGCGGGCGGGCATTGCTGGTTCCGCCGCCGCCTGCGGAGCGGCCTTCGCGGCACCATTCGCCGTGGCGCCGGCACCGGAATTCCGCTCCAGCGTCGTCAGCAAACGCTGCAGGAACTTCTTCAATTCCGGGATAGTGGCGCCATGGCCGTCGATGCGGGCGTTGAGCGCGGCGTCCACCGCGTCGAGGGCAGCGATCGCGGCCCGCGCGTCGGCGAGCAGCGAGGTCATCACATCCGCTGCTTGATCGATTTGCGCCGCGCATCCGGTGCGAACGCGGTTCAACAGCTGATTGTGGGCGCTCGTCAGCGCCGCCTTTTCGGCGGCCCCAAGGCCAGAGGCCGCTTCCTGGAGCATGACGCGTTCGTCGAGCGCAGCCTGTTCGAGGTCCCGGCCGCTGATCGGTCCGATCGCGCGCGGGGAGAAGAAGGCCATCTGCCTGAGGTTCGCCAGCAAGCCTTCCTGGCCGTTCTGCAGATCGAGCAGCGCGTTGATGCGCCGCAAGGCAGCATCGCGCGGCGCGCCTGTCCGCAGCGACGGGTGCATGGTGTCCCAATACTGCTCAAAGGTTCGCGCGATCAGCGTCAGGCCCTGGGCGAGGCCGGCCAGCCCTTCCTCGTTGGCCAAGGCCCGCGCGACGATGACCAGCAGGCGCAGGTCCCGGCCGCGGGCGCGCAACTCTTCGGCCTTTTCGAGCACCGCCGCCCAGTCGACAGGACTGGGTTGCGAGGTGGGCTTGCTGTTACCGTCATGGACAACTTTGAGCTGAGGCTCGGCCAGGCGCTCCAGCTCATGAAAGGCCGGGTCGTTGCGCAAGTCCTCTCCCGACGGATTCTCACCGTTCAGAGGATTCAGCCAGAGTGCGAGATCAATCACACCAACCCCCAGCCAGCGGCCCTGAGACCCCTATGTAACGTAACGTTATCACCGGCTTCGCGCGACGACAATTGAGCACCTGCGCAAAAACTAACGGAAGCTAAACGCGACCGTTCTCTTCGGCGAAACCCATTGCGCGATTGCCGGACCCGGTATGTGAAATGGCTCGCATAGCCCGGGCAGCAATCGTGTTTGTTGGCCACGAGTTTGCAAGGCTTGTGTATCCGGGCGGTGCCGCCCGGATAGATTCAAAAACCTTATCAGCCATGCGGCTTTGTCAAGCAGCCGCTTATATGGCAGGGTACGGTCGGCAGGTTGCGGGAGCAGGTTCGATGGAACAGCGCCGGTCATCGCAGAGCTTCAAGCGTAAGGAACTGGTTGCCAAGCTGAACGCCACCGGGGTGCGCGCCTTCAAGGCCGCGGCCGACACGGCCAAGCTGCGCGGCAATCCTTATGTCGAGCTTGTCCATTTCATCCAGCAGTTGGTGCTGTCAGAACGCTCGGATGTGCAGATGATCATCGCCGACGCCGGACTGGATGCCAGCCGGCTGACGGCCGACATGACCCGAGCCATCGATAAGCTGCCCTACGGCGCCACCTCGGTGGAGGAATTCTCCGACCACATCTTCCACGCCATCCAGGAAGGATGGAACCTTGCGACGCTGGAGTTCGGCGTCGAGGAAGTGCGCAGCGCCCATATCCTGCTTGCCTGCCTGAAGACGCCGGTGCTGGAAGGCCTGGTCTCCAAGATCAGCGCCGAATTCGACAAGATCGACGCCGATGGGGTCATCTCCCGCTTCGCCGATGTCACCGACGGCTCGCTCGAGGCCGGCTCACCGCCCGCCGAGCACGCTGCCGAGACGCCGATGAAGCGCGGTCCGGGCGGGGATTCGGCGCTGGCGAAATACGCCACCGACCTTACACAGCGCGCCCGCGACGGCAAGATCGACCCTGTCGTCGGCCGCGACCCGGAAATAAGGCAGATCGTCGATATCCTCATGCGCCGTCGGCAAAACAACCCGATCCTGACTGGCGAGGCCGGCGTCGGCAAGACCGCGGTGGTCGAGGGTTTTGCGCTCCGCATCGCCCAAGGCGACGTGCCGCCGACGCTGCAGAATGTCAGCGTGCGCATGCTCGATGTCGGGCTGATGCAGGCCGGCGCCAGCGTCAAGGGCGAGTTCGAGAAGCGGCTGAAGGCGGTCATCGACGAGGTCCAAGCCTCAGAGGTGCCGATCATCCTGTTCATCGACGAGGCGCATACGCTGATCGGCGCCGGCGGCGCGGCCGGGACCGGCGATGCCGCCAATCTCCTGAAACCGGCATTGGCGCGCGGCGAGCTTCGCACCATCGCGGCTACGACCTGGGCTGAGTACAAGCAGCATATCGAGAAGGACCCGGCGCTCACCCGCCGTTTCCAGGTGGTCAAGATCGATGAGCCCTCGGAAGCGGTGGCCGTGCTGATGTTGCGCGGCGTTGCCGGCGTGCTGGAGCAGCACCATAAGGTGCAGATCCTGGACGAGGCGATCGAGGCCGCGGTCTCGCTCTCGCACCGCTACATCCCGGCCAGGCAATTGCCGGACAAGGCGGTCAGCCTGCTCGACACCGCCTGCGCCCGCGTCGCGGTCTCGCAGCATGCGACGCCGGCCGAGGTCGAGGACATCCTGCGCCGCCGCCAGGCGCTCGAGGTCGAGAGCGGCATCATTGGCCGCGAAGCCGCGATCGGCATCGACGTCGCCGACCGGCAGGCCCGTGTCGACGCCGGGCTGGCGGAAACCGAGACCGCTTTGGCCGCCGCACAGGCGCGCTGGGACCGGGAAAAGGCCTTGGTGGCCGAGATACTCGACCTGCGCGCAAAATTGCGCGGCGAGGGCGTGCCGCTCGATGCGGCAGACGATGAGGTCACTGCGGAGGCCGAGAGCGCGGAGGGCGCGGCAAAGGCGCCTGAGCAAACGGCGCCCGAGAGCAAGATCGGCGAGAGCAAGACTGGCGACGGCAAGCCTGCCGAGACCAGGAATGCCGAGGCCACGAACGCCAAGGCTGCGAAGGCCGAAGCGGTGTCCGCCGAGCCGGCAGACGAAGCCGCTGCCAATCTCGCGCGATTGCGCGAGCTGATGGCCGATCTTGCCGCGGCGCAAGGCGAGACACCGCTCATCCTGCCCTCGGTCGACCGCAATGCGGTCGCCGCCGTGGTGCAGGATTGGACCGGCATCCCGACCGGACGCATGCTGTCCAGCCAGACCGAAAAGGCGCTCAGGCTCGCCGCGACCCTGTCCGAGCGCGTCGTCGGCCAGGATCACGCGATGGAGATGATCGCCAGGCGCGTGCAGACCAGCCGCGCCGGCCTCGGCGCGCCGGAAAAACCGGTCGGCGTCTTCCTGCTTTGCGGCCCCTCCGGCGTCGGCAAGACCGAGACCGCGCTGGCGCTTGCCGAGACGCTCTATGGCGGCGAGCAGAACCTGATCTCGATCAACATGTCGGAGTTCCAGGAAGCGCACACCGTCTCGACACTCAAGGGCGCGCCGCCCGGCTATGTCGGCTACGGCAAGGGCGGCATCCTGACCGAGGCCGTGCGCAGGAAACCCTATTCGGTGATCCTGCTCGACGAGGTCGAGAAGGCGCATCCCGACGTGCACGAGATCTTCTTCCAGGTCTTCGACAAGGGCATGATGGACGACAGCGAAGGCCGTCGCATCGACTTCAAGAACACGTTGATCCTGCTCACCTCGAATGTCGGATCCGACGTCATCATGGATCGCACGAAGAACGGCACGGTGCGGACCGGCATCGACGATCTCGATACCGCGCTGCGCGCCCCGCTGCTGAAGGTCTTCCCGGCCGCCTTCCTGGGCCGCGTCGTCACGATACCCTATTACCCGTTGTCGGATTCCATGATCGAGGCGATCGCCCGTCACCAGTTCGGCAAGATCGCCAAGCGCCTCAAGGATACCAACGATGCCGAGCTGGTGATCGGCGACGGCGTCATGGACCTGGTCAAGGCGCGCTGCACGGAGATCGAATCCGGCGGCCGCATGATCGACGCCATCCTCACCAACACGCTGCTGCCGGAACTCAGCCGTGGCGTCCTCAACCGCTCGCTCGAGGGCAAGAAGATGGCGAAAGTCATCGTCGGCGCGTCGCCGGAAGGATTTACCTATTCGTTCGAATAGGCCTTCATGGCGAGGGAAGCCGCCTTTGCGCGACCGGATGGTCGATGCCTTGCGCCGCCGGGCCGGGAGGCCCGCTTGCCAACTTAAAGGCGTCTTGTCCTGCGCCACTCCTCATACTCTGCGCGGGCATCGTCGTGCAGCGGGTAGTAGCGTTGCAAGGGAGCGCCCTGCATCAGCTTCTCGCGTGAAAACTCTTCCCAATCGTGGTGTTTCTGAGCCTCCTCGATGACCTTGGCGGCCATTGCGACGGGAACCACCACCGCGCCGTCATCGTCGGCGACGATGATGTCGCCGGGGATCACCGTCACGCCGCCGCAAGCAATCGGGACGTTGACCGCATTGGGATAGATCCTGGTCTGCACATGATAGTTTGGCGTCCAGCCACGCAGCCACAGGGGCAGATCGAGCTTCTCGACATTGGGCCGGTCGCGCATGCATCCGTCGATGACGATGCCGGCGCCACCTCTGCCCTTGAAATAGGTCGACATCATATCGCCGAAGACGCCGGAGCTCATGTCGCCGCGGGCGTCGACCACGACCACGTCGCCCTCCTGCGCATGATAGAGCACATGCCGGTGCAGTTGCGTTTCCGGATCGGTATATTCTCCTTCGTCGAACAGGTCCGGCCGTTGCGGCAGGAATTGCAGCGTCAGCGCCGGCCCGACGATCGACTTCCCATGGTTCTGCGCCACCGGGCCGACCATGTGCGGACTGCGGAAGCCCATGTGGCCGAGCGTGCCGGCAACCGTCGCGGCGCCGATCTCTTTCAGCGCGTCGATCAGGTCCTTGGGCGGACGCGTGATGTCGGAAATATGCGTCATTGTCGAACTCCGGATGAGTTGGAACTACCAGTTGGTGACAGAACCGTCGCGACGTTTGAGATGCGGCGCTTCCCAGAAGCGGAAACTCTGCGCCTTGATCGCCTTCTCATTGACCTCGACGCCGAGCCCCGGCAGATCGCTCACCGGGTAATCTGGGCCGTCCAACCGCGGCTGCACGGGGAAGAAGTCGGAATTGTCGAAGCCCAGCTTCCTTTCGGGCGCCCTGGTTTCGAGCCAGGCGAAGTTGGGCACGGCGGCGGCCAGATGCACGGTCGCGGCGGTGCACACCGGACCGAGCGGATTGTGCGGCATCAGGTCCACATAATGCGCCTCGCTCCAGCCGGCGACCTTCATCGCCTCGGTAAACCCGCCGACATTGCAGACATCGAGCCGATTGAATTGGTGGATGCCGCGCTCGATGTAGGGCAGGAACTGCCACTTGCTGGCAAATTCCTCGCCGATGGCAAAGGGGATGTCGGTCATCCTGCGCAGGGACTCGTAGGCCTCCGGCGTCTCGTCGCGTATCGGCTCCTCGAGGAAATCGAGCACGCCGCGGCCGAGCTTGCTGCAGAAGCTCGCGGCCTCCGCCACCGACAGCCGATGATGATAGTCGATGCCGAGCACCACGTCCTCGCCCAGCGCTTCGCGCGCCTTGTTCAGCATGCTCGCCGTAGCGCCGATTGACTCGCGAGGCTCGAAGATGTCCTTGCTGTTTTGGCCGGCGGGAAAGAAGCGGATGGCCTGCCATCCCTGCGCGCGCAATTCATGGGCGCGTTCGATGGCAGCATCGCCCTCGGCCTCGTCTCCGGTCGAGGCGAAGGTGGGGATGCGGTCGCGCTGCTTGCCGCCGAGCAGGTCGTAGACCGGCACTCCCAGCGCCTTGCCCTTGATGTCGTGAAGGGCGATGTCGATGGCGGAAATCGCCGCCTGCAGAACCCGCCCGCCCTCGAAATACTGGCTGCGATAAAGCTCCTGCCAGATCCGGCCGATCTGCATGGCGTCGCGGCCAACGAGGAACTCGCGATAATGCTCGACGGCGCCGGCCACGGCCTTCTCGCGGCCGCTCAAGCCGCTCTCGCCCCAGCCGAAGATGTCCTGGTCGGTTTCGACCTTGACAAGCATCTGGTTGCGCGTTCCTACCCACACTGGGTAGGGCTTGATCGCGGTGATCTTAAGTTTCGTCGTCATTCGCGCCACGTCCACACGCGTTCGCCGCGTCAATCGGCCCTGAGGGCCATTTCGGTTTCACTGTCGAACAGATGCATCCGCTCCTGGTCGAACTCGAGCCAGATCCGCTCGTCGGGCGCGACGGCAATGCTCGGCGGCACGCTGACATTGACGATGGCGCCGGACAGGAAGGCCTGAACGAATGTCACGTCTCCGGTCGGTTCCACCGTATAGGCCTTGGCCGGAATGGTGCCGGGGACAGAACTCTTGTGCAACTTGATCGTCGAATGTCGCGCGCCGAGCACGACTTTCCGGGTCGTTGCTGTCGCGACCTTCCGCGCATTGGGCGGCGACAGCTCAAGGCGCCAGCCCTCCGCGCTGGTTAACACCGTGCCGCCGTTCGCCGTCGATGCCTCGAGCGGAATAAGGCTCATCGCCGGACTGCCCACGAAGCTCGCGACGAACATGTTCACGGGATGCGCGAAAACCTGCGCCGGCGAATCATATTGCTGCAGGTAGCCGCCGTTCATCACCGCCATCCTGTCCGCCATGGTGACGGCCTCCAGCTGGTCGTGCGTCACATAGATGATCGTCGCCTTCAGGTCCTGGTGGAACCGCTTGATCTCGGACCGCATCTGCACGCGCAGCTTCGCATCGAGATTGGAGAGCGGCTCGTCCATCAGGAACACCGCCGGATCTCTAACGAGGGCGCGGCCCAGGGCCACGCGCTGCTGCTGACCACCTGAAAGTTCGCGCGGCTTGCGCTCGAGCAACTGCGTCATATCGAGCACGCGCGCCGCTTCCCTGACCTTCTTGTCGATCTCGTCCTTGGGCAGCCTGCGCATCTGCAGCGGGAAGGCCAGGTTCTTGTAGACCGATTTCTGCGGGTAGAGCGCATAGTTCTGGAACACCATCGCGATGTCCCGGTCCTTGGGATCTAGGTGGTTGACCACGCGGTCGCCGATGATGATATCGCCCGATGTTACCGAGGTCAGACCCGCCACGAGATTGAGCGTGGTTGTCTTGCCGCAGCCTGAAGGGCCGACGAGAGCGACGAACTCGCCGTCATTGACCGTCAGCGAGACGTCGTTGACAGCTTTGAAGCCGCCATAGGTCTTGACGAGATCTTTGAGGACCACGTGGGCCATCGGCAGCGACTCCTAGTGCTTGACCGCGCCTTCCGTCAGGGCGCGTACGAAGTATCGTTGCAGGACGAGAAACAGCACGACGACGGGCACGCTCATCATGAAGCTTGCCGCCATCAGGCCCGGAAAGTCCGTCGTATTTTCCGAGAAGAAGCGCTGGATGCCGACCGGCAGGGTCAACTGCTCGTTCTTGGAGAGGAAGGTGTAGGCGTAGATGTACTCGTTCCAGGCGCCGATGAAGGAATAGATCGCGGTGGCGATGATCCCCGGCGTCGAGAGCGGCATCACGATCAGGATGAAGGCCTGGAACCGTGTAGCGCCGTCGATGCGTGCCGCCTGCTCGAGCTGCACCGGGATGTTGTCGTAAAAGCCCTTGAGCAGCCAGATCGCCAGCGGCAAGCCGAAGGTCAGATAGGTGAGGATGAGCGAACCATGCGTGTTCACCAGCCCGAGCGCACGCATCAGGATGAACAGCGGCACGAGAAAGATCACCGCCGGGAACATGTTTCGGAGCAGCACTGCGAAGAACAGGAAGTTCCGGCCCGGGAAGGTAAAGCGCGAAAACGCGTAAGCCGCGGGAACCGCCACGATCACCGAAAGGATGGTCGTGGCAGTGGAAACGTAAAGGCTGTTCCAGAAGAAGCGCAGGAAATCCTGACCGACGCTGTTCTGCGGATCGAGTAGCTTCTGGTAGCTGGCAAGAGTGGGCTGGTCCGGCCACCATTGCGGCGGAAATTGCATCGCCGCGAAGCCGGACTTGATCGAGGTCAGCAGCATCCAGATCATCGGCAGCGCGGTGTAAAGCAGCATGAACACCAGGAATATGCGGCCGCCCCACCGCCACCCGTCGATTCGCATGCGGCGACGGGCCCGGTCTCGAGGGGCCGTCTCGGCAATCGTGCTCATGCTCCCCCGTCCTTCCGCTCGTTGCCGCTCAGCGCACGGACATAGAAATAGCCGAGTGTCATCAGGATGAAGAACAGCAGCACCGAATAGGCCGACGCCACGCCCCAGCGCTGCCGGCCGAAGGCAAGCTCATAAATGTGGGTGATCCAGATATGCGACGCATTGGACGGCCCGCCGCCGGTCATGATCCATGGGATGATGAAGGAGTTGAAGTTAGCTACCGCGAGCAGCAGGATCGTCACCGTCGAGACGTTTCTCAAATGCGGGAAGGTGACGTGCCAGAAGCGCTGCCACGCATTGGCCCCGTCGACTGTCGCCGCGCGCAGCAACTGGTCGGGAACCGTCTGCAGGCCGGCCATCATCATGATCATGGCAAACGGAAACTCGCGCCAGATATTGACGACGATCAGGGAAGGCAGCACCGTGCTGACATTGTCGATGAAATTCGGCGGCCCTCCGGCCAATCCGAGGCCAACCAGAACCGCGCCGATGACCCCGAAATCCGAATGGTAGATCCACTTCCAGATATAGGAAGCGGCGACCGCGCTGATGACCCAGGGAATGATCAGGATGGCGCGCAGGATACCGCGGCCGACAAAGTCGCGGTGGAGCGCCAGCGCGGCGCAAAAGCCAAGGACGAAGGAAATGAAAGTGGAGGCCGCTGTCCAGATAAGCGTGTTCCAGGTGACCTTCCAGAACACCTCGCTTGTGAGGATGGCCGTGTAGTTGTTGATGCCGACGAAGATCTTGTCGCGGAGCTGCAGGCCGGGCGGGGTGTTGAAGAAGGACAGCTCGATTGTGTAGTAGATCGGATAGGCGATGACGATGAGCATTACGGCGATCGCGGGAAGCACATACGCGTAGTCGGCGCGATGCTCCCAGATACTGCGGAGCACGCCGGACCCGGCGGGTTGCAATCTGCGGCGAGCCTCGGCCTTGCCGGTCGCGATCGTCACTGTAGCGCGCCCTTGTTCTTGGGGAAGTATCGGCTGCGCTCACGGCGCAGCCGATCCGATCGTCGGTCAGGCCCGGATTAGAGCCCGCCTCCCATCAGGTCTTTCACCTTCTTGGCCGCGTCCTCCGCCGCCTGATCGACGGTCATCGCTCCGGTCAGGGCATTCTGCAGCATGTCCGGGATGATGATGTTCATGATTTCGGGCGACTGCGGCAGCGCCGGGAACGGGATGCCGTATGGCAGCATCGAGGTCGTGACGTCGAGGAACTTGATGTTGTCCAGACGTTCCTTCATCCATTTGGTCTTGAAGCCGTTGAGGTTGCCCGGGTTCGAGCCGGCATAGGCCATCTTCAGCGACCATTCCGGGCTCGTCCACATGCAGATGATGGCCTTTGCGGCCGGCTCGTCCACCTTGCCCCCCTCGACATATTCGGGCTTCAGGATGTGGATGTTCGAGCCGCCGAACACGACGGCGCGCTTGCCGTCGGGGCCGGTCGGAATGAGGCCATAGCGCATGTTGTCGATGACGGTCTGTGCCTTGTCTTTGTCGGTGCCCGTCGCCTTCTTCTGCAGGTCGAGCATGACGTTGTAGTCGGACGGATGCGAGATCATCATGCCGAGCTGGCCGGCGAGAAACAGGGGCTGGTTGTCGGCTTGCTGGTTGGTGAGCGCCGAGACCGGAACCGATTTGTCGCGAACATACATGTCGTAGGAGGCTTGCAGCGCCGCCTTGCTCTGCGGGCTGTCGAGCTCGATCTGCTTGTAAGTGGGGTTGGGGGTAGCCTCGTCGAAGACGCCGCCGCCATAGGCCCACAGCTGCGGCATGAAGCGGTAAGGCGTATTGCCGGCATTCTTGCGCGCCACCAGGCCGTAGCCCGCAATGCCGAGCTTGTCGTGGATTTGCTTGGAATATTTGACGACGTCGTCCCAGGTGGCCGGGGGCTTGTTCGGATCGAGGCCCGCGCGCTTGAAAATGTCGGCGTTCCAGATGAACGCCATCGTCTCGTTGTTGGTCGGAATCCCGTAGGTCACGCCGTCCCAGGTGACGGCCTTCATGGCGCCGGGCCAGAAGTCCTCGGTCGAATACCCCACATCCTCTGGCTTGAGCGGCTGCAGATAGCCCTTCGAGGCGAACTCGGTGCCGCCCAGGATTTGCAGGCGGACCGCCATTGGCGCTGCGTTGCCGAGCAGCGCCGTGCGGAACTTGTCGAGAAGGTCGTTGTAGGTGAGGGCTTGTTCCTCGAGCTGGATGTTCGGATAGGTCTTGCGGAAGGTCGCGAAGAAATCCTTGTAGTACTGGCGCAAAAGGTCCGGGTCGCCCTCGAACACGCCCTGGTACCAGAACGTCAGTCGCCCCTTGTAGTCGAGCGGGGTGACTTTGGCGCAATCGCCCGCAGTGTCAAAATCCTGCGTGCCCGCAATGGAGCGCACATATTCCGGCGACCACTTGCTCAGGTCGACCGGCGGCGCGCCCAGCGCCGGCGCGGCCATCAACGATGCCATTAACGCAGTGGAGACAGTGCCGCGCAGGACGGCACCGCCGAGCGTAATCCTCGTCATAGGTATCCTCCAGGTTTCTCTCCCGTGCCGCTCTGCGTCGAGGCAAGCGGTCGTTGCTCGTTCGATCGCGGGATATTTGCCAGTTCTAATGTATCCCTTCGACGACTTTGTACGTTTTCAGATCACAGATTATCTGTCAACGCGAAGAATCGTACATTGTTTTATCGAAACCGAGCGTGATATAGGGCGGAGGGTGTATTCACTTGGGGGAGATAGGCCTTGGCCGAGACAAGCGATTTCAAAGCGGAGCCACCTGCGGGAATTGACCCCATCGGGGCTTCCAGCGAGGGCGCCTCGCTTTATGAACTGATCAGGGATGACATCATCGAAGGACGGCTGGCCGCCAACGAACGGCTTGTGGTCGCCGATCTCGCCCGGCGTCACGGCACCTCGACCAACCCGGTGCGCGAGGCCCTGCAATTGTTGCGCGGAGAGGGCTTTGTCATCTTCAGTCCCAATCGCGGGGCACGCGTGCGACCCATAGATCAGGACTTTGTCCGGGATATCTACGAGATCGGCGTCCTGATCGAACCCGCCCTGACGCGATGGTTCGTGAACATGGCCACCGACGAGGACATCGCCGAGCTCGAACGTCTCCAGAACCTGATCGAGGAGAACAATTTTGCCGACACGTTCAGGCACAGCGAGCTCGATACCGCCTTCCACACCGTGATGTACCAGCGGCATTATAACCGCCATGCGGCCGAGCTCTGGTGGAAGCATCGCGAGGTGCTGAGGGCGGTCAGCCGGCGGTTCAATTTCACGCTTGCCAGGCGCGCCGCGATCATCCGCGAGCACCGCGAGCTCATCGCGCTGGTAAAATCGGGAGAGGCCGAGAAGGCGGCCGAACTCATTGCCCGCCATGTCGAGGGCTCCGGCCGGCATGTCCTCGAACACATGCGCGCGCGAAGCGCCGCCCGGGCAGGGTAGCCGATCCGCAACACCGTCAGCCTGGCCGTTTCAGAGAGGATAGTCCAGATGAAAATCACCAGCATTCGGCCATGGCTGATCAAGTCCGATGCTTCTTACTGGGGAGAGTTCCTGTTCGTCGAAGTGACGACCGACGAGGGGGTGAGTGGCTGGGGGGAGATCACCACGACGACAAAGCTCGCCAACCGCGCGCTCTGCACGATCCTGCGGCAGATCGGCGCCGCCGTGACAGGCGAGGATCCGGCGCGTATCGAGTATCTCTGGCACAAGATTTTCCGCAGCTTCACCTATATGGGCAGCCGCGGCGCCGCCGTCGAATGCGTCAGCGCCATCGACATCGCCCTCTGGGATATCCGTGGCAAAGTCCTCGGCAAGCCGATCTACGAACTGCTGGGCGGACCGGTGCGCGACGAAATCGCGCTTTATACCCATCCCAACCAGGCCAAATTCACCAGCAAGGAAGCCGTGATCCGCGAAATTCGCGACATCGTCGAGTCCGGTCACACCGGCCTCAAATTCGATCCTTTTCCCCATCAGGGCCCCAGCGTCGATGGCGTAGCCCGCGAAAGGCGGGACGGTTATCTCGACGGCAGCATGACCCGTAAGGACGAGCGCGAGGCCGCCGAACTGACGGCCCTGATCCGCGAAACGGCGGGCCCCGATGTCGACATCCTCATCGATGCGCATGGCCGCTTCGATGTTCCGACCGCTATTCGCCTCTGCCGCAGCCTCGAAGAGGCGGGCCAGATCGACTGGTTCGAGGAGCCCTGTCCGCCCGAGAGCCTCAATGCCCTCAAACAGGTGCGCGACAAGGTCAGCGCCGCCATCTCGTGGGGCGAGCGCGGCCACACGAAGTGGGATTTCGTGCCGGTGCTCGAGGGCAAGCTCGCCGACTACATCATGCCGGACGTCACCTGGACCGGCGGCGTCACCGAGCTCAAGAAGATTTCCGCCCTGTGCGAAGCCTATTACGTGCCCGTCTCGCCGCATGACGCTGCCGGACCGATCAACGTGGTCGCGGGAGCGCAGGTGATGATGACCGTTCCCAACTTCTATAAGCTCGAAACCTCGGAGTGGGACCTCTCCAAATACGACCACCTCATCGACAAGCCGCTCGATGTTTCGAACGGCAGCCTCAAGCTGACGTCGAAGCCCGGTCTCGGTGTTGAGATGAATCGCGACTACCTGCAGGCCCACGAGATCGAGTTGGGCTAGCAACGACCTGTGCGAGCCAGGCGAGGGGCATAACCATCGACGAGAACGAGGATACGTCATGCCGAAGACGGATGCAGCCGACGAGGCTCTCAATCGGGTCAACACCAATTCCAGACCGTCCGAGCTTCGCATCACCGACATGCGGGTGGCCGAGATCGTCGGCGCGCCGTTCACCTCGGCGCTGCTCAAGATCTACACCAACCAGGGCATCGTCGGGCTTGGCGAGGTGCGCGACGGCGCAAGCGCCACTTATGCGCTGATGCTGAAGAGCCGGCTGCTCGGCGAGAATCCCTGCGATGTCGACCGGCTATTCCGCCGCATCAAGCAGTTCGGCGGGCACGGGCGGCAGGGTGGCGGCGTGTCGGCGGTCGAGATCGCGCTCTGGGATCTCGCCGGCAAGGCCTATGGCGTGCCGATCTACCAGATGCTGGGCGGCAAGTTCCGCGATCACGTGCGCGTCTATTGCGATACCGACGCCGAGAAACCGAGCGGCACCGAGACCGGTAAACGCCTCAAGGAACGCATGGACCGCGGGTTCACCTTCCTCAAGATGGATCTCGGCTTGATGCAGATCGCCCACATTCCGGGTGCTGTGACATCGCCCGCCGGCGCGCTCGAAGGGTTTCACGCCAATCCGCGCGGCCGCGGCGGCACGATCGAGGAGCGCAAGGCCCGCAATCTCGCCTATGACGCGCAGAACGTGCGGCACCCGTTCACCGGTCTGCATTTCACCGAGAAGGGAATCGATCTTCTCGAGCGGTACATCCACGAGGTTCGCGAGGTCATCGGCTACGAGATCCCTTTGGCCATCGACCATGTCGGCCACATCTCTCTGCAGGACGGCATCCGCCTGTCGCGCCGCATCGAGAAGTACGTCCCGGCCTGGCTCGAGGACGTCATTCCCTGGCAGTACACCGAGCAATACCGGCAGCTGCAGCAAGCGACCTCGGTGCCGATCTGCACCGGCGAGGACATCTACCTCAAGGAGGCCTTCGACCCTCTGCTGAGAAGCGGCGGTCTCTCCGTCGTCCATCCGGACCTGCTCACCAGTGGCGGTATCCTCGAGACCAAGAAGGTCGGCGACATGGCGCAGGACCACGGCGTCGCCATGGCGATCCACATGGCCGAAAGCCCGATCGCCGCGATGGCCGCGGCGCATGTCGCGACTGCGACCGAAAACTTCATGGCGCTCGAATACCATTCCGCCGATGTCGACTGGTGGGACGATATCGTCACCGGCCTGCCCAAACCGTTGGTGAAGGACGGCTTCATCACTGTTCCGGACAGACCGGGCCTGGGGATCGACGATGTCGTCGACGAAGTGATCGCGCAGCATCTGCAGCCCGGTGTCACGGGGATATGGCAATCCACCGAGCATTGGGACAATGAATATAGCTGGGACCGGACCTGGAGTTAGCCAGATCGCCCGCCCTCATTCCCCCAGGTTCACAGGACCAACGACCGACCATTCGCGTCGACCTCTCCCAAGGGAGAGGTGAAGAAGGAAACCGACGAAACCATGATCTACGAACTGCGTATCTATGACTGCCTGCCGGGCAGGCTGCCGGCTTTGCTCAAGCGCTTTTCCGACCAAACGCTGGCCATCTGGGAGAGGCATGGCATCCGCCAGGCCGGTTTTTTCACCACGGCGATCGGCGAAAACAGCAATCGCCTCACCTATTTCCTCGCCTGGGAATCGCTGGCCGAGCGTGAGGCGAAATGGGCGGCTTTCGTCACCGATCCGGCATGGCACAGGGCCCGGGACGAGTCTGAGCGCGACGGGCAGATCATTGCCAATATCAGCAGCCAGCTGCTCACGCCGACAGCTTTCTCGTCTGTGAACTAGGACTGCGCCATGAAGATCACCGACCTGCGCTGCGCCGTCATCGGTCAGCACCCCATCGTGCGCATCGTGACCGACGAAGGTCTTTACGGCCTTGGCGAAGTCGAGTTCACCAAGACCTACCTCAAGCCCTTTGTTCTGCATTTCCGCGAGGCGCTGATCGGCGAGGACCCGACCGATGTCGAGCGAGTGATGCTGAAGATCCGCCAGCGCGGCTCGTTCAAGCCCTATGGCGCGGCGGTGAGCGCGATCGAACATGCGCTGTGGGACATTGCCGGCAAGGCCGCCGGCGTTCCGGTCTACAAGCTGCTTGGCGGCAAGGTGCGCGACAAGGTGCGCGTCTACAATGGCTCGATCCGCCGCAAGCGCACCGGCGACCGGCCGGAGGACTACGCCGCCGACGTCAAATGGATGATGGAGCAGCCGCAGAACTTCTTCATGATCAAGCAGGGAATCTCATTCCACTCCAATATGAAGGACACCATCGAGGGCTTCCATTACGGCGTGACGCAGAAGAAGGCCGGCTATCACGGCGCCATGGATCAGGGCGTTATCAGCGAGCGCGGCTTCAATCACATGCTCGACTGCGTGATCGCGATGAAGGAAGTGCTGGGCGACAAGGTGAGCCTGGCGCTCGACTGCGGCCCGGGCTGGATGTTGCCCGACGCGATCAAATTCGCCCGCGCGGTCGAGAAGTACAATTTGATGTGGCTGGAGGACATGCTGACCGGCGATTATGTGCCGTGGGTCAATCCGCAGGCTTATCGGGAGCTGACCGCCTCCACCTCGACGCCGATCCATACCGGCGAGCAGATCTACCTGCGGCACAATTTCAAGGAGCTGATCGAGACGCAAGCGGTGCGCGTCATCGGCCCCGACCCGGCCGATATAGGCGGCATCGCCGAGCTCAAATGGGTGGCCGAGCACGCCTACATGCATTCAATCCTGATGGCGCCGCACGGCACCGCCAACGGCCTGCTCGGTCTTGGCGCGCTGATCAATGTCTGCGCCACCTTGCCCGCCAACTACATCGCCTTCGAATATCCGAGCGCCTCCGATCCCTGGTGGGAAGACATCGTCATCGGCCTGCCGTCGCAGATCGTGAAGGACAGCATGGTGGACCTGCTGGAAGCGCCGGGACTGGGGCTCGATATCGATGCCGAGGCGGCCAGGAAATATCTCAGGGAAGAGGATGCGGGTTTCTTCGACTGAGCGTAGAAGCTTCGGCGCAGGGGAATGTCGGGGGAAGAGAGGATGGTGCCAGAGGCGGAATCCAAGTCAGAGAAATCTGGCTGTCGTTTCAAATGGTTAAGACTCGCGCAAAAGCAGTGCTAACCAACAAAAAATACCAACAAAATATTTCTGTGGATTGGTTTGGTTCCCGAATATTACTCGCAGGTCCCAACTCGACGCAGCTGGACTGCTGCCGGTCGCCATTAAGGCAGTCCGACTTTGTCAAGCGCATGGCGCAAGTTGACCGAAGTGACCTCCTGCTGACAAAGTCTTGAACGTCTGCTTCGCGCCTAATGTCGGCCGTAGTCTTGAGCTCTTTCGTTGACCCAAAGCTGTCGTTCGCCAGATGCTGGCCAAGCCCATTGCCCAATTCCCTCGGGCAACTAACTGCTCAGAGTTTCAGGCTCACCGCTCCAGGCAGATCGCCACGCCCTGGCCGCCGCCGATGCAGAGCGAGGCGAGGCCCTTCCGCGCGTCGCGGCGGATCATTTCGTGGAGCAGCGTCACCACGATGCGGCAGCCGGAGCCGGCCAGCGGATGGCCAAGCGCGATGGCGCCGCCGCTCATGTTGATGATGTCCTCGTTCCAGCCCATCTCGCGGTTGACCGCGATGGCTTGCGCGGCGAACGCTTCGTTGACCTCCATCACGTCGAGATCGGACGCGTGCCATCCGGCCTTGTCGAGCGCGCGGCGCGAGGCCGCCACCGGTCCGAGGCCCATGTCCATAGGCTCGACCCCGGCTGAAGCGTAGGAGGCGATGCGGGCTAGGGGCGTCAGGCCGAGTTTCTTCATCCGCGCCTCCGACATCACCAGCACCGCCGCCGCCCCGTCGTTGAGGCCTGACGAGTTGCCGGCCGTGATCGTGCCAGCCGCATCGAAGACCGGCCTCAGCCGGCCGAGGACTTCCATGGTGGTGGAGGGATTGGGATGTTCGTCACGGTCGATGACGAGATCGCCCTGCCTTGTCCTTATCGAGATCGGGACGATCTCTTCGTCGAATCGGCCAGTCTGGATGGCGGCGTCCGCCTTCTCCTGTGAGCGCAGCGCGAACCTGTCCTGTTCCTCGCGGGTGATCTGGTAACGCTGCGCCAGCGCCTCGGCCGTTACGCCCATATGCACCTGATGGAAGGCATCCCACAGCCCGTCGGTGATCATCGAATCCTTGAGGGTACGGTCGCCCATGCGGATGCCGCCGCGCATATCGGAAATGAAGTGCGGTGCCGAGGTCATCGAGTCCTGTCCGCCGGCGATCACGCAATCGGCGTCGCCGCAGCGAATGGCCTGGGCGGCGAGATGGATCGACTTCTGGCCGGCGCCGCACACTTTGTTGACGGTCATGGCGGGGATACTGACCGGCAGCCCGGCCTTGAGCGCGGCCTGCCGCGCCGGGTTTTGCCCGGCGCCGCCGGTCAGCACCTGGCCCATGATCACCTCGCTGACGGCATCGGGCGCAAGTCGCGTTTCCGCCAGCATCGTCTCGATAAGCTGCCCGCCTAGATCTGCCGCGGACAAGCCGGCGAACGCGCCGTTCAGCTTGCCGATGGGCGTGCGCTTGGCGGCAACGATATAAACCGCATCCATTTCCGATCCTCCGCACGCACGATCCACACAGGCGGGATCGCCGCTTGACATTCTGGTTATAACCAATAATCATGAAATGCATCGGCAGGCAAGGTCGCGGCATCGAGCCCGGCCTGCGTTGCGGGAGGAAATCCATGTCATCCGTGCTTTGGACGCCGGCGCCGGCCGCGTTCCAATCATCCAACCTTGCGCGCTTTTCGACCGCCAACGGCTTCGACCCGCGCGACTACGAGACGCTGCATCGCTGGTCGATCGGCGATCCCGGGGCCTTCTGGCGGGCGGTGTGGGATTTCGCCGAGGTCGTCGGCGATCCAGGCGCGATCTCCTTCCTGCGCGACGACAATGCGCCGATGACCGGGAGCCGCTTCCTGCCGGAAGCAAAGCTTAATCTTGCGGAAAACCTGTTGCGTGGCGACGGCGAGAGGGTCGCGGTGATCGAGGCCGACGAGGGCGGCCATTTCCAGGCGATCACGCTCGCTGAATTGCGCCGGCTTGTAGCTCGAACGGCCGACGGCCTGCGCGCGGCCGGTATCGGCAAGGGCGATTGTGTCGGCGGTATCTTGCCCAATAGGGTCGAAGGGCTCGTGGCGCTTTTGGCGACGCTCTCCATCGGCGCCGTCTGGTCGTCCTGTTCGCCGGATTTCGGCGCCGCCGCGATCGTCGACCGCCTCGGCCAGATCGGCGTCAAGGCGCTGTTCGCCGCGCCGCGCTACCGCTACGCGGGCAAGGATCACGACATCTCCGGCAGGCTGGCCGAGATCCTCGCGGCGATGCCGACGGTGACGGCGCTGGTGCTGACCGGCGAACCGAGCGCGAAGCTGGATTGCGCAGCGGATTGCGTTTCGTTCGACGATTTCGGCGGCGACGGCCCGCTCACCTTCGAGCGCGTGCCGTTCGACCATCCGGCCTATGTGCTCTACACGTCCGGCACGACAGGCGCGCCGAAGGCGATCGTCCACCGCGCCGGCGGCGTGCTGCTCCAGCACCTGAAGGAGCATCTGCTCCACGGCGACGTTCGCCCCGGCGACGTCATGAGCTGGTACACCAACACCGCCTGGATGATGTATCACTGGCTGATCTCGGGCCTCGCCTGCGGCGCGAGCGTGGTGCTCTATGACGGCGCGCCGATCCTGAAATCGGCCGACGGCCTCGACCCCAGTCCGCTATGGACGATGGCCGAGCGTGCCCGCGTCACGCATTTCGGCACGAGCCCGAAATATCTCGCCACGCTTGCCGCCGAAAATTACGCGCCGGGGCGCCTGCACGACCTTTCGCCGCTGCGCTCGCTGCTGTCGGCCGGCGCGCCCGTCTCGCCCGGGCAATTCGACTGGGTCTACGAGCATGTGAAGCGCGACATGATCTTCGCCTCCATCTCCGGCGGCACCGAGATCATCGGCTGCTTCCTGCTGGGATCGCCGATCCATCCTGTGCGGCGCGGCGAGCTGACGGTGAAAGGCCTTGGCCTCGCCGTGGCCGTCATGGACGAGCGCAACGCGCCGGTGATCGGCCGCCAGGGCGATCTCGTCTGCACCGAGCCCTTCCCGTCGATGCCGCTGACCTTCTGGGGCAAGGACGGCGACGAGCGTTATCACGCCACCTATTTCGCCACGCGCCACGAGATCTGGACGCATGGCGACGTGGCTGAGATGACCGCTTACGGCTCCGGCGTCATCCACGGCCGCTCGGACACGACGCTGAAGCCCGGCGGCGTGCGCATCGGCACGGCGGAAATCTATGCCGCCTGCGAAAACTTTGCCGAGATCGAGGATTGCCTGGTCTTTGGCGCGCCGGTCGAAGGCGACGAGGAGATCGTGCTCTGCGTCAAGCTCAATGATGGCTATGCGTTGACCCCAGAGCTTGCCGCGCAAATCCGCGGCGCGATTCGCGAAGGGGCCTCGCCGCGCCATGTGCCGCATCGCATCCATGCGGTGCAGGCCGTGCCCTATACGCTGAACGGAAAACGCGTCGAGGGCGCCGCCCGCACCACGCTCGAGGGCAAGCCGGTCAAGAACATGGCTTCGCTCGCCAATCCGGCATGCCTAGAGGAATACCGCACGCTCGACCGGAGCAAGGCGGCATGAGCCGGCCGAAGGGAGCGATCGTCGGCATCGGCGAGTTGAAGCCGCAGCGCCTGACCAGCGGCGTGAGGACGCTGGAGATGATCGCCGAGGTCTCGCGCCTGGCGGTGCTCGACGCCGGGCTCGATCCGGCGGCAATTGACGGGCTGCTGGTCGGTCCCCAGGTCGGCGAGACGCCGCAGCATGTGCCGGCGACGATTGCCGAATATCTGGGTCTCGCGCCGACCATGGCCAATGTCGTGGACCTCGGCGGCGCATCCGGCGCCGGCATGGTCTGGCGCGCGGCCGCCGCGATCGAGGCAGGCATGTGCGAGACGGTGCTGTGCGTGCTCGCCAACAACCGCGAGGAGACGCCGCCTCGTTCTCCCAACCGCAATCCGATCCGCGAGTTCGACGTGCCTTTCGGCGCCTCGGGCGCCAACATCTCCTATGCGCTGCTGATGCAGGCGCATATGGCCGCATACGGCTCGACCGCGCGGGACTTCGCCCTGATCGCCGCGGCCGCGCGCGCCAATGCGCAGCTCAATCCCGACGCCATCTTCTTCGGCAAGCCGGCCGATGTGGAGGCGGTGCTGGCCTCGCCGATAATCGCTTCGCCGCTGCACCTCCTCGAAATCGTCATGCCGGTCGCCGGCGGCGAAGCGGTCGTCGTCACCTCGGTCGAACGCGCGCGGTCGTTGCGAAAGCCGCCCGTGCATCTGCTCGGCGCCGGCGAGAAAGTCACGCACCGCGCGGTCAGCCAGGCGCCGAGTCTTACCTCCGGTCCGTTGAAGAGCGCCATGGCGCGGGCCTTCCAACAGTCCGGCACGCGGGCCGATGAGATGGACCTTCTGTCGCTCTATGATTGCTATACGATCATGGTCGCCACCACGATCGAGGATGCCGGCCTCTGCGCGCCGGGCCAGTTCGGCGCGTGGCTCAACGACCACGACCTTTCCCACAAGGGCGACAAGCCGCTCAACACGCATGGCGGCCAGCTCGGCTTCGGCCAGCCGGACCTTGCCGGCGGCATGACTCATGTCGTCGAGGCGGTACGCCAGCTGCGCGGCGAGGCGGGCGAACGCCAGATCGGCAAGGCCGGGCTCGCGCTGGTCACCGGCAATGGCGCGACGATGAGCGAAGCGACAGCGCTCGTGCTGGGAGCCGCCTGATGTCCGTCGATCTCAATACGCTGAAAACCCCTGGTCCGACGATCACCGCGCTGACCAAGCCGTTCTGGGATGCCGCCGCCGAAGGCCGGCTGACCATCCAGCACTGCGAGGACTGCGGCAAGGCTATCTTCTATCCGCGCCCGATCTGCCCGCATTGCTGGAGCAAGCGCCTGGTCTGGAAAGACGCATCGGGCAGAGGGCGGCTCAAGTCTTTTTCGGAGGTGCACAAGCCCGGCCATGCCGGCTGGCTGCCTGTAGCACCTTATGTGGTCGGCCTTATCGAATTGGTCGAAGGCCCGACGATGCTGAGTTTCATCCTGGCCGGCACACGGCCGCTACAGATCGGGGACATGCTTCGGCTTGCGCCGACAGCCATCGGCGGTCGCGTCCTGCCGGCCTTCAAACCAGTCGAACCCGGAGCAGAGGAGAAGCCGCAATGAGCACCGAGACGAAAGACGGTTGGGTGGGTGTCGTGAAGGGTCGCCCGCAGGTCGGGGCCTTCGCCGAGCGCACGCGCCGCACAAGGATGAGCGACATCGAGGCCTTCACCGACATCACCGGCGATCGTAACCCGCTGCATTACGACCGAATGCTGGCCGAGAAGTCGGTGTTCGGCAAGCTGATTGTCCAGGGCGGCGTCACCTCCGGCATCCTAAACGCGCTGGTCGCGGAGGATCTGCCTGGCCCCGGAACCGTGTTCCTCGAAGTGGCCTGGAAGTTCGTCAAGGCGGTCGGCGTTGACGAGGAGATCACCGGACGCGTGGAGGTCAAGGAAGTGCGGCCCGATAAGCCTATCTGCAAGATCGAGACTAGCGTGCGCAACGGCCAGGGCGAGCTTTGCCTCACCGGCACAGCCACGGTCTTCACCGTACCGCTGCAAGGCGCATGAGCACGGCCGGCGGGGTTGGCACGGCGGCCGACAGCGAGCGCTGGCGCGTGCTGTCGCCGCTTTGCCTCGCAGTCGTCCTGTCGCTGACCACCTGGTTCTCGGCCACCGCGATACTTCCCGAACTGAGGCAGGAGCTGGCGTTGGGCGCGGGCGCCGAGGCCTGGCTGACCAATGGCGTCCAGGTTGGCTTCGTTCTAGGCGCGCTGGCGGCGAGTCTGGTCAATCTTCCCGACCTCGTACGGCTGAGTCACCTGATGGCGGCGGCGGCGCTCGTCGCCGCTTTGGCCAACGCGACGCTGCTCTTCCATCCCGGACCTGGCGGCATGATCGTCGCGCGCATCGTCACCGGTGTTGCGCTCGCAGGCGTCTATCCGCCGGCGCTGAAGCTGGTCGCCACCTGGTTCACCCGCGAAAGGGGACTGGCGCTCGGCGCCGTCATCGGCGCGCTGACTGTCGGCTCGGCGCTGCCGCATCTTTTCCGCGCTGTCTCGACCGCGCTCGACTGGCGTCCGGTGGTTGCCGGGGCAAGCTTGGCCACTGCGGCGGGCGCGCTGCTCTTCCTGCTGTTCGCGAAGGAAGGACCCCATCCCTTCGGCAAGGCTATCTTTGAGCCCTCGCGCATCGGCCAGGTCTTTCGCGAAAAGCCGCTGCTGTTAGTCAATCTCGGCTATCTCGGCCATATGTGGGAGCTGTACGCCATGTGGGCGTGGCTGCTCGCCTACACGCGCGCCGCCTTCGAAGCACAGGCGATCGGAACGGCGGCCGCTGCCTCGCTCTCGACCTTCCTCGTCGTCGCCTCCGGCATTCTGGGGTGTTTGCTCGGAGGCTATCTGTCGGACCGCGTCGGCCGCACCGCCACCACCGCCGGCATGATGATCGTCTCGGGAAGCTGCGCGCTGCTGATGGGTTTTCTGTTCACCGGCCCGCTCTGGCTGTTCATGCTGGTGGCCCTCGTCTGGGGCGTCTCGGTCATCGGCGATTCGGCGCAGTTCTCCACCGCCGTCACCGAGCTCGCCGACCGCCGCTTCGTCGGAACCGCTCTGTCGGTGCAAATGGGCGCGGGCTTCGCGCTGACGGTGCTCGCCATCTGGCTGACGCCGCGCTTCGCCGAATTCATCGGGGGTTGGCGCTGGGCCTTCCTGCTCCTGGTTCCCGGACCGCTTCTGGGGGCGGCCGCCATGCTATGGTTGCGAAACTTGCCGGAGAGCGTGAAAATGGCCGGCGGCCTCCGCTAGCGAGGCGCTGCCGCTTATCTGAGTCGCGGCAAATGAATTGCGGCAGGATCGGATGGAACAAGCTACCAGAACGCGCGGGCGTCCTCGTTACGATCAGGAAGACGCCGAGGCGGCCGAGGCCTTCCGCTCGATCGGCTCGAAAGTGCAGCTCAACCGCGACGAGGCCGCACCGCTCTGGGTGCAGTTGCGCAACCAGGTCGAGGAAGCGATCAACACCGGCCTGCTTGCCGCCAATTCACGCATTCCCTCGGAACAGGCGCTTTGCGATTTCTTCGGCGTCTCGCGCCCTGTGGTGCGCGCCGCGATCGGCTCGCTGTCCAACGAAGGCCGCATCATCAAGATGCCGCGCAAGGGCATGTTCGTCGCGGCACCCCGCGAGCATGTCGACTTCATGACCGCCAATCTCGGTGTCTTCGACGATTTGACCGCCAAGGGCCACAAGGTCTCGACCCGCACGCTGGAGATCTACCGCTGCCCGCCGAGCGACAAGGAGTCGAAGGTCTTCGGCATTCCCGCCAATGGCAGCGTGGTCCGCATCAGCCGCGTCTATATGACCGACGGCACGCCTATCACCATGACGCGCATCAGCCTGCCGGGGCACCGGGTGCCGGGTCTGGAGAACATCCTGTCGGAAAACCAGTCCATCTTCGGCACTATCCGCGCCGTGTTCGGCCTGACGGTGAAGCGCGCCGACCGCTGGCTGCGCGCCGCGCTCCCCACCAAGGAAGAGGCCGACGAAATGGGCGTCGCCGCCAACACGCCGCTGATCGAGATCGAGTCAATCGCCTATGACGCGGACGGTGCCGCGCTCGAATATTACGAGGCCTTTTATAATTCCTCCGTCGCCCGCATCCATATGGCGGTCGAGCAGCCGTCAGCGACGGTGAACGGCGTCGATCGCACCTGACTTGCCAGTTACCAAAAAAGAATCTGTTTTCTGGTTATAACCAGATTGACGGGTGGAAAAAGCTTCTGTAACGTCCCTGTCATGGGGTCGGAAGGAGCCTGACCCCGGAGGCATTATCAGGATCGGCTGGCTTGCGGCGCCGCTTCGGCGGCGAGGGCAGTGTTTTGCCCGCGCTCAAGCTCGTCCTGATGGAGGACGTGCATGGATTACCGGTCGCAATTCGACCTAACGAGCGAGGTCGCCGTCGTCACCGGCGGCGCCAGCGGGATCGGTCTCGAGGCCGCCGGGGCGCTGGGGACTTGCGGCGCGCGTATCGTGCTTCTCGACATGAATGCGGACGGGCTGAAAGCTGCTGTCGAGGCGCTCAAGGCGGCTGGCGTCGCGAGCGTCGATGGCCGCGTGCTCGACGTCACGGATCCGCAAGCCGTGGAGGCGATGGCCGCTCAGATCGTCGCGGACTTCGGCAAGGTCGATGTCCTGGTCAACAGCGCCGGCATCGCGCGCCTCAACACCGCGCTTGACACGTCGGACGAGGAATGGCGCCTGGTGATGGATGTCAACGTCAACGGCGTCTACTGGGCCTCGCGCGCCTTCGGCCGCTCGATGGTCGCCCGCAAGAAGGGCTCGATCGTCAATCTGGGCTCGATGTCGGGCCTGATCATCAACCGTCCGCAGACGGCGCCGTCCTACATGGTGAGCAAGGGCGCCGTGCATATGATGACCAAGGCGCTCGCGGTCGAATGGGCAAAGTCAGGCGTGCGCGTCAACGCGCTGGCGCCGGGCTATGTCGGCACCGAGATGACACTGAAGATGCGCGAGCGTCCCGAACTCTTCAACACCTGGATCGACATGACGCCGATGGGGCGCTTGGGCACGCCGCAAGAGATCGCCTCGGCGATCCTGTTCCTGGCGTCGCCCGCGTCGAGCTACGTCACGGGCGCGATCCTGTCGATCGATGGCGGCTACACGGCCTGGTAATTGGCCTCGCAAGGATTGGAATACCGCATGACCCTTTCGGACCTCGAGGCGCGCCGGGCCATCATCGATGCCTGCATCGAGATGAACGCGCTGGGGATCAACCAGGGCACGTCAGGCAACATCAGCCGGCGCCATGGCGAGGGCATGCTGATCTCGCCGACCAGCACGCCCTATGACACGCTGCAGCCGGAAGACATCGTCTTCATGGGCTGGGACGGCGAGGTCGACGGACGCCTGCCACCGTCCAGCGAATGGCGCTTCCATCTCGACATCATGAAGGCCAGGCCCGAGGTCAACGCCGTCGTTCACGCGCATCCGACCTACTGCACGACCATCGCCATCATGGGCCGGAAGATACCGGCGATCCATTACATGGTCGCGGTTGCCGGCGGCAGCGACATACGCTGCGCGCCCTACGCCACCTTCGGCACGGCGGAGCTTTCGGCGCATGCGGTGGAGGCGCTGCGCGACCGCAAGGCCTGCCTGCTTGCCCAGCACGGCATGATCGCCGTCGGATCGAGCCTCGCCCAGGCGATGTGGCTGGCGGTCGAGGTCGAGACGCTGGCGCGCCAGTATCACGGCGCCCTGCAGATCGGCGAGCCGCCGATCCTGTCCGACGAGGAGATCGAAAACGTCATCAAGCGCATGGCGAGCTACGGCCTGCGCGACAATGACGCCGCTGCTTGAGGGGCAGCAATTTCACAGTTTCGCATATCCTCCGGGAAGGCCCGGAGCGATCAACAAGGGAGGAATGAAAATGACCAGATCCATGAAAGGCCTCGTCAAGGCGCTCGCTTTTGGATTAGCGGCGGCTTGCAGCGTTGCCGCCGTCTCCGGCGCGAGTGCCGAGGAGCTGTCGCTCAAGGGCAAGCGCATCGGTGTCTCCGCCATCGGCACGGACCACTATTGGGACTTGATGGCGTTCCGCGGCATCCAGGACCGCGTCAAGGAACTCGGCGGTGAAGTCATCGCGCTCGATGCCGGCCGCAAGGACCAGCAGCAGATCGCGCAGCTGCAGACGCTGATCGCCCAGAAGCCCGACGCCATCATCGAGCAGCTCGGCAACCTCGAAGTGCTGAACCCCTGGCTGCAGAAGATCCGCGACGCCGGCATTCCGCTGTTCACGGTCGACACCGCGACGCCGCACGCCATCAACAACACCACGTCGAACAACTACAATATCGGCGCCGAGATCGCGCTGCAGATGGTCGCCGACATGGGCGGCAAGGGCAATGTGCTGGTCTTCAACGGCTTCTACAGCGTGCCAGTCTGCAAGATCCGCTACGACCAGCTGAAATACGTGCTGACCTCGTTCCCGGATGTGAAGATCATCGAGCCGGAACTGCGCGACGTCATCCCGAACACGGTGCAGAGCGCCTATTCCAATGTCACGGACATGCTGACCAAGTCGCCCGAGAAGGGGTCGATCGGCGCGGTTTGGGCGTGCTGGGACGTGCCGCAGATCGGCGCCACGCAGGCGGTCGAAGCCGCCGGCCGCAACGAGGTCAAGACCTACGGAATCGACGGCAGCCCGGAAGTCATCAAGATGGTGATGGACCCGAAGTCGTCGGCCGGCGCGGTCGCGGCTCAGCAGCCCTATGAGATCGGCAAGACCTCGGTCGACAACGCCGCCAAATATCTGGCCGGCCAAAAGGTGCCGCCGTTCACTTTCGTGCCTTCGGTGCTGATCAACAAGGAAAACGCCGCCGAAAAAGGAAAGCCGTTCCTCGACGCCGCCGAGAAGGCTGGCGTTCAATAGGACGGAACGGAACGACGGGCAGCCGCGCCTATGCGGCCGCCCGTCACAGCCAACCAGGATTGACGGCCATGCAGACAGCAACAAGAGAAATTGCTGTATCGATGACGGGCATATCGAAACGGTTCGGTCCGGTGCGCGCGCTGGAAAACGCGAACCTCGAGATCGCGCGCGGCTCGATCCTCGGCCTTGTCGGCCAGAACGGCGCCGGCAAGTCGACCATTATCAAGGTGCTGGCCGGCATCATCAAGCCGGACAGCGGCACGATCGTCATCAATGGCGAGGTCATTACCTCGCTGACACCAGCGTCGGTCGAAAAGCTCGGCGTGCACTTCATCCATCAGGACAGGCTTCTGGTGCCGACCGCGACCGTCGGCGAAGCCGTCTTCCTCGGCCACGAAATCGGCCTCGGTCCATTCGTCAGCCGCCGTGCCATGGAGCGCCGCGCCGCTGATCTGTTGAAGCGCTTCTTCGGCATGGAACTGCCGGCCGGAACCCTCGTCAAGGACCTCACCACGGCGCAGCAGAAGGTGGTGCAGATCACCCGGGCGCTGGCGCAGAAGGCGTCGGTGCTGGTGCTGGACGAGCCGACGGCGGCGCTCGTAAAGCGCGAGGTCGACAGCCTGTTCGACGTGCTGCGCCGGCTGCGCGACGACGGCATCGCCGTGGTCTTCATTTCCCACTATATGCAGGAGATCGAAAAACTCTGCGACCGCGTCACCGTGATGCGCAACGGCACCGATGTCGGCACAGTCGATCCGCGCCAGACGCCGATCGACGAGATCATCGCGATGATGATTGCCCGTGATGTCGGCGAGATGTTCCCGAAGCGCTCGGTCACTTTAGGCGCGCCGGTGCTGGAGGTTTCCAACCTCCGCCTAGGCGGCAGTTTCGAGAACATCGGCTTCAATGTGCGCGCCGGCGAGATCGTCGGCCTCACCGGGCTGCTCGGCTCCGGCGCCAAGGAGATCGTCCAGTGCCTGTTCGGCCTCAAGACTGCCGATGGCGGCCAAGTCAAGGTCGAGGGCAGGGAGCTGTCGCTGTCCACGCCGGTCAAGGCCGTGCGCGATGGCATCGCCATGCTGCCGGAAGATCGCCGTGCGCATGGCGTGGCGCTTGGTCTGTCCGTGCGCGAGAACATCTCTTTGGCCAGCCTGCGCCGCTATTCGCGCAGCGGCATGGTCAGCCGTGGCGCTGAGAACCAGGCGGTGGACGGCCTGATCAAGGAACTGTCGATCAAGACACCGCATCGCGACGCGCTGGTGCGCGAGCTCTCCGGCGGCAACCAGCAGAAGGTGGCGATCGCCAAATGGCTGAGCTGCCAGTCGCGCGTCTATGTGCTGGATGAGCCGACGGTCGCCGTCGATGTCGGCGCCAAGGTCGAGATCTACAACCTGCTGAACCGGCTGGCGGGCGAGGGCGCGGCGATCCTGCTTTTGTCCTCCGACCTGCTCGAGCTGGTCGGCGTCTGCGACCGTGTCCTGGTCGTCTATCGCGGCCGGCTTGCCAGCAGCTTCTCCGGTCCCGCGATGAACAGCGACGCGCTGCTGGCGGCTTCGTCCGGCGCGCGCTCGAACACCGATGGGGTGGCCGCATGAGCGCGACTGTTCTCCACACCGAAGTCGGCGTTTCCGACGAGAAGCAGACCGCCGCAAAGAGCGCCGGCCGGCGCTTTGGCGCGCTCGTCGTGCGGCTCGGCGCGATCGCCGCCTTCGCCGCGATCATGGCCTATTTCGTCATCTTCGCGCCGGGCTTCACCTCGACCTTCAACCTGATCAACGTCGTCGAGCAGTCGGCGATTCTGGGTGTGCTCGCCTATGGCATGACGGCCGTCATCATCGGCGGCGGTTCCGATGTCACTGAAGGCGGCATAGATCTGTCGATCGCCGCCAATATGGGGCTCTGCGCCGCCGTCTACGCGACGCTCTTGTCGATGGGCTATGGCGATTTCCTTTCCGTGCTCGCGGCCATCGCCGTCGGCATGGCGGTCGGCGCGTTGAACGCCCTTGCCGTGGTCGGCCTCGGCATCCTGCCGTTGCTCGCAACGCTTGCCGTGCTCAACGTCGCAGCCGGCATGGAACTCACGCTCACCCAGAACACGGTGGTCGGCGCATCCTCCCCGCTGCTCGGCGTGCTGGTTTCGGGCAGCTTCCTCGGCGTCTCCGCGCTTGCCTGGGCGCTGATCGTCTTCTCCGCGATCATGACCGTGCTCGTTCACGGTACTTCTTTCGGTCTCAGGCTCTACGCTGTCGGCGGCCATCCCGAGGCGGCGCGCGCGGCCGGCATCAGCGTGCCCTTCTATGTCTCCTTCACCTATGTTCTAAGCGGCCTCTGCGCGGCGGTGGCGGCGATCCTCACCGTCTCGCGCCTGTCGGCCAGCACGCCCGGTTCCGGTGAGCTGCTTCTGTCGGTGCTGGCGGCGGCCTTGCTTGGCACCGTCTTTTCGCGCCGCTTCGTGCCGACCATGGGCGGCACGCTGCTCAGTGTGCTGTTCATCGGCCTGCTCGCGAACGGTTTCCAGCTGCTCAACGTCTCCAGCTACTGGGTCAACGGCGTGCAGGGCGCGCTGATCCTGCTGGTGGTGGCCATCACATCCTTTGCCCGCGGTTCGGAGGGTTCGCGATGAGCGTCTCAGCCAACGACAATTCAGCCAAGGTGAGTGTGCGCGGCTTCCTCGCCAAATACAGCGTGCTCATCGCCTTCGCGGTTATCGTCATATTATTCGCCGTGGCGAGCCCGACCTTCCTGACGCCGGCCAACCTCTTCAACGTGCTGGTCAACAACGTCGTCATGCTGGCGATCGTCGCGCTGGGTCTCACCATCGTCATCTCGTCGGGTGGCATCGATCTGTCGGTCGGCGTCTCGGTCGACATGGCAAGCATGATCTTCGTCATGCTTCTGGCCGCCGGTTACAGCGGCGTGGTCGGCGTAGCGGGCGGGCTCGGCGCCGCGCTGATCGTCGGCGTGCTGAATGCGATCCTCATCACCAGGCTCAACATCAGCCCGTTCCTGGCGACGCTCGGCGTGCTCTTCATCGGCCAGAGCACGCAGCAGCTCGCCACCAGCGGCGGCCAGCCGATCTATCTCACCAGCGGGTATGCAGCAGACCAGTTCAACGCCATCGCCCGCACCGCTTTGTTCGGGATACCGACCCCGGTCATTGTGCTGATCGTCCTCGTCGTCGCGGTTCATGTCCTGCTGCATCGCTCGGTGTTCGGCCGCTACGTGCAGGCCATGGGCGCGCAGCCCGGCGTAGCCTGGTATTCCGGCATCCGCGTGCCGCGCGAATTGTCGATGGTGCATGTTTTGTGCGCGCTGCTTGCCGGCGTCACCGGCATCCTGCTCTCGGCGACCGTGAAGTCCTACGTGCCGCTCTCCGGCAACGCCTTCCTGCTCGATGCGATCGGCGCCACCTTCATCGGCACGACGCTGAGCCGCGAGCGCAAGCCCTCGGTCATCGGCACGCTGCTTGGCGTGCTGCTGCTCGCCATCGTCAAGAACGGGCTGCTGCTTGTCGGCTGGAATTTCTACTGGCAGCAGGTCGGCATCGGCGTGCTCGTCTTCCTGGTGCTGGCCGCGAGCTTCGGCCTGCGCCGCGCCGCTCATTGAACTCGAAAGGTTAAGTCAACCATGCCACAATTCGACGTCAGCTCGATCGGCTTCTATGTCCTCGACATTCTCGGGCGGCCGGTCTCGCGCATCCCCGAAGGCGGCCGGGCCGACTATATCGAGGAGATCCGCATGACCGTCGCCGGCACGGCGGGCGCGACCGGCATGGACTGCGCCATCCTCGGTCTGAAGACGCGGGCCGTCACCACGCTTGGCACCGACGATATGGGCGACTGGTTCCTCGCCAAGCTCAAGAAATACGGCCTGGAGACGAGCCTCGTGCGCCGCGACGGCAGCGTCCAGACCTCGTCCACGATTTTGCCGGTGCGGCCGAACGGCGAGCGTCCCGCATTGCATGTGCCGGGCACAGCCGCCCTGTTCGAGGTCGCCGATGCTGATCTCGATGCCGCGCTCGACGCGACCGTAGTCCATGTCGGCGGCACCGGCCTGTTGAAGCGCTTTGACGGCGCACCAACGGTACGGCTGTTGAAGCGCGCGAAGGCGCTTGGCCGCATCACCACTTTCGACCTCATCCAGGCGACGCCGGAGACCTGGAAGCTGGTCGAGCCTTGCCTGCCCTATATCGATTATTTCGTGCCCAGCATCGACGAAGCCGGCGAGATGGCGCACGACCGCGATCCGGCCCGCGTCGCCGCCTTCTTCAAGGCGAGGGGCGTCAAGAACTGCATCCTCACGCTCGGCGCCCACGGTGTGCATGTCTCGCCCGAGCATGGCGAGGATTTCCATCTGCCCGCCTTCGAGGTCGACGTGTTCGACACCACGGGCTGCGGCGATTCCTTCACCGCCGGCATCATCGTCGGCATCGTCAAGGGCTGGGACCTGAGGCAGTCCGCACGCTTTGCCAGCGCCGTCGCCGCCAAGGTGGCGATGGGGCTCGGCTCCGACGGCAAACTCGTTTCGTTCGACGACACGATCGCGGCGATGAACTCGCTCCCGGTCAAGACATCAAAGGTGGAAGCAGCATGACCATTCTCCCCGCAGCCAAGGGCAAGACGGCTCTCGTCACCGGCGCCAGCCGCGGCATCGGCAGGGCGCTCGCCAAGGGGCTCGCCGAAGCGGGCTTCGATGTCGCCATCACCGATCTGCCGTCGCAGGCGGCGGAGCTCGACCTGACCAAGGGCGAGATCGAGGCGGCCGGCCGCAAAGCGTATGTCTACACGATGGACGTCAGCAAGAAGAAGGACATCGAGGCGGCCGCGCAGGCCCTGCTCGAGGCTGCGGGCAGCATCGACGTTCTGGTCAACAATGCCGGTATCCTGAAGCCAAGTCTACTGCAGGATCTCGACGAGGCCAATTGGAATGCGCATTTCGACGTCAATGCCAAGGGCGTGCTGATGATGTGCCAGGCGGTGCTGCCGCATATGCGCGCCAGGAAGTCGGGCAGGGTGATCAACATCGCCTCGATCGCCGGCCGGCAGGGCGTGCCGACGCAGGGCCACTACGCCGCGACCAAGGCGGTGGTGATCACGCTCACCCGCGTGCTGGCGCAGGAGGTCGGCATGGACGGCGTCACCGTCAACGCCATCTGCCCCGGCATCATCCTGACCGAGATGGGCAAGAACAATCTGGGCAGCGAAGCGGCGATCCGCCATTGGGAGGAGGTCGCGGCGCTGAAGCGCCTCGGCGCGCCGGAAGACATCGTCGGACCGGTGCTGTTCTTCGCCTCGGATCTCTCGGCCTTCGTCACCGGCCAGGCGCTCAACGTCGACGGCGGCATTTACTATCACTGACCCCTCGCTCGGTGGCCGCGCGATCGCCAAGCCCACTTCTTGGCGCAGAGCCGCCGTTTACCCATGGAATGCTTGAGTCGGATTCGGCTCAGAACGGCTGGTTCAGCGGAAAGCTTGAGGAAGTGTCGAGGGCGTTCAAAGAGGGGAGGGATCGTCTTAACGTAGGGTTGAATTGCGCATGGAACAGCTTCAAGTCACTCTCCATCTTGGTCATTGGGTTCGTCAGACCATACGAGAGAGTACGAGGGAAAAAGGTTGGGGGGCCAGCCGCTAACGTATTGATTTTCCCGTTGTTCTCACGCCCTCCGAGCCTACCACACTATGCCTACATCTACTGTTCTCGCTGAATTTTTGAGAGTCGATTCATATTATGGATTCGAACCCTCTCGTTTGAAGAAGCTCGAAGTGTCTTTTGGCATTTCGAAGGGGCGTCGCATTCGGTGAAATCGGCGTGCTTCTGATTCAGATGGAGTCTAACGTTGAGCTACCATAGCCCATTTAGACAATTAACGTTGCCTCTCAACTGAAACGGCTGGCGCGGAAGGCCGCGAGCATTGGGTGCGGGTTGCCTGAGACAATCTCACGGGCAAGCAACTCTCCGACAATCAGTCCAAGCGTGGCGCCACTGTGGCTGAAGGCAACGTGGAGACCAGGGACGGTCTCGAGCTCTCCAAGCACCGGCTCGCCGTCGCCGGGGATAGGCTTCGGGCCGACGGCGTAGGCGGCGAGCTGGAGCCGCGGATTGCCATCGAGCACTGCACTGGCTTCGTCGAGTAGCCCTCGGATGGTCTTGTCGTGCACGGTGTAAGTGCCATCCGAGTTAGCCACCACTTGTTCCTCCGACCATGCAGAATCCAAAACAAGTGCACCGTCCGGCGTCGGACGCACCGCAACACGCGGCGTATTCAGCACGGCACGGAGGGCTGTCTTGATCGGTTTGGTCTTTAGGAGCAATGCAATCGGCGTGGCGTCGGGGACATAGATGTCGATCTCGGCAAGCATGGCAGGCGTCGCCGGTCCAACAGCAAGCAGCACCGAACCCGCCTCGATCGGCGCATCGCCGGCAATGACGACGCCACGTGCGCGGCCGCCTGTGGTGTCTATCCGCACACGTCCGGCATCCTGGATAAGCTTGCCTCCACGAGCGCGAAATTCGATGAGCAGAAGATCGATCAGAGAAGGCAAGTCGACCCATCCTTCGCCAGGATTGAAGATGGCGCCCTGTGGACTGATCGCACCGGCATTGACGCCGGGCGTCACGGCGGCCACTTCCGCCGGGCTGAGCAACAGGGCGTCATAGCCGATGTTCTGCTCCAGCTGGCAGATCGAGACGATCTGGTTTTTGTCCTCATCCGCATCCCAAGTCAGGCCGCCGTCAAAGCGGAGCCACGATGCCGTTTCCGGCTTTGTGGCGGCCAGCGTGCGATAGCGATCGATGCCGGCCATCCTTAATCGGTGATAGGCAGTGTTGGCGCGCCGCGCCGAGTTCAGCCAGGAGAGTGAACGGCCCGAAGCCCCTTTGGTGGGCGCACCATCGTTCACGATCGTCACGTCGAGGCCAAGACGAGCAAGATGCAGGGCGGAGGAGACACCAAAGATGCCTGCGCCGACGACGATCACCTTGCGCGGCTTTGGGGATGTGGTCATGGGGAGTTCTTTCTGCGCTGAAGAGGAATGGGGGAGGCCGAGATTGGGCGAAGAACGGTAGACCTAGTAGTCCTTCAGCTTCTTCATGTAGCGCCGGCCCTCAAGCATCGGCCGGTCGCGCAGATCGGCCAGCTTGTAGGCAAACCGCCACAGAGTGTCGAAGAAGACCAGAGGCACGAGATAAGGCTTGATCCGATCTACCATGCCCGTGAGATCGAGTTCCGTCGCGTCGAGCAGCAGGATGTTCCCACGGCTGCCATATTTGAAAAGGAAGTCGCGCGCGCGCTCAGTGAGGCGCCGTGTCTCGTCCAGGCCCAGCATCACGATGAAGCCGGCATCCTCGTCTACCACCTCGAAAGGACCATGGAAGAACTCGTTGGCATGTATGGCCTGCGAGTCGTACCACTGCATCTCCATTAAAACGCAGATAGCGTACGAATAGGCTGCGCCGTAGCTGGCGCCGCTGGCGAGAGTGTAGATTGCATCACGCGGCGCAAAGCGGGGTGCAAAGGTCTGAAAGCGGTCGTCAAAGGTTTGGTGCGCACGATCGATCGCCGGCTGGAGATGGCCGAGGCTGATCAGCAGGTCAGCGGTCAATCCGGCATTCTCTCGCTCATCGATCAGGCCAGCGAGCACCATGTAGAGCACTCCGTAGTTGCTGTAGGCTGAATCGATTGTTTTGCCCGTCGTATAAGAAGCCTGGTAGGCGATCGAGTGATCGACCGCACGAGCAAGCGGCGATGCTTGGTCGAGTGTCATGCCGATCGTCATGGCGCCTCGATCACGGGCATGGTCGGCTGCGCGCACCGTCTCCTTGGTGGTTCCGGTCTGGGAGCAAAGGACAACGAGCGTATCGGGCCCCAAGCGCCGCGGATCACGGCAGACGAACTCATCCGCATTGTAGATGTCACAGGCCATCGTGCCGCTGTGACGGTCGACGAAGTATTTTCCTGCCATCATGATCGAGAGCGAGCCGCCGCACGCTACGAGAAATAGATGCGAAAACCGCTTGCCCGCTGTAGCGGCCAGAGCGCGTTCTACATCGGCGGGCAGTGCGGAAATCATCGGTATCCTCGTCTCGTTGGAAAGCTTGAGGCTGGTGCACAATTGACAAACAGCAGCCATTTGTGTGAACGTTCTCATATCCATAAACCGAAAGTTTCGCCATGGTCAAGATTGCCGCGATGGGTGATAACGTTGTCGATTGCTATCTTGCCCGGGGCGAGATGTATCCTGGCGGCAACTGCCTCAATGTGTCGGTCTATGTCAGCCGCTTCGGGGGGCAGTCGGCATATGTCGGAGCGATCGGCAGAGACCGCGCCGGGGACCTGATCCAGGCCGCGCTGTCATCGGAGCGTGTGGACATCAGCCAGCTCCGCCGCCTCGACGGGCCCACCGCATACTGCGTCGTAGGTCACCGCGACGCCGATCGGATTTTCCTGACCTTCGATCTCGGTGTGTCGATGTTCACGCCTAACCGGCAAGATCTCGATTTTCTCTCGGGCTTTCAGGCCGCCCACATCGGTCAGTCTAGCGGGCTCGATGCATGGGTGCCGAAGATTTCCACTAAGTCTCTGGTGTCTTACGATTTTTCGACACGGCGAGACCCGGAGCATCGCTATTCGATCGGACGCCACTGCTATCTGGCCTCAGTGTCGAGTGACGGTCTCGATGACGAGCAATCGGACGCAATCGCATCCGAATTGCTTGCGTGCGGTTCCAAATGGGTTTTGGTCACTCGCGGACGGGCCGGTGCGCTGCTTCGCAGCCATTCCTTCTCCTACCGCACGCCGGCTCGGCTGGTCGAACCGATCGATACATTGGGCGCGGGGGACACATTCATTGCCAGAACGCTATTCGGCTTGCTTCGCCGGGAGGCGCCTGAGGACATCCTCGGCCAAGCCGCGGAGGCAGCGGCCGCTACGTGCCAGTATTTTGGGGCGGTCGGTCATGCGGCGGTGATCGATTTAGGCGCGATCACGTCCGAAATCCTCCTCCGAGCACGGCGCCTACAAGACGAAACGGTATAGTTGCCGGATTCTCCGGGAGAATTGACCCAAAGAATTTGCGGTGCTAACGTGAGAACGTTCTCATCATGAATTAGGCACCGTCTGAGAGCGTCGGTCCATGGATGAGAGCTCAAGTGGGGTTGCAAGCCGACTACGGCTATCAATGAGAGGAGAAGACATGCAAACGAATTCGAGCAGACGTCGGCTGATCAAATGTGGTCTGGCCGCGGCCGTTGCGCTGGTAACCGGGTTTGGAACTTTGGTCGCGTCAACGCAGTCAAAGGCGACCGGCAATCCCTACAACCTCATTGATCCTTCGGTAATCAGTGTTGGGACCATGGGCGATGCAAAACCTTATGTCTTCACCGACGCCAATGGCAATTTCACTGGGTTCGACGCGGAATTGTTCCGTGACGTGGCCCACCGGCTCGGTTTCAAGGACGAGCAGGTCGTTTTCACCGGCCAGGAATTCTCGGCGCTCCTGCCCTCCGTTGCCAGCGGCCGTTTCGATGTGGCCGTTGCCGCCATCGGCACGACCGCGGAGCGCAAAAAGACCGTGGATTTCAGTGACGGCTATCTCGCTGGCTACCTGTCGATCATCTCGGCCGATCCGGCACTGACCAGCAATGAGAGCACCGCCGGAAAGCGCATCGGCGTGATCCAGGGAACCCTGCAGGAGATCTATGCCGAGAAGAACCTGAAGGGTGACATCGTCAAATTTCCCGACAACAACACCGCGGTAGCTGCACTGAACAACGGAACGATCGATGGCCACTTCACCGACTATGAATCGGCCAAGCAGTATGTCGAGCGCTATAAAAACCTGAAGATAACGATGAACGTGCCATCCTTCGATGCGCCGGCCGGATTCGTGGTCAAGAAAGGCAATGACGCGTTTCGGGAGGCCCTGAACAAAGCACTGCACGAGGCCATGGACGACGGCACCTGGAAGCGGCTGCACGAGAAATGGTTTCCGGGCACTCCGATGCCGGATCAATATTTGCCCAAGAAGTAAATTGGCGCCTATTCATTGTCGCATTCCGGCCGGGTCCCGTGAGCAGCGGAGCCCGGTCGAACTACAGAAGGGCCTGATATGAGCTGGTTCGATACCTTCTCGCGCAGCTTCCTCGATTTCCAGGCCATGGCGGAAGTTCTGCCGAACATGGTCATGGTCGGCCTCAAGAACACCCTGATCCTGGCCCTTGCCTCTACATTCTTCGGCACGCTCATAGGAATCGTGCTGGCCATCATGGGGATATCCGACAACCCTGTGCTCAAACTCCTGGCGCGCGTCTACACCGATATTTTCCGCGGGCTTCCCGCCATCGTCACCATTCTGATCATTGGCCAAGGCTTTGCCCGGCTGGGCCGAGAACTGTTCGGTCCGTCGCCTTATCCGCTGGGCATTCTAGCGCTGAGCCTGATTGCTGGTGCCTACATAGGAGAAATCTTCCGCGCCGGCATTCAGAGCGTCGAGCGCGGACAACTCGACGCCACGCGCACGCTCGGCATGACATATGGCCAAGGCATGAGGCTGGTCGTCATTCCCCAAGGTATCCGCCGCGTGCTGCCGGCGCTGGTCAACCAGTTCATCGGCAACGTCAAAGATTCCAGTCTTGTCTACTTTCTCGGTCTTCTCGCTTCGGAGCGCGAACTGTTCCGGGTTGGGCAGGATCAGGCCGTTCTGACCGGCAACCTCTCGCCGCTTTTGCTGGCTGGCATGTTCTACCTGGTGATCACCGTACCCTTGACTCACCTTGTCAACTACATCGATGCGCGCATGCGCATCGGAAAGCGTATCGTGGCTGTGCAAAGCGGGCTTAAGGAAGTCGCCGAGCTTGCCGACGCGGGCGCGCTGGACGTTGCAAAGCCATCCGTTGCAACGTCCACGCCCTTCAAGGGCGGCAGCATTGAAATCAAAAACGTCGATATGGCCTATGGCAACCTTCAGGTCCTGCATGACGTCAGTCTGAAAGTAGAGCCAGGGACTGTCACCTGCCTCATCGGACCATCCGGGTCGGGCAAATCAACGTTGCTTCGATGCCTGAACCGGCTCGTCGAGTGTCGCGCGGGGGACATTCTGCTCGATGGCGAAAGCATTCACCAGTCTACCCCCGACCAGCTTCGCCGCCGCGTTGGCATGGTTTTCCAGCAGTTCAACCTGTTTCCCGACCGCAGCGCGCTCGCCAACATTACTTTGGCACTGCGCAAGGTCAAAGGCATGTCACGTGAAAAGGCCGACAGCGTGGCCAAAGCAAGATTGCAGGAGGTCGGGTTGCTGGAGCGCAAGGACCACCGGCCGGCCAATCTTTCGGGTGGACAACAGCAGCGGGTGGCAATCGCGAGGGCACTGGCGCTCGAACCTGAAGTCATGCTCTTCGACGAGGTTACCAGCGCTCTGGATCCAGAACTTGTGAAAGGCGTCTTGAATTTGATGGCCGACTTGGGACAACGAGGCATGACCATGGTCGTCGTTACGCACGAGATGAATTTCGCTCGCAAGGTCGCGAACCAGGTTGTGTTCATGGACGAGGGCCGGATCGTCGAAGCAGGGCGGCCGCAGGATATTTTCGACAATCCGCAGAGCCCACGCCTTCGGCGCTTTCTGTCCGAGGTGCTATGACTGCAATGGTGTGCGCAACTTCCGGTGATGCGGGTTTCGGCCTTGCGGGACAGGGTCTGCTGCCGCTAGCTCGTCTCTTCACGATGCACCCACGGGCGGCAAGGCTTGCTGAGTGACTCCGAGATCATCGAAGAACCCAACCATCATCGAGGTCGCTCGCCGGGCCGGGGTGAGTTCCGCCACCGCAGGGCGCGTACTTGGTGACTACGGCTACAGCAGCCCCGAAGTTCAGGAGAAAGTGCGCGCCGCCGCAGCCGCGCTGGGCTACCGCCCCAACCGCCTGGCCAAAGGTTTGATTACCGGCAAGACACAGACCATCGGAGTTGTAGTCGGCGACATCGAAAGCCCATTCTATGCGAGCGTGCTGCGCGGAATAGGGGACGTCGCGCGTAGCGGAGGCTTCGGCGTCATCGTTACGAACAGTGACGAAAATGCCGAACTCGAGCGAGAGGCGGTTCAGCTGCTGTTGGAAAAGCAGGTTGACGGGCTAATCGTCTCGTCGACCTTTGTTGATGAGCCGGACCATCTGCGGGAGGCTGTCGCAGCCCACTGTCCCGTCGTGCAGTTCGATCGCATCACTGCCGGCCTGGAAACCGATTCGGTCGTGGTCGACAACGTCTCTGCAACGCGCAGCAGCATCGCGACGATGATCGAGGCCGGTCATAACCGCATTGCCATACTGGCCGAACTCGGACCCGGCCAGCGCGACGATGTCGGCTCCTTTGTGGCAAATACCGATCTCTCCAGCTCTGATGTTCGATATCATCATCCGAGCTGGCAGAGGCTGTTGGGCTACTTGGAGGCCCATCGCGCCGCAGGCGTCGAGCCTGACATACGGTTGATACGCCGCGTGGCGGTCTACTCCAGCGAGGCAGCCCGGAAGGAAGCGCTCGATCTGTTGACAATGCGCAATCCGCCGTCCGCGCTGTTTACCGCCGACGGCGTGATGTCGACGGGCGTTTTGGAGGCGACCTCCGCGTTGAAGCTCGCAATCCCTGAAGACGTTTCGCTGCTTTGCTTCGACGATCTCGACTGGATGCAATTCGTGGCCCAAGGTATCACCGCCATAGCGCAGCCAGCGCATTTGATTGGAGCGGCGGCGGCCGAACTCCTCTTGAAGAGGCTGGTGGAGGCCACGAGACCCCTGGAGCACCGTGTTCTGTCGGCCCATCTTGTGGAACGCAATTCGATCTCAATTCGTACCGACCGGTAATCGTTCTTTCCAGAGAGGCGCTGAGGCACTATATGCCGGCGGTTTCGAGCGGCAGCGGCTCGTGGCCGAGGCGGCCGCGCTGCTGGTCGAGCCTGAACCAGCGGTGGAACTACGCTTCGTCGTGCGGTTTACGCGACATGTGCCGACCGGCGCGAGCGACCCCGCTCCTGAGGGCCTGCTTGTCCCACCCGACTCTTTCGTCAAGCGGACGCAATGCGATCGAGTCGGCACCCCCGGTGGCCTTCTTCGATACCATCGGTCATGCGTAGACCGTCTTACCGCCTCTCATGCAACGCATGTTCACTCTGAACTGCGCCTACGTCTGCTGGCCGCCCTGTTGGACACTCACGACGACCGAAGCGTGACGAAAGAAACCAAACGAGACCGCACCGTTCGCTTGGAATCGGTATGCCGATGCACGAGTTTGAATTTCTTATGAAAATCGGCAAGCTCAATCGATCGGAGCACTGTCTCTGATCGAAAAGGACGATAGCGACCCTGCCAAGATTTATTCTGATCTCGCCAGCAGGCGGACTCCACGTTCGTAAGCTTTTTCGGGACTATTTGACGTCTCGCCGCGATGAGCATTTGCCGGCTGGGCGGCGGCATCCGCCGCGGCGAGAATGAGGCGGGCTTAGCTGACGTTCATGCGGTTCGGCGCGCTTCCTGGCACGGCTCAGATCGCTGACATCATTCTGGGCGCGAGACCATACGGAACGAAACGGGAAGATTTCAGGTGGTGTTCGATCGTCAGTGGGTTTTTCGGGCGTTGGATATTCGTCTCCCTGGCGAGCCGATCTCCCGAATACACTTTATGGCCATAGCTGGAGCCCGCCACCGTCAGATAATTTCGCGAGTTTGGAAGCGGGCGACGTGCCGGCATTTCACGTCGGAAAGGGCCATTTATCAGATCTCCTTTGGCTGTCTCAATACCATCAGAATGTCCATTAGCAACGGAATACCATCTCCACCCGCCGTTGGACCAAATGCGCTCGAAACGGCCCAACCGCGCTCAAATTCGCGAACTGACCCGAAAAGACCAACAATTTCAGCTGTTTGCAGAGGCTGCGGCGTAGAAGCTTCAGCGAAAAGGACTATCAGGAGAAGTGCCCTTCCCGAGAGATGGGTGACAGTTCATTCCGGATAGATGGGTTACACTTTTGGCCCTTTGCAAGGAGAGCAAGGTGCCTTGGAAGGAGTGTAACGTCATGGACGAGCGGCTTAAGTTCGTGGCCCGTCTGCTGGACGGAGAGAAGATGGCGGTCCTTTGCCGGGAATTCGATATCTCGCACAAGACCGGCTACAAGATCCTCGCGCGCTACAATGATAGCGGCCTTGAGGGGCTGACGGATCGGTCACGCCGACCCTATCGCCACGCCAATCAGCTTCCGTTTCAAATCGAGAAGCTGATTGTGCGCCTGAAGCAGGACAAGCCGACTTGGGGTGCGCCTAAGATACGCGAGCGGCTGGCCCGGCTCTATCCGGATGTGCACAGGCATGCGGTGCTCGACCGGCACGGTATGGTCGAGCACCGCAAGCGACGGCGCAACAAGGCAACGGGGACGCCACTTTCAAGCAGCTGTCGACCCAATGATCTGTGGTGCGCCGACTACAAGGGCGAGTTCATGCTCACCGATCGGCGCTATTGCTATCCGCTGACGATCACTGACTTCGCCAGCCGCTATCTCATTGCCTGCGAGGCGCTGTCGACCACCAAGGAAGCCTATGCCTTCACCGTGTTCGAGAGCGTTTTCAAGGAGTTGGGTCTGCCCCGCGCCATCAGGACCGACAATGGCGTTCCCTTCGCCAGCCCCAACGCGCTCTTCAACCTCAGCAAGCTGTCGGTCTGATGGCTGCGCCTGGGCATCGACATCGAGCGCATCCAGCCGGGCTGCCCACAGCAGAATGGGCGCCACGAGCGCATGCACCTCACCCTGAAGAAGGAAGCCACCAAACCGGCTGGCGCCAATTTCCTTCAGCAACAGGCTAGGTTCGATGACTTCATCGACGAGTTCAACTCAGAGCGCCCGCATCAGGCGCTCGGCATGGACTGCCCGGCAGAGCGCTACACGCCCTCAACGCGCCCCTACACTGGCTTGCCAGAGCTCGACTATCCGTTTCACGATAAGGCCGTCACCGTCACCACCTGCGGTCGCATCTGCTACAATCGCAAGAAGATCAACCTTAGCCTCGTCTTTGCCGGCCAGACCGTCGGCATCAAACAGATCGAAGACCATATCTGGCTTGCCAGCTTCATGGACTATGATTTGGGGTACTTTGATGATGAGACATTCAGGCTCGAACCACTCAACCCCTTCGGGCCAAAAGTGTTACCCATGTCTCCGGTATAAACCGTAACCTATGTGTCCGGAACGGACCCCAAGAGAGGATGGTGCCAGAGGCGGAATCCAAGTCAAGGAAATTTTGTTTTGTTTCCAGATACTTGACCATAGACCCCTGGCCGTTCTAGCCAACAAAAATACCAACAAAATATTTCTGTGGATTGGTTCGGTTCCCGAATATTAATTCGCTGGCCCCGGCTCGGCGCAGCTTGAAGCGCTCAAAAAGCGAACTTGGGCCCAAGTTCATCCTAATCACGCGGGACTTCCCACAGCAATCCATCCTTGACGTTGCCGACGCAAATTTTGCCGGGCTGATCAGCCCCCGTTGCGCACCCTTGTTTTCTTGCTATGATAAAAAGCATCATAGATGGGAATTATATGAAAAAAAACTTCACAACAGACCGGGCGACCACACAGGATGTGGTCGATATCGCCAGCCTGCTAAGCTGGGCTTTCGGGTTCAGCAAGGCACGTTCGCACGAATATATCGCCAACATCGGCCTCGAAGCGATGCGGCTCATTCGAGGCGAGGATGGCCGTCCAGCGGTGTGCGCGGGGCTGCTTCAGACGGCGCATGTCTTCCACCGCAGATCTGTGCGCGCGGCAAACATCGTGCATGTGGCGATTGCGCCGGAGTGGCGCGGACAGGGACTCGCTGTACCTTTTGTGGATGCTCTGTGCGATGAGGCGAAGAGCAATGGGGCGACGATCGCCACGCTCTTTGCCTCGACGCGGCCGGTCTACCGCAAGGCCGGATTCGAGCTTGCCGGCCACGAGATTATCTATGAGGCAGCGACGGCGGCACTGCCTTCGGCAAGCAAGCTTGCGTTCGATCGCGTCGAGCTCGACGATCCACGCCTAGCCATAGCTTATCTCGCAAAGACGCTCCCCGAATCCGGGCTGCTGGAACGCGGTGCCGCGCACTGGAACGAGTTGCGACGCACGCCGACTGACGCTCTCGCGGCCTACCTCGCTGACGGCGAGGCCGCCTATCTGATCCTTGACATGGGCAACAAGGCCTGCCTGACGGTGCGTGACTGGTTCGCCGCGACACCTGAAGCTGCACAAGGCCTGCTCTCCTTCCTAGCCCGCTTCCGCTCGGTCTATCCGGCGGTGAGATGGCACGGCGCGCCGCAGGACGATCTGGTGGCGGCCATGCCGGACAAGGGCTGGCGGCTTGCGCATCAGGAGGAATGGCTCTTACGCGTGCTCGACCCCGAGGCCGCGCTGCGCCAGCGCGGCTACCATGTCGACGCCGCGCGGCTCGCGTTGCGCATCGGCGAGACATCGCCGCTCGCGATCGACATCCGCGCCGGCGCAGTCGAAATATGCGAGGCGGCGCACGCGTCGGTGTCGATGCAGCCGGCAGCCTTCGCCCAGCTCTTCACGGGCTTTCGCAGCGCATCGAAACTGGCGCAGTATGGCCTCGTTTCCGGCGACTCGGCGGACATTCGCCTTTGCGACCAGCTCTTTGCCGGACCGCCGCCTTGGGTGGCGGAGCATTTTTGAGCATGATTCCAAAGAGTGGGAACCGGTTTTGGACAAGAACATGCTCGCACCGAAAATCTTTTTGAGGGGTCTTGCATGACACACGCGCTGATAGCCTCGCTGAGAGCGGCCGCGGGCGACATGACGCCGGCGCTGGCACGCGTCGCCGAGACGGTGCTGGCGCAGCCCGACGCAACGCTTCGCCAAAGCATCACCGAGCTTGCCGAAACGTCCGGATCGTCGGAGGCCAGCGTCATGCGGTTCTGCCGCGACCAAGGCTTTTCCGGCTTCCAGGATTTCAAGCTGGCACTGGCCAAGGAACTGGCGACCGACGAGCGGGCGCGCGACAACGGCTCGCCATCCGATGACATCCAGCGGCTGGTCGAAACCGCAATTACCTCGCTGCGCGAGACCGAGCAACTGATCGTCCGCGACGACGTTACCACCGCATCGCGAAAGCTCCTTGACGCCTCCGTCGTCGAGTGTTTCGGCATCGCCGCCTCGGCCGTCACGGCGCAGTACCTCGCCTACAAGATGACCCGCATCGGCAAGCTAAGCCGCGCGTCGGGCGACGCGCATTTGGCGGTGATGGCGGCGGGAACGGCGCAGCCGGGAACCGTGCAGGTGGTGATCTCAAGCTCCGGCTCGACCATCGATGCCGTGCGCGTGGCAGAGCTTGCCCGCTCCAAAGGCGCCTTCGTCATTGGTATCTCCAATCGCTCGAAGAGCCCGCTGATCGCCGTCTGTAACCTGGCTTTAATAGCCTCCTGGCCGGAGACGCCGCTCACCGGCGGCGCCTTCCCGTCGAAGATCAGTCAATTGCTCATCGTCGACGCATTGGTCGCCGAGATGACGAGGCAGGATCCGAAGCGGCTGGTCGAGCTCAGCCGCACGGCGGAGGTCGTGAGTGACCGCAGCTTCTGATTTGCCGGTGCTCGCCATCGATGTCGGCGGCACCAAGATAGCCATCGCCGAGGTGAGCGGCGACAGGATCGCCAACCGGCGGCAGGCACCGACGCCACGCGCCGGCCGGGGCGACGATTTGGTCGCGGCCATCGCCGATCTCGCGCCGAAAACAGGTTTCGGCGCCGTCGCCGTCGCGACCACCGGTATCGTCCGCGACGGCTCGCTCACCGCGCTGAATCCCGAAACGCTGCCGATCGAGGATGGCTATATGCTGGCCTCAGCAATCGAACGCGTCTTCGGCATGCCGCCGCTCGTCATTAACGACGCGCAAGCGGCCGCCTGGGCCGAGTTCACGCTCGGCGCCGGCACGGGTTTTCGCAATTTCGCCTTTTTCACTGTATCGACCGGCATCGGCTGCGGCCTGGTGATAGACGGCCGGCTGCAAAGCGGCGCCAACGGGCTTGCCGGCCATGTCGGGCACACACGCTCCGAGCCCGGCGGTATCCTCTGCGGCTGCGGCAGGCGCGGCTGCCTGGAGACGGTCGCCTCGGGTACAGCGCTGGCCCGGGCGGGCAGCGCGCGCCTTGGCCGCAAGGTTACGACGCCGGAGCTGTTTGCGGCGGCGAAAGAAGGCAGCGGCATTGCCGCGGAAATTATCGCCGGCGCGGTCGTCGCGCTGGTCGACGCCTTTGCCGACCTGACGGCCTCCGTCGATATCGACTGCTTTGCTGTCGGTGGTGGAGTCGGCCTCGCCGGCGGCTTCATCGAGGCGCTGCAGGTGCGCTCGCTCGATCTGCCGCGCGTTTATCGGCGCCCCATTGTTGCCGCGCGGGCTGGCGCCGATGCCGGCCTGCTTGGCGCAGCTGTGCTGGCACGACCAAAGAGCTCTGACGAAAATTTTCTTCAGAAATAAATTATTGACAAAAAGTTTCATCTACGCTTGGTTAGAGCGGTAATGCTCTTCCAGGAGAAGCCGCGGTGCAGGCCAAGCAGGGCGATTTGCTCGCCACACTCGATCGAACGCTGGTTGTGTCTTGCCAGGCCGAGCCTGGCCTGCCGCTTGACGCTCCCGGCCACATCGCCGCGATGGCGCGCTCCGTCCTGTTGGGCGGCGCTACAGGCGTGCGCATTGAGGGCGCGGCCAACATCGCCGCCGTTCGCGCTGCGGTCGAGGTGCCGCTGATCGGCCTCATCAAGGCCAGGCGCGACGACACCGAGGTCTACATCACGCCGACGCTCGACGACGTCGCTTCCGTCGTCGAGGCCGGCGCCGACATCGTCGCTATCGACGCCACCGGTCGGCCGCGCCCGGTCGAGCTGACGGCGATGTTCTCAGCCATCGCCGCGAAAGGGCGGCTGTCGATGGGCGATGTCGCCACGCTCGACGAAGGCAGGCGCGCGCTCGATGCCGGCGCCGACGTCGTCAGCACCACTATGGCCGGCTACACGGATTACTCCAGCGAGCAGCGCGGCCCCGCCTTCGACCTGATGGAGGAATTCGCCCGCGCCGGCCTGCCTTTCGTCGCCGAAGGTCGCATCTGGACGCCGGACGAGGCAACCCGCTGCTTCGAGCTCGGCGCCCGCTTCATCGTCGTCGGGGGCGCGATCACGCGGCCCGACGCCATCACCCGCCGCTTCGCCGACGAGGTCGCCGCCTGGAGCGCCCGTCCGCAACTGAAAAGGAATCCATCATGATCAAGCGCTGTCGCGTGGCCGTCATCGGCGCAGGCTTCATGGGCTCCATGCATGCCGGCATCTTCGCCGGCATGGTGAGCTCCGAGCTCGCGGCTATCGTCGATCCCAACCGCGCGCTGGCCGAGGCGGTGGCGGCCAAGGCGCCGGGTTGCAAAGTCTACGACAGTCATCAGGCGTTGCTCGGCTCGGAGCGCGATCTCGACCTCGTCTCTATCTGCACGCCAGACAATCTGCATCTGGCGCCGGCGGTTGCGGTCGCCGAAGCCGGCATCAACGTCTTCGTCGAGAAGCCGATCTCCTCCAAGGTCGACGACGCCCGGGCCATCATCGCCACCTGCGAGACGGCGGGCGTAAAGCTCGGCGTCGGCTACCTGCTTCGCTTCGATCCGCGCTACGCCGCCGCCAAGGAGCTGATGACGTCGGGCAAGATCGGTGAGCCGATCCACATCTATGCTAGGCGCAACAGCGCCCGCACCGAAGGCCCGAAGCGCTATGGCGGCAAGCTGCCGCTGGCGCT
>NZ_JAIUHT010000025.1:0-84669 GCF_020165255.1 Mesorhizobium sp. CA12
TGGGGGTCGACCAGCGCTACATAGGACAATGCATGCGCCAAGCTGCCATGCACGCTATCGCCAAAGGCCAGCCGCTTTGGCAGGGGCGAGGAACTTCACATCCCCGTCAGGTCGCTCATCAGGCCCGATGCCACCGACAGCCGCGACACGGTGATGTCGCCGCCTTCGGTCAGCGCCTGCAGCCGCTCGCGGATGCGCGCGACGCGGTCGCCGCCGGCTTCCAGCCAAGCCGCGACCGGATCCGCCGCCGTGCCGTGCGCGGTGAGCGCCGCCACCGCGATGCCGCGCCGCGCCACGCCGATCGTGTCGGCCGCGCGCGACAGCGCCAGCTGGTCGTAATAGTCCGGCGGCATGATCGAGCGCGCGGCTTCCTCGACGCGTGGGATGCGGAAGGCATCGCTGACGGCGAAGAAGGCCTTGGCCGCGCTGACGATGTCGGCATTGGCCGTGCGCGCGGTGAGCGCGACGTCGGGGATCAGCTCGGCCACTTCGGCCAGAGCGAGCTGCCCGGCGAGCTTTTCCGGCGTGCCGCTCTTGGACAGGCCGTGCCGCCGCTCCTCAACGCGCTCACGCGAGAAGGCCGGCAGCAGCGAGAGAAGCTTCGGCTCGAGCGCCTTGCGCGCCTCCTGCAATTCGGCGATGCGCTGGCCAAGCGGCGCGGAGCCGGCTTCGTGCTTCAGGTACCAGCCGCTGGTCACAAAGATAAGCCGGCTGATCGCTTGATAGAGATCGAGCTGGACCTGCCCGTCGATATGGTTGTCGAGCGCGTCGATCTCGCGATAGAGCGCGGGCAGCGCGAAGCCGTCGCGGACCATGGCGAAGATGCGCACCACATCGGCCGCCGTGCGGCCCGTGGCTTCCTGCAGCCGGTTGACGAAGGACGGTCCGCCGCGATTGACAAGGTCGTTGGCGAGTACGCGCGCGATGATCTCGCGCCGCAGCCGGTGTTCGCGGATCTCATCGGCGAATTTCCTCGCCATGCGTTCCGGGAAATAACCCATCAGATCGCGATCGAAATGCTGATCGTCCGGCACGTCGCTGGCGACGATATCGGAGAACAGCACGATCTTGGCATAGGCGAGCAGCACGCCGAGCTCGGCCCTGGTCAGCGGCTCGCCGCGCGCCTCGCGTTCGGCAAGCGCCGCCGGCGAAGGCAGCGTCTCGACCGCCCGGTCGAGCAGGCCGCGCGCTTCCAGCGCCGACATGAAGCGCGCCTGGTGCGCGATGTCGGCGAGCCCGCGCTTGCGCGCCAACGAAAGCGCCAGCGTCTGCTGATAGTTGTTGGCGAGCACCAGCGCGCCCACTTCGTCGGTCATCTCGGCGAGCAGCTTGTTGCGCGCCGGCCTCGCCAGCGAGCCTTTGCGCATCGCCGACGCCAGCGCGATCTTGATGTTGACCTCGACGTCGGAGCAGTTGACGCCGCCCGAATTGTCGATGGCGTCCGAGTTGCAGCGGCCGCCATTCATGCCGAACTCGATGCGCGCCCGTTGCGTGACGCCGAGATTGGCGCCCTCGCCGATGACTTTGGCCCGGACGTCGAGCGCCGTGACGCGGACGGCGTCGTTGGCGCGGTCGCCAACATCGGCGTTGCTTTCGCCTGAAGCCCGCACATAGGTGCCGATGCCGCCGAACCACAAAAGGTCGACCGGCGCTTTGAGGATGGCGTTCATGATCTCGACCGGTGTAGCCGTGGTCTTGGCGAGGCCGATAGCGGCGGCCGCCGCTTGCGGCAGCGTGATCGATTTCTGGTTGCGCGAGACGATGACGCCGCCTTCCGACAGCTTCGACTTGTCGTAGTCCTGCCAGGACGAGCGCGGCAGCGCGAACATGCGCTGGCGCTCGGCCATCGAGGCGGCCATGTCCGGATCGGGATCGATGAAGATGTCGCGATGGTCGAAGGCGGCGATCAGCCTGGTGGCCGGCGAGAGCAGCATGCCGTTGCCGAACACGTCGCCCGACATGTCGCCGACGCCGACGACGGTGAAGGGCGAGGTCTGGATGTCGCGGTTCATCTCGCGGAAATGCCGCTTCACCGCTTCCCAGGCGCCCTTGGCGGTGATGCCCATCTTCTTGTGGTCATAGCCGGCCGAGCCGCCGCTGGCGAAGGCGTCGTCCAGCCAGAAATGATGCTTCTCGGAAATCGCGTTGGCGGTGTCGGAGAAGGTCGCCGTGCCCTTGTCGGCGGCGACGACGAAATAGGGATCGTCCTGGTCGCGCCGTACCACACCGGCCGGCGGGATGACGCCGTCGACGCCGATATTGTCGGTGATCGAAAGCAGGCTGGAGACGAAGTTCTTGTAGGCCGAGGTGCCTGCTTCGAAGATGGCATCGCGCCCGGCGCTCATCGGCAGCTTCTTGGGATAGAAGCCGCCCTTGGCGCCGACCGGCACGATGACGGCGTTCTTGACCTGCTGCGCCTTGACCAACCCCAGCACCTCGGTGCGGTAATCCTGGGCGCGGTCCGACCAGCGCAGGCCGCCACGCGCCACCGGGCCGAAGCGCAGATGCACGCCTTCCACCTCGGAGCCGTAGACGAAGATCTCGCGCCATGGCCGCGGCGCCGGCAGTCCCTCGACAGCCTGCGAATCGAGCTTGATCGCCAGCGACTGCCCTTTCTGTTTCGTATCGGTTACGAAATGATTGGTGCGTAACGAGGCTTCGATGAGGTTGAGATAGCGGCGGATGATGGTGTCGTCGTCGATATTGGGCACCTCCTCCAGCGCGTCCTTGATCTTGGCCTTGAGGTGCTTGGCCGCCACCGCGCCGTCGCCTTCGGCCGCCGGACCGAGCCGGGCGACGAACAGCGCGTGCAGGCCGCGCGCGATCTCGGGATAACGATTGAGCGCGGCGGCGATGAAATCCTGACTCTGCGGAATGCCGGCCTGCTGCAGATAGCGGCCATAGGCGCGCAGGATAGCGATTTCGCCCGACCACAGGCCGGCGGTCTGGGCCAGGCCGTTATAGCTGTCATTGTCGACATCGCCGCGCCAGACCGACAGGAAGGCGTCTTCGAACAACGCGCCGCCATCGGAGATGTCTATACGCGCGCCATAGCTGTTCTCCAGCTCCATGTCGTGGATGAAGACTTTGCCGGAGCCGGTGTCGGCGACCTCGAAGGTGCGCTCGCTGATGACGCGGAAGCCGATATTTTCGAGCACCGGCACGCGCCGCGACAGCGCGACAGGGCTGCCGAAATGGTAGATCTTCAAAGCCGCCTGGTGCGGCTTCTGGTCGGCATGGCGGTAATAGTCGATGGCGATCGGATTGTCGGCCCCGATCTTCGCGATGCGGCCGGCATCGGCCAGCGCCACGGCGGCCGAGAAGCTATCGCGATAGCTTTCGGGGAAACGCGCTGCGATCGCCTTCAGCGCCGGATCGCTGCCGGCGGCTTCCGCGGCTTCGGCGAGCGCGTCCTCCCAAGTGCGCACGATGTCGCGGATCGCCGCCTCGATCGTCGACTGCTCGACCTTAGGCGTCTTGCCGCCGGAACGGCCTATGATGAAATGCACGCGCGCCAGCCCGCCTTCCGGGAAGGCCGGGTAATAGGCCGACAGCCGGCCCTCGAACACCGTCTTGAGATAGGTGCCGACCTTCTCGCGCACGACGCTGTCGTAGCGGTCGCGCGGCACGAAGACGATGATCGAGACGAAGCGGTCGAACTGGTCGACGCGCACCAGCGCCCGCACGCGCGGCCGCTCGATCAGCCCGAGTATGGCGCTGGCGTGCTTGCGCAAGATGGGAATGGGAACCTGGAACAGCTCGTCGCGCGGATAGCTTTCCAGGATGTTGATCAGCGCCTTGCCGGAATGATCGTGCGGATCGAAACCGGATTTCGAGATCACGGTCTCGGCCTTTGAGCGCAGATAGGGGATCTTCATCACCGAGCGCGTGTAGGCGGTCGAGGTGAACAGGCCGACGATGCGCAGCTCGCCCGCGAGCGCCCCCTTCGACGTGTAGGTCTTGATGCCGATGTAATCGAGATAGATGCGGCGATGCACCGACGACTTGGCATTGGCCTTGGTGACGATCAGCGGCTCCGGCCCGTGCAGGAAGGCGCGGATTTCCGGCGTCGTCGTCACCGCCTCGGTGCCGCGCCTCAACACCAGCACATCCGGATCCGACAGGATGCCCAGGCCGGGTTTGTCGGCGCGCTCCAGCGAGCCGCTTTCCTCGCCGCCGGTATATTTGAACTCGCGCATGCCGAGGAAGGTGAAATTGTCGTCGCGCAGCCATTCGAGGAAGGCAATCGCCTCGGCGACGCTCTTCTTGTCGAGCGGCACCGCCGAATAGCGGAATTCGGAAATCGCCTGGTCGAGGCGGGCGAGCATCCGCTTCCAGTCGACGACGGCCGCCCGGACCTGCGAAAGCACCTTGTGCAGCCGCCCGGTGAGGCTCTTGGCCTGCTCGGCGGTCAGCCGCGGGATATGCACATGGACGACGCTCAGCCGGTCGTCATCCTCCTTGCCGCCGTCGCCAAGCACCTCGACCACACCGGTCTTGCCGTGGCGGACGGTGACGATCGGATGGGTGACCAAGGTCGGCTCACCGCTTGTCTCGGTGATTTCGCCGAGGATGGAATCGAACAGGAACGGCATGTTGTCGTTGACGACGGTGATGACCGTAACCGGCCGGCCGTCGCAGGCAACGCCCGAATCGGCTTCGACGGCAACGACGCTTTCGCCCTTCCTGTGGCTGGCGACTGCTTGGGCGGCGAGCTCGCCGGCGCGCTCGAGGTCGGCCACGTCATAGGCTGCGATGTCCTCGGCGGGCGCCCGCGCCAGCAGATAGTCGGCAAGCCTTGCGGGTTTCTCCTCCGCTTTCGCGGCGGCGGCTTTCCTCTTCGGCTTGGATTTCACGCTGGCCATGACGCTTAGTCCCTCCCGTTATATGCTTTTGCGACTATGGTAGCCAGATGACCGCCGTTTGGCGACAAAGGTTTGACGGCGCTTAAAAAAATTCCAACTGACGCCATCGCCCCGCGAGGAGAACAACCATGACCGGCAAAGTAACCGCGCTCGACCTTGTCCATGCGGAGCTCGGCGAGACGATGAAAGCCTATTTCGCCAAATGCCGGGAGAAGCTCGGCCTCGTGCCCAACGTGCTTCTCGCCTACGCCTTCGACGAGAAGAAGCTGCGCGCCTTCACTGACATGTATAACGACCTGATGCTGGGCGAGTCCGACTTGTCGAAGCTGGAGCGCGAGATGATCGCCGTGGTCGTCTCCTCGATCAACCACTGCTTCTATTGCCTGACCGCGCATGGCGCGGCGGTGCGCCAGCTGTCGGGCGAACCGGCCTTCGGAGAGATGATGGTGATGAATTTTCGCGCCGCCGATCTGTCGGACCGGCAGCGCGCCATGCTCGAATTCGCTGTGAAGCTGACCGAGGAGCCGGCTAAAATCGTCGAGGCCGATCGCGCCGCCTTGCGCCAGGCCGGCTTCACCGACCACGACATCTGGGACATCGCCTCGACCGCCGCCTTCTTCAACATGTCGAACCGGGTGGCAGCAGCAGTCGACATGCGGCCCAACCCCGAATACCACGCCATGGCAAGGTGAGCTCGTTACAGTAGACTCAACTTAACATCGATTGCCTGTTTTTCGTTTTGGTCCGATGATCAGGATTGCGGCAAGGCCGCATATCGGATTGCAGCATCACTGCATATCGCAAGCGGCGTGGCCGCATGCCGGTTCGACGCCGCCGACAAGGGAGGAGAACATGGCGAAATTTCTCTATGTCTATCACGGTTCCGGCAAGATGCCGACCGACGACGCCGAACGCAAAGCGGCTATGGATGCCTGGACGGGCTGGTACGACAAGCTCGGCTCGGCCGTGGTCGACGGCGGCAATCCGGTTGGCATGTCGAAGACGGTGCTGCCCGGCGGCAAGATCGAGAACAATGGCGGCAGCAATCCGACCGCCGGCTACACCATCGTCGAAGCCAAGGATATCGACGATGCCGTCGCCAAAGCCAAGGACTGCCCGATCCTGATGGACCCGGCTTTTACCGTCGAGATCGCGCCGATCATTGAAATGATGTGAGGCCGGCGCTCTATCGCGCGGCGATAGCGGCGGCGGCGCCCGCCATCGTCGTAGCGCTGACGCGGTTGGCGATCTTCATGGCGCGCTTGCTCTTCAGCAGCCGGCGCGCCTGGGAGGCGGCCAACACCCAGGCGAGATCGATGACGATCAACACGAGCGCCATGGTCAGCGTCAGCTCGACCCAGCCGACAACGCTGACCGAGGCAAGATCGATGATGGTCGGCAGCAGCGCCAGATAGAACATCATGATCTTGGGATTGCCGAGCGTCACCGCCATGCCGGCAAGGAAAAGTTTCAGGGGCGAGTCCTCGCGCGGCATCTCGCCCTCCTTCGCCTCGACCGGCGCCGTCCACATCTTGAACGCGAGATAAGCAAGGTAGGCGACACCCACCCATTTCACGACGACGAAGGCGTAATGGAAGGTCTGCGCCACGACGGCGAGCCCGAACACCGCCAGCGAAAGCCAGATGGCCTCGCCGATCCACATCGCCAGCAGGAAGGGAAAGACGTCGCGGAACCCTTTCGAGATCACCCGCGCCACCAAGGCCGCGATCGACGGGCCGGGCGAGCCGGCGGCAACGAAGAGCGCGGCGGCGAAGATCAGCAACGAGGCGAGATGCATGGGGTCGCTCCCTATAAGAGATAAAGAACGATAGCCGATCGTACTAGATTTGGCACGCCCAACAAGGCGCGAACGTTGATCAAGGCGACAACAACTGCCAGCGCCGGCGCCGCCCATCATCTGGCTGCCGCCATCTTCTCCCCGTTGAACGGGGCGAAGGGACATGGCGCCGACGATTCGCCAATCACCAGCGTTGCAGAAAGAGCGCCGGAGTCCGCGCGAGATTCCCTTCTCCCCGTTCACGGGGAGAAGGTGCCGGCAGGCGGATAAGGGGCAGCGCCGACGCCTAAATTGAAACGAAGCAGTCGCCTGCCGCGGAAACAAAAGAGGGAGCACCCGCTCTCTCTTTCGAACTTTCCGTGGAACCTTACGCCGCGCCCATCACCTTGGCGGCCTTCTCGAAACGCTTGCGCTCGTTCGGGTCGAGATGGAGCTTGCGCAGGCGGATGGTCTTCGGCGTCACCTCGACTAGCTCGTCGTCCTGGATCCAGGCCAGCGCGCGCTCCAAGGTCATGCGGATCGGCGGCGTCAGCTTCACCGCTTCGTCCTTGCCGGCGGCGCGGATGTTGGTGAGCTTCTTGCCTTTGAGCACGTTCACTTCGAGGTCGTTGTCGCGCGAATGGACGCCGATGATCATGCCCTGGTAGACCTTGACGCCCGGATCGATGATCATCGGGCCGCGGTCTTCCAGGTTCCACATCGCATAGGCGACCGATTCGCCCTGCTCGTTGGAGATCAGCACGCCATTGGTGCGGCCGGGCAGCTCGCCCTTATACGGCTCATAGGCAAAGAACAGCCGGTTCATCACGGCGGTGCCGCGCGTGTCGGTCAACAATTCGGACTGATAGCCGATCAGGCCGCGCGTCGGCGCGTGGAAGACCAGGCGCTGGCGGTTGCCGCCGGACGGACGCAGCTCGACCATCTCGGCCTTGCGTTCCGACATCTTCTGCACGACGACGCCGGCATGCTCCTCGTCGACGTCGATGACGACTTCCTCGACCGGCTCCAGCAGCTGGCCGTCGTCGCCCTTCTGCATGACGACGCGCGGACGCGACACGGCAAGCTCGAAACCTTCGCGGCGCATCGTCTCAATCAGCACGGCGAGCTGCAATTCGCCGCGGCCGGACACGAAGAAGGAATCCTTCTCGGCCGATTCCTCGATCTTGAGCGCGACATTGCCCTCGGCCTCGCGCAGCAGCCGGTCGCGGATGACGCGGCTGGTCACCTTGTCGCCCTCGGTGCCGGCAAGCGGCGAGTCGTTGACGAGGAAGGACATGGTCACGGTCGGCGGGTCGATCGGCTGCGCATGCAGCGGCTCGCTCACCGCCGGATCGCAGAAGGTGTCGGCGACGGTGCCTTTCGACAGGCCGGCGATGGCCACGATGTCGCCCGCCTGGGCCTCGTCGATCGGCTGGCGCTCGAGGCCGCGGAAGGCGAGGATCTTCGAAATGCGGCCGGTCTCGATCTGCGTGCCGTCATGGTGCAGCACCTTGACCGCCTGGTTGGCCTTCAGCGTGCCGGACTCGATGCGGCCCGTGATGATGCGGCCAAGGAACGGATTGGCCTCGAGGATGGTGCCGATCATGCGGAACGGGCCGGGATGCACCGTAGGTGCGGGCACATGCTTGACGACCAGGTCGAACAGCGGTGCGAGACCCTGGTCTTTCGGGCCTTCCGGATTTTCCGAAACCCAGCCGTCGCGGCCCGAACCATAGAGGATCGGGAAATCGAGCTGCTCGTCGGTGGCGTCGAGCGCGGCGAACAGGTCGAACACCTCGTTGACCACTTCGATATGGCGGGCATCCGGACGGTCGATCTTGTTGATGACGACGATGGGGCGCAAGCCGACCTTGAGCGCCTTGCCGACAACGAATTTGGTCTGTGGCATCGGCCCTTCGGCGGCGTCGACGAGCACGATCGCCGAATCCACCATCGACAGGATGCGCTCGACCTCGCCGCCGAAATCGGCGTGTCCGGGCGTGTCGACGATGTTGATGCGGGTGCCATGCCAGTCAACCGAGGTCGCCTTGGCCAGGATGGTGATGCCGCGTTCCTTTTCGAGGTCGTTGGAATCCATGGCGCGCTCGGCGACGCGCTGGTTGTCGCGGAAGGCGCCGGACTGTTTCAGGAGTTGGTCGACGAGGGTGGTCTTGCCATGGTCGACATGCGCGATGATCGCGATATTGCGGAGGTTCATTGTCTGGTCTCGGGAGCGTTGCAGGCAGCAGGCCCAGAGGCGCCGCCTTTTTCGGTTGCGCGGCTCATACAAGGTTTTTCGCAATTGCGAAAGGGGAGGCCCGACCCCAAATACATGGTCACTGATTCTTAAACGTCTTGGTGTGAAATGATTCCGTTAACCAAGGCGGAACCTTTGAGGGGCCGGACAGTTCGATGTTCATGACCGATCCTATGTCCAGATTGCGTCCGGTTTTTGCGTGGGCGGCGCTTGGAATGCTCGTCGCTGCCGGTGCCGCGCAGTCGGCGGCGACGCTTCGGCAAGCCGACCCGATCGTACCGCCCGACGCCAGGACCGCGCAGCAGATGTTCGCCGACGCCCCCGACGGCGTCGACCCGATCGTCACCGGCCCGGTCAGCGCCGCCTTCAAGCAGCGCCAGAAGGATGCCAACTGCGACACCGCGGTCTGGCCCAACGTTCCCCGGGCTTGCTATCCGGATTGATTTCGCCTTTGCCATAACGCGGCTAACGTCGCGATCCTTCGCGCCCCCCTCTGGCCTGCCGGCCATCTCCCCCACAAGGGGGAGATTAGCAGCTTCGGCGCCTCGCTCATTCCTGCAACGTTGGAGATTGGCGAAGGTCGAGGTGACGGCCAATCTCCCCCCTTGTGGGGGAGATGCCCGGTAGGGCAGAGGGGGGCGCTGTCCCGCCAACCTTACCAATTTTCTCCAGGACCTTACGCGGACCGCACCGGATCGAGCGTAACCTTGTAAAGCTCATTGTCGTCGCGATCCATCAGCCGTACGGTGAGCTGTTCCGTTGCGCCGGAAATGTCGACCAGACCGAAGAACTGCAGCCCGGCCGACGGCGGCAGGTTCTGGCCCTGTTCGGCGGTTGGCGCCTTGATGAACTTCAACTCCGGCCCGAAGGTCATGTCGAGATCGTTGGGGCCGAAGGTGCCGGCGTGGATCGGGCCGGAGACGAATTCCCAGAACGGATTGAAATCCTGGAACTGCGCCTTGTCGGGATTGTAGTAATGCGCCGCGGTGTAGTGGACGTCGGCGGTCAGCCACACCGTGTTGGTGATGCCGGCATTCTTGATGAAGCGCAGCACGTCGGCGAATTCGAGCTCGCGGCCTTTCGGCGCGCCATTGTCGCCGTTGGCGACCGCCTCGGCCCCGGCCTTCTTCGCCGCGTCGTTCCAGACGACCAGGCCAAGCGGCATGTCGGCGGCGATGACCTTCCACGTTGCCTTGGAATTCGCCAGCTCGCGCTTCAGCCACTTGGACTGCTCCTCGCCGATCATGCGCGACTTCGGCGTCAGCGTCTCTTCCATGTCGGGGCCGTTCGGGCCGCGATAGGAACGCATGTCGAGGAAGAACACGTCGAGCAACGGCCCATGCGAGACCTTGCGGTAGACGCGGCCCGGCTCCGACGGCTCGTAGCGGATGGTCGTCATTTCATGGAAGGCGCGAGCCGCCCTGGCCGCCAGCACATGGATCGACTTTTCCTTGTAGCGGTCGTCGGCGGTCAGGTCCTTCGAATCCGACCAATTGTTGAGCACCTCGTGGTCGTCCCACTGGTAGAAGGTCGGGCAGATGGCCGACAGGCCAAGCACATGCTTGTCCATCATGTTGTATTTCCACTGGTCGCGGTACTCGTCCAGCGTCTCGGCCACTTTGCGCTTGCCGTCGATCATGACGACGTTCTTCCACTTGCCGCCGCCGGGCAGGTCGACTTCGTCCTTCAGGGCGCCGTCGGCATAGATGGTGTCGCCGGAATGCAGGAAGAAGTCCGGCGTGTGCTTAGCGATGGTCGAATAGGTCTTCATGCCGGTCTCGTCGATGCCCCAGCCCTGGCCGGCGGTGTCGCCCGACCAGGCGAAGCGCACGTCGCGCTTGGACGACGGCGCGGTACGGAAACGGCCGACGATCGGCTCGGACACGGCATTGATGTCGGAAAGATCGGCAGCCACCATGCGGTAGAAGATGTCCTGGTCCGAGGCGAGATCGGTGAGCAGCCGCTTCACCGTGTAATCGCTGGCCGGCGAGGTATCGAGCGCCGCCAGCCGCGTCGCATTGGCGAAGCTTTCGGTCGTCGACACTTCATACATCACACGGGCCGGACGATCGGTGCGGGTCCAGACCATGCCCGAGGTGGCGTCGACATCGCCGGACTGGACGCCATGCGTGAAGGCCGGACGCTGGCTGGCGCGGGAATAATAGGGCAGCGCCAGACCGGAGGCGCCGACAAGGCCGAAGGCGCTGGCCGAAGTGACGAAAGCGCGGCGGGTGAGCGAAAGCTTGTTCATGGCTGTCTCCGGGATGGCATTGAGCGGGACCGCCAAGCTCTCGCTTCAATGTTTCAGGCGCATATCGGAACCATGAAGTTTTGATAACAGTCGACATCTTCCTTCTCCCCTTGTGGGAGAAGGTGGATCGGCGCGATAGCGCCGAGACGGATGAGGGGTGTTCCAGCGGAGTGAGGCGTCGGTGTTCCCTGGAGCACCCCTCATCCGGCCGCTTCGCGGCCACCTTCTCCCACAAGAAGGGGAGAAGGGAAAGTCGCGCCTAAGCCGCCTGCGGCTCCGGCCCGAAGGCCGGCCTGCTCGTGTTGATCAAGAGCGAGATACAAGCCGCCGCGATGCCGGTCATCCCCGCAATCAGGAAGGCCAGCTCGTAATTGCCCTGCAGCTCGCGCATCGTGCCGCCGAAGGCGGCGGCGGCCGCGGCGCCCACCTGGTGGCCGGCGACGATCCAGCCGAACACGATCGGTCCGCTGCGATCGCCGAACGCCTCGTTGGCAAGCCTCAGCGTCGGCGGCACGGTGGCGATCCAGTCGAGCCCGTAAAGCACGGCGAAGATGACCAGGCTGGTCGCCGAGAAGCCGGAATAGGGCAGGTAGATCAGCGACAGACCGCGCACCGCGTAATAGACGCCGAGCAGCTTGCGGGGATCGAAACGGTCGGTGAGCCAGCCGGAGAGCGTGGTGCCGATCAGGTCGAAAATGCCCATCATCGACAACAGCCCGGCTGCCTGCACCTCGCCGATGCCCATATCGCCGCAGAAGGCGATGAGATGCGTGCCGACGAGGCCATTGGTGGTGAAGCCGCAGACGAAGAAGGTGGCGAACAGGTACCAGAACACCCGCGTGCCCGCCGCGCGGCGCAGCGTGTTCAGCGTGTGCGCCAGGAAATTGCCCTGCGATGCCGGCGACACCGGCGGCACGTCGTCGGCATCGGCGCCATAACGAACCTGGCCGATCGAAGCGGGGCGCTCGGGCACCAGCAGCAAGACGAAGGGTATCAGCGCGGCGGTGGCCAGCGCCACGGCAATCGCCACCGGCTTCCAGCCGCCGTTCTGCGCCAGCGAGGCGATGAGCGGCAGGAACACCAACATGCCGGTGGCGCTGGAGGCCGACATCAGCCCCATCATCAAGCCGCGATTGGTCTTGAACCAGCGGTTGACGATGGTGGCGCCGAGCACGCTCGCCACCGCGCCCGAACCGATGCCGGAAAACACGCCCCAGGTGATGAAGAGATGCCATGGCTCAGTCATGAACAGGCTGATCGCGGTCGATCCCGACATCACCAGCAGGGAGCCGAGCAGCGTGCGGCGCAACCCGATGCGCTCCATCAGCGCGGCGGCGAACGGTCCGGTCAAGCCGTAGAGCAGGATGCCGACGCTGGCGGCCCAGGACGTTACGTCGCGATGCCAGCCGAAGCTTTCCTCCAGCGGCACCATTATCACCGAGGGCGCCGAACGGAGCCCGGCCGCGATCAGCAGGCACAGGAAAATGACGGCAACGACGACGAATGCGTAGCGCTGGCCAAACGGACGGGACTGGATTATCATGTTACTGACCGGTACGTTGCAATGGAGTGAAGCCATACATACGTACCGGTCAGTAACATTGTCAAGCGAGTTGTTTGAATGCCATCCGGCAATAAAATTGAAGCGTCGATCAGCGAGCCCCCTGCTCCGAGGGCGGCGGATAAGATCCTGGACGTGGCGCGCGACCTCTTTTACCGCGAGGGCATAAGGGCGATCGGCGTCGACGAGATCGTCAGGCGCGCCGGCGTCACAAAGCCGAGCCTGTACCGCAGCTTCCCATCCAAGGATGAGCTTGCCGCCTCCTATCTGCGTAAATACGACCTCGAATTCTGGGAACGCTTCGACGAAGCCGTCGACGCGCATCCGGGCGATCCGCGCGCCCAGATCATCGCCTTCCTGGCCCGCGTCGGCAAACGCACGCAAAAGCCGGACTATCGCGGCTGCGGCATGACCAACGCTGCGGTGGAATATCCCGAGCGCGGCCATCCCGCGCGGGTGGTGAGCGAGAATAACAAGGTCGAATTGCGCCGCCGCCTGCGCGCTATGGCCGCCGCAATGGGCGCCGCCGATCCCGACACGCTGGGCGACGGACTGCTGCTGCTCATCGAGGGCGCTTATATCAGCGGCCAGCTGTTTGGCGTTGGCGGACCGGCGGCGGCGGTTGCCCGCAACGCCGATCTCTTGATCGAAGCCAGCTTGAAGAAATAGCGATTGACGTTACGCTCGGGCAGCTCGAACGGAGTTGTCAGCGATGCGCGCTCTTCTGGTCCCGCTTGCCCTCGCCGGTTTCTGCCAGGCGGCCCAGGCCGGCGACATCTCCAGCGCCTATACCGAGCTCGACTCGAAGAAGGACTGCGTGACCTATGCGCAGGCCGCGGAAGGCGACGGCGACTGGGCGAGCCTCGCCTGCTCCGGCTACCGCGGCTATCCGGTGCTGATCGGCTATGACGACGCGCGCGAATCCGTCTATTACGGCTTTCCGTCCGACGACATGACTGCGGTCTGGGAGAGTTTTACCGCGTTCAACGGCTCCGGACCGAAAGTCGAATGGCGCATCGAGACCAATGGCGACGTCGTCATCCCCTTCGCCGCCATCCACCGCCGCTCCGTCAGCAACCCTGAGGACGAAAAGAAATCGACCGATGTGCTGGTCGTCGCCAAGGTGGCGCAACCGGAAGAGCATCAAGGCTGCACGATCGGCCTGGTATTAGCCACTGGCAATCCGCAGGCCAACGACCAGGCGCGCAAGCTCGCCGACGAAAAGGCAAAGACCTTCGCCTGCGGCAAGGACAAGCGCGAGGTGATCGGCGACGTGCCGCCCTTCGGCCGCGTGGACAACTAACCGGGCCTCGCCAACAATTGGGCCAGGGCCGGATCGGGTTCCCATTCGGGTCGCTGCCTAGTAAACCCTTGCGCGGTTGCAGCCGGTCTCGGGAGGTTCCGCTTGTCCAGTTCTGTCAGCGTCACGAACGAGAACGGCGTGGCGGTGGTCACCATCGACAACCCGCCGGTCAATGCGCTGAGCTTTCATGTCCGCAAGCCGCTTTACGAGGCGCTCACCGCTTTGCGCGACGATCCCGCCGCGAGGACGATCGTCATCGCCTGCGCCGGCCGCACCTTTGTTGCCGGCGCCGACATCACCGAATTCGGCAAGCCGGTCGAGCAACCGGAACTGCGCGCCATCGTTGCCTTGCTGGAAACCATCGCCAAGCCGACGGTGGCCGCCATCCATGGCACGGCGCTCGGCGGCGGGCTGGAACTGGCGTTGGGTTGCCATTTTCGCGTCGCGGACGCCGGCGCCAAGCTCGGCCTGCCGGAGGTAAAGCTCGGCCTGTTGCCGGGTGGCGGCGGGACCGTGCGTTTGCCACGCCTGGTCGGCGCCGCGAAAGCGCTCGGCATGATCGTCTCGGGCAGCCCGATCTCGGCCCGCGAGGCGAAGGCCGCCGCTCTTGCCGACGCGGTTGTCGACACCGATCTCTTGGCAGAGGCGGTTCGTTTCGCCCACGAAATGGCTGCTCGAGGCGGACCGTTCGTGCCGGTGCGTGACCGCAACGACCGCCTTGCCGGAACCGACCTCGGTGCCTTCGACCGCCAAGCCGCCGATCTGGCCAAGAAAGCCCGCGGACTGGACGCGCCGCTGGCCTGCGCCGAAGCCGTGCGCAACGCGATCACCTTGCCGTTCGACGCAGCGCTCGCGGCCGAGCGGGAGCTTTTCCAAAAACTCGTTTCCGGCGACCAGTCGCGCGCGCAGCGGCATCTTTTTTTCGCCGAGCGCGAGGCGGCGAAGGTGCCGGGCAAGGATTTGCGGAAGCGCCGGATAGAGCGCGTCGGCGTGATCGGCGCCGGCACGATGGGCGGCGGCATCGCGATGGCCTTCGCCAATGGCGGCCTGCCGGTGACCTTGCTTGAGACGAGCGAAGCGGCGCTGCGCCGCGGCCTGGCGACGATAGAGAAGAACTATGCCGTCTCCGTCAGTCGCGGCTCGTTGACGGAAGAGGCCAAGCAGCAGCGGCTCGGCCTATTCAAGGGCAGCACCGACTACGCCGATCTCGCCGATTGCGACTTGATCATCGAGGCCGTGTTCGAGGACATGGCGGTGAAGAAGGACGTGTTCGGCAGGCTCGATGCGGTCGCCAGGCCCGGCGCCATCCTCGCCACCAACACCTCCTATCTCGACGTGAACGAAATCGCCGCCTCTACGTCGCGGCCGCAAGACGTGCTCGGCATGCATTTCTTTTCGCCGGCAAACGTCATGAAGCTCCTTGAGATCGTGCGCGCCGAAAAGACCGCACCTGAGGTTCTGGCGACGGTCACCGACCTCGCGCGGCGCATCGGAAAGGTCGCGGTCGTCGTCGGCGTCTGCCACGGTTTTGTCGGCAACCGCATGCTGTCCGCAAGGGGCGCCGAGAACGAGGCGCTGTTGCTGGAAGGCGCGACGCCAAGCCAGGTCGATAAGGCCTTCACCGATTTCGGCTGGCCGATGGGGCCGTTCCAGATGGGCGACCTCGCCGGCCTCGATATCGGCTGGCGCAACCGCAAGGCCCGCAGCCAGACGGCGGTGATTGCCGATACGATGTGCGAGCAGGGCCATTTCGGCCAGAAGACCGGGCGCGGCTGGTATCGTTACGAGACCGGCTCGCGTGAGCCGATTGCCGATCCGGATGTCGAGGCGCTGATCCGGGCGAAGGCGGCGGAGCTTGGAATTGCGCGGCGCGAGATCGGCGCCGAGGAGATTCTCGAACGCACGCTTTATCCCTTGGTCAACGAGGGTGCGAGGATTCTTGAGGAAGGCATCGCCGCGCGCGCGTCCGATATCGACGTCGTCTGGGTCAATGGCTACGGCTTCCCGATCGGCAAGGGCGGGCCGATGTTCTGGGCCGGGCTTGAAGGTGCGACGAAGATCGTCAGGCGGCTGGAGTTCTGGCACCGGCAGACCGGCCGGGCGATCTTCGAGCCGGCGCCGGCGTTGAGGCGGTTTGCCGAGACGGGATCGTGGGAAGGTGCGGGCGGCGCCCCATAACTTCGTCATTCCAGGGCGAAGCGAAGCGTAGACCCTGGAATCCATGCCGTTCCATCAGACAAAGAATGCAACGGTGCAGAACGAGCGATGGCACAGCCGTCGATTATTCTGCACCGTCGCCGCGCTCAGACGTCGCGGCATGGATCCTCGGGTCTGCGCTGCGTCGCTACGCTCCTTGCTCCGCCCGTGGATGACGAACGCGGAGGCGACAACACCCAAATTTGACCATGTGGACAAATCTCAGGCGCCGTTCCATAGTCCCGGGTGTCTGACATTTTGGAACGGCCGGCTCGACACGGCTGTCGAACAGAGGGGCACTTCAATGGAAAACGAACGTAGCAAAACGCAACGCGCCGGCCTGTCGCGGCGCAACGTGCTGGAACTCGGCGCGCTCGGCCTCGCGGCCACCGTGCTGCCCGGCGCGGCCTTCGCCAAGGACAAGAAGCTGAAGGTGGCGGCGATCTTCGCCACGCCGATCGAGGAGCCGTGGGACAACCAGATCCACGTCGCCCTGCAGAAGGCCGAGAAGGAGCTGGGCATCGAATACAAATGGTCGGAAAAGGTGCAGACCGCCGACTTCAGCCGCGTGATGCGCGAATATGCTCAAGGGGGGTACCAGCTGGTGCTGGGCGACGCCTTCGCCGCCGAGCGCGAGTCGCGCCGCACGGCCAAGCAATTCCCGAAGACCGCGTGGCTGTTCGGCTCCGGCGCCGGTCCGGCCGAGCCCAATTTCGGTGTCTTCGACAACTGGATTCACGAGCCCGCCTATCTCTCCGGCATGATCGCCGGAAAGATGTCGAAATCGGGCACGGTGGGCGCCGTCGCGGCGATGGGCATTCCGGAGGTCAACCGGCTGGTCAACGCTTTCTTCGCCGGCGCCAAGGAGGTCAACCCGAACATCAAGAAGAAGGTTGCCTTCATCGGCTCTTTCTTCGATCCGCCCAAGGCCAAGGAAGCGGCCGTGGCACAGATTGATGCCGGCGTCGACGTCATCTATGCCGAGCGCTTCGGCGTCATCGAAGCGGCGGTCGAGAAGAAGATTTTTGCCATCTCCAACATGTCCGACCAGTCCAGCCTCGGGCCGGATACCGTCATCACCGGCCCGGTGTGGGACATGTACCCGACGGTCGAGCAGGCGATCAAGCTGGTCAAGGCCGGCGTCTTCACCGCGCAGGACTATGGCGATTTCTCGCGCATGGCCAAGGGCGGTTCGTATCTGGCGCCCTTCCATAAATTCGACAAGACGCTGCCGGCGGACGTCAAGGACCTGGTCGAGAAGAAGAAGGCCGAGATCCTCGAAGGCAATTTCCGCGTCGACGTCGACGAGAACACGCCGGTTTCGGATTGACGCCAGGGGCGGCGCGGCCCCCTCTCTGTCCTGCCGGACATCTCCCCCTCAAGGGGGGAGATTGGCAGTTCCGTCGACGGTGTTCGATGCTTTCAACGTTGAAAGTTGGCGAAGGCCGCCGTGACATCTGATCTCCCCCCTTGAGGGGGAGATGGTCGGCAGGCCAGAGGGGGGTGCGCCGGGCACGCCCTTTCAAGTTAAGCCAATCCTGCGGGAGCACCCTTGTCCGCCCCACTCATCGAAATGCGCCGCATCACCAAGAGCTTCGGCACCGTCAAGGCGAACGAGGCCGTCGACCTTAGCGTCGCGCCCGGCGAGATTCTCGGCCTGCTCGGCGAGAACGGCGCCGGCAAGACGACGCTGATGAACGTGCTGTTCGGCGCCTATGCGCCGGACGCCGGCGAGATCCTGGTCGAAGGCAGGCCGGTCGCCATCCACAATTCCGCCGACGCCCTGGCCGCCGGCATCGGCATGGTGCATCAGCATTTTCACCTCGCACCGCGCCTTACGGTGCTGGAAAACCTTTTGATCGGCATTGCCGGCAAGTCCGGTCGCATCGACCGTGCTCGCGGGCTTGCCCGCCTGGACGAAATCAGCCGGCAATATGGGCTAAGCCTCGATCCGAACCTGCCGGTGTCGGCGCTGTCCGTCGGCGAGCAGCAGCGGCTGGAAATCATCAAGGCGCTGTTTCGCGGCGCCAGGCTTTTGATCCTCGACGAGCCGACGGCGGTGCTGGCGCCGAGCGAAGTGGACGGCCTGTTCGCCGCCCTGCGCTCGATGGCGGCGCAAGGGCTCGGCATCATCTTCATCTCGCACAAGCTCAACGAAGTCAGGGCCCTCACCCATCGCTGCGTCGTGCTGCGCCACGGCAAGGTCGCCGGCCGCGTCGACCATCCGGCAAGCACCACGTCGGCGGAAATGGCCAAGCTGATGTGCGGCCACGAGATCGTGCCGCCGGTCAAGCAGGCTTCGACGCCCGGCGCCGCCGTGCTGACGCTCGACCGCATATCCACTTCCGCTCATGCCGGCACGCCGCTGCGCGAGGTCTCGCTTTTCGTCCGTGCGGGCGAGATCCTCGGCATCGCCGGCGTTTCCGGCAACGGCCAGCGTGCGCTCGCCGACGTCATTTCCGGCATGCTGCCGCCGAAGGCTGGCACCATGATGATAGCCGGCAAAGCGGTGATGCAATTTTCGCCGCGCGAGCTGCAGGCGCTCGGCCTCGGCCGCATCCCGGAAGACCGGATGACCACCGGCCTCGTCACAAACCTGCCTTTAGCCGATTCCATGGTGCTGCCGCGTATCGGCACCGAGGCCTTCAGCCGCAAGGGCCTGCTCAACCCGGCCGCCATCCGCGCCTTCGCCGAGCAACAGATCAAGGCCTATGACATCCGCTGCCCCGGACCGATGGTGCGCGCCGGAGCGTTGTCCGGCGGCAATCTGCAGAAGGCGCTTCTTGCGCGCGAGCTCGCCTTCGACCCCAAGGTGCTGATCGTCTCGCAGCCGACGCGCGGCCTCGACATCGGCGCTGCCCGCTTCGTCCACGAGAAATTCCTCGCCATGCGCGCCAAGGGCTGCGGCATCATCGTCATCGGCGAGGACCTCGAGGAATTGCTGATGCTCTCGGACCGCATAGCCGTGATGTATGAGGGCCGCATCGCAGGCACGCTTCCCAGCGCGGATGCCACCGTCGCAAGGCTCGGCCTGATGATGACCGGCGCGGAGGGGCACGCCTGATGTTCCGCCTCGAAGCCCGCACGTCAACGCCCGCCTGGTTCAACCTCGCGCTGCCGCTGGTCGCCATCGCCGCCACACTGATCCTGTGCAGCGGCCTGATCGCGATTGCAGGCGCCGGCGTGATCGAGGCCTATGGCGTGATGCTGTCTGCATCGCTCGGCGACAGCTACGCCATCACCGAGACGCTGGTGCGCGCCGCCCCGATGATCTTCACCGGCCTTGCGGTGGCAATCGCCTTCCGCGCCAAATTCTGGAACATCGGCGCCGAGGGCCAGCTGCTCGCCGGCGCGGTGGCAAGCTGCTTCATCGGCGCCATCCCGATGCCGGGCTATCTCGCCATGCTGCTGATGGCGCTTGTAGGCGCGGCTGCGGGCGCTCTCGTCGCGCTGGTGCCGGCGACATTGCGCGTCAAATTCAAGGTCGACGACGTGGTCAGCTCGCTGCTGCTCAACTCGGTCATCTATTACGCGCTGATGGCACTGATCGAAGGGCCGTGGAAGGACACCTTCTCCGGCTACCCGATCTCCCCGCCGATCGAGGACTCGGCCAATTTCCCGGTGCTGATCGAGGGCACAAGGCTGCATCTCGGCGTGGTCGTGGCGCTGATCGCCGCACCCCTTTGCTGGTTCCTGATCGCGCGCACCACGCTCGGCTTTAGGATCCGTGTCACCGGCGAGAACCCGGAAGCCGCCCGCTATGGCGGCATCAACGTCCAGCGCGTGCTGCTTTCCACTGCGCTGCTCTCCGGCGCGCTGGCCGGGCTGGCCGGCGTCGGCGAGGTCGGCGGCGTGCACTTCCAGGTGATGAGCGACATCTCGCCGGGCTATGGTTATTCGGGCATCGTCGTCGCCATGCTCGCCCGGCTCAACCCGCTCGGCGTGGTACCGGCGGCGATCTTCCTGGCCGCCGTCATGACCGGCGCCGAGGCGATGTCGCGCGCGACCGGCGTGCCGGCTTTCTTAAGCGACGTCATTCAGGGCACGGCGCTGCTGGCCATGCTGGTGGCGCTGCTGTTCACCGCCTACCGCGTCCGCCGCGTGGGAGCGCAGACATGAGCGCGGTGTTCGAGCAGATCTTCCAGGTCGGCTTTCTCGCCGCCATCATCCGCATCGCCACGCCGCTCGCCTTCGCCACCCTTGGCGAAATGTTCTCCGAGCGCGCCGGCGTGCTCAATCTCGGCATCGAAGGCATCATGCTGCTGTCGGCGATGGCCGGATTCACCGCCGCGAGCCTTAGCGGCAGCCTGTGGCTGGGCGTACTGGTGGCCGTGCTGGTCGGGGCGCTGATGGGCGCGCTGCATGCGCTGTTCACCGTGGCGCTGGGCCTCAGCCAGCATGTCTGCGGCATCGGCGTGACGCTGTTCTCATCCGGCCTTGCCTATTTCCTCTACCGGCTGATTTTCGGCCAGCAATCGGTGCCGCCGAGCATCGATGGCTTCAAGACGGTGCCGATTCCGCTGCTTTCGGATATCCCGATCCTCGGCCCGGCGGTGTTCAACCAGTTCACGCTGGTCTATCTGGCGATCATCGCCATCCCGCTCGCCGCCTTCGTGCTCTACCGCACGCCCTGGGGGCTGTCGGTGCGCATGGTCGGCGAGAATCCGCGCGCGGCGGACTCGGCCGGCGTCAGCGTGATTGCCACGCGCTTCCAGGCGGTGATCCTCGGCGGCGCGCTGATGGGCCTTGCCGGAGCCTTCCTCACCATGGCGCAGTTCAACGCCTTCACCTTCGGCGTCGTATCCGGGCGCGGCTGGGTGGCGATCGCGCTGGTCGTGTTCGGCCGCTGGGATCCCTGGCGCTCGGCGGGCGCGGCGCTGCTCTTTGCCTTCGTCGATGCGCTGCAACTCAGGATGCAGGCGAGCGGCCTCGGCCACATCCCCTACGAAGCCTTCCTGATGCTGCCCTTCATCTTCACCATCGTCGCCATGGCCTTCATGTCGCGCAACGCGGTCGCGCCTTCGGCCCTGCTGAAGCCGTTCCGCCGGGAGGAGCGGTAGGCGGGTGGCGCCCTTTCCTCTCCCTCCGGAGGGGAGAGGTGGCGCTGCGAAGCAGCGGCGGAGTGGGGGAACCACCTCGCTACCGCCGCGAGACTCGGCGCACGAATCTCCTTGCACCGCGCCAAGGGTCGACCCCCACTCCGTCGAGCTGCGCTCGACACGTCTCCCCCGATCGACGGGGTAGAGGAAACGCGCCAAGCCGTTCCGGGGCGAAGAACCTGGAACCGGCTACAACCGCAACGGGACGAGAATGAAAAACCACAGATTGCATCCTCCCCAAAAATTTGTTCCAGAAACCGCCCAAAAATAACAATCGACAAAGTCTACTAGTTTTATAGATTAATGGTCGCGACGGAGGATCGACCATGTCCTACATTCAGAACGCCCAACGCAAAGGCCAGAGGCTTGCCGCCGACCAGAGCTGGAGGCCCGCCTATGGCGGCACGTTCGCCTACCTCGTCTTTGCGCTTGCCTTCGTGTTCACCGGCGCCGTCGTTTTCGGGATCATCCCCTGACTGAGCCGGGGGCCAGAGCAATTCCAGGAAAGTGCGATCTGTTTTCCGTCCGGAATTGCGTAAAAACAAAGGCCCCGCCGTCCAAAAATCTGAGTTGTGTAATCGGAGCCGAAGAAGGCCGGCGCGCTGTCGCGCGCCGACGAGATGGATTTGACTCGGGGGTTCGGAGCGGGGCGGCCCAACGTGATGGAGGAGATGGCAATGCCGATCGAGTTCACGCATGTTCCCGGCAAGCCTGCCAATGGCAGCTTCTTCTATGATTTCGCCGAGACGGCGACCAAATTGTCGCTGATCGAGGACGCCGGCTTTCGCAAGCTGGTGGTGGACGATCCGGCCGGACTGCTTGCCAACATGGATATCGCCGCGCAGACGCTCGACCGCACCGGCTCGCTGGAGGTGGTGCTGACGCATTGGGCCGGCGTTATCGAGCCGACGGTGGCGGCAGGGCAGCTCGCAGCGCTCGACCGCAGAGGCGGGGGGCGTCTGTCGCTTCGCATGCTGAGCGAGCCGCTTGAAGACAGCGATGCCGAGGCGCGACCGGTCGGCCACAGCGTCGTGTGGCAGCGCATCGACGAATATCTGGTGCTGCTGAAGCGGCTGTGGTCGAACGACAGGCCGTTCGACCATGAGGGCGCCTTCTACAGCGTGCGCGGCGGCTTCGTGCCGCGCAAGGGTCCGCACGGCGCCGATCTCGTCATCCGCCTCGGCGGTCAGTCGGGCACCGCGCTGAAGGTCGCCGGCAAGCATGCCGATGTCTTCGAGCTGGCCGCCGGTTCGCCCGACGAGGTGAGGCAATTGATGGAGCGCGCGCGCAGCGCCGCCGCCGAGCACGGTCGCGGCGGCAGGCTGCGCTTCGCGCTTCCGGTGCGCATCCGCCCGGACGGCTGGACGGGCGCCTCGGATCACAAGGCGGTCGAGATTGCCGGGCCGCCGGCGCGGCTCGCCTTGGCGCTGTTGCCCTATGCGGCGCTGGGCGTCGAGGAGTTCATGATCGGCGGCATCGACCGCCTGGGCGAGATCGCCCGCATCGGGCGCGAGACGATCGCGCTGGTCGCGAATTCGCTGGCGCGCCGCGAGGCCGAAGTTCCGCAGCCGGGCGCGTTTGCCTCGCACCCTTTTGCGCAACGCTGCGCGTCCTAGACTAAGGTCGCTCCGCGTCGGAATAGTCCAGGCCGTCCATCACGTAATCCGCAAACAGGAAGTCGCGGATGCCGGCGATCCGGCCGTTCTCCCAATCGATGAGGATGAAGTAGCGCGGCGGTCCGTCCGGACGCTCCGGGCTGGTGACCAGGATGGCGGGCCGGCCTTCGACGAGGCCGGTTGTGAAATGCCAATGCGTCTCGTCGGCATAGCGGCCGAAATAATTGCCGACATATTCCTTGCCGTCGGCGCGCAGGCGGTTGACCAGCTCCAGCTTGACGTCCTCGGCCAGCAGGCCGCGCAAGGCATCGAAGTCCCTGGCGTTGAAGGCGGCCACATAATCGCCGAGGCGCCGCATGTCGTGTTGGTCGAGCGCCGGGCGGGGCGGCGCGATGCGCGGCGCGGCCGCCAGCTTGCGCAGGCTCTCGCGGCCCCGCTGCAGCGCGCCTTTGATCGCGGTCTCGGAAGTTTCGAGGATTTCGCCGATCTCCTCCAGACTGTGTCCAAGCACATCCTTCAGCACGACCGTGCATCGTTGCGCCGGCGGCAGTTGCATCAGTTCGGCCAGGCTCGCCTCGGCGGCAATGCGAGCATCCAGCGCCGAGTTCTGGTCGGCGATCGTGTCGAGCTCGACTTCGCTTTCGCGCCCCCGCAAGCGGGCCCGCTTGCGCAGGAAATCGAGGGCGGCGTTATGCGCGATGCGAAACAACCAAGGCTCGGTCTTGTCGGGCATGTCGCCATTCCTGATCGCCACGAAGCCTTTTGCAAAAGCCTCCTGGACAATGTCTTCGCCATCGATGACCGATCCAACCATGCGCGACGCGTAGCGGTGCAGCTTGGCTCTCAGCAAGGCGGCATCGCGCTCGAAGGCGCGAAGCCTGGTTTCGGTCGCCGCAACGGACTGATCGTGCGAACCGGTCACGCGTGCTCTACCTCTTTGTTTGACGCAATTCCGGACAGAAGGTCGGCGAAGGCGCCGAACCTAACCGTTTCACACTTTTCCTGGAATTGCTTCAGTTCTCCACTCCGCCCGTATGGGAATAAGCCGTGTGGCCCATCATGGTCTCGCCGGAGGCGAGCTCGACGATGCTCTTCATGTATTCGCCGAAGCGGGGATCGCCGCGGAAGGCCGCGATGTCGTCTGCCGAACGCCATTGCGAGATGTTGGCCACCTTGCTGCCGTCGACGCCGATCACCACGGATGACGACAGCGAGCCAGGCTGCCTGCTGAAGAAACTCCTCGTGCCTTCGGCAAGCGTGTTGGCGAGTTCCTGCTGCTTGCCCGGCTTGGCGGTGAAGACGTTGATCAAGGTCACTGTGGTCGACATGGCTTGGCTCCGTTTGTCCTGATGGCGGAGGCCGTCTTGGCTCTCGCACCCGTTACGACCCTCAAGACGAAGCCCGAACCGGAAACGGAACGGTACATGCAAAAGTTTTTCGGCAATCAATCAAGTTCGCGATCCGGACGCTGCCATGGACCTATATCGAGCGGCCGCCGTGCCGTGAGTTCAGAAAAATTTATCCTCGCCGTTCCAACAGCCATCCGCGTTTCGTCTTGGTGAGTGCCGGGTTGCCATCCCGGCATCAACCAAGGGAGAAGCAAATGTCGATCCTGTCATCCATCGCTCGCATCGCGGGCGAATACACCGCGACCCGTGCCCGCCATCGGGCAGCGCGGACGCTCTATCTGCTGCCTCTCGACATCCGCAAGGATATCGGCTGGCCGGAACCCGGCGATCCGCGCGATCCCGAAATCCTCAGCTCGCCACGCTCGCGAGCCGTGATAGCGCGCTGATGACGGCCGCCGAGTCCGCCAGCGCGCCGAAGACGCCGTCCTCGACCGTCACCATATGCAGTGCGGCTTCATGCGCATATTGGTCGCCGCTGGCGCAGGCGTCCGAAATCGTCAGGCACTGGAAGTTGCGGTCGCAGGCCTCGCGCAGCGTGGTGTGCACGCACACATCCGTCGTGCAGCCGGTGAACATCAGATGCGTGATGCCGCGCGCCCGCAGAATGAGCTCGAGATCCGTGTAGGTGAAGGCGCTGTTGCAGGTCTTGTCGATGATGATGTCTCCAGGTGCGACCTCGATGTCGGAAACGATCTGGAAACCTGGGCCGGAGCGCAGCAGGACATCGGTGCCGTCGAGCCCCGCCCGCTTGCGGCGCCATCTTTCATAAGGCGTCATATCGGCCATGTCGGGGCGATAGCCTTGCTTGGTATGGACGACGGTGAGGCCGGCGGCACGGGCCGCGGCAATCAGCCGGTTCACCGCAGGCAGGATGGCTCGCAGCGGTGCTGGATCATATCCCTTCCTGGCGAAGTAGCCGGTCGGCGACAGGAAATCCTCCTGCAGGTCGATCGCCAGCAGCGCCGTGTGCTGCGGCTCCAGTCTGCCGTCATAAGGGAAATCGAACGGTATCGCCTTGATCATTGGCTGCCAGCTCTTCTTGCTCCATGCGCATCGTGCCCGGCAACCGTCTTACGGTCCAGGCCCGCAGCGTGCTCAGGCGGGCATAGGCACATTATGAATTGTGGAGCAACATAGTCATCTTTATAGTTGACTCGCAAACTCATGTTTCATAGTCACCCGGCATGGCTCGCCCTGCACCTGTCTGTATGGCCGCCGCATTGCAATGATGAAGCGAGGACGAGCCTTGTCCCGAAACAGCCTCTTGGCGGCGCTGGCCGCGTCGCTCATTCTTTCGGCTGGTGTCGCCGCGGCGCAGGGACGATCGCCTGCACCAGTCGAGCAGGCGCCGGCCGCTCCAAGCCTGCAGACGCCTGCGGCACAGGCGCCCGCCGCCACGTCGGTGGGGCCAGGCATTCGGCCGGCTGCGAACGGCGCCACGAGCGAAGAGCCTTCTATCTCGCTGACGCTGCCGCATGACCTGTCGCCCTGGGGTATGTTCATGAATGCCGACATCGTCGTAAAGGCAGTCATGGTCGGGCTGGCCTTCGCTTCCCTCGTCACCTGGACGATCTGGCTCGCCAAGTCGCTGGAGGTCCTGGGCGGCAAGCTGAGGGCCCGCCGCGCCGCCGATGCGATCGGCAACGCCGCGACATTGATGCAGGCCGGCCGGGAGCTTGGCCGCAGCGGCGGCCCGGGCGCGCTGCTGGTGCGGGCGGCAGAAGAGGAACGGGCGCTGTCGGCCGGCGCGCTCGACCATGCTTCCGGCGACGGCCTGAAGGAACGCGTCGCCTCCAGGCTTGCGCGCATCGAGGCGGCGGCGGCGCGGCGCATGTCGCGCGGTACCGGCCTGCTCGCCACCATCGGCTCGACGGCGCCCTTCGTCGGCCTGTTCGGCACCGTCTGGGGCATTATGAACGCTTTTATCGGCATCTCGCAGGCGCAGACCACCAACCTCGCCGTCGTCGCGCCCGGCATCGCCGAGGCGTTGCTTGCCACCGCCATGGGCCTCGTCGCGGCCATTCCGGCGGTCGTCATCTATAATGTCTTCGCGCGTTCGATAGCCGGCTACAGGCAGATCCTCGCCGACACTTCCGCGGGCGTCGAGCGGCTGGTCAGCCGCGACCTCGATTTCCGCACCGTGCCGCAGGCGACGGCCATGGCGGCGGAGTAGCGGCGATGGCGGCACGCATTCGCGAGACGTCCGGCGACGATCTCGAGGAAAGCCACGACATCAACGTCACGCCGTTCATCGATGTCATCCTGGTGCTCCTGATCATCTTCATGGTCGCTGCACCGCTCGCCACCGTTGACGTCAATGTCGACCTGCCCGGATCGACGGCTGCGCCCGCGCCGCGGCCCGAGACACCGCTGTTCCTCACGCTGAGAAGCGATCTGACGCTCGCGGTCGGCAATGACAGCCTGCCCCGCCCGGCCTTTGCGGCTGTGCTCGACAGCCGCACCAAGGGCGACAAGCAGACGCGCATCTTCCTGCGCGCCGACAGGACGGTCGGCTATGGCGACCTGATGGAGGTGATGAACCTGCTGCGTAGCGCCGGCTATCTCAAGGTCGCGCTGGTGGGGCTCGAGACTACGTCGGGCAGTGCTGGCGGACCGGCCGAGTCTGGAGCTCCGGCAACTGGTGTAAACTCGGCGTCGGCTCCGGGTGACGGTTCAGCGCCATGACGGTCGCCGCGCTTTCCCGCATTTCGCAGCCGCGCTTTGGCGCGCATGAGGCCGGCCTGTGGACGAGCGCCGCCGCGATCATTCTGGCCGCGCATGTGGCGGTTGCGTATGCGGTGCAGAATCTGAGCTTCGCCGAGATGCAGGATGGCGGTCCGCCGCCGGCGCTGGCGGTCGAGATGGCGCCGCTGGCCATCGCCCCCGCCGTGCCGGAAGAGGCGGCGATGCCGGACACGGTGACACCGGAGCCGCCCGATGCGGCGGAGGAGACGGAAAAGCCCATCGACGCGAAATCGGTGATCGACCCGGCGCCGGTGGCCGAGCAGACCGAGCCCGTCGCTGAACAGCCCCTCGATATCGACGACACGCAGGAGGCCAAACAGGTCGCTCCCGCCGAACAGGCCGTTGCTGCCCTGAGCGAGGGGCCGCCGCTGGACGAGCCCGTGCCCGACCTTGTCGAGGCGATCGCGCCGGACGTCGTCATTCCGCTGCCGGTACCGAAACCTGCGGAAGCGGAGATGAAGGCGCAGAGACCGGTCGAAGCCAGGAAGAAGGCCGAGAAAAAACTGGTCGAGAAGCCGAAAGAACGGGTGAAAAAGGAAAAGGCGCCACCGCCAAAGGCGACGACCACCGCCAGCATCGACGCCAAGGCGGCGGCGAAGGCGGCAGCAACCCGGTCCTCGGATGCAGCGCCGCGCTCCAGCGTCGGCCCGTCGCGCTGGAATTCCAGCCTGGCGGCGTGGATCAGGCGGCACACCCGCTATCCGAGCGCGGCGCGCTCCAGGCGGGTCGAGGGCACGCCGAGCGTGACCTTCACGGTCGACACCTCCGGCAGGGTGGTCTCGGCCCGGCTGGCGCGATCCTCGGGCGATGGCGATCTCGACCGTGCGGCGCTCGGCGCATTGCAGGGCGCCTCGGTGCCGGCGCCGCCGGCGGAGCTCGGCGCCCGCGTCACCCGCACCGCGCCCTTCGTCTTCAGCCTGCGGGACTAGAGCAATTCCAGGAAAAGTGTGGGCGGTTTTCCGTCCGGAATTGCGCAAAAACAAGGAGATAGGGCGTTTCGCCGTTTCCATGAAACGGTGAAACGCACTAGGCCGGCGCGCCGGATGGTGGTAGGCGGCTCACTGGTTCAGCTCAATTCCAACGGCCGAGGCATCCTGCCGACGGAAACCGTATGACGACATTCACGCGCCGCGCCCTTCTCAAAACCACAGCTGCCGCAGGCCTGGCCGGCATCGGCGCCGCGACTGTCGGCAGATTGGCGGGCTTTGCAGCCGCCAAGCCTGCCCCGCTGATCCTGAAGACCGCAAGCATCGGGGCGCAGCTGATGGACGGCGCGCCGACGAAGAATGTGCTGACCTACGGCGAGGCCGGCATGCCGCCGGTCGTCAGGATGAGAAAGGGCGAGCCGTTTGCCGCGCGCTTGATCAACGGCATCGACGAGCCGACGACCATCCACTGGCATGGCATCCGCGTTCCCAACAAGATGGACGGCGTGCCGTTCCTTGTGCAGCCCTATGTTTATCAGGGCGACAATTTCGACTATGAATTCACGCCGCCCGACGCCGGCACCTTCTGGTACCACCCGCATTGCAACACGCTGATCCAGATGGGCCACGGCCTGACCGGGGTGATCGTGGTCGAGAATCCGAAGGACCCGGTCTTCGACGTCGAGATGGCCGTCAACCTGCGCGACTGGCGGCTTGGCGACGACGGCCAGTTCATCGAGCCGTTCCGGCCGCGAGACGCGGCCAAGGCCGGCACCTTCGGCACGGTGCGCACCGCCAATTGGCAGGGCCAGCCGCAATTCGATGCGCCGGCCGGCGGGCTGGTGCGGCTGCGCGCGGCCATCACCGACGTCACCCGCATCCATGCCTTCCGCGTCGACGGCGCCGAGGCGACGGTCATCGCGCTCGACGGCAATCCGGTGCCGCAGCGTTTTACGCCGGATGCCTTGCAGCTGGGACCTGGCCAGCGGCTGGAGCTTGCCATCCGCATGCCCGACGAGGAGGGCGCGATCGTCAGCCTGCGCGATGTCAGGGGCACCAAGCCGAAAATCCTGGCGACGCTGCGCTCGGTCGGCAAATCGCTCAAGCACGATCTGCGCGATCTCGGCCCGCTTGACGCCAATCCCGTGTCGGAGGTGGACCTGACAAGCGCCAAGCGGATTCCCCTGGCGCTGAGCGCGACGGCCGAGAACGTTGCGGCCGACGGCATTTGCGGCTCGCTCGGCTACAGTTTCTGGGCGATCAACAAGGTGCCGTGGCCGGGCGACACGCCGGACCCGACCGCGCCGCTCGCCGAACTGAAGCTTGGCCAGAGCTACATCATCGACATGGAGAACCTCACCCCGCACGCGCACCCGATCCATTTGCACGGAATGAGCTTCAAGGTGCTGTCGTCCTCGACCAGGGCAGTGCAGCCGCTGGTCTCCGACACCTATCTCATCCAGCCCGACGAGAAGGTGCAGCTCGGCTTCGTCGCCGACAATCCCGGCGACTGGCTGCTGCATTGCCATATCATCGAGCATCAGAAGACCGGCATGACGAGCTACTTCCGGGTGGTGTAAGCGCATCGGCGTGGAGATGCGTCGGCATTCCGCGGGTTGACGCGTTTGGCCGATTGCCTAGGTAGGGAGGAGGGCGCTGGGGCGGCACACAACTCCGACCGACGGCATGACATCCTTGCATATTCGAAAACTTGCCTTTGTTGCGGCAGGTATCTCCATCCTGTCGTCCTGCGTCATCCCCGACGATACGTCGAGCATCGCCAAGGTCGACGCCACCACGGCCGCTGCCCGCAAGGAGATGGTCGGTCTCAGCGAGGCCGATGTCCGCATGTGCGCCGGCTTTCCGACCGCGACGGCCGACACGGGGCCTTCCGGTCAGATTTGGACCTACCAGCGCACCGTGCAACGCGGCAATCTCAGTATCGCGGTGCCGACGATGGCCGTGGGCGCGATTCCCGCGGTCGGAGGGTCGGTCAACGTCGCCCCCGGCGGCTATTGCAATACGCAAATACGCATGCTCAACGGCCACGTCGCAGAGGTAGCCTATGCCGGCGACAATAACTTGCCGAACAGCCGTGACGCGCTATGCGTCAGCACCGTGGACGCCTGCGTGGCCTATGCGCGCCAACGCAAAGCAACACCAGTCTCCAGGTGAGGGGGGCGAGGCCGGTCCGAGACTCCGCTTGTGTCAGCGTCCTCCGGGGTGTATGGCGCCAGGCTCCTTTTTGGAGGCGTCGGGCGAAACATGCCGGCCCATGTCTCTGCCGGTTTCGGGCGGCGGGACATCCATCAGGTTTCTGACCTTGGCGTTGTTGTGCGCGTGGATGATGGCGCGGCTCAAACGAAGCAGGGTTCCGAGCGCAGACATTGGCACGTCCTCCATTTGAAATGGCTGATATGTCGGCGGCGGGTGCCGGAAAAATGCGCCCGGTCTGTTTCACGCGAATGGCTCGGAAACCGGCTGACCGTTTCCAAACCCTTTCGTCTGGAAACACTTCCGTGCAAATGGCTGCGACCGCGATAGACCTCGACGAAAGAGCCGACGGGCTCCGCGGAACAGTCCGAAATTCGTCCGGCGCGGGGCTCATGTTTCGGCAGGATTCAGTCGCGCGCCAGAAGCATGTATGTTTGACGATACTGATTCTTCCGATCTTTTTGGCTGGTCGATGTGAGAAAAATCGTCGCTGCACTCACCGTAGCTGTAGTTCTTTCCGTCGGGCTGCTCTTCCTTCTGCCCGCTCTTGTTTCAATCGACTGGGTGCGTGCCGAATTGAGCCGGCAACTGTCGTCCGCAACCGGAATGACAATTCGGCTGGACGGACCTGTCAGACTATCGCTGCTGCCCAAGCTGGCGGTGGTCGCGGACGATATCTCGCTCTCGACCGGTACGGGCGACATCGCGATATCCGCTCCGCGGTTCTCGACTTCGATAACGCTGTCGTCGCTATGGTCGAAAAAGCTCGAGATACAGTCCGTCGCGCTGGCGGATCCGACAATCGCGCTCAAGGCTTCGGCAAACGCGACGTCAGCTCCGGAACCGAATGATGTTCAGGCCGATCCGTTTGCGGCGATTGTCGATACGCTCGAGCGGCTGGCGATCAATCAACTGACGATAACGAACGGCACCCTTGCCTCAGGCGCGTCGGCCGGCAATTCCGCTAAGGTGACGGCAATCGACGCCGATCTGAGGGCTCCGGACCTCGACCGAGAGGTCTCGTTTTCGTTGGCCGGCACCAGCGGCGGCCGTCGCGTTGAAATGAGCGGGAGCCTTTCCGCCTTGAGGCCGATCCTGAAGCGGCTGCCGGCCCAGATCGCCATCGAGGCGCGTCTCGATCCGGCGCCGGTTGCCAAATTCTCTTCATTGCATGCGAGTGGAGAGATCCAGCTCAACGGGAACGGCAGCTATCAGATCAAGGGCGGAAAATTCGAGATCGGCGACCAGAGCTTCCAGATGGACGCGCTCTTCCAGCCCGGGGCGCGGCATCGCTTCTTCGCCGACCTGGCGGCAAAGCGCGTCGATATCGACGCCTTGAGCGATATTGGAAAGGGTGGTTCCAGCGCGGGCAAGGTTTCGGCCGGCTCCGGCGAGCCCGACCTCGCGATGCTCTCTGCGTTCGACGCCGACATCAGCGTTGCCATCGATGAATTGGTCGGCGGCAAGATACGGGCTTCCGATGTCCAGCTCGCCGCGACGCTGCGCGACGGACATCTCGAGGCAAAGCTGGAGCACTTCGGCCTCGATGCGGGAAGCGTTACCGCGAAAGCCTCGACGAATGTCGGTGAAACGCCTCCGACCATACGCGGCAATATTGCGAGTTCAGGGCTGGATATCGGCTCTGTAGCGAAGCTGGCCGGACAATCCGTGCCGTTGTCCGGCAAGCTGACCGCCGATATGGGGTTCGCTTTTCGCGGACTCACCGCAGAGCGCATACGCAGCAGCGCCAATCTGCAGGGAACGGTTGGAATTCGGGAAGGCAAGCTTCCGCTTGCAGCACTTGCCGACGCCACAACGGCCGACGACATCACCGGGCTTAATCTTGATGCGAAGGTTCGCGATGTCGGCAAGCCGGTCGATTTGACGGGCAAGCTCGTCTGGCGGGGACAGGCCGTGACGTTCAAGTCCCAGCTCGCACCTGCATCCTTTCTGGCCAGCGGCTCCGTTGCCGATGCGTCCGGGCCGATCAGCCTTTCGGTTTCCTCCAAGTACCTCGAAGGCAGCATAAGCGGCGCTGCCGGGGGCGGCGGCACGTTCAAGGGTCAGGTTTCGGCCACATCGGCCTCGGTCGACAAGCTTATGCAATGGCTGGGGCAGAGTGCTTCCCACGGTCTGCGAGACTTTGCCTTCAAAGGTGACGTGGACGCCGGGCCAGGACAGCTTTCCTTTCAGAAAACCTCTGTTGCCTTGAACGGGGTCAAGGCGTCGGGCCAGGGCTCGATGAAACTTGGGGCGCCCCTCAACATCCGGACGTCTCTCAATTTCGCGAAGCTTGACTTCGCGGCGTTCGCCGGCGGCGGCGAGCCTGCCACGGGCGGAAAGCAGAAGCCGAACGGCGCCACCGACGCGCCGATCGATCTCTCCTTCCTCAAGGGAATTGACGCCAAGGTGGACATCCAGGCCGACAAGCTCGGCTATGGAAAGGTCTTCGCCGGGCCGGTGGCCACCACTCTGGTGGTTGCTGATGGCAAGGCGCACCTGAACGTGCCGCAAAGTCCCTTCTACGGCGGCACGATTGCCGCGGAGATGACAGCCGACGGCTCGAAGGACGCCGCTTCCCTGACCCTGAACACTGCGATCGCCGGTGCGGCCGCCGCTCCCTTGCTCCATGATGCTGCGAATTTCGACCGCATCGAAGGAACGCTCAATGCGACGGTCGCGGTTTCAGGCTCGGGAAAGACCACGAAATCGCTTGCCCGCTCCCTTGGCGGCAAGGCGGCGGCAAAATTCGGCGACGGCGCCTTCCGCGGCATCGACGTAGCAGAGGTCTACAACAACCTGGTCGGGCTGCTTTCCAGCGGCTTCAAGCAGGATCAGACCAAGAAGACGACGTTCACCGAACTCGGCGCCTCTTTTGCCATCGAGAACGGCGTCGCGCAGACGACGGACATCAGCCTGCTGGGTCCGCTGGTGCGAATGGACGGCTCGGGCAAGATAGACTTCGCCGACCAGACGCTCGACATCCGTCTCAACCCCCGCGTCGTTGCCTCGCTTGCCGGGCAGGGAGGCGACGTTGCCGTGAAGGGCATCGGGGTGCCGATCGTGGTCCAAGGCCCGCTGTTTGCGCCTCGGGCCTATCCGGACCTGAGCGCATTGGCCAAAGACCCGCAGGGCGCGCTGGATATGTTGAGCCGCCTTGGGCTGCCGACCGGGAAACTCAATCTCGACAAGCTGATCCCCGGCCAAACGGGCTCGAACGGCGACGGTTCCGGCAAGGGAGCGGCGGATCTGATCGGCGATCTTCTGCGCAACGCCGCACCCCGGCCCAAAGCGCCGCCCGCGGCTCCGGAACCCGCCGTGGCGCCAGACACCGGCAATACGGATAATGCGCCGCCGCCAGGTTCGAACGCCGGCGGCGAGGCCGAAGCAGAGATCACCGCGCCGGCGGCTGAACCTGCTTCCGCCGACCCGCAGGCCGCCCCTGTTTCGCCCGAAGCGCCAAAGAAAGGGGAAATCGACACGCTTCTCGATCAGTTGGCCAATTAGCAGTGCAGGGTGGCCTCCGCTCGCGGGATGATGTGAAAGAAAGCGGCCGCTATGGTTGCGTCAGCCTGACGCCGGCGCAATACATGATCTAACGCTCATATGTGCGGCCGCAAATCAAAGTGATCTCGGCCGCCGCAAATCGTCCCCAATCAGGACGTTCTTCCGGCCTTAATCTGCACAGATTGGAGAGGCCGATGAAATTGTCTGTTCTTGCCCTTGCCGGCACCATGCTGGCGGTGATGCCAGCGGTAGATGCGGCGCCGATGATTGGCATGCCGGCCAGGAATGGCCTGGTCCAGCAGGCGCATGTCACATGCGCCTACCTGACCGAGGACGGCTACTGCGTGCGGCCGCACAAGAAGCACAAATACTGGAAGCGCCACCACTACGACCGGCCTGCCTATCGCACCTATGAGCGTCAGCTACCGGACGAGGATTATTGGCGCTATCAGCGTCCGCGGCCGATCATCCGGGTCGTTCCCGACTATCCGCAGGACGAAGACAATTGGGATGACTGGGACGATTGAGGCGAGCCGCCCTTCATTGGCAAGCGGGATGCCTGCAGGCCCGCTATTCATCAGAGCGGACACCCCCGCCATTGGTCTGGCAGGTCGGCGGAGAGGTCGATGAAACTCGCCGTCTGGCCTGCCCGGCGCGACCTTGTCGTTGACATTGCGCGCCCGGGCACGCCTGAACCGGCCCATCCGGGAATAACGGATGGAGTTGGGGCTCCTACCTCTTCAGCGCGATGCTCATGCCGCTGAGGTCGGCGTTGACCTGCAGGCCCACCTGCCGGCCGGTGAGCTCGAGCTGGGCGCCCTTGTCATTGGTCATGACGATCACCTGGGCGCCTCTGCCGAGCGCGCCGCCGCCGCCGGCCGCGCCGTAGACGCCCGTCACGTCGCTGGCGCGCCGGATATGGCGCACCCTGCCCTGAAAATAGGTCTTGGACGCGCCGAAGGCGAGGCCGCCCGATACGCCGCCGACCGAGATCGGATACCGTTTGCCATGGAAGGTCAGCGTGCCTTCGCCGCCGGAGCCGCCGATGAAGAAGGCCGCCTTGTAGACGGAGAAGCGGATCGTGCCGCTGTCGGCATGCGCGGCGCTGGCAATGCTGACGCCCGCCGCGGCGATTGCCGCAACCGCGACTGAACGGAACCTGGACGAAATCTTCATGATGGGGACCTCCTCAAGCATCGCCGCTTGCCCAGCCGGCTGGGCACATCAGCTTCAAAAGTATAGCTGAACCGTCTTGCCCCACCATTGGTTCCAAGCACGCGGCCCGAAATCCGGCGGCCACAAAATGCTGAACGAGGAAGGCAACCGCGCGCGAGAGGCACATGCGTGTGCTGGCTGGTGGAGCTGAGGGGGATCGAACCCCTGACCTCATCATTGCGAACGATGCGCTCTCCCAGCTGAGCTACAGCCCCGTTCCAGCGGATCGGCTTGTATCGGTCGCGGCCGTTTCATGTCAAGGCGAAAGACCGGCAGGCGACGAGCACGCTGACTGGTAGGCCTTGCCCGCCAGTCAAGCCCGCGGGCCTTGCCCGCACGCCAAGCAATGGCTACATGTCGGCGACAATTTGGAGACCGGCATGATCGCCCTTATTCAGACCATCGTCATGGCGCTTGATATCTACTGGTGGATCATCATCGCCTCGGCGATCTTTTCCTGGCTCTACGCCTTCAATGTCGTCAATTCGCGCAACCAGTTCGTCGGCAGCGTGGGCAACATGCTCTACCGGCTGACCGATCCGGCATTGCGCCCGATCCGCCGCTTCATGCCCGATCTCGGCGGCATCGACATTTCGCCGATCATCCTGCTTCTGATCATCTTCTTCATCCGGCAGTTCCTGGTCACCACCGTCTGGTCCTGGGTCGTGACCGGCGGCTGATGAGCACGCCGTTTCGGCAGCGCGAGAACGGCATCGACCTCCTCGTGCGGCTTACGCCAAAAGCGGCGCTCGACCGGATCGACGGCGTCGAGACCGCTGCCGACGGGCGCAGTCATCTTAAGGCCCGCGTCCGCGCCGTGCCGGAGAACGGCGCCGCCAATCAAGCGCTGGAACGGATGATGGCGAAGGCGCTGGGTGTTCCAGTGTCGGCCGTTTCGGTGGTTGCCGGCGGGACATCGCGACTGAAGACGCTGCGGGTCGTGGGGGAAGGGGCCGAGCTGGCGAAAAGCGTCGAGGCTCTGATCGGATAATGTAAATTTGAGACGCAGGCTGGACAGCGCCCCCCTCTGTCCTGCCGGACAGAGGCTACAGCATGCACACATTTCCAGGCGGCTGGCCTTCGATAGCGTGCGTAGCAGCTTGGCGCTTGTGTTATCCTATGCTGCGCTGGTCGACCCCCACTCCGTCTCGGCTTCGCCGAGCCACCTCTCCCCCGATCGACGGGGTAGAGGAAAGGCGCCAAGCTTTTTAGCCATCAACTGTCGTCCAGCGAGGCTCCCTTCCTTTCCCTCCGGAGGGGGGAAGGTGGCGCTGCGAAGCAGCGACGGATTGGGGGAACCACCTGGCAATCAAGCCTCGGCCTGATCAGGAGCGCCAGTCACAGAAGATGCGCATAGAGTAGCGGTCAGAGGAGGGCGCAAGGGATTGTCAGCGCTGACGGCGCAAGCCGCTGCGACCGCTCAATCGCCCAGCGGCAGCTTCGGATCGTCGACCTTCAGCGTGTTCACGCTTTGCTTGATGCGGCGCAGATTCTCCAGCACTTTCGGCCCGCGCGCTTCCGCGACCGTGGTGGCGATCATGTCGAGGATGGCAAGCAGCGCGTAACGCGACGAGGTCGGCTTGTAGATGTTGCCGTCCTCGACGGACTGCAGAAGGATGACCGTGTCGGCGACCTTGGACAAGGCCGAATCCGGCGCGGTGATGGCAACGGTCGCCGCACCATATTGCTGTGCGACCTCGACCGCCTCGATCACCGAGCGCGCATAGCCCGAGACGGAGAAGGCAAGCAGCGTCGTCTCGGGCGTCGCCACCGCGGCATACATGCGCTGCAGCTGGCCGTCGGTCTGGGCGAGCGCCGACAAGCCGAGCCGGAACAGCCGGTTCTGCATCTCGGTCGCCATCATCGAGGAGATGCCGCCTGAGCCGATGCACAGCACATTGCCGGAAGCCGCGATGCGGGCGGCGACGTCCATCAGCGTCGTCATGTCGAGGTTTTCGCTGGCGCGCTGGATGGCGGCGATCGCCGCCTCGGTGATCGCCGAGGCGATGCGCTGCTCGCGCGCGTCGCGGCTGAGCGGCTCCGGCGACAGATACTGGCCGCCGATGGCGATCGCTTGCGCCAGGTAGAACTTGAAATCGCGAAGACCCTCGCAGCCGAGATTGCGGCAGAAGCGGGTGACGGTCGGCTCGCTGACGCCGACGCGCGCGGCGATCTCCGAGATCGCGGCCTTCGAGGCGAAATCGAGGTCGGAAAGCACCAGCCCGGCCAGCCGGCGGTCCGACTTGGTGCCGTCCTGCGATATCAATTGCAGGCGGGTGATGATGTCGGCCGGGGTCTTCATGTCATCATCTCACAGCGGCAGGCCCGTCGCCTTGTCGAAGAGGTGGATGTTGCGCGGGTCGACGCTCACCGGCAGCCGGTCGCCGGGCTTCACCTGCAGCCGGTCGCGGAACACCGCGCGCACCGTGTCGTCGCCGACCGAGCCATAGACATGCGTTTCCGAACCGGTCGGCTCGACGACGTCGACCTTGATGGCGAGGGCATCGTCGCCGGCGACGACCACGAAATGCTCCGGCCGGATGCCGGCCTCGACCATCTCACAGCCGGACATAGCCTTGCCCGGGAGCGCCAGGCGGCCGCCGCCTGTCGTCTCGAACCAGGACTTGGCTCCAGCGGTCTTCAGCGCGCCGGAGACGAAGCTCATCGAAGGCGAGCCGATGAAGGCGGCGACGAATTTGTTGGCCGGCCGGTCATAGAGCTCCAGCGGCTGCCCGACCTGCTGGATGCGGCCGCGATCCATCACCACGATGCGGTCGGCCATGGTCATTGCCTCGATCTGGTCGTGGGTGACATAGACGATGGTCGATTTCAGCCGCTGGTGCAGCGCCTTGATCTCGGTGCGCATCTGCACGCGCAGCTGCGCGTCGAGATTGGAAAGCGGCTCGTCGAACAGGAAGACCGAAGGCTCGCGCACGATAGCGCGGCCCATGGCGACGCGCTGGCGCTGGCCGCCGGACAATTGCCTCGGATAGCGGTCGAGATAGGAAAAGAGGTTCAGCACGCCCGACGCCTTCTTGACCTTGTCGTCGATCGCGGCGCGCGTCTCGCCGCGGATTTTCGGGCCGAAGCCGATATTCTCCGAGGCCTTCAGATGCGGGAACAGCGCGTAGGACTGGAACACCATGGCGATGTTGCGTTTCTGCGGCGGCAGCTCGTTGGCGCGCGTGCCGCCGATGACGAGGTCGCCGGAGGTGATCGTCTCCAGCCCTGCCAGCATGCGCAGCAAAGTGGACTTGCCGCAGCCGGACGGGCCGACCAGCACGACGAACTCGCCGGTCCGGATGTCGAGGTCGATGTCCTCGAGGATTTTGTGCTGGCCATAGGATTTCGACAGGTTGCGGAACTGGACGTCGGTCATAGTCACGCTCCCAATATGTCGTCGATGAAAGGCAGGTAGCCGGCTGTCAGTCCCGCGTCCACGGGCACCACGGCACCTGTTATGCCGGAAGCGCGCTCGGAGGCAAGGAAGGCGACTGCCTCCGCCACTTCCGACGCGTTGACGATGCGGCCGAGCGGATAGAGCCGCTTGAGCCGGCCTAAGATCTCGGGGTCCTTGGCCAGGCGATGGTCCCAGGCGGCGGTGCGGATCGAGCCCGGACAGACGACATTGGCACGCAACCCGCTGCGGCCCAGCTCGACGGCGATCGATTTGGCGTAGGCGTTGATGCCGGCCTTGGCCGCCGCATAGGCCGGATTGCCGAAATGCGCGATGGCGTTCACCGAGGAGATGAAGACGACGCTGCCCGCGCCGCGCTCGGACATCGCCTTGATCAGCGGATCGGCGAAAGTCATCACGCCGGTCAAATTGAGGCCGAGCTCCTCTTCGATTTTGTCCGCCGTCAGCGCCTTCAAGGTCTCGGCGCGCGTCCAGCCGGCATTGTTGATCAGGATGTCGGGGACGCCATCCTTGTCGAGCAGCGCCGGGATAGCCGCTTCGATAGAGGCCCGGTCGAGCAGGTTGAAGACATGGCGCGACGCGATATGCGGGCTGGCCAGAGCTTCCACCGACTGGTCGCAGCCGACGACGCGCGCGCCGCGCTCGGCCATCAGCTCGACGATCGCCGAACCGAGGCCGCCGCCGGCGCCGGTGACGACAACGGTTCTGCCCTCGAGATCGGCCTTTGATACCACGATGCGCGCTCCTCCGCCGTGCCAGACAGCGAGGGAACGCTATCCAACAAAATGTAATTTAGCAACATGATAAACTGCTTGCATTGGGCATAACCCTCGATAATGTAGGAAAGTAACATAAATCCTGTGCCTCTAAGGCCAGGCGCGAATGCGGATCAATGGGAGAGATCAGATGAGCCTTGCGAAATGGACTGTCGGCCTGTTGGCCGGAATGAGCATGCTGGCTTTGGCGGCACCTGCTGATGCCGGCGAGGTGCGCGTCACCGTCGCCGAGTACAGCGCCAAGACCGGCCCCTATTTCGAAGCGGTGAAGAAGGAGTTCGAGGCGGCCAATCCCGGCATCACCATCAAGTACGAAGTGGTGCCGTGGGACGTGCTTTTGCAGAAACTCACCACCGACATCACCGCCGGCACCAACGCCGACCTTTCGATCATCGGCACGCGCTGGCTGATCGACTTCGTCCAGCAGGATGTCGCCGAGCCGCTCGACAGCTACATCACGCCCGAGTTCAAGGACCGCTTCATCGACACCTTCCTGCAGCCCTCGATCATGGACGGCCACACTTACGGCCTGCCAATCGCCGCCTCGGCGCGCGCCATGTATTACAACAAGGAGCTGTTCGAAAAGGCCGGCATCGCCAAGCCGCCGGCCACCTGGACCGAGCTGCAGGAGGACGCGCGCAAGATCAAGGCTCAAGGCGCCTTCGGCTACGGCCTGCAGGGCAAGGAGATCGAGACCGACGTCTATTACTATTACGCGATGTGGTCCTTCGGCACCGAGATCCTCAATAAGGACGGCACATCCGGTCTGAGCACGCCCGGCGCGCTCGAGGCCGCCAAGCTCTACAAATCAATGATCGACGAGGGCCTGACCGAGCCAGGTGTGACCTCCAACAACCGCGAGGACGTGCAGAACCTGTTCAAGCAGGGCAAGGTCGGCATGATGATCACCGCGCCTTTCCTCTCCAACCAGATCAAGGAAGAAGCGCCGAAGCTGAAATACGGCGTCGCCGCCATCCCCGCCGGCCCGACCGGCGCGCGCGGCACCTATGGCGTCACCGATAGCATCATCATGTTCAAGAACTCCAAGAACAAGGACGAGGCCTGGAAGCTGCTCGACTTCCTGTTCACCAAGGAGCAGCGCGCCAAGTTCACGCAAGGCGAAGGCTTCCTGCCGGTGAACAAGGAAGAGGCCAAGATGGACTATTACGTCAACAATGCCGACCTCGCCGCCTTCACCGCGCTTCTGCCCGACGCCCGCTTCGCGCCGGTCATCCCCGGATGGGAAGAGATCGCCCAGATCACGTCGGACGCCATGCAGAAGATCTATCTCGGCAGCGCCACGCCGGAAGCGGCCTTGAAGGACGCGGCGGATAAGGCGAACGCCGTTCTGAAGAAGAAATAAGGGCGTATCTCCCTGCGCCCGTGGCGCGCTCCACCCGTCGGAGCGCGCCACACCTTTTTGGAACCTACGTCGGCGCCGCCCCAGCCAGCCTCCTTCCTCTCCCTCCGGAGGGGGGAGAGGTGGCTCGGCGAAGCCGAGACGGAGTGGGGGAACCACATGGCAACCGCCGCGAACGGACATACGAAGGGCACTCGGCGCAAGCATCGCCTGCCTTGCGCCAAGGGTCGACCCCCACTCCGTCGAGCTGCGCTCGACACCTCTCCCCCGATCGACGGGGGAGAGGAAGGGCTCTTCCGCAACTGCCGCGGAGGACAGGCAGACAGGTGAGGGGCGGCGCCTGGAAGGAATTCGAAACTGAGCGCCTGGCAAGACAGATGAGAATTGGCACCCCCCTCGAAGCCTCGCAACGCGATACAAACCAGCCGATGCAAAATCGTTTCCTGCCCTATCTGCTGACGCTGCCCAGCCTGTTCCTGGCGGCGGTGGTGATTTTCTGGCCGGTCTGGGACCTGATCCAGATCTCGACGCATAACGTCAACCGCTTCGGTCAGTTGCGCGAGTTCAGCGGTCTCGCCAATTTCGCGGCGCTCGCCGCCGATCCCGATTTTGTCGCCGCGCTCTGGCGCACCGCGCTGTGGACGGTGCTGGTCGTCGGCGGCGCGCTGCTTTTGTCGATCCCGGTGGCGATCATCCTCAATACGGACTTCTACGGCCGCGGCCTCGCCCGCGTCATCATCATGCTGCCCTGGGCGGTGTCGCTGACCATGACCGCGGTGGTCTGGCGCTGGGCGCTCAACGGCGAGAGCGGCATGCTGAATTCGGCGCTGACGAAGCTCGGCCTGATCAGCCAGAACATCCAGTGGCTGGCCAGCGCCGAAACCGCCTTCCCGATGCAGGTGCTGATCGGCATATTGGTGACCGTGCCCTTCACCACCACCATCTTCCTCGGCGGCCTGTCCTCCATCCCCGACGATCTCTATGAGGCGGCAGCACTCGAGGGCGCCACGCCCTTGCAGCAGTTCCGCGAGATCACCTTTCCGCTCCTGAAGCCGTTCATCAACATCGCGATCGTGCTCAACACCATCTATGTCTTCAACTCCTTCCCGATCATCTGGGTGATGACACAAGGGGGGCCGGCAAACTCGACCGACATATTGGTGACCCATCTCTACAAGCTCGCCTTCCGCATCGGCAAGCTGGGCGAGGCATCAGCCGTGTCGCTGGTGATGTTCGCGATCCTGCTCGTCTTCACCATGATCTATGTGCGCCTCGCCATGCGGGAGCAGCGGGCATGAACAGCAAGATGAAACGCACCATCATCGCCTGGCTGCTGCTTGCACCGTTGGTCGCGGTGACGATCTTCCCCTTCGCCGTGATGTTTCTCACCGCCGTCAAGCCGCGCACGGAGGTGCTGACGCCCACCTGGTGGCCGAGCGAGTTCCGCTGGTCGAATTTCGCCGACATGTGGGTAGCAACCGGCTTCGGCCAGGCGCTCGTCAACTCGCTCTATGTCTCGGCGCTGGCGACAATCGGCGCGATCCTGATCTCGGTGCCGGCCGCCTACGCCATGTCGCGCTTCCGCTTCGGCGGCTATGGCGCCTTTCGCCAGTTCCTTTTGATCTCGCAGATGATATCGCCGATCGTGCTGGTGCTTGGCCTGTTCCGGCTGATGGCGGCCTGGGGCCTGGTGGAGAGCACCACCGCGCTCGGCTTCATCTACATGGCCTTCAACGTCGCCTTCACGGTCTGGATGCTGCAGAGCTATTTCGACACAATCCCGCGCGACCTTGAGGAGGCCGCCTGGATGGAAGGCGCCGGGCGCTGGCTCACCCTGCGTAAAGTGTTCCTGCCGCTCTGCCTGCCGGCGATCGCGGTGACGGCGATCTTCACCTTCATCAACGCCTGGAACGAGTTCGTCGTGGCGCTCACCATGCTGCGCAGCCAGGAAAGCTACACGCTGCCGATCCAGGTTTTCTCGCTGGTCGCCGGCCGCTATACGATCGAATGGCACCATGTCATGGCGGCCACGTTGCTGGCGACACTGCCGGTGGCGATCCTCTTCATCTGGCTGCAGCGCTATCTCGTCCGCGGATTGGCGCTCGGGGCGGTCAAATAGCTATCCCCGCAATTCCAGGAAAAGTGCGCAGCGGTTTTCCGTCCGGAATTGCGAAAAACAAAAGGTCATCACGGAGCCTTCATGCGCATCTTCACCGCCTCGCTGGCGACGGAAACCAACACCTTCTCGCCGGTGCCGACCGACCGGGCTTCCTTCGAGATGGCCTTCTATGCCGGCCCCGGAAAACATCCGGAGACGCCGACGCTCTGCTCCTCGCCGATCGTGGCGCTGCGCAAGCGCGCCGCGAAGGAAGGGCTGACCGTCATCGAAGGCACCGCCACCTGGGCCGAGCCCGGCGGCCTGGTGCAACGGCAGACCTATGAAGCGCTGCGCGACGAGATCCTCGATCAGCTCAAGGCCGCCTTGCCGGTCGATGCGGTGATCCTGGGATTGCATGGCGCCATGGTGGCGCAAGGCTATGACGATTGCGAAGGCGATCTCCTGGAGCGCGTGCGCGCCATCGTCGGGCCGAAAGTGGTGATTGCCTCGGAGTTCGATCCGCACAGCCATTTGACGCCGAAACGCGTCGCAGCTTGCGACATCATGGCCTACTTCCTCGAATTCCCGCACACCGATTTCTACGAGCGCGGCGAGCATGTGGTCGAGCTCGGCCTCGCCGCGGCGCGCGGCGAGATCAAGCCGGTGATCTCGACCTTCGACTGCCGCATGATCCAGGTGCTGCCGACCAGCCGCGAGCCGATGCGCTCCTTCGTCGACAGGATCAAAGCCCTGCATGGTAAGGACGGCGTGCTGTCGGTCTCGGTCATCCACGGCTTCATGGCCGCCGACGTGCCGGAAATGGGCACGCGCATCCTGGTCGTCACCGACAATGACAAGGAAAAGGGCGACAAGCTCGCCGAGACGCTCGGGCGCGAGCTCTATGACCTGCGCGAGAAGACCGCCATGACGATGCTGTCTGCATCCGCCGGCATCGAGCAGGCACTAGCCGTGCGCGCCGAGCGCCAGGACAAGCCGGCGGTCATCGCCGACATCTGGGACAATCCGGGCGGCGGCGTGCCGGGCGACGGCACAATCGTGCTGCGCGAGCTGCTTTCGCGCGGCGTGGGCAAGGTCGGCGTGGCAACGATCTGGGATCCGGTCGCGGTCACCTTCTGCCACGCGGCCGGCGAGGGCGCGGTCATCGACCTGCGCTTCGGCGGCAAGGCCGGCCCCCAGGCCGGCGAGCCGATCGATGCGCGCGTCAGGGTGCTGAAAGCGGTCGGCGAAGGCTGGCAGAGCTTCGGGCCGAGCCGCGTGACGCTGGGGCCATCGGCGGTGGTGCGCATCGAGCGCACCGAGGTTGATGTCATCTTGAACACCAACCGCACCCAGACCTTCGAGCCAGATATCTTTTCCAACATCGGCATCGATCCGTTGTCGAAGGACGTCCTCTTGATCAAGTCGACGAATCATTTCTACGCCGGCTTCGCGCCGATCGCCGCCGAGATCATCTATGTCGCCGCGCCGAGTTCCTACCCGAGCAATCCGGCGGTGACGGATTATACCAAGCTGACGCGGCCGATCTGGCCGAGAGTGGCTGATCCTTGGCGCGCTTCCCCTTCTCCCCTTGTGGGAGAAGGTGGCCGCGAAGCGGCCGGATGAGGGGTGTTCCAGCGGATGAGGCGCTGGCGTTCCCTGGAGCACCCCTCATCCGTCTCGGCGCTGCGCGCCGATCCACCTTCTCCCACAAGGGGAGAAGGAAAAAAGGCGCTACACCAGCCCTCGCTTCGCCATCATCGCCTCAGGCGACGGCATTTTCCCCCGGAATGCCGTGTAAAGCTCCTCCGGATCCTTCGACCCGCCCGCGGCATAGATGTTCTTCCGCAGCCGCTCGGCGAGTTCCGGATTGAAGGCATCGCCCGTCTCCTCGAAAGCCGAGAAGGCGTCGGCGTCGAGCACTTCCGACCACATGTAGGAATAATAGCCGGCTGAATATCCGTCGCCGGCGAAGACATGGCCGAAATGCGGGGTGCGGTGGCGCATCGCGATCGTGTCGGGCATATGCAGCTTTTCCAGCGTTTCCGCCTCGTATCGAAGCGGCTCGGCGGGCGCGTCCGGCCGCGCGTGATAGGCCATGTCGATCAACGCCGAGGCGGTGAACTCAACCGTGGCGAAACCGGCGCCGAAGGTGCGGGCGGCGAGCATCTTGTCGAGCAGCGCCTTCGGCATCGGTTTGCCCGTCTTGACGTGCAGCGCATGCTTTTCCAGCACCGCCGGCACGGTCAGCCAGTGCTCATAGAGCTGCGAGGGCAGTTCGACGAAGTCGCGGCTGACCGAAGTGCCGGAGACCGACGGCCAGGTGACGTCGGTCAGCATCCCGTGCAGCGCATGGCCGAACTCGTGGAACAGCGTCTTCGCCTCGTCGACCGACAGAAGCGCCGCCTCGCCGGCCGGCGGCTTGGCGAAATTCATGATGTTGTAGATCACCGGCTTGGCGCCCGGGCCAAGCTTATAGCCCGACCGCAGCGCGCTCATCCAGGCGCCGGAGCGTTTTGAGGGCCGCGCGAAATAATCGGCGAGGAACAGGCCGCGTTCGCTGCCGTCGGCATTCTTCACCACGAAAACACGCGCATCGGGATGCCAGGCTGTTATGCCCTTCTTCTCTTCGAAGGTAATGCTGAACAGGCGTGTCGCGACATCGAAGCAGGCTTCGATGACACGTTCGAGCTGCAGGTAAGGCTTCAGCTCCGCCTCATCAAAGGCGAATTTCTCGGCACGCAGCTTCTCCTGGTAGAAGCGCCAGTCCCAGGCCGCGAATTTCTCGTTGCTGCCGGCTTCCGCGGCCAGCCGCTCCAGCTCCTTCTGGTCGGCGGCCGCTTTTTCCAGGGCTTTTTCCCACACCGGATCGAGCAGCTCGTGCACGGCCCTCGGCGTCTTCGCCATCGTGTCGTCGAGCTTCAGCGCCGCGAAAGAATCGTAGCCCAGCAGCTTCGCCTTCTCGGCGCGCAGCTTCAGCATGTCGCGCACCACATCGGTGTTGTCGGAGGCGCCGCCATTCTGGCCGCGCATGATGAAGGCTTTGAACGCGATCCAACGCAGGTCGCGGCGCTCCGAGAAGGTCGAGAACGGCTCGTAGATCGATCGCGACAGCGTCACCGCATAGCGGCCCTTCTGGCCGCGCATCTCGGCCGCTTCCGCCATGGCGCTCTTCAAAAAGTCCGGCAGGCCGGCAAGGTCGGCCTCGTCGAGGAACAGCGCCCAGTCGCGCTCGTCGGCGAGCACGTTCTGGCCGAATTTGGTGCCGAGCGAGGAGAGTTCCTCGTTGATTGCCGCGAGCCGCTTCTTGCCGTCGGCATCGAGCTTGGCGCCCGAGCGGACAAAGCCCTTCCAGGTCTTTTCCAGGACACGCAGCGTCTCGGCATCAAGCTTGAGGCTGTCGCGCCGCTGGTAGAGATCGTCGATACGGGCAAACAGTTTTTCGTTCATCGAGATCGCCGAGAAATGCCGCGACATCTTTGGCGAAACCTCGCGCTCCATCGCCTGGAGCGTGTCGTTGGTATGAGCGCCGGCACGGCACCAGAAGATCGACGAGACACGGTCGAGCGCCTCGCCGGCAAGCTCGAGCGCGGCAAGCGTGTTCTCGACGGTCGGCATCTCGCTGTTGCCGGCGATCGCGTCGATCTCGGCCTGATGCGCCGCCAGCGCCGCGTCGAAGACCGGCCCGAAATCATTGTCGCCGATTCGCGAGAAATCCGGCAGGCCTAGCGGCCCTTGCCAGACGGTCAGCGGATGGGCGGCGAGATCGACGGTTTTTGACATGGACAGATCCAATAGGGGAGTTCGGTGAATTGGGAGCGGCAGGCTGCCCCGGATGTAGGACGATGCTACGCAGCGCGCAACAAGGGTCGCTCCATGCTTCGCCTTAGACCGTTCAAGGGACAAGGCGGTTCGCCGTTTTCCCTGAAACGGTGAAATGCGCTGGTTCATCGCAAACGCTGGAGATTGGCTGAAGCCTCTCAACCTCGTCATCCACGGGCGGAGCGACGCGAAGCGGAGCGCAGACCCGAGGATCCATTCCGTGACCTTGGCCGAGGAACGCAGCGGAGCAGAATTCTGCACGTGGCAACGCTCGGAAGTCACGGAATGGATTCTAGGGTCTGCGCGCGTCGCTTCGCTCCTTGCTCCGCCCTAGAATGACGACCTGACAAGCGCGTCAGCCAATCTTCAAGCATGCCGCCTACCAACACAAACACTAATAGCCGCTGCAATCCTGCGCCACCGCCGTCTGCGTGCTGACGACGATGCGCCCGCCAGCGATGGTAAAAGTCTCGCGCATCAGCATGTCGTTGCTGGGGAAGTCGTAGCAGGCGAGCACCGTGGTCTCGCCATTCTCGCTCTTTTCAATGCGATGACGGATCGCGGCGCCCGTCACCGCGCCCTGCCATTCGTCGATCGAGGCGATGAAATCCTGTTTGGTCTGCACGACGCCGATGTCGTCCAGCTTCATGCGCACGTCGTCGGCAAGCAATTCGAACAATTCGGCCCTGTCGGCGGTCAGCAGCGCCGAATACCAGCGATCGATGATGGCGCCGTCATCGGCGCTGGCGCGGGCGACCGTGGACATGAACAGCGCCGCCGCGAGAAAGAACCTCCACCGGCTCCGGTGCATTATCCCTCCGTCACAACTCAGGCCGCTCGAAATCGCCGGTTTCCTTGTTCATCACCCACAGCTCCCCGGTCGAGATGTCGAACCATGCGCCGTAGAGCGAGAGCTTGCCCTTGCCTTCGAGGATCGAGACGCAGGGAAAGGTCCTGAGATTGGCGATCGAATAGCGGACTGAAATACGCTCCAGCGCCGTCTGGCGCTCGGTCGCCGTCATCATGGTACTGGAGGCCACGGTCTCGGCGGCCGGCGCGATCAGGCTCATCCATTTGCCGATGAAGTCGCCGGGCGACAGGGGCGAGGAATTGGTGTCGAGCGCGGCACGGATGCCGCCGCAGCGGCCGTGGCCCATCACCACGATGTTCCTCACCTTCAGGCTCTGCACGGCGAATTCGAGCGCGGCCGATGTCGAGTGATATTCGCCGTCCGGCTCGTAGGGCGGCACCAGATTGGCGACATTGCGCAGCACGAAGAGCTCGCCCGGCCCGGCGTCGAAGATCGCCTCCGGGGCTGAGCGGGAATCGCAGCAGGCGACGATCATCGTTTCCGGCGCCTGGCCTTCGCGCGCCAGAGAGCGATAGCGGTCGCTTTCCGAGGGATAGCGGCCGGCCATGAAGTTGCGATAGCCGGCGAGGAGGTGCTCAGGGAGGTGAGGCATGGGCGGCGTCTGGGCCCTTTCCGGGTTGGATGCGCACGAATGTGGGTGTTCGAGCGATGTCTGCCTGAAGTCTGACAAAGCCTCTAGCGGCAAAAGTCGGTCGCGAGCAATGCCGAATTGCGGATGAGCCCGTCGCAATCGCGATGCGGCATTCATGGCTTCGTCACACCCAGATGGCAACGGGAATGCCGAAACGATCCACCAGCGGCGGATCAGGCGAAGGCCGCGCCTCGCCGCCGGCGATACGCCCGGCAATCAGCATCATCGCCGCCGCGTCGAGGAAGTCGTCGCTCGCCGCGCCCCGCGGCGGCGCCTGATCGAGGAAGGCGTTTTCGTAGCCGTGCCGGCAAAGCAGTGCCTTGCGCTCCTCCATGCCGGCCGGGTTAACCGCTCCCTTGATCTTCTTCGGCAAGGCCATCGCCGTGCCGCCGTTCAGCCGGCAGAACGCCACTTCCGGATGCGATTCGAAGATGCGGCCACGCAAATCGGGCCGCGAGATCAACAGCTGATCGATCTCACGGATCTTCGAAAAGATGCCGAAGGCCTGGATGGAAACGCCGCGCGGCGGATCCGAGGTTGCCAATGCCGCCGCGCTTGCCAGCCGATGCGCGGCATGCCAGGCCTCGATCGTGGTGAAGTCGCTGGTATCGGCATAGAGTGCCGCCCGCGAGGGGATGGCGAACACGCTGGATTGCCGCGCCCCGAGCAGCGGCCGCACCAGCGCCTCCGGCCCGCGGCCTCCCTTGCGCGAAAAATCCGGCAGGCCGATCGGCATGTCGACTGCGATCGTGGCATCGGGCAGCGCGTCGAGCAGCGCCTGGAAGCTTGGGAAGACCGAGACCGATGGCACGGCGTCCGCTTGGCGGTGGACAGCGATCCAGCCGGCCTTGCAGCCGTCGACGCCTGCGAGCTTCACGCCCGCTTGTCCCGCCCGGGATGCAAGAGATGGCGCAACTGCACCATGGCCATGGGGTGCGACAGGCTCTGCGCGTCGGTTTCGAGCTGCAGCTCGTCGCCGCCGCGCTTCGCGGTGCGAGCGAGGATCTCGTAGACGGCGGCGGTGGTCGATTGCAGCGCCTTGACCGGCGGCTGGCCGGACAGAACGCGCGCCAGATAGACGGCCGCAGTCAGGTCGCCAAGCCCGTTCGGCGGCTTCTCGATCACGCGGTGCTCGGCAAGCAGCGCCTGGCTGCCGTCGAGCAGGAAATTGCCGGTGCCGCCCGCCATCATCGCGGGCGCCGAGGTCACCAGCATGGTCGAAGGCCCGGCATGAAGTGCCGCCGCCGTCACCGCCTTGATGTCGGGCAGCGGCGCGCCCGCCATCCATTCCAGTTCATAGCGGTTCGGCGTGGCGATATCCGCGATCGGCATCAATTTGTCGCGCATGGCGACGGCCGTCGGCTCGGGCACGTAGAGCCCGCCCGAATCGCCCATCACCGGGTCGCAGATGTAAAGCGCGTTCGGCGTCTTTTCCTTGACGGCGGCGACCAGCGAGGCGACCGCGTCGGCCTGGCCGGCCTCGCCGAGATAGCCCGACAACACGGCCCTCACCTCGCCCAACCAGGGCGCGCGCTCGAGATCGGCCATCAGCGCCTTGAACTGATCGAGCGGCGGAACGATGCGCGTGGCCCGGCTGTGGCCCGGATGCCAGGGCAGGATGACGGTCGGCACCGCCCAGACCGGGAAGCCCAGCGTCTCCAGCGCGAAGACGGCGGCGCGGTTGCCGACCGAACCGCGGGCGACATGGCTGGAGATGACGATGACCGCGCGCGGCGCGTCGATTTTTTCTGCACTCATGGAAATCTGTTCCTAGCCGCCACGCGTTGCGGCATACACCAGCCAGGCCAATAGCCCAATGGCAATGAGGAAGCCGAGCGTTCGGCCAATGCGGGTTCCCCAATATTCGATGGGATCGGTGCGGTCGGTGTCGGCGGCGGTCACGCGGTCACGCGCGTCCTTCGCCGTGCGGACGATGAACGACGCGCCGCCCGGCTCCGTCTCGCGCGCCACGCGTTCGAGGATGCGGCGCGATTCGGTCTCGTCGTCCCGGCGCTCGGCCATGGCAATTGCCTTTCCTGCCCGGACCTTAGAGCAATTCCAGGAAAAGTGCGAAGCGTTTAGGCTCGGCTTACTTCGCCGTAGCCTTCCGGCCGGAATGGCGTCAAACAAGACGATCAAATCCTGTTCGCTCGACTATTCACAGGGGCTCGCGCCCGAGCCGGAGCAGGCGTCATCGGCCGGACATTTTCTTACGCGTGGATTGTGGTAATGCTTCGCGCGCAACTTCTGTCGAGGGACCAATCATGATTGCCGAGCGCCTCTCACTAGCCTCCCCCTTCCGCAGCCTTGCCGCCTTCCTGATGATGGTTTTCGTGCTGCCGCTGCTTGCCGGCTGCGGCTACAACACCATCCCGACGGCGGAAGAGAACGCCCATGCGGCCTGGAGCGAGGTGCTCAACCAGTATCAGCGTCGTTCCGACCTGATCCCGAACCTGGTCGAGACGGTGAAGGGCTATGCCTCGCATGAAAAGGATACGCTCGACGCGGTCGTCCAGGCGCGCGCCAAGGCAACGCAGATCACGGTGACGCCCGACACGCTGAAGGATCCCGAGGCGCTGAAGAAGTTCCAGGATGCCCAGGCCGGGCTGACCAGCGCGCTGTCGCGGCTGATCGCGGTGTCGGAAGCCTATCCCGACCTCAAGGCGAACCAGAATTTTCTCGCGCTGCAAGCGCAGCTCGAAGGCACCGAGAACCGCATCGCGGTGGCGCGGCGCGATTACATCCAGGCGGTCAGGGACTATAATCTGACGCTGAGGACCTTCCCCTCGGTCCTGTGGGCGACCTTCTGGTTCCGCGGCAACGAGCCCTTCGCGAACTTCACCGTCGAGGAAGACAAGATGCAGGTGCCGAAGGTCGATTTCGGCACGGGCACCACCAAGCAGGGCGGGTGAGAAACTCGGCTGAAAATTAATCGAGCTTGCAGGCCAGAGGGGGGTGCCTCGCGGCCACCTCGCCTTTGTCGGACTTCTTGCCTTTCTCCTCCTCCTCCCCCTCGCCGCCCTCGCCGCCGACCTTCCCGCCCTCACCGGCCGCGTCGTCGACAATGCCGGCATCATCGATGCCGGCACGCGCGCGGCGCTGACGCAGAAGCTCGCCGACTTCGAGACAAAAGGCTCCGACCAGATCGTCGTCGCCACCATACCCAGCCTCGGCGGCGAGGAGATCGAGCCTTACGCCAACCGGCTGTTCCGCTTCTGGAAGCTCGGCCAGGCCAAGGAAAACAACGGCGTGCTGCTCTTGGTCGCGCCCAACGACCGCAAGATGCGCATCGAGGTCGGCTACGGGCTGGAAGGCACGCTGACCGACCTGCACACCAAGCTGATCATCGAGAACGACATGGTGCCGGCCTTCCGCGCCGGCGATTTCTCCGGCGGCATCACCAAGGCCGTCGACGACATGATCATGGTCCTGGAGGGCAATCCGGAGGAGCTGGAAGCGCGCGGCAAGCGCAACGAGCAGGCGCCGTTCAATTCAGACGACCTGTTCTTCGCCATCTTCATCACCATCTGGGCGCTGATCTTCTTCGGCGGCATCGCGATGACGGTGCTGCCGCCGATCTTCGGCCAGAAGATCGGACCCGGCCGCTATCGCTGGCTGGGGATGACTTTCGATCAGAACCGGCGCTCTTCCTCGGGCGGCTGGTCGTCCGGGGGCGGAGGCTGGTCGTCGGGCGGCGGTGGCTGGTCCTCGGGCGGCGGCGGTGGCGGGTTTTCCGGCGGCGGCGGCTCGTCCGGCGGCGGCGGCTCTTCGGGAAGCTGGTGAGGCATCATGGCAACGCGACCGATCACCGCCGAGGACCATGACCGCATCGCCGAGGCGATCCGCGCCGCCGAGTTGAAGACCGACGGCGAGATCTACTGCGTCGTCGCTCGGGCCAGCGACGGCTACTTCTTTCCGGCCGCGTTCACGACGACGATCGGCGTGTTCGTCGCCAGCCTTGCCGTCGCCTATGGGCTGGAGGCATGGTGGCTGTCCATACGGCTGCCGCATTTCGTGCTGGCGCAAGCGCTGGCGCTGACCTCGGCGCTCGTTTTGCTCTGGTTCCTGCCCACCTTGCGCATTCATTTCGTGCCGAGAAGGCTGCGCTATCAGGCGGCGCACGACAATGCGATGAAGCAGTTCCTGGCCCGCAACGTCCACCGCACGAGCGCGCGCACCGGCGTGCTCATCTTCGTCTCCGTTGCCGAGCGCTATGCCGAGGTCGTCGCCGATTCCGGTATCGACGCCAAGGTCGGCCAGCATGTCTGGGACGGCGTGGTGGGCGATCTGACCAGACATGCCGGTGACGACCGGCTGGCCGACGGCTTCGTCAAGGCTATCGGCACGGTCGGCGCGGTGCTCGCCGAGCATTTCCCGGTCACCGAAGGCGACACCAACGAGCTCGATGATCATCTCGTCGAAATCTGACTAGTTCCCGTATTGGGATCTTGACCGGTCGGCTCTGTTGCGTCGGCAGGCGACACGCCTTGGAGATTGGCCGAAACGCCCATCGCGATCGTCATTCTAGGGCGGAGCAGGAGCGGAGCTCCGTCGCGAAGACCCTAGAATCCATGCCGTTACCTTCGCCACAGCGTGCAACGGAGCAGAATTCTGCGCCGTGGCAACGCCTTAAGGTCACGGCATGGATTCTAGGGTCTGCGCCGCGTCGCTTCGCTCCTTGCTCCGCCATAGAATGACGAGGTTGGGCGGCTTCAGCCAATCTCCGGCGTTTGCGCTGATTTTACGGAAATGAACGCCTCGTCGGCGCACCCACCTTTCGCCTGTGCGAAAGCGAGGAGGCATGTTGGCGGACTCTTTGCAATTGCCCGAGGCGGGTTTATGGTTAACCAACCATGAACACGCTGACGATCGACATCCGGAAGGCAGAACCGCGCGACGCGAGCGCCATCGCCGAGGTGCACCAGCAGGCCTGGCGCGGCGCCTATTCGGGCATCATCCCGCATCGCACGCTGACCTCGATGATCAACCGTCGCGGCGTCGATTGGTGGGCCAACGCGATTCGCCGCGCCGCCACCGTGCTGGTCGTCGAGATCGGCGGAACGGTCGCCGGCTATGCCACGATCGGCAAGAACCGCGCCCGCGAACTCCGCCAGCAGGGCGAGATCTACGAGCTCTATCTTCGTCCGGAATATCAGGGCATCGGGCTCGGCAGCCGGCTGTTCAAGGCGGCCAAGGCCCGGCTCGCCGACCACGGCCTGCGCGGCCTGGTGGTCTGGGCGCTGGAGGACAATCACAACGCCTTGGCCTTCTACGCCGGCAATGGCGGCCGCGATATCGCCGAAGGCGTCGAGGTCTTCGAGCAGAAGGCGCTCAAGAAAGTGGCTTTCGTCTGGAATGACTGACGTCGCCTAGGTTACACGCCATCACAAACTGTGCGCTTCCATTGGCGTTCAGTGCCATTCGCCGCATTGCACCATGACGTTTCGCCCGCTATCGGTCTTGCAATCGAGAGAGGGATTTAGCCATGCGTATCGAAGCCGTGCCCACAGGAAAGAACCCGCCTGAGGACGTCAACGTCATCATCGAGGTGCCGATCGGCGGCGAGCCGATCAAATACGAAATGGACAAGGAGGCCGGCACCCTGTTCGTCGACCGCTTCCTGCACACCTCGATGCGCTATCCGGGCAATTACGGCTTCGTGCCGCACACGCTGTCGGGCGACGGCGACCCGATCGACGTTCTGGTCTGCAACACCCGGGCGCTGGTGCCGGGCTGCGTCATCAATGTGCGGCCGATCGGCGTCTTGATCATGGAAGACAATGCCGGCCAGGACGAGAAGGTGATCGCCGTTCCCTCGCCCAAGCTGACGCTGCGCTACGAGAACGTCACCGAATACACGCATTTGCCCGAGATCACGCGCCAGCAGGTGCAGCACTTCTTCGAGCACTACAAGGATCTCGAGCCCGGCAAATGGGTCAAGATCGAGGGCTGGCACGATTCCAAATATGCCAAGAAGATGATCGTCGACGCGATCGCGCGCGCCAAGACAGCCAAATAAGACTACCGAACGGCCTTCTCGCCGCCGGCCGCCGTGATCACCCCGACGATGATCAGCCCGGTCAGCACCAGCCGCACGCCGGCGCTGACGCCGAACGTGTTGAGCATGGTGAGCAGGAGCACCAGGAACAGGCCGGCGCCCCAGACGCCCGGCACATTGGCCTTGCCGCCGGCGACCGAGGTGCCGCCGATGACCACGACCGCGATCGAGGCGAGCAGGTATTCGTTGCCGATATCGACATTGGCGCCGCGGAAATAGCCGGCAAGCAGCGCCCCGTCGATGCCGCCCAGCGCGCCGCACAGCGTGTAGGTGAGGAAGCGGATGCGACCGACATGGACGCCGGCAAGCCAGGCGGCGCGGATGTTCTGGCCGATCGCCAGCACCGAGCGGCCGTAGATCATGCGCTGCAGCGCCAGCGCGGCGCCTATGGTGAAGATCACCGTCAGCATCGCCAGCACCGGAATGCCCAGCACCTGCCAGTTGGTGAAATCGGCAAAGCCCGGCGGCGGCTTGATCTGCAGGCCGCGGCCGTAGCTGATGTCGACCGACTGGATGATGAAGCTCGCCGACAGCGTCGCGATGATCGGCGGGATGCGCAGCGCCCAGATCAGCAGATAGTTGATCGCGCCGATCGCAGCACCGCAGGCAAGTGCCGCCAGCAGCCCGACGACGATCATGGCGTCGCTGCCGCCCATCACCTTCATGGCGACCGCGCTGGCCAGCCCGATATTGGCCGGCAGCGACAGGTCGACATTGCCGGGTCCCAGCGTGATGACGAACATCTGGCCGACGCCGACGATGACGGTGAAGACGGCAAGCGAGAGCGCCGCCGTGACCATGCCGCCGGCGCCGTAGCCGCCAGTGAAGGCAATCGTCGCCAGCCAGACGACCAGAGCGCCGACGAACGACCAGATCCAGGGTTTTTCAAGCAGCGTCCGCACCAAGGTCATCGCTCACCGCTCCCTGCGGCTGATCAGCACCCGCGCCGCCAGCACGATGATCAGGATCGCTCCGTTGGCGGCCACCTGCCAGTCGGGCGGGATGTGCATGAAGGTCAAGAGCGGCGAGGCGGCCAGCGCCAATGTCAGCGCGCCGAGGACGGCGCCGATCGGCGACACCCGGCCGCCGACGAACTCGCCGCCGCCGAGAATGACACCGGCGATCGAAAGCAGCGTATAGCCATTGCCGATATTGGCGTCGGCCGAGGTGGTGATGCCGATCAGCGCCATGCCGGAGAGCACGCCGAACAGGCCGGTCAACGCGAACAGCACGACCTTGGTCTTGAGCAGCGACCAGCCGGCGCGCCTCAGCGCCGCGGCATTGCCGCCTGAGCCGCGCAGGATGACGCCGTAGGACGTGCGCATCAGGCCGAAATGCACGACCGCGGCGATCAGCAGCGCGGCAAGGATCGGGAACGGAATGTAGGGCGGCTTGAACGACAGGATCGACAGCAGCCAGTCCGGCGCCTTGCCGCCGGGCTTGGGCAGGATCAGGATCGCAAGCCCCTGCCAGACGAAGCTCATGCCGAGCGTCACCACGATCGAAGGCAAATTGCGCAGGTGGATCAGCGCGCCGAGCAATGCATAGACGCCGATCGAACCCATGAGCACGAGAATGCCGAGGAGCGGCGCGTCCCGCAGCCATGTCGCGGTGACGCAGCCGACGAATCCGACGAACGTCCCTATCGACAGGTCGAGCTCGTTGCCGGCGATGACGAACATCTGCGCGATCGTCGCCAGCGCGATCGGGATCGCCAGGTTGAGCATCAGGTTGAAGCCGAAATAGCTGATGGCGCGCGGGTTGAGCCAGGCAATCGCAATCAGCACCAGCGCCAGCGACAAAGCCGGCAAAAGGCCGCGCAGCATGCGCGCCCGGGCGGCGCTGCCGCGCGGCGAGGCTTTCGGAACGGTGCCGGGAGCGATCGCTGTCATATCAGGCCGCATCGCCGAATGAGGACTGGATGATCTTTTCCTCCGTCAGCTCGTCGCGCCGCAGATTGGCGACGATGCGGCCGTTCTTGAAAACATAGACATGGTCGCAATTGTCGAGCTCCTCGGTCTCGGTCGTGTACCAGAGGAAGGTCCGGCCCTTTGCGGCCTCCTCGCGCACGAGGTCGTAGACTTCGAGCTTGGTGCCGATATCGACCCCGCGCATCGGGTCGTCCATCAGCACGATCTCTGCGTCGGAGCCGAGCGCGCGGGCAAACAGCGCCTTCTGCTGGTTGCCGCCCGACAGCGAATAGATGTTGTTGTTCATGTCCGGCGTACGGATGCCGATCTTCTTTTTCCAGAATTCGGCAAGCTCGGCCTCGCGCTGCGGCGAGATCAGCAGCCCGTTGCGCAGCCGCGCCAGCGAGCGGATGCCGATATTCTGCGCGATCGACCATTGCGAAAAGATGCCGTCCGACTGGCGGTCGCCGGCGACCAGCGCCACCGGCGCGGTGACCTCGATGCCGATCCTGGCGCGCGAGGCGGCCGAGAAGATCGCCAGCAGAAGATCTGTCTGGCCATGGCCGGCAAGTCCCGCAAGACCGATGATCTCGCCTGCGCGCGCGACAAGCTCCTTGCCGTCCTGCTGCCTGGCCGGGCGTGCCCGCACCCTGAGCGCTCCTGGCTCGGTCTTGCGGGCCTCGGCGGCGGCTTTGTGATGTCCCTCGGCACCGCCCATGGCCGCGACCAGCCTGTCGCGGTCGAACGCGCTCGCGGCATCGGCCGCGACCACCTTGCCGTCGCGCATCACCACGATGCGGTCGGCGTTCTGCAGCACCTCGCCCAGCACATGCGAGATCAGGATGCAGCTGCCTCCGGCCGCCACGAAGCGGCGCACGAATGAAAGCAATTGGCCCGCCGTATGCGCGTCGAGCGACGAGGTCGGCTCGTCGAGGATGACCAGATGCAGGGGTTCGCGGGTCAGCGTGAAGGCGCGCGCCACCTCGACCATCTGGCGCCGCCCGATCGAAAGGTCGCCGGCGATGTCGTCCGCCGAAATGCCGTGGTCCGGGAAGATCTCGTCCAGCTTGGCGCGGATGAGGTCGGCGGCCCGGCGCCGCCAGCCGAAACCGGTGAGCGCGGGGTGATTGATGCGGGTATTCTCGGCGACGCTGAGATTGGGGCAGAGCGACAGCTCCTGGAAGACGCAGCGTATGCCAAGCTCGAGCGCGCGCGCCACCGAATAGCTCGCTTCCTGATTGCCGCGCACGGCGATCTGCCCGCCATCCGGCCGCAGCGTGCCGGCCACCATGTGCATGAGCGTCGACTTGCCGGCACCGTTATGCCCGACCAGCCCGACGCATTCGCCGGCGCCGACATGGAAGTCGACGCCGTTAAGCGCCCGAACGGCGCCGAAATGCTTTTCGGCGCCGTTGAGCCTGACGATATCCGCAATAGCCTGAAGCATCCTCAACTTTATCCGGTTGGCGATGCGGACCGCAATGTGCCCACCGCTATTGCTTGATGTTGGCCTTGATCGCCGCGATAGCTTCTTCCTGCGTGTATTCGTGCGTGGCGACGCCGCCTTCCTTGATCTTCGGCAGCGCGGCCTCGAAATCGTCCTGGGTGAAGGCGAGATAGGGCACCAGGAGGTCATGCGGGATGTCCTTGCGGCCGTCGAGCACCTGCTGCGCCACCCAGAAGGCCAGCGTCGACACGCCGGGCGCGATCGAGGCCGACCAGGTCTTGTAGCCGTCCTTCTCCTTCTGCTCCTTCCACCACTTCAGCTCGTCCTGCCGGTTGCCCATGATGATGGTCGGGCGTGGCTTGCCGGCCGCGGCGAAGGCCTGCGCGGCGCCATAGCCGTCGCCGCCCTGGTCGACGATGCCGACGACATCCGGCAACGACGGCAGGATGGTCGCCACCGCCTTCTGCGCCGTAGTCTGGTCCCAGTCGCCCGTCACCGAACCGACGATCTTGAACTCGGGATGGGCGGCGACGCCCTCGAGGATACCGGCATGGATGGCATCGTCGATCGAGGTGCCGGCGAGACCGCGGATTTCCAGCAGATTGCCGCCCTTGGGCTGGAATTTGGCCATCTGCTCGACTTCCTGCTTGCCCATGTCCTTGAAGTCGACGACGACGCGGTAGGCGCAAGGCTCGGTCACGATGCCGTCGAAGGAGACGACGACGATACCGGCATCGCAGGCCTGCTTGATGGCGCCATTGAGCGCATCGGGCGACGCGGCGTTGATGACGATGGCGTCATAGCCCTGCAGGATCAGGTTCTGCACCTGGGCGGCCTGAGTCGGCACTTCCTTGTCGGCGGTGGTGAAGACATCCGCTGCCGCGACCACCTTGTCCTCGACCGCCTTCTTGGTGACGATCGCATAGCTGTCGAGCATCGCCTGGCGCCACGAATTGCCGGCATAATTGTTGGAGAAGGCGATCTTCTTGCCGCTGGTGTCGGCAAGCGCGGTGCCCGAGGCGAGCATCGCCGCAAATGCACTCAATACGAGCAGTTTCTTCATATCGGTTCCTCCCGAGGTTGCTGCTACTAAACGCGAATTCTCTGTTTTTTATCTATTGTCAGACAAATGCAGAGGAACCGCAAGCTGTCAACTGCAAAGCATTGGCACTGCTCGATCAACTTGCGGTGCGACGATTGAAAAGACGGCGACTCCTGGTCTAGGAACGCGGCAGGAGGCCAGTGCATGGCAGTGACGCCGACCGTTGCTAAAGGCGCGCCCGGAATTCCGGCGCGCTGGACGTCAAGTGCCAAGAGTGGCGTCGGAACCGCGCTTTCGGCAAAAAGCCCGCTCTGGTTCACCACCAGCCACGGCATCCTGAATGAAATCTATTATCCGCACCTCGACAGCGCCTGCACGCGCGACCTGGGACTGATCGTCACCGGCCCCGACGGTTATTTTTCCGAAGAGAAACGCGATGCGGCCCACACCGCCGACCCTTTCGAGGACGGGGTGCCCGGCTACAGGTTCAGCAACACCGCTTCCGATGGCGCCTACCGCATCGAAAAACGCATCGTTACGGATTCGAAACGACCTGTGTTGCTGCAGGAAGTGCGTTTCAGCGCGATCAAGGGCTCGCTGGCTGATTATCGCGTCTACGCGCTGCTGGCGCCGCACCTCGTCAACGCCGGCATGGGCAACACGGCCTGGATCGGCGAGCACAAGGGGGAGCGTCTTCTCTTCGCCACAGGGCGCGGCGTGTCGCTCGCGCTCGCCTCCTCTTTGCCCTGGGGCGCCTGCTCGGCCGGCTATGTCGGCTTCTCCGACGGCTGGCAGCAGCTGCGCGACAGCGGCGCGCTCGATACTTCCTGTCATGCAGCCGAAAACGGCAATGTCGCGCTTACGGGCGAGATCGGCTTTTCGGCCGGCGGGACGGTCGCCTTGCTGGCGCTCGGCTTCGGCGCCTCGCCGGAGGAAGCCGCCGACCTTGCGCTTGCAAGTCTGCAACAGGGTTTCGAGCCGGCCGCGAAGACTTATGTCGAGAACTGGCGGACATTTCAGGCAGGACTGGAAAAGCTCGACCGCCACGCAGCCTCCGGTCTCAACACCTACCGCGTCAGCAGCGCGGTGCTGGCGACGCATCTGTCGGTAGCCAGGCCCGGCGCCGCGGTCGCCAGCCTGTCGATCCCCTGGGGTTTCAACAAGGGCGACGACGATCTCGGCGGCTATCATCTCGTCTGGCCGCGCGACCTGGTCGAGACGGCTGGCGGCTTCCTGGCGGCCGGCGACGGCAGGCAGGCGCTGCAGATCCTCGCCTATCTGCGCTCGATCCAGCAGCCGGACGGCCACTGGCCGCAAAATTGCTGGTCCGACGGCACCGCCTATTGGCCGGGCATCCAGATGGATGAATGCGCCTTTCCGCTGCTGCTCGCCGATGCCTTGCGCCGTGCCGGCCATCTGCCGAAGGCGAAGCTCGCCGACTTCATGGGCATGGTCGAGAACGCCGCCGCCTATGTCGCGCGCAACGGCCCGGTCACCGGCCAGGACCGCTGGGAAGAGGACGCCGGCTACAGCCCGTTCACGCTGGCCGTGGAAATAGCGAGCCTGCTCGCCGCCGCCGACATGCTGGAAGCCTGCGGCAAAAATGAGCCGGCAAACTATCTGCGCGAGACCGCCGATTGCTGGAACGACCAAGTCGAGCGCTGGACCTATGTGACCGGTACGCAGGCAAGCACCAAGGCGGGAATCGACGGATATTATGTCCGCATCGCGCCGCCCGACAATGGCGGCGCCGCGTCTCCGAAGGACGGCTTCGTGCCGATCAAGAACCGGCCGCCGGGCGACACCGACAAGCCCGCCGAGGCGATCATCAGCCCGGATGCGCTGGCGCTGGTCCGCTTCGGCCTGAGGGCCGCGGACGACCCGCGCATCGTCAACACCGTCAAGGCCATCGACGCCGAGCTGCGCTGCGAGTTGCCGCAGGGGCCGCTCTGGTACCGCTATACCGGCGACGGCTATGGCGAGCACGAGGACGGCTCGCCTTTCGACGGCACCGGCCGGGGCCGGCCGTGGCCGCTGCTCGCCGGCGAGCGTGCCCATTACGAACTGGCAGCCGGCCGCGGGGACAGGGCGGCGCAGCTCCTTGAGACTTTCGAACGTTCGGCCGGCGTCGGCGGCTTCCTGCCGGAGCAGGTCTGGGATCGCCCCGACATGCCAGACCGCGAATTGCGGCTGGGCGCCCCTTCGGGCAGCGCCATGCCGCTGGTCTGGGCGCATGCAGAGCACATCAAGCTGTTGCGCTCGCTGCGCGACGGCGTTGTATTCGACCTGCCGCCGCAAGGCGTCGAACGTTATATCAAGGGCCAGACGATCTCGCCGCTTAGGATCTGGCGCTTCAACAACAAGATCCGCTCCATTCCGGCCGGCAAGGCGCTGCGCGTCGAATTGTCGGCGCCCGGGGTCGTCCATTGGAGCAGCGACAAATGGCTGACCGTGCAGGACAGCAAGACAACCGAGAATGCGTTCGGCATTCACCTGGTGGATTTGCCCGTTAACCGCCTGCAGCCGGGAACCACCATCGTCTTCACTTTTTTCTGGCCCGGGGCGATGCGTTGGGAGAATGTCGACTTCAGCGTCGGCATTGGCGCCCAATCGTGATCCAGCAGGGCCATTGTAGTTCTCCTTCCTCAAGCAATCGGGATGAAACCATGCAGATCGGAATGATGGGACTGGGCAGGATGGGCGCCAACATGGTGCGGCGCCTGATGCGCGACGGTCATGAATGCGTCGTCTATGACATCAATTCGGCAAGCGTCGCCGGCATGGTCAAGGACGGCGCGGTCGGTGCCGCCTCGCTGGAGGAGTTCGTCGCCAAGCTCGCCAAGCCGCGCTGCGCCTGGCTGATGCTGCCGGCCGCGATCACCGGCAGGATCGTCGACCAGGTTGCAGCGCTGATGGAGCCGGGCGACATCATCATCGACGGCGGCAATTCCTATTATCACGATGCCGTCGACCAGGCGGCCAAGCTGGCGGTTAAGGGCATCAACTTCGTCGATGTCGGCACCAGCGGCGGCGTCTGGGGCCTGGAGCGCGGCTACTGCCTGATGATCGGCGGCCCCGATGACGCTGTGAAGCATCTCGATTCGATCTTTGCCACGCTGGCGCCGGGCGCCGATGCGGGGGCCAATCCGCCCAAGGATGCCGGCACGGCGCCCTTCGGTTATCTTCATTGCGGACCGAGCGGCGCCGGCCACTTCGTCAAGATGGTGCATAACGGCATCGAATATGGCGTGATGGCCGCCTATGCCGAGGGCATGAACATCCTGAAGTCGGCAAATGCCGGCAAAAGGCAGCGCACAGCCGACGCCGAGACCAGCCCGCTCGAAAATCCGCAATATTATCAGTTCGACATCGACCTGCCGCAGGTCGCCGAGGTCTGGCGGCACGGCAGCGTCATCGGCTCCTGGCTGCTCGATCTCACCGCCGGCGCGCTAAAGAACGATCCGGCGCTCGCCCAGTTCGGCGGCCGTGTCTCCGATTCCGGCGAAGGCCGCTGGACGCTGAAGGCGGCGATCGACACCGGCGTCCCGGCGCCGGTGCTGTCCTCTGCGCTGTTCGACCGCTTCTCCTCGCAAGGCGAATCGCAATTCGCCGACAAGCTTCTGTCCGCCATGCGCTATGCCTTCGGCGGCCATGTCGAGAAGCCGAAGACCGGCGCGTGAAGGGAGAGACTGCATGAGCCAGGAGAGGTCCGACACGCTGGTGCTTTTCGGAGCGACCGGCGATCTTGCGCACAAGAAGATTTTCCCGGCGCTCTACCAGATGGTCGCCAAGGGCACGCTGAGCGAGCCGGTGATCGGCGTCGCCTTCGAGCCTTGGGAGCTCCCCAAATTGGTGGACCGTGCGCGCGACGGCATCGTCACCGCGCTTGGCCGTGTCGACGACAAGGTCTTTTCCAAGCTCGCCTCGCTGCTGCGCTATGTCAGCGGCGACTACCGCGACGGCGCGACCTTCGAGAAGCTGAAGACGGCGCTGGGTTCCGCGCAGCGGCCGCTGCACTACATGGCCGTCCCCCCGACCATGTTCGAAACGGTCGTGCAGGGCCTGGAGCAGTCCGGCACCGCGCGCGGCGCGCGGCTGATGGTGGAAAAGCCGTTCGGCCACGACCTGCAGTCGGCGCGCTGGCTCAACCGGGTGCTGCATCTGGTGTTCGACGAGCAGTCGATCTTCCGCATCGACCACTATCTCGGCAAGGAAGCGATCCAGAACCTGCTCTATTTCCGCTTCGCCAACTCCTTCCTCGAGCCGATCTGGAACCGCAACTTCGTCGAGAGCGTGCAGATCACCATGGCCGAGGATTTCGGCGTCGAGGGCCGCGGCAAATTCTATGACGATGTCGGCTGCATCCGCGACGTGATCGAAAATCACCTGCTCAACATCCTGTTGCTTTTGGCCATGGAGCCGCCTGTCGGCCGCTCGGCCGACGACCTGATCGACGAGAAGGTGCAGGTGCTGCGCGCGATCCGCACGCTGACCAAGGACGATGTCGTGCGCGGCCAATTCGACGGCTATCTGGCCGAGCCGGGCGTCAGGCCCAACTCGCCGGTCGAGACCTTCGCCGCGGTGCGCTTCTTCGTCGACACCTGGCGCTGGCGGGATGTGCCTTTCTTCATCCGCGCCGGCAAGAACATGCCGGTGCACGCCACCGAGGTGATCGTGCGTATGAAGCGGCCGCCGCTCGACGTCTTCGATCCGATCAAGCCGGGCGACGCCAATTATGTGCGCTTCCGCATCGACCCGCAGGTGGCGATCTCGATCGGCGCCCAGCGCAAGGTCGCCGGCGACGACATGATCGGCGAGCAGGTGGAGCTGACCGCGCTCGACGACACCAAGGGCGACATGCCGCCCTATGAGCGGCTGATCGGCGACGCCATGAACGGCAATGGCCAGCTCTTCACGCGCCAGGACGCGGCCGAGCTTGCCTGGCGCATCGTCGGCCCGGTGCTCGGCGACACCGCGGCGCCGGCGATCTATGCGCCCAAGACCTGGGGGCCGGTCGATGCCATGAACGGCTTCGGCCCACCCGATGGCTGGATCAATCCGAGCAAATAATATCGGGGAGGACGGGGATGGCGAAGGCAGCAAAGAAAGCCGCGGCGACCGGCGATCCGATCGTGCTCACCGTCGATGTCGGCGGCTCGCATGTGAAGATCCTCACCAGCGCAGGCGGCGAGATGCGCCGCGTCGCATCCGGACCGAGCCTGACCCCGGACCAGGTCGTCTCGTCGGTCAAGAAACTGGCCGAGGGCCTGGACTATGACGTCATCTCGATGGGCTATCCCGGCCCCGTGCGCGACAACAAGCCCTCGCTCGATCCCTTCAATCTCGGCAAGGGCTGGAACGGCTATGATTTCACCGCCGCTTTCGGCAAGCCGGTGAAGCTCGTCAACGACGCGCTGATGCAGGCCATCGGCAGCTATGACGGCGGCCGCATGCTGTTCCTCGGCCTCGGCACGGGCCTGGGCGCCGCCATGATCATCAAGAATGTCGGCCAGCCCATGGAGCTCGCCCACCTGCCCTACAAGAAGGGAGCGACTTTCGAAGATTACGTCGGCGAACGCGGCTTGATGAAGCACGGGAAGAAGAAGTGGCGCAAATACGTTTTCGACGTTGTCGATAGGCTCCGCGCCGCCTTGCAGCCTGACTATGTCGTGATTGGCGGCGGCAATGTCGACAAGCTCGATCAATTGCCTGAAAAGTCCCGGCGCGGCGACAACACTCGCGCTTTCGAGGGTGGATTTCGTCTGTGGCGCGACAAGGCGCTGGTCGTCTGATATAGTTACATTTCAGTATAATTGTTCAAAACAGCGTGTATTGACGCGACAAAATGTTGCGCCGCGCAGATTTGCCGACTAGGAATTCGCCGGCCTGCGGCCCCTGCGGCTTCCCGAATTCGCAAACAACGCTCGCAGCGCTTCGACATTACACCGCGAAAACCGGATCGGTTTCGCGACCTTGCGGCAGAAATGGAGGGACTACGTGGACGAGGACACCAGCACAGCCAGGGAAATCGACCTGCTCGAGCTCACCGCTCATATCGTATCGGCCTATGTCGCCAAAAACCGCTTGCCTGCTTCCGACCTGGGCGGACTGATCGCCAGCGTCGCCTCTTCGATCGGCGGGATCAGCCAGCCGGCGGAGCCCGCGGCGCCCCCGCCGGTCCCCGCCGTCAATCCCAGGCGCTCGGTGACACCGGACTACATCATCTGCCTCGAGGACGGGAAGAAGTTCAAATCGCTGAAGCGGCATATCGGCGTGCATTTCGGACTGACGCCGGAAGCCTACCGCACCAAATGGGGCCTGCCGGTGGATTACCCGATGGTCGCGCCCAACTACGCGGCCTCGCGCTCGCAGCTCGCCAAGTCGATCGGCCTCGGCCGCAAGGCGGAACCGGAGCCGGCGAAGCCTGCAAGGGCCAGGAAGGCCAAAGCCCCGGCCTGAAATAACGCGCCTGCACCAATGGTTTAGGGAAGCCTGCCGAGGAATCAGCCTTGGCAGGCTTCCTGCTTTTATGGCTTGGATACCGTTCCACCAGGCAATTCCAGAAAAGCCGTACGGAATTGCGTCAAAACAGGACGCGCGGTTTGTTTAAAAGGATGAACCGCTTGGGGACATGGTCATGAACTACACCAGGATGGTGATCGAGAAAGAAGCGCCGGAGGAATACGGCTACGAGCGCATCCGCTACAACCTTTCCGAAAGCTCGATCGCAGACCAGAAACTCTCCGACATAGGTCTCGCGCTGCCGGACCTCACATTGTTTTATGGCGAGCACCGCGGCGACAGGGAACTGCGGGCGCTTATCGCCGGGCAGGACAGCGGTCTTTCCCCCGATGATGTGCTGGTGACCGCTGGCGCGGCCGGCGCGCTGTTCATCATCGCCACGTCGCTTCTGTCGGCCGGCGACCATCTCGTGGTCGTGCGGCCGAACTACGCCACCAACATCGAGACACCGAAGGCGATCGGCTGCGCCATCTCCTACATCGATCTCGATTTTGACGAGGGCTTTGCCATCGACATCGACCGTGTGAAGGCAGAGCTGCGGCCGAACACCAGGCTGATCAGCGTCACCTGCCCGCACAACCCGACCGGCACGATGATGACACGCGCCGATCTCGACGCGCTGATTACGCTTGCCGAAAGCCGCAAATGCCGCCTGCTGGTCGACGAGACCTATCGCGACCTCTCCTATGGCGCCCGGCTGCCGTCGGCGGCCTCGCTCAGCTCCGCCGCCATCAGCGTCTGCTCGTTGTCGAAGGCCTTCGGCATTCCGGGCATCCGCATCGGCTGGCTGATGACCCGCGATCCGCAATTGCAGGAGACCTTCCTCGCCGCCAAGGAGCAGATCGGCATCTGCGGCAGCGTCATCGACGAGGCGATCGCCCGCGCCACGCTCGAACGCCGCGATGCCTTCCTCGCCTCGCTGCTCCCCGAAATGGCCAAGCGCCGCGATATCGTGCAGGCCTGGATCGACGGCGAGCCTCTCGTCGACTGGGTGCTGCCGCAAGGCGGCGTCGTCGGTTTCCCACGGCTCAACGTCGATGCCGGCTTCGACCTTGACCGCTTTTACACCAGGCTGCTGGAGGAATACGGCACCTATGTCGGCCCCGGCCACTGGTTCGAGATGCCGAAGCGTTTCTTCCGCCTCGGTTTCGGCTGGCCGAAAGAGGCGGAGTTGCGCGGCGGGCTGGAAGCCATCTCGGCTGCTTTGAGAGGCTGAACGCCCCATCACAAGAGCAGGGAATTTCGATTTTCTTAGATCCAGCGCGGATTTTTTACGCGCATGGCAAGACGAACTGGGCTAAAGGGTTGCGGCCGGACCAGCGCCCACCGTGGAAGTGCCCCGCCGGCCATTGTCGCAAAGGGGCCCTCGAATCATGACCGTCGAAGCAACGTCACCAGACCAGCGCTACGCCGCGTTCCGGCACCGCCCGTTCCTCAGCTACTGGACGGCGCGCTTCCTCACCACCTTCGCCACCATGGTCGTCTCGGTCGCCGTCGGCTGGCAGGTCTATGACCTGACCCGCAATCCGTTCGACCTCGGCATTGTCGGCATCGTCCAGTTCCTGCCTTCGCTGCTCCTGGTCCTGGTCACCGGCGTCGTCGCCGACCGCTTCGGCCGCCGGCTGATCATGACGCTGGCGACCCTGGTCGAGGCCGGCTGCGCCTTGGCCCTGCTGCTTCTGACGCTGCGCGGCCTGACCAGCCCGCTGCCGATCTTCCTCGTGCTGGTCATGTTCGGCATTGCCCGCGCTTTCTACGGTCCGGCCTCGTCCTCCTTGTTCGCCAATCTCGTGCCGCAGGAAGATTTCGCCAACGCGATAGCCTGGAATTCGTCGGCCTGGCAGACGGCGACCATCGTCGGCCCGGTCGCCGGCGGCCTGCTCTACGGCGTGTCGGCGGAAGTCGCCTACGCCACCGCCGCTGTGCTGATGCTGGTTGCGAGCATGCTTGTGTTCACCATTCCCAAGCCTGCCCAGCAGACGGCCACCGACAAGCCGACGATGCAGACGCTGTTTGCCGGCTTCAGCTACATCTGGGGCGAGAAGATCGTGCTCGGCGCGATCTCGCTCGACCTGTTCGCCGTGCTCCTGTCGGGCGCCTTTGCGTTGCTGCCGGTCTATGCGCGCGACATTTTGCAGCTTGGTCCCTGGGGGCTCGGACTGCTGCGCTCGGCGCCGGGCATCGGCGCCATCTGCGTCGCCGTCTGGCTGGCCGGCCATCCGATCCGCGACCATGCCGGCAAGATCATGCTCGGCTTCGTCGCCTTGTACGGCGCCTCGATAGTGCTGTTCGGCCTGTCGACCATCACCTGGCTGTCCATCGTCGCACTCGCCTTGCTTGGAGCGACCGACATGTTCAGCGTCTACATCCGCGAGACGCTGATCCAGCTCTGGACGCCGGACGAGGTGCGCGGCCGCGTCAACGCCGTCAACCAGGTCTTCGTCGGCGCGTCGAACGAGCTCGGCGAATTCCGCGCCGGCACCATGGCGGCGCTGATCGGCACGGTTCCCGCAGTGGTGATCGGCGGCATCGGCGCCATCGCCGTCGCCGCCCTATGGGCGTATCTGTTCCCGGCGCTGCGGCAGGTGCGGCACCTGAACAGCCGGAACTGACTGAGTTCTGAATCCAAGCCGCTGGATCCGACGTTCGGGCCAATCACGCTGCGCTGTCGACCAGCGAGGTAGGGTCGGAAGCTGTTTCTACTCCGAAAAGCTCACGCTGACGCCCCGCTGCCGAAAATAGGCCTGCATCAACTTGCGGCCGGCGCGGTTGTTCTGCACCAGCCTGGCCGGATCGAAAACCGCCTGTTTCTTCCCCTCCCGCGCCAGCGCCGCCTTGAGTGCCGCGATATGCGTATCGAGTTCGGCATTGTCGGCTCGGAGTGAGGCATAGATATTTTCGGTCGCCTCGGCCAAGGTCAGTTCGTTCACAGTGTCTTCCTTTGATTGATTGCGCGGCGCCTTAGCACAGATTCGCCGCTCCGCCGATAGCGGCCAGACCGGCGATGCACAGCGCCGGCGGGGAAAGCCGATGCATTCGCCAGCGCCTCGGAGCTAGCAACGACACTTATTTGGACGGCTGCGCCGCGCCGCGCTACTCAAGCGCGGTCGTGCGGATGATTTCAGCGATCTCCGGGCTGCTGCTGCACAGCATCTGGAAATCCGACGAAAGCAGCGACAGGAGTGAAACCGCTGTTGCAGCGCTGACGGTCGCCATACGCTCTCGCTGCGATGCGCATCATCACCAAACGGTGAACTCCGATGTCCTGGATTGCTTGGTGACCGGACGCCAGGGCGAGCACGAACTTTGACTCGTGGCGTGAAGTGGCCGTCGCGTCTGTATGATCGATGTCGGCCTTGCCGGATGGCGATGGGCAGCCACGGGGTGGACATTTCAGCCCGCATGGAAAATGATCATGTTGCTGTGCACAACGCTGCAGTCTGATCTCCACTAGAAGCCTGAGCGTGAAGCGGATCAATCGACCTCCGGGTCCAGCGAGCGGGGACGCAAATGGACACCACAGGGAATGGGCAATTGCATCGCGACGCGGGCGGGCGACCCCGTCGATCGGCCAACTGGCTTGCCCGCGCCGCCGTGTCGGCGGCATTCCTGCTCGGCATGGCTTTCGGCAGCGCTGCGTTGGCGCAGGACCAGCAGCTACCAGCGGTGACGGCGGCCAAGCCGGTGGTGCGTGATATCGTCGAAGACGACGAGTTCGTCGGGCGCTTCGAAGCCGTCGACCAGGTCGCCATCCGTTCGCGCGTCAGCGGCTATCTGGACAAGGTCAGCTTCCAGGACGGCTCGCTGGTCAACAAGGGCGACCTGCTCTTCACCATCGACCAGCGTCCGTACCAGGCCGCTTATGATGCCGCCAAATCGCAAGTGGACGTCGCCAAGTCACTGCTCGAATTCACCAAGATGCAGCTGGATCGCGCCAACGAGCTTGCCACGACCGGCAACATCTCGCCCGCCACGGTCGACGACCGCCGGCGGGAATACCTTGCGGCGCAGGCGCAGATGCAGGGCGCGACGGCTGCGCTGACGACGGCCAGCCTGAACATGGAATTCACCGAGATCAAGGCGCCTTTATCCGGCCGCATCGACCGCCGGCTGGTGTCGGTCGGCAACCTCGTGCAGCCGGATTCCACCTTGCTGACGACCATCGTCACGCGCGACCCGATCGACTTCTATTTCGACGTCGATGAGCGCCTGTATTTCAGCTACGCCCGCGACGCGAAGGCGCGCGGCGGCAGCATGCAGGAAGGCGCCAGCGGGCTCGATGTGGAGGTTCATGTCGCTGACCGCGCGGAGGCGGTGCTCAAAGGCAAGCTCGATTTTGCCGAGAACCGGATCGACAACGCGACCGGCACCATGCGGGTGCGTGCGAAGTTTGCCAACCCCGACGGCATTCTCCAGCCAGGCATGTTCGGGCGCATCAACGTGCCGGGGTCGCTGCCGCATAGCGGCGTGCTGGTGCCCGACGACGCGATCGGCGCCGATCAGGATCGACGCATCGTCTTCCTGGTGGATGAGGCCGGGATGGTGTCGGCGAAGCCCGTGCGCACCGGCCCGCTTCTCGACGGCTACCGGGTGATCCGCTCGGGCCTGACCGGCGGCGAGACGATCATCGTCAAAGGGCTGATGCACGCCAGGCCTGGCACCAAAGTGAAGGCCGAGATGGTGACGTTGCCGCCCAAGGCCGACACCGCCGGGTTGCAGCAATGAGGTTCGCACATTTCTTCGTCGACCGCCCCATCTTCGCATCGGTCGTTTCGATCGTCCTGCTGATCCTCGGCGGGATTGCTTATACCCAGCTGCCGGTCGCGCAATATCCCGAGATCGCGCCGCCGACCATCGTCGTTCGCGCGCAGTATCCGGGCGCCGACGCCCAGACGGTCGCAGCGACGGTGGCAACACCGATCGAGCAGGAGATCAACGGCGTCGAGGGCATGCTCTACATGTCGTCCTATTCGTCGGGCGACGGGTCGATGGCGCTGACCATCACCTTCAAGCTGGGCACCGATCTCGACAAGGCGCAGGTGCTTGTGCAGAACCGCGTGTCGGTCGCCGAGCCGCGCCTGCCCGAAGAAGTCCGCCGCCTCGGCATCACCACCACCAAGAGCTCGCCCGACCTGATGATGGTCGTGCACATGCTGTCGCCCGACAATACCTACGACCAGCTCTACGTCTCGAACTACGCCCGCTCGCGGGTGCGCGACATACTGCTCAGGTTAGACGGCGTCGGCGACCTCATCATCTTCGGCGAACGCGAATATTCGCTGCGCATCTGGCTTGATCCGGAAAAACTGTCCGCCCTGGGGATGACCTCAGGCGATGTGGTGCAGGCGCTGCGCGACCAGAACGTCCAAGTGTCGGGCGGCTCGATCGGCGCGCCGCCGACCGGCACCGGCACGGCGTTCCAGTACACGGTCACCACGCAAGGCCGCTTCAACGACGCCCGCGACTTCCGATACGTGATCGTCAAATCGACCGACGACGGCCGCCTGATCTCGCTGCAGGACGTTGCGCGCATCGAGCTCGGAGCCAAGGATTACGTGACCAACTCCTATCTCAACGGCAAACCGGCGGTGGCGCTCGCCATCTTCCAGCGGCCGGGCACCAATGCGCTCGCCGCGGCCGCGGAGATCCAGGACAAGATGAAGGAGCTTTCCCGCGACTTCCCGAACGGGTTGAGCTACGAAATCGTCTACAATCCGACAGAATTCGTCGCCGAGTCGATCCACGAGGTCTACAAGACGATCCTCGAGGCGATGTTGCTGGTCATCATCGTCATCATCGTCTTCCTGCAGTCGTGGCGCATGGCGATCGTGCCGATCGTGGCGATCCCCGTGTCGCTGATCGGCACGCTGGCTGTGCTTTACGCCGCCGGCTTCTCGCTCAACATGCTGTCGCTGTTCGGGCTCGTTCTGGCGATCGGCATCGTCGTCGACGATGCGATCGTCGTGGTCGAGAACGTCGAGCGCAATATCGCCAGTGGGCTCGCGCCCAATCCGGCGTCGCACCTGACCATGAACGAAGTCGGAACGGCCATTATCGCGATCTCGCTGGTGCTGATAGCCGTCTTCGTGCCGACAGCCTTCATCCCCGGCATTTCCGGGCAATTCTACCTGCAGTTTGCGATCACCATCGCGGTGTCGACGGCGATCTCGGCATGCAATTCGCTGACGCTTTCGCCGGCGCTGGCCGCACTGCTGTTCAAGTCGCACCGCGCCGCGGCGGCGCCGCCTCGCTTTTTCCTGGCGCGGTTCGGACGGGCGCTCGCCGACGGGTTCAATCGCGGCTTCGACAGGGTCGCCCATTGGTATTCGAGCATCATCCGCGTGCTGGTCGGCTCGTGGATAACGATCGCCGCCATGCTGGCCGTTTTCGCGGGCCTGATCTCCGCCACGGTCTACATGGCGCAGGCCGTGCCGCGCGGTTTCATCCCATCGCTCGACCAGGGCTATGCGATCGTCGTGGTCCAGTTGCCCGACGGCGCCTCGCTGTCGAGGACCGATGCGGTCATCCAGCAGGCGTCGCAGATCATCCAGAAAACGCCAGGCGTCGACTACGCGGTCGCCTTCGCCGGCTTCTCCGGCGCGACCTTCACCAACGCCAGCAACCAGGGCGTGATCTTCGCCAGGTTCAAGCCGTTTGACGAGCGGCTGAAAGCCGGCCAGTCGGCGACCAAGGTCATCGGCAATCTGTTCGGCAGCCTGCAAAGCATCAAGGAAGCCTTCATTATCGCACTGCCGCCGCCGCCGATCCGCGGCGTCGGCAATGCCGGCGGCTTCAAGCTGCAGATCCAGGAGCGCAACAGCGCCGACATGCGGCAGATCCTGGCGCTTGCCTACGAAATCGCCGGCAAGGCCAATAAGACGCCGGGGCTGACAGGCGTGTTCACCACGTTCTCCGCGTCGAGCCCGCAATTCTTCCTGGCGATCGATCGCGACAAGGCGCGCATCCTGAACGTGCCGATCCCCAACATCTTCGAGACACTGTCGATCAATCTGGGCACCGCCTACGTCAACGACTTCAACGCTTTCGGGCGCGTCTACCAGGTGCGAGCGCAGGCCGACCAGGCGTTCCGCCTCGATCGCTCCGACATCTTGAAATTGAAGGTTCGCTCGGCGACCGGCGCGCTGGTTCCGCTCGGCACGTTGATCGAGATCCGCGACGTCACCGGCCCGGCGCTGGTCCAGCGCTACAACATGTACGTCTCGGTGCCGCTGCAGGGCAACGCCGCGCCTGGCGTCTCCACGGGCGACGCGCTGGCATTGATGGAAGGGATCACGGCAAAGACATTGCCGGCCGGTACCTCCTATGAATGGACCGAGCTTGCCTATCAGGAGCGCAACACCGGCAATGCCGCCGTCTATATCTTCGGACTGTCGGTGCTGTTCGTGTTCCTGGCGCTGGCGGCGCAATATGAAAGCTGGGTGTTGCCGTTCGCCATTGTGCTGGTGGTGCCGCTCGGCGTGCTCGCGGCGTTGCTTGGCGTGACTTTCCGAGGGCTGGACAACAACATTCTCGTGCAGATCGGCCTCATCGTGCTGATCGGGCTTGCCGCCAAGAACGCGATCCTGATCGTCGAATTCGCGCGGCAGGCGCAGGAACGCGGCCTGTCGGCCGCCGAGGCCGCCGTCGAAGCCTGCCGGCTCAGGCTGCGGCCGATCCTGATGACCGCCTTCGCGTTCATCCTCGGCGTCGTGCCGCTGATGATCGCAACGGGCCCGGGCGCAGAAATGCGCCAGTCGCTCGGCACCGCGGTGTTCTCCGGCATGCTCGGGGTCACCTTCGTCGGCCTGTTCCTGACGCCGGTGTTCTACGTCACGCTCAGGTCGCTGTTTTCACGGCGCAAGCCCCGTGCCGAAGCCGAGCCTTCGGGGCCGGCAGAGGCGCCGTCGGAGACGGCCGCCGAGTAGGGTTACGGATTCGCCGCGTCGGGCGCAGAAAATTGGCGCGGCGAGGCAACGATCTGCGCGACCTCGGCAGGTGCGGCGCAGATGCTGGTCGGTCTGATCCAGTCCAACAGCCGCATCAGTTTGCCCTACCCCACAGCCGGCCTGCCAAAAATCAGCTGCAAAAACTCGCCCAGCCAGCGCTTGAGGTGCATGTCCCAGATCAGCCGGCCGCCGAGATGGTCGCGGCCGGGCTGGGCGCCGGGCAGTTCGAAGCGATGCGCGCCGCGCACCACCCAGCGCTGCATCATCGCCCTTGTCAGCTCGCCATGGAACTGGATGCCCCAGGCATTGTCGCCGTAACGAAACGCCTGGTTGGGATAGGTTTCCGCGGTTGCCAGCAGCGTCGCTTCCTTCGGCAGCGAAAAGCCTTCGCGGTGGAACTGGTAGACCATCTCCGGCCAGTGCAGCAGCTTCTTGCCGGCATCGGTCGCCTTCAGCGGATACCAGCCGATCTCGACCAGGCCTTCGCCATGGCCCTCGACCTTGCCGCCGAGATGGTTGGCGAGCATCTGCGCCCCGAGGCAGATGCCGAGGAACGGTCGGTTCTCCTTGAGCGGGATTTCCAGCCAGTCGGTTTCGCGGCGGACGAACTCGTCCTCGTCATTGGCGCTCATCGGCCCGCCGAAGATAACCGCGCCGGCGTGACCGTCCAGCGTGCAGGGCAATTCGTCACCCAATGGCGGCCGGCGGATGTCGAGGTCGAAGCCTTCTTCCAGGAGCATGTGGCCGACGCGGCCGGGGCTCGAAGTCTCCTGATGCAGCACGATCAGGATTTTTGGTCTCGGCCTCGGTCTGGGTGGCATGGAAGGCAAAAGATCCTGCTATTCGTCGCTCGATTCGCCCCGCGCGCCGGGCACCTCGGCTGCCGCCTTGCGGCGCGCCTCGATGCGGTCGCGACGCTCGACGCCGATCAGCTCGGCGACCCGCCAGACTGTGTTGTCCTCGAGCTCATCAAGCTCGCCATCGGCATAGACGATTTCCCACATCAGGCCGATGAAGGCCTTGCGCGCCTCGGGGTCGAGGTGGCGCTTCAAGACGCTGGTGAAGGCGTAGAGGTCGATCGCCTCGTTGTCGGCGCGCTCGCCGGCCGCCGCCAGCGCATCGAGTTCCTTGCCGCTCACCGAATAGGTCTCGGCCAGGATCTGCTTGAACCGTTCCCACTCGACGTCCTGGCGCACGCCGTCGGCGTTCATCACATGATAGAGCAGCGCCGAAGCCGCGACGCGCGGATCGTCGGCGCTCGGCTTGGTCTCGCGCCCAGCCGGCAGATCCCTCAGGAAGGACAATACGCGCTCGAACATCGATGTTTTTTCCCTGCCCAACAAACCCGGTCCCAGAACACAGCCTCAGAACAAACGAAAGCGGCGCGGCGATTTTTCCGCTTCTTCTTCCGGCGTGACGCCCGGGTCATCCGGCAGAGGCGGCAGCTCCGGACCGGGCTCGCCGATTTCAGCCTCGCTGACGGCTTCCGCAACGGACGCTTGCTTCTCGCCGCCGTTTGAAGGCACCGGCGCCGGCTTCTCGGCCGGAGCATCGGCGACGATGTCGATCGCCTTTTCGGCGACAGGCTGGACAGGCGGCGCGGCCGTGATCGCCGGTACGGCGACATCCGCGTCGCTGTCGATCAGCTGGCCAAGCCGCTCCATCGGCGCCCGCCAGGTGAAGGCATCGAGCTTGCCAGTGACTGGCGACACCGGCGCCCAGCGCTCGGAGATGACGCCGTCCGCCACCCAGGCCGGATCGCGCGGCGCGCGCACGGCCTTCGATAAGAGCTGCCTGACCTTGCCCTGGTCGCCGGTCTCGGCCTCCTCGATATCGGCGAGCAGAAGATAGGCGCCCTCGCGACGATCCATGCGGATCGCGGCCTCCGCCTCGCGCCGCGCCGTGGCGAAATCCTGAGCATTGAGCGCTGCGCGCGCCACGGCCATCGACGACTCGGGATGATTCCTCTTCAATTCCTGCAGCTTCTTCGCGCGGTTCAGACGATCGAGCACGGCGTCTCCCGGCCTGGCATGGGTATAGAGCTCGGCGATGTCGGGATGCGGCTCGACCTTCCAGGCGGCCTCCAGGATCTTGGAGCCCTTGCGCACGTCGTTTTGCCGGATAACCAGATCGGCGGCGATCACCGCGGCCGGCGCGAAATCCGGCGCCAGCTTGTTGGCTTCGAGCGCCGCGGTGCGGGCCGCGTTCGGGTCGCTGTCGACCAGCGCCTGCGCCTTGGCGGTGAGCAGCACGGCGCGGCGGCGATTGGCGGCGTCGCGCTCGATCTGCCTGGTCGATTTCTGCGCCTCGACCAGCTTCAGCGCGCCGTCCCAATCGCCGCGTTCGGTAAGTTCTTCCAGCGTCGATTCCGCCGCCCAGGCAAGCTGCGGCGCCACCGCCGCCGCGCGGCCGGCATAGTGGCGCGCGGCATTGCGGTCGCCGAGGCGCTCGGCCTCCAGATAAAGCCCGCGCAGGCCGAGCAGCCGCATCTCGGGATCGTCGAGCATGCGCTCGAATTTCTCCCGCGCGCCTTTATGGTCGCCTTCGAGCAGCGAGGCCTGGGCGTCGAGCAGGTTGATCAGCGGCTCCTGATCGGAGCTGATCAGCTTGGCCGCCTCCTTGGTCTTCTTGCGCGCCAGCGCGCCGTCGCCGGCGCCGGCGGCGATCATGCCCGTCGACAATGCCTGGTATCCGCGGTCGCGGCGGCGCACCCTAAAATAGCGCGAGATCGTGTAGGGGCTGTTCCACAGCGACTTGATCAGCCACCAGACGATCATCACCGCCGCCACAACAGCGACGATCGCCACCGCCGCCACCATCAGCGTGACCTGGTACTGGTAGCCGTTGAAGGTGACGAGCATCTCGCCCGGGCGGTCTGCCAGCCAGGCAAAGCCGAGCCCGAGCGCGAAGACGACGGCGAGGAAGACGAGGATGCGGATCATCTTGTCTCCTTAAGCCTTCGTCGCGCCGGCAATCAGCGCTTCGAGCTGCTTTTCGACCTCCAGCCGTGCCTTCAGTTTGTCGGCAAAATCGGCGCCGGCCGCCTTTGCCGCGTCCGGCAGCGTGTCATATTCGCTGAGCGCCTTGGCGTAATCGCCCTGGTTGACCGCCACTTCCATGCGCGCGACGGTTTCCGGCACGCCCTTGCCTTCGACCGCGCCGACCGGCCGCACCTTGACCAGCGATTCAGCGCTCGACACCAGGCTCTGGAAGAAGCCGGCATTCTGGTCGACCGGCTTTGCCGCATCGACCATGGCGTTGGCGGCGGCATCGGCCTCCGCAGCGATGGTGGCGCGGGTCGGCACGCCCTTTTCGGCATAGGAGCGCAGCGCCGCGAGCTCGGGCGCGTCCGGCGCGATCGCCGCGAAGGTGTCGAGCTCGGTCGCGAACGGCGCGCCGCGATCGAGCGCCGACTTCAGCGCCGAGGCGGCGATCGCCAGCGCGATCTTGGGTTGCGAGGCCTGCGCCTCGACCTTGCCGGAAAGCTGCGATACGGACTGCTCCAGCGCCGCGACCCGGTCGTCCTCGGCCTTGGCCGCATCGCCCGCCGATTTCACCAGCGCGTCGAGCCCGGCGATCTTCTCGTTGAGCGGACCGAGATCGGCGGGTGCCGCATTGCCGTTCTTCTGCAGCTCGGCGACGGTTGTCTCGATCTGGCCGACCTTGTCGCCGAGCGCCTTGAGCGTAGCGCCGTCGCCGCCCTGGCCGGCCGACGATTTCAGCGCCGCCACATCGGCCTTGACCTGATCGAGCGCCGAGGACAGGCCCTCGACCTTGGCCGAGGCCGCCCCGGTGCCGCCGCTTTCCTTCAGCGCCGCGATCTCGGTTTTCAGCGAAGCGATCTCGCCATTGACGCCATCGAGCGATCCTCCGTTCGATCCCGGCGCGCCAATCAGCCCGACCGCCTGCAGCAGGCCGGCGCCGGCAAGCGCGATCACGCCGCCGACGACGCCCGCAGCGATGGCGTTGACGCCGGTTCTGCGCGGGGGCTGCGGCACGCCATCCTCGCCCCATGTCTCACTTCGTGTCTCGCTTGCCTTCGATGCCGAGGCGCCGGCGCCAGGCGCGGATGCGTCCTCGAAATTGTAATCGAAGCCCTTGGGCTGGCTCTTCGGCGCATCGGACGCGCCGGGATACGGCGCCTCCGGCTCGTCCTTGCCGGCCTCTGATTTATCGGTAGTTGCCTGCGCGGCGTCGCTATGCTCCCACGGCTCGATATCGGCCTGCTCGGCATGGATCGGCTCTTCCGGCGGCTCCGGCTGCGAAGCAGCGGCGGCCTCTTCCGCCTTCGCCTCGTCGGTTTGCGCTGCCTTGGCCTCGGCCTTGGCGGCATCCTCGTCGGTGATTCGCGAGACGGCGCCGGGCTCGAGTTCGATGGTCACCGGCTCGCGCCGGGTCTTCGAATGTCGCATCTTCGGCGTCTTGACCATGCTTGGGCTCCGCAAAATGGCTTGAGGATGGATCAAAGGGGTCCAGAGCGTCAGGATGCTCTAGCACATCACCAAGCGGTGAAAAGGGGCGGTGTGATGACGCGGCTCAGCCGGGCAGCGACAAAAGCGCCAGCAGCGCCTCTTCCTCGGGTTTGGGTGCAGTGCGGACCCTGCTACCGGCAACCCTGCCCAGCGGCTCGGCGACACGCGCCGAAAGCGCCAGGAATTCCGTTTTTTCAAAGAGATGCCGCAAGGCCGGCCGCGCAATCAGGCTGGCCAGCGCCAAGCTGGCTTTGGCCGAATAGAGCAGCGCCGCGTCGATCGGCCGATCCGACAGGCGGGCGACCACATCGGCATCGCCATGGTCGACACCTGTCGTGTCGTAGGTCTCGATCGCCTGGACATGCACGCCAGCCGCCGCCAGCCGCTGCTCGAACGCAGGCAAGCGGACGCGGCCGCACAGATAGACGATTGCCTTGCCGGCAAGGCAGCCGGCGATGGCATAGGCCAGCGCCTCGGCATCGCCCGGACCTTCGGTGACGGCGAAAAATCCCGCCGCGCGGCAGGCCTCGGCCGTCCTTTTCCCGACCGCGTGGCAAGGTAGGCGCGCAAGTGCCGCGATCAGCGCCTTCGGCGCATGCCGCACCGCATTGGCGCTGGTGACGACGACCGCGACGGCATCGGTGCCGATGCTCGCCTCGACCGGCAATGCGCTCGTCTCGGTCACCGGCAGCAAGACGGGTTGGAATCCCAGGGCTTCGAGGCGCCGTGCCGTGCGCGACGCGCCAGGCTCCGGCCTCGTCACCAGGACGCGGATCATGTCAGGCCCAGCCGTCGAAGAATGTCGCACCAGCCTTGGTGCGGACCGTGCGCGCCGCGTCCAGGCCGATCTCCGCCGCGTCGGCAGCCTCGCCTTCCAACTGGACCTCGTGCGATTCCGTGCCGTCGGGCGAGATGATCAGTCCGTCAAAGGACAGTTTTTCGCCCGCCACCATCGCATGGCCGGCGATCGGCGTGCGGCAGGAGCCGTCGAGCGCGGCGAGGAAGGCACGCTCGCAGGTGAGCGCCTGGCCGGTCGGCACGTGATGGATCGCCGCCAGCATCTTTTCGACGTCGCGGTCGCCGATGCGGGTTTCGATGCCGATCGCGCCTTGCCCCGGCGCCGGCGGAAAAGCTTCCAGCGGCATCAGGTCGGTGACGACATGCTCAAGTCCGAGGCGCTTCAATCCGGCATAGGCGAGGATGGTGCCCTCGGCGACGCCTTCGTCCAGCTTGCGCAGCCTGGTCTGCACATTGCCGCGGAAGATCACCACGTCGAGATCCGGCCGCATGCGGCGGATCAGCGCTTGACGGCGCAGCGATGACGATCCGACCGCGGCGCCATGCGGCAGGTCCGCGATCCGCTTCACGTTCTTGCCGATAAAGGCGTCGCGCGCGTCCTCGCGCGGCAGGAAAGTGACAAGCTCCAGCCCGACGGGCAGCACCGTCGGCATGTCCTTCGACGAATGCACGGCGATGTCGATGCGGCGCTCGAGCAGCGCTTCCTCGATTTCCTTGGTGAACAGGCCCTTGCCGCCGGCCTCCGACAGCGGCCGGTCCTGGATGCGGTCACCACTGGTCGAGATCGGCACCACTTCGAACGCCTCTTCGGGCAGGCCATGCGCCTGCATCAGCCGCGCCCGCGTCTCATGCGCCTGGGCCAATGCCAGCGGACTGCCGCGTGTTCCGATTTTCAAAGTTTGCATGGCGCGCGGTCCGTGATAACCCCCCGGGGCAGCTTGAGGTCTGCCGGGCCTTTTCCTAATTGGGATTGGCCGGTGATACAATCATAGAGGCCAGCGACCAATTGATCCGCGTTCTGGGCATTGAGACGAGCTGCGACGAGACGGCGGCCAGCGTTGTGGCGCTGGACGGCGTCGCCGCGCCCGAAATCCTGTCCAACATCGTGCTCAGCCAGATCGAGGAGCATGCGGCCTTTGGCGGCGTCGTGCCGGAGATCGCCGCCCGCGCCCATGTCGAGGCGCTGGACGGCATCGTCGAGGCGGCGCTCGCCGATTCGGCGGTGTCGCTCGATGAGATCGACGCGATCGCCGCGACAGCAGGGCCGGGCCTGGTCGGCGGATTGATCGTCGGCTTGATGACCGCCAAGGCAATCGCCGCCGCCGCCAACAAGCCGCTGATCGCCATCAACCACCTCGAAGGCCACGCGCTGACGGCACGGCTGACCGACGGCCTCGATTTTCCTTACCTTCTCCTGCTCGTTTCCGGCGGCCACACCCAGATCGTCGCGGTGCGCGGCGTCGGCGATTACCAGCGCTGGGCGACCACCATAGACGATGCGCTGGGCGAGGCCTTCGACAAGACCGCCAAGATGCTTGGCCTGCCCTATCCCGGCGGCCCGAATGTCGAGAAGGCGGCCGCCAGCGGCGATGCAGGCCGCTTTGCCTTCCCGCGCCCGATGAAGGGCTCGGCGCAGCCCGATTTCTCCTTCTCCGGCCTGAAGACGGCGGTGCGCCAGGCGGCGACGGCGATCGCGCCGCTGAGCGACCAGGACGTCGCCGACATCTGCGCCTCTTTCCAGGCCGCGGTGGCCGACGCGCTGGACGATCGTGTCGGCCGCACCCTTGCCCGGTTCCGCCAGGAATTCCCGGACCATCCAAAGCCGGCGCTGGTCGTTGCCGGCGGCGTCGCCGCCAACCGCACCATCAAGGCGACGCTCGAAGCGCTGTGTTTCGAGGCCGGCTTCGCATTCGTCGCGCCGCCGCAGAAGCTTTGCACCGACAATGCGGCGATGATCGCCTGGGCCGGCATAGAGCGGCTGCGCGCCGGCATCGCCGACGAAAATGCCGCCGATTTCGTGCCGCGCTCGCGCTGGCCGCTCGACAGTGTTTCCGCGCCTCTGGTCGGCTCGGGCCGGCGTGGTGCCAAGGCATGACCAAGAAGAGCACCAGCGGCTGGCGTGTTGCGGTGCTGGGCGGCGGCGCCTGGGGCACGGCGCTGGCGCTGGCCATGTTGCGCGCCGGCCATGATGTCCGGCTCTATGCTCGCGACGCCGAAACCGTCGCCGCCATCGCCCGCGGCCAGAACCCGCGCTACCTGCCCAGCATCAGGATCGAGCCCGGCATCACGGCCACCAGCGACATTGCCGCGGCGCTTGAAGGCGCCGACTGCGTGCTCGCCGTGACGCCGGCGCAGTCGCTGCGCGCCATCCTGGCCAACGCCCGCAACCATGTGCCCCAGGGAGCGCCGCTGGTGCTCTGCGCCAAGGGCATCGAGCGCGATACCGGCGCGCTGCTCTCGGCGATCGTCGAGGAAAGCCTGCCGGGCAATCCGGTCGCGGCGCTTTCCGGCCCGAGCTTCGCCAGCGACGTCGCGCGCGGCCTGCCGACCGCCGTGGTGGTTGCCGCCCGCGATGCGGAATTGGCGGCCGAGCTTGCCGCGCGCTTCTCAGCGGAGAACCTGCGCTGCTATTCGAGCGACGACCTGATCGGCGTCGAGATCGGCGGCGCGCTGAAGAACGTCTTTGCCATTGCCGCCGGTGCTGTCACTGGCGCAGGCCTCGGCGCCAGCGCCCAGGCCGCCATGGTGACGCGCGGCTTCGTCGAATTGCGCCGCATCGGCGCGGCCTTCGACGCCCGGCCGGAAACTCTGATGGGGCTTTCCGGCCTCGGCGACCTCTTGCTCACTTGCTCCTCGGCACAGTCGCGCAATTTCGCCTATGGCTTGGCGCTCGGCCAGGGCAAGCCGCTTGCCGGCCTGCCGCTGGCCGAAGGCGTGCCGACGGCGGGCATCGCCGCCCGCATCGCCGCCGAGCGCGGCATCGAGGCGCCGATCATCTCGGCCGTCGCCGCCATCCTCGACGGCAAGGTGACGATCGGCCAGGCCGTGACCGCGCTGATGACGAGGCCGCTCAAAACCGAAACCGACATCTGACCATCGGAGTTGAAAATGCTGTTTGCGTTGATTTGCAAGGACAAGCCCGGCAGCCTGCAGCTGCGCGTCGACACGCGGCCGGCGCATGCGGCGTTCCTGGAAGGCCTGATCGCCGACGGCAAGCTTGCCTTTGCGGGTCCCTTCCTCGACGCCGACGGCAAGCCGGACGGCAGCCTGGTGATGATCGAAGCGCCGGACATGGCTGCTGCCCAAGCTTTGGCCGCGGCCGATCCCTACGCTAAGGCCGGCCTGTTCGAAAGCGTCCAGATCCGTCCGTGGAACTGGGTCTTCCAGAAGCCCGCCGGCGCATGATTGGCTGCCCTCGCCGCATCGACGGCGAGAGAGTAAGCATAGACGGGAACGCCATGCGTGGCGGTGCGACAAAGCGATGGGACAAACGATATGAACTACTGGCTGTTCAAGTCCGAACCCTCGGTCTTTTCCTTCGAGGCGCTGAAGGCCAAAGGCAAGGCCGGCACGCAATGGGACGGCGTTCGCAACTACGCCGCCCGCAACAACATGAAGGCGATGCAGATCGGCGATCTCGGTTTCTTCTACCATTCCAATGAGGGCCTCGACATCGTCGGCATCGCCGAGGTCTGCGCGCTGGCCCATCCCGACACCACGACCGACGATCCGCGCTGGGAATGCGTCGACATCCGCGCCTATAAGGACGTGCCGAAGCCGGTGACGCTGGAAGAGGTCAAGGCCAACCCGAAGCTCGCCGAGATGGCGCTGGTCCGGCTCGGCCGGCTTTCCGTGCAGCCGGTGACGCCGGCCGAATGGAAAGAGGTCTGCCGCATGGCCGAGCTCAACCCGGCGCCGTGACCAAGCTCACGCCGAGAAGCGCGAGAAAGTTCATCCTCGACAACACGGCGCTGATGGCGCCGCCGCATGTGCCGGAAGTGCTGCTGCACCTCGCCGACGAGGCGCATGATCTATGGCTGCGCACCGAGGAAGAGCTGGCCGAGATCGGCCTGCCGCCGCCTTTCTGGGCCTTCGCCTGGGCCGGCGGCCAGGGCCTCGCCCGCTATGTGCTCGACAATCCGGGCACCGTACGCGGCAAACGGGTGCTCGATTTCGCCTCTGGTTCCGGCCTCGTCGCGATCGCAGCGATGAAAGCCGGCGCGAAGCAAGTAATCGCCGCCGACATCGACTCGTTCTGCGAGACGGCGATCGCGCTCAACCTCGAAGCCAACGGCGTTGAAGCGCAATTCCGCGGCACGGATTGCGTCGGCACCGACGATGGCTGGGACGTCTTGCTTGCCGGCGACGTCTTCTACGACAAGACCTTCGCCGACCGGTTGCTGCCCTGGTTCACCTCTCTGAAGGCGCGCGGCGCCGAGATCCTCGTCGGTGATCCCGGCCGTGCCTATCTCCCCAGGACCGGGTTGGAAGCGCTTGCCATGTACCAGGTTCCGGTGACGCGCGTGCTGGAAGATGCCGAAGTCAAGCGCACGACCGTCTGGCGCCTTGCTTGACGCGATCGCCGAACAAGCGTTCCATCGCCTTTCAACTTGGAGGGGAAAGCATGGATTTTTCGGTCGTGAACTGGCTGGCGGTGATCGCCGCCGCCGCCGTCGCGTGGCTGTTCGGCGCCGCCTGGTACATGGGCTTGAGCAAGCCTTGGCTGAAGGCCGCCAAGCTCGACCCGGCCACCATGCAGCGCTCGGTCGCTCCCTTCGTCGTCAGCTTCATCGCCGAGCTGATCATGGCGCTCGTGCTGACGCTGGTGGTGGGCGCGATAACCGGCGGCGAGCCGAACCCGATCGCCGGGCTGCTGTTCGGCTTCGTGCTTTGGCTCGGCTTCATCGCTACCACGCTCACCGTCAACCACCGTTATGAAGGCTTCGGCTGGACCCTGACGCTGATCGATGCCGGCCACTGGCTGGGCGTGATGCTGATCATCGGCGCCATCATCGGCTGGTTCGGCGCGCCGGCCGCCGCGGCTGGCTAAAGCAATTCCAGGAAAAGTGTAAGCGTTTAGGCTCGGCGACTTCGCCGTAGCCTTCCCTCCGGAATTGCGCGGAAACAAGTATTTAGGCCATCACGTCGGCGTCTTCGCCGCCTCCTCGGTAAGCCATTCGCGAAAGGCGACGACGCGCGCGTCGTCCTTCGCCGCCTCCGGATAGACCAGGAAATAGGCGAATTCCGGCGCGACCTTGATGCCGAGCTCGAAAGGCCGCACCAGACGTCCCTGGGAAAGATCGTTGGCGACCATGGCGAAGTCGGCGAGCGCCACCGCGTTGCCGTCGAGCGCCGCCTGGGTGGCGTCGGTCGACGATCCGAAGACCAGGGTGCGGCTGTCGTCGAAGTCGTCGACGCCGGCCGCGTGCATCCACATGCTCCAGTTCGGCCAGGTCACGCCCTGCCGTGACCATTCGATATGCGCGAGCGTGTGGTTGAACAGGTCGCGCGGCTCCTTCAGCGGCGGACCTGACGCCAGCAGCGCTGGGCTGCATACCGGGATGATGATGTTCTCGAACAGCCGATGCGCGCAGAGCCCCGGATATTTGCCGGCGCCGAAGCGGATGCCGACATCGACGTCGTCGAGGTCGAAATCCCGGACATCGTAGGTGATGTCGAAGCGCAGCTCGATGCCCGGCTTTTGCTTGCGGAAGTCGTCGACGCGGCGCATCAGCCATTTCGTCGCGAACTGCGCGTCGAGCGTCACCTTCAGCAGCGCCGTGCCGCGGGTCATCTTGCGGGCGCGGCTGACGGCGCGGTTCAGCAGGTCAAGCGCATCGACCGAGGCCTCCAGCAGCACATTGCCTGCCTCCGTCAGCCGGATAGTGCGGCTGGTGCGCGTGAACAGCACTAGCCCGAGCTGATCCTCGATTTCCTTGATCTGGTGGCTGACCGCCGCTGGCGTCAGGCCGAGCTCGTCGGCCGCGCGGGTGAAGTTGAGATGCCTGGCGGCCGCTTCGAACGTCCGCAGCGCACGCGTTCCCGGCAGCAGCTTGGACATATGATCTCCAAATAAAACTTGACGATCAGAAAAGAACTACTCGTTTCCCGTTTGTTTTTCAATCCGGCATCATGGCTTCATCGAAACACTATAAAACCGGATTTGATATCCAGAGAACACGGATAGAGCCATGTCTGAGATCGTCCTGAAGTCATGCACCACCCTGGAATCCCGTTCCGGCTTCACGCTTTGGCTGCGTTCAGCACGCGATTGGCTGCGCCAGGCTCGCGTCGCCGTCTGGCTGCCGCACGAGTCAGTCGAAGACCTTTCCGACGGCCAGCTGCGCGACATCGGCGCTGGACGCCGGGACATCGCGAAGACGATGGACAGGGAGCTCCGCGAGATCGGGCTGCTCGGCACGGGCTGGCAGAAACCGGGAAAGAGGCAGTAAAGATTAGGCAAATAGGCAATAGGGAAGGAGACACCTACTGCCTACTGCCTACTGCCTACTGCCTACTGCCTACTGCCTACTGCCTACTGCCTACTGCCTACTGCCTAC
>NZ_JAIUHT010000026.1:0-58688 GCF_020165255.1 Mesorhizobium sp. CA12
CGCCCGCCCCGATCAAGTGCGGTGCAAGCGCTGGGAGATTGCTCGTTGCACGACCATTTGACTGGCTGGACGGCACAATTCACCGACCGGCGTGACAGGAGCGTTACACTGCGAACTCCTGACGCGAGCAGTAGTGCGAAGTACTATTGATATTTCTAGTGATCCGGCGGAAGGTTGAGATCGGCCGGGGTTATTTTGGACATGAGCAACGCTTTCGCGATAAGGCTCTTTGGAGATCCTGAGATCGACCAAGGATTTCAGGAACGGGCGTTCCCGTCGCGCGGCTTTTGCTTGATTGCGTTGCTGGCGTTGGCTCCAACTCGGGCAATGACCCGCGCCCAAGCCGCATCTCAGCTCTGGGATAGTCATGATACGCATGCCAATATGGGCAATATGCGCCAGCTGATACTGCGCATGTCGAAAGCATTGCCCTCCCTGGGCTCAATAATGTCTGTCGACGACAAGATGCTCAGGATCACCGACCCCTCACGCATCGATGTGTGTTGCTTCCTTGAGTTCGATGCGCTTGGTGGAGAGAACTCGCTGCGGCAACTCATGGAGATCTATAGGGGCGACCTGCTGCAGAGTATCGAGGGGCCGGCACATGAGGACCCGTTCAGCGTATCGCGCGCCTATCTGCGCGAACGCTATTTCGGCTTCGCCCATGCAGCGCTGAAGGAGCTGACTCGATACGGCCATGCGAACGTATCCGTGATCCAGGCCTTGGAGCGACATGCTCTTGCAATCGACAATGGCCGAGAGGAAACTTACAGATCCCTCATCGCGGCCTATGGGGCGCTCGGCCGGGCGGACGAGTCCCGTCGCGTGTTTGCTCTGCTCACCGACGTGCTTCGCTTGGACGGGGCTGTCGGACCTAGGTCGGACACGCGCGCCATGCTTGCGCGCGCTACGGCACGGTCGATCGATGTCGGGCCGGCAGTCATCGACCCTGAGAGGCTTCCATCTTCGCACAGACCACGCGTCGCCCTGCTCGCACCGAACTGGGTTTCGCCGTCTGGCGAGGAAAACCTGCAGCGCGCCTTCGTCGAGGATGCGGCAAATGAGCTTGCCCGGCACAAGAGCTTGGTGACGTTGGCGGCTCACAGTTCGTTCCAGGCAAAGAGCGACGGCGGTGCCCTCGACAGCAGTTCGCCTCTGCGCGCCGACTATGCCGTGAGTACCTTTGTGCGGCCCGGACGAAGTGGCAGCGAGCTCACGGTGCGCCTCGTGCAGGCCAACTCGGCCGCGATCGTATGGTCAGGCGACTATCCGCTTTCGCGGGATTTGATCGTCAGCTCGAACCGTGCGCTTGTCAGCCGCGTGGCATCCGAGCTGTCGAGCGCCATCGAGCGGCATAGCATGGCGTCGCCCGATCGCACTGAAGACGCCTCCGCCTATCTCGAATTCCTCAAGGGACAGGACAGGCTACAGACCTGCGACCTGCGCAGCGTCCGGCGCGCACGGGGCTACTATGCTGAAGCCATTTCGCAGGACGGCCGATTTTCCGACGCTTATTCTGGCGTCTCGCGATCGCTTTACCTCGAATGGCTGCTGCTTGGTGGCAACGATCCGTCGCTGCTGGCTCAGGCCCGCGACATTGCCGAGCGCGCGATTATCTCCGATCCTTCCAACTCGGCGGGCTACTGGCGCCGCGCCATGGTCGCCCTTTACCAGCATGACTTCGACGAGTGCCTCGGTAGCTTCATGCTGGCCCGCGAGCGCCACCCGAACTCCGCCGATATCCTGCTCGATTACGCCGATGCGCTGGGCCATATCGGCGACCCGGACGAGGCATGGGCCTCGTTCGAGCGCTCGATCGACCTCAATCCCACACCGCCGGATCACTACTGGTGGGCAGGGGCAAGCATTGCCTTCTCGCAGGCGGACTACGCCAAGTCGATCGAGCTGTGCGGGCGCCTGCGTAACGATGAGCCGGTATTGCGCCTGCTGGTTTCAAGCCATGGCCATCTCGGCAACCGGTCGGAAGCCGCCGGCTATGCGCGCCGACTGCGAGAAAACTACCCGGGCGAGACGGCGGAAGGCATGGCGAGGCTGCAGCCGCACCGCTCGCGGGCCGACCTGCAACCTTTCATCGATGGGTTGCGAATTGCCGGAATCAAATAGGAGGAAAATATGTCCACCAAGTCATCTCGTGCATTCATCATCGGAGACAAGGAACAGGGCCTGACTCTCGTGATCACCGACCCTGTCATGGTGCTCCATTATTCGGACGACGACCTGAAGAATCCTGCTATCAACCAGATGTCGGGCAAAGATCGGATGACCACATATGGGGCAGTCGTGCAGGAACTCCTGCCCTTCCTGCGCGGGGTCCATCTGGATTTTCTCAAGCAGCGCGAGACCGAGATCAAGGATGTGAAGGATAACCCCCATGGCACATTCGATCTCGACTACGAACGCAAGGTTTTCGAGGAACTCGACAACGCCGCGGCGATCGGCCGTGTGATTCGCAACAACGGCACGGTTTGCGACGTCGACTTCTGCGTGGCGCTGACGATTGACCCCGGAGAGATCGTCGCCAAGGCGAGGAGTGCGGGACCAGCTGTCGACATCAGGGACTATATCAGGGACCATATGGACGCCAAAGCGCCACCCACCCGGATCGACCCGCCCTATGTCATCAGCAACCTGACCTCCGACAATCTTGATGAGCTGCCGCCGTGGCCCGAGAAGCCCTGAGGCGGTCGGCCTCCGTGCATACCGATGTTGAGGAAGCATTTGAACGGTTGCAGGCGTTTCGCAGCCGGACAATCGTGGGCTGGGAGCCGGCGCCGCGCCGGCTCACGCGCGCGGACCTGGAGTCCGTGCTTGCCTGCTTTGGCATTACCCGGGTCGCTGACCTAACCGATCTGGACGTGATCGGCATTCCTGTCTGCTCGGCGGTCAGGCCCGCGTCGCGCTCGCTTTCGGTTTCTTCCGGCAAGGGCATGACGTTCGACGCCGCCTGGGTTTCGGCGGTAATGGAGAGTTGCGAGCAGGCGCTGGCCGAAGATGCTTCCGCCTTGACCGCGATCATTGACACGCAGATCGGGCTCGCGCGCCGCGGCCTGCGCAGCGTGCCGCTCGAGCGCCAATCGCGATGCGCGGCGGGGCACCTGCCGCCGGATAAGGAGCTTGCCTGGGTCCGCGGTTTGTCCTGGCTGACCGGCGAACCGGTCTACGCCCCGTATGAGTTGATCGGCATGGACATGGCTACGCTCTCACCATGGAACACGCGCGATTTCCGGATAAGTTCGACTGGCCTGGCCTCCGGCGGTGATTTCGCCTCGGCGTTCGCGCATGCGCTTGGCGAGCTCATCGAGGATGATGCCTTGTTTGGCGCGATGCTTGCCCCAGCCGCGCGGAAGGCGAGCGATATCGAATTGGCTGCCGGCGAGGACCACGACCTGCTTCGCGCTATGTCACGCATCGCCGCAACAGGCATCGAAGCGCGTTTCAGTGTCGTGGGCTATGACAGCGCCCTGCCGGTGGTGATGGCCGCTTTGCTGCCGCAGCAGGACAGTTCGCGCGAACGCATCTATTTCAGCGGATACGGTTGCCGGCCACGGCTGGAGGATGCAGCACTAGCCGCCCTGCTTGAAGCGGTACAATGCCGGGTTCTGTTCATCTCCGGCGCCAGAGACGACCTTTTCGAGGGGGAATATCGTGGCGTGACGGGCAGCAGCACCGAAAGACTGTTCGGCACCTGCCGGTTCCTACCGCCAGGCAATGGCAAGCCACCCCAGGAAGATCCGGCCTTGGACGATGCCATCGCGGCCGTTACACTAGGGGGCGGCGATCTTTATGTTTTCGCGCTTGGCGGTGGTCCATTCGGGCTCGAAGCGGTGCGTGTGCTGGCCGATGATCTGATCAGCATCAGCCGACCCGAGTCCTACCCGAATTCCGCACGGGCTGCCGGCAAGCTTCTACGTCAGTGGAGCCTGGCATGAGGGCGCTCGTCTTTGCCGGGCCAAGCCTGCATGGCACGGGTGTATGCGGCGGGCAGGACTTCGACATTGCTCGGCCGGCACGTTGCGGTGACCTGATGCGTGCGGCTCTCGAAGGCCGCAAGGTCATCGGCCTCATCGACGGCGTGTTCGAATCCGGCCCTGCGGTGTGGCACAAGGAGATTCTGTTTGCATTGGACGCTGGTTGCAACGTGCTCGGCGCGGCCAGCATGGGCGCATTGCGGGCCGCCGAATGCTGGCAGTTCGGCATGATCGGCATTGGCCGCGTCTTCGAGGACTATCGCTGGGGCCGGCGCATAGCCGATGCCGACGTGGCGGTGTTGCACGGTCCCGCCGAAATCGGCCATCTACCATTGACAGTCCCGCTCGTCGACGTAGCTGACGTCGTGGAGCGCATGCTTGCGGTCGGCGTGCTAGACGAGCCGCACGTCAAGGCCGTGATGGCCGTGGCGTCCAGGACCCATTTCAAGTCGCGCACATGGAAGCAGGTGTTGGCTGGCGCCGGCCTGCCCGGAGGGCTCCAGCAGGCGGCGCTCGACTGGATCGTGGCAAGTGGGCCGGCGCTGAAGACCCGCGACGCCCTCCTGCTGATCGACAGCCTTGGCAAGCCGCCTCCACACCGTCTCAGGCCTGGCGTTTTCCTGCACACGCCATTCTCGGCCCGACTACTCGACCAGGTGAGGAACTGAGATGCTTCGGCGCCGGGAGACCGTCTCAGCCTTGGCCGCCTTGCTGGTCGCCCTCGCCATCGCGGCGTGGTGGTTCGGGAGTGGAACCGAAAAGACGGCTTCGGCTGATTCATGTGGCCTCATCGCTGCTTATGGCGGCATTTTCGAGGTGCCGTCGCTCGTCGAAGTTAATGTCTCTGATGCTAATCGCGCCGCGCTGCTGAAGGGTGTCCACTCCTGCGTCGAGGCCAAACTGACTGCAGACGCCTCGGCCCGATATCATGCGATGGCTGAAAGGCTGCGTGGACCGGACACCTCAGCGAACGAGCAGGCGGAAAGGAACTTTGTCGAGATCGAGTTGGCCGCAGCCATTGCCAACACTGATGCGATCGTGCAGCAGCGCCAGGTCGCCCGCCAGCTTGTGCGCGGATGGCTGGTGGTGGATGAAATCATCAAGCGGCAGGGCGCAGGTGCGGTGCTCGTGGAGAGCGGCGCATCGGCCGGCGCTAGCCACCGCGACGAGGTTGCCGCCTACCAGAAGAACTGCACCGACGCCGGAGTACCTGTACCCGGTTCGTTCGCGACCGATCCCGCTTGGACTTTCCGCGAGCACCTTGGCTCCGACACCGCTATCTACTTCGTCCGCTCGGACTGGAACGACAGCGAGGTCTGGACGTACAAGGATGCTGCTTCCGGCGGGTTCTGCGTCGCCCTCGTCCGGCGCAAAGCCGACAGGGATGAGCAATTTGTCGGAACGATCTGCACCGACAGCTCGCAGCAAAAGGCATGCTTCTTCGACAATGTCATCTATGACGGCGCATCTACGAAACGGATCAGCTGGGAAGATTTCCAGAAACGGAGTTTCAGCGATTTAGTGCACCCCAAGGATGGGGACTTCTGCAACCTTTGCCATTTGGGCAACAATCCATTCATCGTGCATCCGGGCACAGCCCTCGGGATGGTCGTCAGGTCGATGTACGCAGCCAAGGTTCCGGTCTCCCAGAAGTTCGAGTTCCTCGGCCTGGGAGATAGCCCTTCGCCCTGGACCAATTTCGACGCGATCGATCCTCAAGGCACCGGTGGATGCTTCAGCTGCCATGGCCTTCCCCAAGTCACGTCGGGTAGCAAGTTTTGCGCCGGGGTGATCGAGATGGCCGCCAACAGGACGATGCCTCCGGGATACTGGCCAGCGAAACCCACAGACCATGCGCCGCTGTGGCCTGACAATCACGGCTGTTTTGCCGAGGAACTTTCGCCGCTGGCCAAGTACTTTCCCAGCCTGGTGAAGCTGAAGTCCGCTTGCACGGGTATGGCCGAAGTGGCCTGTCCATCCCAATGACGCGGAGCCGGACGCCGGTAACTTGGTTACGCACCGGACTGGGAAGTTGCGGACAGCTTCGTCACCATCCATTCCAGGGTAAGGGGTCATCGTGGCGTCATTCGGGATGACATATCTTTCGCCGGAAGCGATGCGAGAGGCGCGGAAGTTCATGGCCGCCGACCAGCAGGGCGTGCGTGACGAGATCGGCTTTCTTTCCATCCACCAGCGGTACGCTGACCGCTTCTTTCCAGGCACGTCGGTGCTGCATACGCGTCTTCGGCACGTACTGTTCGTCCCCTGGCTCTATCGCGACGAGCAGCTCAAGCCTGCCAGTAGCCGGAGCACGCGGGATAGCATCAAGGACCGCGAATACAGGCTCACCGGACGCCTCAAGGGAGAGAGCGGTGTCATCGGCAGCCGCAACTATCCCGAGCCGGTCGAGCAGCGCCCGAGCCAGGTTTATTGGGGTGCGCTGCAGCAGTGGGGCATATTGCGCGGGCATGACGGAAGCGGACCGCTCAGCCGCTATCAGGTCGAGCGACTGGTCACCGGAAAGCGATCTACCCTGCTGAAAGATGAAGAGGGCAGACCCCTCTCTACCGCCGCGTGGCCATTCGCCTGCCCCGAGGCACCCAACGAGTGGGCAAGGGATGGCGAAGGGACGCTCACGTTCAGGCTGCTGAAGACTGAGAGGACATTCCTCGCCAAGCGGCTTCGCAGCCTCACCTCGCCGGACAATCCGGGCGAGAAGTCTGTGCTGGCGCAACTAGTCGGAGAGGATATCGCCGGAACCCGGACGGCTTGGGGCCGCCAGGTCCTGCAGCTTGCCGGTAAGGAGCGACCCGTCCTCGTACGCGCCGGCCAAGCAGCGGCGCTTGCCGCGATCGGACGCGCGATCTACGCTGCCCAAGTTGAAACCCTTCAGGAGCGTGACGGGACGCCGCCCTCCAGGATCCAGCGGTCGGCGCTGCCGACCGTGGTCTCCCGATGGGCCGAACAGGCCGCGAAGCTCGAATGGTCCGGCTTTTGCGAGGATGTGAAGCATCTTCCTGTTGCCGTGTCCGAGGCGCTCCGGCTCACCCTGGACTGGCTGAAGCGCGGTGCGACCGATCCAATGGAACTCGAGCCTATGTATCGGGACGCTGAGCAATATCGCAAAGGTCGCCGCGCGCGCCTTTCCAACACCCAGTTTGCCGTGGACCTGCGAACCGAGTGGACCAGCGCAGAGCACCCACAAGCTCAGCCGCTTCATTATCGCTGGGATCGTATCCAGATGCTGCTTGCGGATCTGGTCGGCGCATGAGCAAGAAGCCACGTGACTTCCCCGGACAGGCATTTCTAGAACTGCTTCGTCCGCCGAAGCTCGCGGCTACCCGGTTTGCGCTCTTCGCCTCCTACTCGGCCGACCCATCGTGTTAGGCGGCACGCTGTTGCACCTCCACGCGCGAGGACGCGACAATGGTGGCGGCAACAAATCCGATTTTGCGAGCGCGCTCGAGGCGCTTCGCGACAAGGTTCGGTTCGTCGTGCAGCGCGGGCGCATACATCGCGGCCGAAAGCTCCCGAAGATTACCGCCGTGCTCGACCAGCTAGTTGTCGAAATGGACTATCGCGAGCGCGTTTCGAGCTGGCACCCAAAGCTTGCGCTCATCTGCCATGAAAATGATCAGCGCCAGTTCTGGCGCCTCTGGATCGGAAGCCGCAATCTCACAATGAGCCGGGATCTCGATCTTGGCCTAGTCCTCGACGGCGAGACAAAAAAGCGAAAAGGTAGCCAGGAGATTGCCGGGATAGATACCCTAGGTGCCGAACTTGCCAGACTGGCCAAGCTGCCGAACATCCATCCCGAGAGTCTCGCGCGCGAATTGCGGTCAGTCCGCTGGACCGCGCCCTCCGGCATCGAGGTGCGCTCGATTGATCTCTGGCTTCCTGAAACGCGCCCGGTACCGGCGTTTATGGACGGTGAGAAGCGCAAGCTCGTGGTGGTCAGTCCCTTCCTCGAGGACGGCTTCGTTTCCACGCTCGCCCAATCCACAGCCATGAGCAGGGACCGCAGCTCGTCACCACTCTTTCGGCCCTTCGGAAGCTCGGCTCTGCGAGCAAGGCCGCTCTTGCCGATTTCAAGATCCTCTCACTGAACGCGCCGGATCCCGAAGGAGACGATGAAAGGGCCATTCCGTCAGCGGTCCCTGGACAGGACGATCAGGAAGGCGAAACAGGCAACGCGGCAGAGCACACCGGCCTGCACGCCAAGCTTTTTGCCGCAATCGGCGGTTCGAGCATCGATATCGTGACCGGGAGCGCTAATGCGACCGATCGCGCTTGGTCGGCCCGAAACGCGGAGGCTGTCGCTCGCTTTACCGGAGGGCAGTCTGAAATCGATGGCGTCGCCGCAATCGTCGGATCAGCGTTTCCGGTCCCGCCTATCATCCTCGACACACTGGCCGAAACGCAAGCAGATGTCGACAACCGACGACTGGAAGAGCTCCGCTTAACCATCGCCGAGCTTCCGCTCACTCTTCAGCGCGACGCCAAAACGTTTACCCTGACTAGTGCGCGAGCACCGGTCCTGCCGGCGGGAGGACGGCTGGAGGTCGGACTTGGAACTATCCCGCTCCAAAGTTGGCCAACCGGTGCGGAGGCAGTTGTCCTGGGCGAGGTGCCATTGTCGCTCCAGACTGACCTTGTTCAGTTCCGTCTATCGATCGGCGACGCTGCCCCGGCCGCCTGGCTCCAGCGCGTCGCAGTCGTGCCGGGCATCGAGCGCGACTCGGCGGCGATCAGCCGCCTTCTAAGCGTAGCCGGTCTCCAGGCGTGGCTGCGCGAGATGCTCGAGCCAGAGGGCAGCGCGGGAACCGAGGATGACTGGGATGCCGAGGAGGCGCCGGGCGGGTCCTCGCACCGCCACAGCTGGAGGCATGATGGCTTCGCGCTCGAAGACATGCTCTCGGCCTGGAGCCACGATGAGCATGAGAAGCTGAAGCGTGTTGATAGCATGCTGGAGCGCTATGTCACGGCGATTATCGCGCACAGCGAGCATCTCTCCGAACGCGACCGGAGGGACCTAGTCGCACTGCGGGAAACGTGGGCGATCGCGCGTGACGTGCTGGTACAAAAGCCATGACGAGCGTGCCGCGAGCTTTTCAGCGCGCAACCGCGACTGCTGCGGAGGCTTCCCTTAGGGCGAGCGGCAGCCGCCGATTCCTAATCGACACTGCATGGCTTGCGGAAGTCGCTCGGTGTTTATCTGGCGGAGGCCGAGGCCTCGACCAGACAGCTCATGGACGTACTAGGGCACGACGATATCGACCATGCCGAACTGTATTCGCGCGAGGCCTCGCAGGTTCGGCTGGCGGTCCAGGGGATGGACCGCGTCGTGCGTCTGGTCACGCGCAAGCCGATGCTTGGCGAACCTATTGGCGAACCTCGTGGCGAACCACCCTATAAAGCATTGATAAATAACGATAATGGTGGGCCCGGAGGGACTCGAACCCCCAACCAAGCGGTTATGAGCCGCCGGCTCTAACCATTGAGCTACAGGCCCCACGCGGGCTGGCTTAGTGTTTTTCTTGTCGTCGCACAAGGCTTTCGAAAGCTCTGGCGCAAAAGGCCAAAATCAGCCCATATTCGCGCCGTAGAGCGGCCTGCGCCCATATGGCGCGAGAAAGGTCCAGCCCTTGCACCGCACTGCAGGAATCGGCGCCCTTTGCGGGTCGAGGCAGATGCGGCACGGGGGGGCGGACCACAGACTTCGAGGAGTTTCATGACCAGACAACTTTTGCCCATCGCGCTCGCTGCCGCGGTCGCGTTCCCGGCGCTGGCGAGCGCCGCCGACATCCAGCCTCCGCCACGCATCATCGTGTCCGGCGAAGGCGAAGCGACCGTGGCGCCGGACATGGCGATCCTTTCGCTCAGCGTGATGCGCGAGGCCAAGAGCGCGCGCGAAGCACTCGACGCCAACAACGACGCCATGGCGGCGGTGATCGCGGCGATGAAATCCGCCGGCATTGCAGAACGCGACCTGCAGACCGCCGGCATCCAGATCAACCCGCGCTACAACTACACCAACAAGGCCGACGGCAGCCAGGAAGCCGAGCTCGTCGCCTATCAGGTGACCAACACGCTGTCGGTGCGCGTGCGCGACGTCGACAAGACCGGCGAGATTCTGGACAAGGCGGTGTCGCTCGGCGTCAACCAGGGCGGCGGCATTGCTTTTACCAACGATAATCCGAAGGCCACGATCACCGAGGCGCGCAAGAAGGCCGTCGCCGACGCGATGGCCAAGGCAAAGACCCTCGCCGAAGCGGCGGGCGTCAGTCTGGGCAAGGTGCTCGAGATCGCCGACCAGAATGTCGCGCCGGTGCCGATGCCGATGGCGGCGAAGTCGTTCGATGCGGCCCGTTCGGCCGTCCCCGTGCAGGCCGGCGAGAATTCCTACAACGTCCAGGTCACGGTCACCTTCGAGCTGAGGTGACATCCGGCCCAGCCGCGGACATGCCGTTAGACCAATTCCAGGAAAAGTGTGAGCGGTTTTCCGTCCGGAATTGCGTCAAAACAAAGAGATAGAGCGGTTCGCCGTTTCCGTGAAACGGTGAAACGCTCTAGCAAAACGCCCCGCAGGATCATCCTGCGGGGCGTTTTCGAGCCGCGCCTCATCTTGAGGGGCTCAGCTACTCATAGGCGATCCTCGCAGAGGATCGTCCGCATAGGCGATCCTCGAACGGATCGCCCTTTCAGCCTCAGCGATAGATGATCGGGCAGCCGCGCTCGTTGGCGAACACCACCACGACACGGTCGCCATACTGGCGGCCTGCGACCTTCACGGTACGGCGGCTGATGTCGACGATGCGGGCGCGGTGCAGACCCATGCGCTCGGCCTTGTCGAGGGCGCGGTCCGGCGAACAGCCGCGCCAGTCGCGGTCGCGGCGCCAGTCGCGGCGATAACCGTCATCGTCGCCGGTGTAGATGCCGAAACGCGGGTCGTGCCTGTCCCCGAAACCGAGATAGAGGCTGTCCGCATGCGCCGGAATGGCGGTCAAAGTGCCAAGCCCGACAAGGGCCGAAAGGGCTGCCGTCCTGATCGTGTTGAACATCGTCTTCTCTCCTTATTGTGGGCTGTCGCCCGTAGAACCGATGACTGGAAAATGCCTTTTTGCATCTGAACCTTCCGCGAACCGGCCATTCATGTCCGGTTCATATAAACGCGAACCCGCCAGGGTTCGTCGCTCGTGCCAAAACCGCGAACCCCTTAGGCGCGAACCCGCCAGGGTTCGTCGCTCGTAAGTGCTTAAAAGCGAGGCCCTTCAGGATTCTAAACGCGAACCCGCAGGGTTCGTCGTTGCTCGTCAAAAGCGCCTCGTCAGCGTTCGTCATCCAAGTGCGAACCCGTCAGGGTTCGTCATCATCTAGACGCGAACCCATCAGGGTTCGTCGTCCAGACGCGAACTGCTAAGGTTCGTCGTCCAATATGTAGTCAAAATAATCGTCCGGGTCGGCCAGATCGGTTTCCTTGGCCTTCACCCGGCCCCGGATCGAGATGCCGGCCTCGTGCACGGTCTCAGCGCTTCCCGAAACAAGTCTGTGCCACCAGTAGAGATCATGGCCCTCGGCGATAAGCCGGTAGGCACAGGTTTTTGGCAGCCAGGTGATGGTGCGCACATTCTGTGGCGTCAGGCCGACGCAATCGGGCACCCGCGCCAGGCGGTTTGCATAGTCGGAGCAGCGGCAGTTCTCGGCGTCGAACAGCCTGCAGCCCACGCTTGTCCAGAAGATCTCGCCCGTATCCTCATCCTCGAGCTTGGACAGGCAGCATTTGCCGCAGCCGTCGCAAAGCGATTCCCATTCGGCCGGGGTCATCGCCTCAAGCGTCTTGGTTTTCCAGAATGGCGCGGTCATTTGGCTGGATTTGGCCCTCCGCGGTCTTCCGGTCAAGCGCTGTGTGGCGGCGACCCAGTATCAACATTAGAAAAACACGAAATTGCCTTCAAAAGGCCGGCCAGGCATCCTTGGTTGGCGCCAATGCCTGACGGAACCAATTATGGTTGATGAAAGTTTGGGCAGGGATGGGACCCCATTAGGAGAAATCGATATGAAACGCCAACCACGGATTCTGGCGGGCACGGCAATCGGCCTGCTTATGGCATCCGCGCCGTTGGGCGCGTACCCGCTGCAGGGGGGTGTCGCTTCCGGCGGCCTGCACGGAGCGCCGCTCGTGCTGGCTCAGGCCGCCTGCGCCGAAGGCCAGTCGGCCGAAGAATGCGCGCAAGGCGGAGCCGAACAGCCGCGTAGAAAGAAGCGCGAGCAGCAAAACGAATCGGCGCCGGCCGAACAGGCCGCGCCCGCCGAATCCGAGCAACAGCCGCGCAAGAAGCGGCACGACCAGCAGCAGACGGAGGGCGCCCAGTCCGGGGAAGCTGCACCGGCCGAGCAGCAGTTCAAGCCACGCAAGAAGCGCGACCAACAGCAGCAAATCGAGGCGGCACCCGCCGACCAGGGCGGCCAGCCTGCGACCGACGAGCAACAATTCAAGCCACGCAAGAAGCGCGATCAACAGCAGCAGATCCAGGCAGCACCCGCCGACCAGGGCGGCCAGCCGGCGGCCGACGAGCAGCAATTCAAGCCGCGCAAGAAGCGTGACCAGCAGCAGCAGATCGAGGCTGCACCCGCCGACCAGGGCGGCCAGCCCGCGGCCGAGGAGCAGCAGCCGCGCAAGAAGAAGCGCAACCAGCAGCAGATCGAAGCGGCGCCAGCCGACCAGCAGCCCGCGGAACAGGTCGCGCCTGCCGCCGGCGACCAGCAGCAAGGCAACCAGGGCCGCAAGAAGCGCAAGCACGATCAGCAGCAGACTGAGGGTGCGCCCGCCGGCCAAGCCGGCGAGCAGGTTGCCCCGACCGAACAGACTGCTCCCGCCAACGACAACCAGCAAGGCGGCAATCAGCTCAGGAAGAAGCTTAAGCAGAACCAGCAGGGTGAGACCGCCCCGACCGAGCAGACGCAGACCAACGAGCCGGCCAAGAAGCGGGCGCCGGCCGGTGAGCCCGTGCCGCAGGCCCAGCCGCTGCAGAATGGCGAACAGCCGGCCCAGGGCGAACAGGCCCAGGACAACAAGAAGCGTGGCAAGAAGCCGAACGCGGAACAGCCGGCGATGGGTGAACAGCCCGCGACAGGTGAACAACCCGCGACCGGCGAACAGCCACAGACCGGAGAGCAGACAAAGACCGGCCGCAAGCCCCTCAGCGGCGAGCAGCAACCCGCAACCGGCGAGCAGCCGGCCAATGGCAATCAGCCGGCGAACAACAACCAGCCTGCCAACGGCAACGCCGCGCAGGGCGAAACCGCCAATCCGAACGAGGCGCCCGTCCTGGACAGCCAGAAAGATGCCATCCGCAAGCACCGGGGCCGCAACGACAACCGCCAGAACGGCGGAGCCCAGACCGGTGGCGCTCAAATCGAAAATGGCCAGGCCGGCAACGGCCAGAACGCCAATCAGGCCGGACAGCAGCAAGGTGGCGAGCAGGCGCAGAGGCCGGCTCCGGTCGATCAGGGGCCGCCGCCCACCGACGACAAGTCGGCGCAGCAGGCGATCAAGCCCGAAAAGATCGTCCCAGTGGACCAGGAGAAAGGCAAGCGGATCGAGCTTACGCCCGAGCAGGTTGTCCGTGAGCGCCGCCGGCCGCAGGGTGCCGACGTGGTGAAGCAGTTCGGCGACCGGGTGATCCTTCAGTTCAACAACCAGACATTCGTGGAAAGCAACGAAGCTCCTCGCATCACCCGCGGCGCCAGGGATGTTTACTACGAGGATCTTTCGGGCGGCCGCACCCGCGAAATCGTGGAGCGCGATAACGGCGTCAGGATCATCACCATCCGCAACCGTAATGGCGACGTCATCCGGCGATCTCGCGTTACATCGGATGGCCGCGAATACGTGCTGAGCTATGTCGACGAGCGCTACTATAACGACGTCGACGAGTGGCGCGATCCCGGCGACGATCTGCCGCCGATGCGGCTCGACATTCCGCGCCGGGACTACATCCTGGATTCGGAGGAAGTCGAGGATCCGGACGAATATTATACCTTCCTCGAGCAGCCACCTGTGGAAAGGGTGCAGCGTCTCTACTCGATCGACGAGGTCAAGCGCTCGGCCCGCGTGCGCGACATCGCCCGGCGTATCGACCTCGACACGCTGAACTTCGACTTCGGCTCGGCCACCATCTCCGACACCGAGGTGCAGAAGCTCGAAGGCGTGGCCACCGCCATGGAAAAGCTTCTGAAGAAGAACCCGGCCGAGACCTTCCTGATCGAAGGCCACACCGACGCCGTCGGCACGCCGGACGCGAACCTCGCTCTGTCGGACCGCCGCGCCGAGGCGGTGGCCGAGGCGCTCACCAACGCCTTTGGCATCCCGGCCGAGAACCTCACCACGCAGGGCTATGGCGAGGAGTATCTCAAGGTGAACACGCCCGGTCCGAACCGCGAGAACCGGCGTGTCGCCATCCGCCGCATCACCTCGCTGGTGGCGCCGGTGGCGAGCAACAGCGAGCAACAATGAGCGTTTGATTTCAAGATCCTGCCCGGATCTGCAGAATCAGCGCGCAAGACGGGCCCGTCCGCTTCGGACGGGCCTTTTTTCCTTACCGGCTCAAGAAGAATTGTCCTGCCTGACCGGCCTGCTCATTGAATCGCCGCATTGCGGCACCCAGATTCCAGACAGGGCGTTCCCTGCCCTGTCCCGACTCCAGCGGGACACGTTGAGCCCCGCCGGGCCCCCTCCCCGGCGGGGTTTTTTGCCTTGAAAACCTGTGTCACCTGGCCGAAATACGTCCAGAGCAATTCCAGGAACAGTGGGAGCGGTTAGGCTCGGCGCCTTCGCCGTAGCCTTCCGTCCGGACTTGCGTCAAAACAAAAGATAGAGCGGTTCGCCTTTCCGTGAAACGGTGAAACGCTCTATCGCAATTGACCGGAGCCTTCATGAAGCGTCTCGAACTCGCCATCGAATCCGTCATCCTCGCCTCGCGCTGGCTGCTGGTCGCCTTCTATCTCGGGCTCGGCGTCGCGCTGGCGATCTACGCGCTCTCCTTCGGCAAGAAGCTCTATGAGTTCGTCATGAGCGCCTTCACGCTGGGCGACACCGACACGATCCTGAAGATGCTCGGTCTGATCGACGCGGCGCTTGTCGCCTCGCTGGTGGTGATGGTGATCATCTCGGGCTACGAGAATTTCGTCAGCCGCTTCGACGAGCAGGACGGCGAGGTCCATTGGCTGGGCACAATCGATGTCGGCTCGCTGAAGGTCAAGGTCGCCTCGACCATCGTTGCCATCTCCTCCATCCACCTTTTGCAGGTGTTCCTGAATTCGGTGTCCTACACGACCGACCAGCTGATGTGGCTGACCATCATCCACCTCGCCTTCGTCGTTTCGGCGCTGATGCTGGCCTATATCGACCGCGTCATGGCGCTCGCCAAGGGCAAGAAGGCCGAGATGGATTGAGGCGGACCCGGTCCGTCAGTAGATCCTTTTTACCTTCGTCTGCGAGTTCGCGAACACCTCGTCGGGAACGAAGAAGTCGCCCGCCAGCTGATCGGCCGCGCCTGGCGCATAGATCGAAAAGTCCGTCACGCCTTCGGCGCGCAGCACCTCTTCGTCGATGTAGAAATTGCCGGTCGCTTCGCGCGACGGGCGCAGGAAGATCGCATGCGCGGCGTCGGCCATGATGTCCGGCGAGCGGCTCATCGCGGCCACCGTGGCGCCGCCCAGAAGATTGCGCACGGCAGCGGTATCGATGGTGGAGATCGGCCATAGCGAATTGACCGCGATACCGTCCTTGGCGAATTCGGCGCTCATGCCCAGCGTGCACATCGACATGCCGAACTTGGCCATTGTGTAGGCGACATGGTTCTTGAACCACTTGGCCTTCATGTCGAGCGGCGGCGCCAGATTCAGGATGTGAGGATTGTTCGCCAACTTAAGGTGGGGAATGCACATTTTGGAGACCAGGAAGGTGCCGCGCGTATTGATCTGGTGCATCAGATCGTAGCGCTTCATGTCGGTCTCCAGCGTGCCGGTGAGCTGGATGGCGCTGGCATTGTTGACGCAGATGTCGATGCCGCCGAACCGCTCGACGGTTCTTGCCACCGCATCGGCGACCTGGACCTCGTCCCGGATGTCGCAAAGCAGCGGAAGCGCCTTGCCGCCGGCCTGCTCGATCTCTTCGGCTGCCGTGTAGATGGTGCCCGGCAGCTTCGGATGCGGCTCGGCGGTCTTGGCCGCGATCGTCACATTGGCGCCGTCGCGCGCCGCGCGCAGCGCGATCGCCAGCCCGATGCCGCGCGATCCACCCGAGATGAACAGCGTCTTTCCGTTGAGCGACATTTTTTGCCTCCCTCTTCAATTGGGAAGGCAACTTGCGCGGGCGACACACTTGGCGCAAGAGCCGAAGAGGGCGGGCCGAGATTACGCAACGTCGTGCGCGGGCGGGGTCAGACCAATACCAATCCCTGCCGCATCGCGATCGCAATCGCGTCGGTGCGGTTGGCGGCGCCGAGCTTGATCAGGATGGCGGCGACATGGAACTTCGCCGTGTGGACGGAAATGTTGAGCCGCCGGGCGATGACTTTGTTCGGCGCGCCTTCGGCGAGCAGCGCCAGCACCTCCGCCTCGCGCGGCGACAAAGCCGGGCGAGGCTGGTTGTCATCAGGCGTCTCTTCCTCGGCAGGCTCGTCATCGTGGAAATCGCCATGCGCCTCCGACGGCGCCGCCCTGCCGACGCGGTAGCCTGAGGCCGCCAACCGCGCTGCGGCGGCGATCAGCAGGCCATCTGCGGAGGCAGGCAGCACGGCCAGCACATTGTCTGCCACCTGCTCGCTGCCCGCACGCCGCGAAAGCAGGACGATTGGGGTGGCCGAACTGACGACCCAGCCTTCCAGGCCGGCCTCATCGGCGATGGCGACATCCGCCATTTGGCCGACGCCGCTTCCAGCCAAGGCCGGCGCCAGATCGTCGCTCGCGGCCAGCGCATCGGCAAGTTGCTCGGCGCGCTGGGCATCGGCGAGCGCGACCAGCACCGTCAGCCGGTGAATTGCCGGCTCCGGTCTCGCGACTGCTTGTGCTGCGCTGTTTGCCATAGACCCTCTCAGCTCAGCGGCTTCTCGCCGATGGTGATCGAGACATCGCGCTCAGCGCCGCCGCTTGAAACACCGAGCGTGACGGTGGTGCCGGCGCTGTCCGGCCCGAGCTTGCGGATAAGCTCGCGCGGACCATGCACCGCCTCGCCGTTCCAGGCGACGATGATGTCGCCGACATGCAGGCCGGCGGCCTTGGCCGGGCCGTTATCGTCGAGGCTCATCACCATGGCGCCTTTCGTGTCGCCATTGCGGATCGGATGCAATCCGGCGCCGAGATAGCCGCGCGCGACATGACCTTTCTCGCGCAACGTCGCGACCGCGCGCTCGATCGTCTCGTAGGGCATCACCAGCGCCCGTCGGCGCGGCCCGAACAAGAGCATGCCGATCACGCCGCCCTTGGCGTCGAGCACCGGCCCGCCCTCGAAGCGCCCGCCGGTGTTGATGGCAAGGTTGATGCGCCGGTCGATCGTGCCGCCGCGCATCGAGCGCCACGCCGGCCCGACCTCGCCGACTGTGCCGAGCACCGCAAGCGCGGCGCCGTCGCTGTTGCCGACCGCAATCGCGATATGGCCGGGCCGCACGGCGCCGGCCTGAGCCAGTTGCGGCAACCCGGCAGCGCCGGAAGCAGGCTTCAACAGGGCAACGCCCGTCGAAGGATCGCGTCCGACGAGCTCGGTCTTGACGGTTTCGCCGGAAGCCAGCGTCAATTCGATCTCCTCGCCGGCTTCGACCGCTTCCTCGGCGGTGACAAAATAGCCGTCGCGCCAACGGAAGGCGCTCGCGGTGCGGTGATGGTGCGTGACGAAACTCGCCAGCGCGGGGGCGGCGGTGGCCGCGACATCGGCGATCGCGTCGGAAAAGGCACTGAGGTTGAAGTCGCTCATAAGACTGTCTCCTGGGTTCGGTGACCCAGATATCGCTCGGTAACACCGCCGCGGGTACTCGCCTGACGGCTAGTCGCCGGCCGGACTGGCCATCTGGTCAGGTCGCGGCAATTGCGGCTGCTCCGCACATATAGTCATCATTCTACGAGGGAACACGCCGATGGCTTTCGCAGCCGAAATACTTCCATCCGACGACACCTTGCTCGATGCTTATTCGGCATCCGTTGCCGACGCCGTCGACCGGATCGGCCCAGCCGTCTGCCGCATCGAGCGCATCGGCGCCGGCGGCCACGGCTCCGGCTTCGTCATCGCGCAGGACGGGCTGGTCGTCACCAACTTCCATGTCGTCGGCGACGCGCGCGCCGTGCGGGTGACCATGCCGGACGGTGCTTCGCGCGAAGGTCATGTGCTTGGCCGCGATCCCGACACCGACATCGCGCTGGTGCGCGCCGACGGCAGCTTTGCCGACATCGCACCGCTCGGCGATTCCAAGCGCCTGCGCCGCGGCCAGATCGCGATTGCGATCGGCAATCCGCTCGGTTTCGAATGGACCGTCACCGCCGGCGTCGTCTCCGCGCTCGGCCGCTCGATGCGCGCCTCGACCGGCCGGCTGATCGACGACGTCATCCAGACCGATGCCGCGCTCAATCCCGGCAATTCGGGCGGACCGCTGGTATCGTCGGCGGGCGAGGTGATCGGCGTCAACACCGCCATGATCCACGGCGCGCAAGGCATCGCCTTCGCGGTCGCCTCCAATACCGCCAATTTCGTCATCTCGGAAATCATCCGCTTCGGCCGCGTGCGTCGCGCCTTCATCGGCATTTCCGCCGACACGACCAACCTGCCGCGCCGTGCGGCACTTCTGTCGCAGGTGACCACGAACACGGCGGTGCGCCTGCGCAGCGTCGATAAGAACGGTCCCGCCGCCAAGGCCGGCCTGAAGGAAGGCGACATCATCGCCGCTATCGACGGACGGCCGGTCACCGGCGTCGACGACCTCGTGCGTATGCTCGACGCCGAGCGCATCGGCCGCGAGACGCTCTGCACGGTCGTGCGCCGCACCGGCGTCAGCCAGGTGACGGTGACGCCGGTAGCGCGGACGAGCTGAGATCGCCCAGCCGGTCTAACTCCCGGCTGCGCCTTCGGCATATTGCGCCAGGAACTCCTCGCTTGGCGGGATCGGCTTGATGACGTCGATCAGCACGCCGTTGGGGTCCCTGGTGATGAAATGGCGCTGGCCGAAGGGCTCGTCGCGCAAGCTGCGCAGGATCGGCAGGCCAGCGGCGACAATCCGCTCATAGACCGCGTCGGGATCGCGGACCTCGAAATTGATCAGCAGCCCCGACGTGCGCCCCCGCCCCTCTAGCGGGATCGTCTCATGGTCGCCCTGGACGATGCCAAGGTTGACGCGCCTGTCCTCACTGGAGCGCAGATGCACATACCAGTCGCTCTCAAAGAGCGGCTCGAAGCGGAAATGCTCGACATAAAAATCCGCAGTGCCTGCGACATCATCCGTCATCAGCACCGGATAATAGCTTGTCGTCCTCATCTTTCCTTCTCCTCTCATCCAACATACAGTCTGCATGTAAATGCAAATAACATACAGGCTGCATGTATGCAACAAGAGTCCGGACGCCGCTCCAATCGCGACCGCACCGAGGCGACGCGCGCCGATCTGATCCGGGCGGCGCGAAAGCTGTTTACGGAAAAGTCCTATGCCGAGACTGGCACGCCGGAGATCGTCGCCGAGGCCGGCGTGACGCGCGGCGCGCTCTACCATCACTTCGCCGACAAGCAGGCGCTGTTCGCGGCAGTGGTCGAGCAGGAAGCAGCGGCCGTTGCGGCCGAGATCGACCATGCCTCGCCGCCTTCGCTGTCCGCGCGCGACGCGCTGGTCGCAGGCTCGGACGCCTATCTCGAGGCAATGCAGGCGCCCGGCCGCACGCGGCTTCTGCTGCTCGACGGGCCGGCCGTGCTCGGCCGCGCCGCCATGGACGAGATCGACAACCGCCACGGCAACCGCTCGCTGCGCGAGGGCCTGATCGCGGCAATGCGCGCGCAAGCGATGACCAGATTGCCGGCCGAGGCGTTGACCGCTTTGCTGGCGGCTGCCTTCGACCGGGCGGCTCTGGCTATCGAGGCCGGTGGATCCGCCGCGGATTACCGCGCGGTGCTGATCGCGCTCATGGACGGCTTGTCTGCGGCCCCTCCTCCGTCCACACGCCCGGCTCCGTCTCGTTGAAGCAGCCAAGCTGCCGCTTGAACTCATCGATCAGCCAAGTCGCTGCCGGCTTGGGGCTGCGGTCGTTGCGGTGCATGGCGTACATCGGCGAACGGACTTCGCGGTAAGGCTCGAGATCGAGCTCGACCAGCCGGCCACTGGCCAGGTCGTCGGCGATCAGCCAGCGCGGCAGGCCGCCCCAGCCAAGCCCCTCGCGCATCAGCGCGTGCTTGGTGCGCAAATCCGTCAGCCGCCAAGTGCGATAGGCAAACACGCCATAGTCGCGGCCGCGCGTCCGCTCCGACTGGTCGGTGACGACAAGCTGGATGTGCTCGCGCAGATCCTCGATCCCGACCGGCTTCGGCAGCTTCGCGAGCGGATGATCGGGTGCGGCAGCCGGCACCAGCGAGATGAAGCCGATGCGCAGCAGATTGACATCGGCATCGCCTTGCAAGCCGCCGAAGCCAAGATCCGCCTGGCCGTTGACGACCTGATCGACAATCAGGCCGAGAGAGCCAATATAAAGCCGGAGCATGACCGCCGGGAATTGCGCCTCGAAGGCCTTGAGCACGCGCACCAGCGCCGGCGAAGGCAGCGCCACGTCGACCGATATCGCCACTTCCGCTTCCAGCCCTTGCCGGTAGCCGTCGGCGCGCGAACGGATGCGATGCAGCACGCCGATCATGCGCCGAGCATCTTCGAGCATCGCCTTGCCGACATCGGTCAGTTGCGGCTCGCGCACGCCTTCGCGTTCGAACAGTTTCAGGCCGAGCTGCGCTTCGAGATTGGCGATGCCGTAGCTCACCACCGACTGCGCCCGATTGAGCTTGCGCCCCGCGGCCGAGAAGCTGCCGGTATCGGCCACTGCCACTAGAATTTGGAGCTGATCCAATGTCGGGTTCGGCTGCATGCTTCCCATCCATTTTGTTGATGGATTGTATGCATATTATACCCATTATCCTGATGAGGCAGCAATCCCATATTGGCGGGGAAGTTTCAATCCAACCCCAAGGGGACACCGCCATGTCTATTCTTCTCGTTACCTCCAGCCCGCGCGGCGCCGCTTCGCACTCGACCCGCGTCGCCACCGATCTTGCCCACAAGCTCGCTGCCGCCGATCCGTCCAACACGCTCGTCGTGCGCGATCTCGTCGCCAACCCGCTGCCGCATATCGATCCTGACTACGCCACCGGCATCTACACGCCGGCCGAAGCACGCACGCCGCGCCAGGCCGAGGTCGTCGGTGTTTCCGACGCCGTGCTCGACGAGCTTTTCGCTGCCGACACCGTGATCCTCGCGACAGGTTTCATCAACTTCAACATCTCCTCGACGTTGAAGTCCTGGGTCGACCATGTCGCCCGCTCCGGCAAGAGCTTTGCTTATGGCGAGAACGGCCCGAAGGGCCTCGTCAACGGCAAGAAGGTCTATATCGTGCTCGCTTCCGGCGGCATCTACTCGGAAGGCGCCGCGGTGCAGATGGACCATGCGGTTCCCTATCTGCGCAGCGTGCTCGGCTTCCTCGGCATGACCGATATCGAAGTCATCCGCGTCGAAGGCGTCGGCATGGGCGCTGATGCCGTCACGGCGGCGCTTGCCAAGGCCACCGCCAAGGTCGACGCGATCGCCGCCGCCACGGCTGACCAGGTCGCCGCCGCGGCCTGACCGCCGATGCCGGAAATAAAAGAGGCAGGCGCCCGCCAGCGCCCGCCTCTTTTTTGCATTTTCGCCCCCTACGGCGGCGGCAGCACCACGGCTGGATGGCGGTCCTCGCGCAGGACCTGCCTCACGGCGCCGAGCGCGATCCGATATCCTGCTCTGCCGACAGCGATCCGCCCGCCGCCAGCGCAAACAACTGGAACGACTTTTTCTTCCCCCTGGTCCTGACCACCTCCGACAATTTGAAGACACTGCCGCAGGGGTTGACCGTGTTCGTCGGCGAATTCACCACCGACTGGGGGGTGCTGTTCACCGGGCTGACACTGGCGGCACCTCCGATTAGCTTGCTCGACATCGTGCTGTCGAAGCAGTTCATTTCCGGCATCAAAGCAAGGCGCGGTTAAATAGGCGCAGTCCAACAACGAAGTCAGGGCACCAAAAGTGGCGAACCAGAACAAGATCATCATCACCTGCGCGGTCACAGGCTCGATCCATACGCCGTCAATGTCGCCGCATCTGCCGGTGACGGCGCAAGAGATCGCGACCGCGGCCATCGAGGCGGCCGAGGCAGGCGCGGCGATCGTCCACCTCCACGCCCGCAACCCGGTCGACGGCCGCCCAGACCAGTCGACCGAGGCCTTCGCCCCGTTCCTGCAGGTCATCAAGCAGCGCTCCAACTGCGTGGTCAACATCACCACCGGGGGTGCGGCGACGATGAGCGTGGAGGAGCGCGTCAGGCCGGCGAAGGTATTCGCGCCCGAAGTCGCGTCGCTCAACATGGGCTCGATGAATTTCGCGCTGTTCCCGATGCTGGAGCGCTTCAAGACCTTCGAGCATGACTGGGAGCGGCCCTATCTGGAATCCTCGCGCGACCGCATCTTCCGCAACACCTTTGGCGACATCGAGCACATATTGCGCACCTGCGCCGACAACGGCACGCGCTTCGAGATCGAATGCTACGACATCGGCCATCTCTACACGCTGGCGCATTTCGTCGAGCGCGGCCTGGTCAAGGCGCCGTTCTTCGTCCAGAGCGTGTTCGGTATCCTCGGCGGCATCGGCACTCACCCGGAAGACGTTGCCCATATGAAGCGCACCGCCGACCGCCTGTTCGGCAACGACTATCACTGGTCGGTGCTGGGCGCTGGCCGCCACCAACTGCCGATCGCCACGCAAGCGATTGCGCTGGGCGGCAATGTGCGTGTCGGCCTGGAGGACTCGCTATGGATCGGCAAGGGCAAGCTCGCCCGCTCCAGCGCCGAACAGGTGACCAAGGTGCGCCAGATCATCGAAGGCCTCGGCGCCTCGATCGCCACACCCGACGAAGCGCGGCAGATCCTCCAGCTCAAGGGCGGCGACAAGGTCTCGTTCTGACCGCTGATCCAAATCCATAGTTTCGCCGCCTGGCTTTTTGTTTGGAAATACTGCCGCTCACAGGTACCAACCGGTTTCTTTGCACTTCCCGGAAGAAAGTGGAAATAACTTGGTGGCACCATTGGTTATTCCATAGGGCTGCGTTATCGCTCGCCAATGTTCCTTTCAATCGCGACCACCCATCATCCGGCTACCGATCTCGGCTTCCTGCTGCACAAGCACCCCGAGCGTCTGCATGAGACCGACCTCTCTTTCGGCAAGGCATGGCTGTTTTATCCCGAGGCCAGCGAGGCGCGCTGCGAGGCCGCACTTCTGCTCGACGTCGACCCCGTTGGATTGGTGAGGGGCAAGGGTCGGGCGGGCGGATTGCTGGATCAATATGTGAACGACAGGCCTTACGCGGCGTCTTCCTTTCTGTCCGTGGCGCTCAACAAGATGTTCCGGACGGCAATGAGCGGCATCTCCAAGGAACGCCCGCAACTCGCCGAAAGCGACCTGCCGCTGGAAGCTGTCGTAGCGCCCTTGCCGATGCGCGGCGGCGAGGCGATAGTGCGGCAGCTGTTCGAACCGCTGGGCTGGACCGTCGAGCTGACCCCAATCGAAGCCATCGGTGCCAGTTCGGGAGGGCTCCGTTACGGCAACCTGAAATTGTCCGGCCTCGGCCGGCTGAGCAATCTGCTCAACCACCTCTACGTCCTAATCCCAGTGATGGACGACGCCAAACATTACTGGGTTGGCGACGACGAGGTCGACAAGCTGCTGTCCAAGGGCGCGGGATGGCTGGAGCAGCACCCCGCCAAGGAGCTGATCGCGCGGCGCTATTTGCGCAACCGATCGGTTTTGGCCCGCGCGGCCCTGGCGCGACTGGTGCCTGAAACCGCGGCTCCGGAGACGCCAGTCGAAACCTGCAGCTCGCCGGAGGAAACGCTCGAGGCGCCCGTCCGGCTGCACGACCGGCGCCTGGATGCGGTCGTCGAAGCCATCCGCGCGAGTGGCGGGAAAGTTGTCGCGGATCTGGGCTGCGGTGAAGGTAAGCTGCTCGACCGACTGATGCGCGAGCGATGGGTCCAAAAACTGTTCGGCTTGGACCCCGCGGTCCGCGAGCTCGAATGGGCGGCAAGGCGGCTGAGACTGAATGAAGCGGGCGGCCCGCCGGAAGGGCGCGTCACGCTGCTGCATGGTTCGTTGACTTACCGGGACAGTCGTTGGGCCGAAGCAGACGTCGCTGTCTTGGTCGAGGTCGTCGAACATCTCGACCAAGACAGGCTGCCTTTAGTCGAGCGGATTGTCTTTGGCGAAACCGCTCCAAAGACCGTTATCGTGACCACGCCCAATGCGGATTACAACGCGCTTTTCAGCAGTCTGCCCTCGGGCACTTTCCGTCATCCGGATCATCGCTTCGAGTGGAGCCGCACCGAGTTCAAAACCTGGACAGCTAGAATAGGCGAAACATACGGCTACGCCGCTGAAATCAGTGGCATAGGGGTTGAGGATGCCAAGCTGGGCGCGCCTACACAGATGGCGGTGTTCACGCGATGAGAGAAGTCGACAACACCAATCTGGAAATTCCGGATTTCGCACTGGTCGTGCTGATCGGCTCGACCGGGTCCGGGAAGTCGACTTTCGCCGCCAGGCATTTCCTGCCGACCGAGATCATCTCGTCTGACCGATGCCGTGGACTCGTCTCCGATGACGAAACCAATCAGGATGTTTCGGCCGACGCCTTCGAGCTGATGCGCGACATCATCGGCAAACGGCTAAAGCATCGCAAGCTGGCTGTGGTGGACGCTACCAATGTGAGGCCCGCGGATCGGAAGGCATGGATCGAACTGGCCCGTAAATGGCACGCTTTGCCGGTCGCCATCGTCCTCGACCCCGGTGTCGACATCTGCGTGGCGCGCAATGCAAGCCGACCGGACCGCTCCTTTGGCGCTGGGGTGGCTCAGCGCATGACAAAGGAGATTCGCAAGGGTCTGGGCGGATTGCAGCGGGAGGGCTTTCGCCAGGTCTGGAAGCTCACCAGCGAAGCCAGCATCGAGGCCGCCAAAATCTCGCGCCAGCCGCTCTGGACCGACAAGCGTCACGATACCGGCCCCTTCGACATCATCAGCGACGTGCATGGCTGCGCCGACGAGTTGCAAGCCCTGCTTGGTCAACTCGGGTATGAGGTCGTCTGGTCGCAGGATCGCGGCGAGCGAACCGTGGCCGTCACTCCCCCAAATGGCCGCAAGCTTGTTTTTGTCGGCGATCTCGTCGACCGCGGTCCCAACACGCCCGATGTGCTGCGCATCGCCATGAGCATGGTGGCGGCCGGAACCGCTTACTGCGTTCAAGGCAATCACGAACGCAAGCTCAGCCGCTGGCTGGAGGGCCGCAAGGTCACGATCGCCCACGGCCTTCAACAGACCATCGACCAGTTGGACACGCAGGATCGCGGGCTGCGCGAAGCGCTGCCGGCCTTTCTCGACGACCTGCGCAGCCATGTCTGGTTGGACGGCGGACGCCTGGCCGTTGCCCATGCCGGGCTCAAGGAAGAGATGATCGGGCGAGGCTCGGGCGTCGTGCGCGAATTCGCGCTCTACGGCGAAACGACCGGCGAGATCGACGAATTCGGACTGCCGGTGCGCGCCGACTGGGCCACGGCTTATCGGGGCAAGACTGCCGTTGTCTACGGTCACACGCCGATGCGGTCGGCTCAATGGGTCAACAACACCCTGTGCATCGATACAGGCTGTGTGTTCGGCGGCAAGTTGACGGCCCTGCGCTGGCCGGAACGCGAGCTGGTTGAGGTGCCGGCAATCCGAACATGGTCGGAGCCCGTACGCCCGCTTGGCGCATCAAATGTGGAGAAATCGGCACAGGCCGATGCCGATGGCGTGCTCGATATCCAAGATGTTTCCGGCCGCCGCTGGATCGAGACCGAGCTGAAAGGCCGGATCGTCGTGGCTGAGGAAAATGCCGCGGCCGCCCTGGAGGCCATGAGCCGTTTCGCCATAGCGCCCCAGTGGCTGGTGTACCTACCGCCGACGATGTCGCCGTCCGAGACAAGCGGTCACGCCGACTGGCTCGAACGCCCGGAAGAGGCTTTTTCCTATTTTCGCGAGCGCGGCGTAGCCGAGGTCGTGTGCGAGCAAAAGCACATGGGTTCGCGGGCGATCGTCGCACTGTGCCGGACCGCGCAGGCGGCGCGCAGCCGCTTCGGCATTTCAGGCGATGAAACCGGCGCGATATGGACCCGGACAGGGCGTTCCTTCTTCGGTGACGACACCATGACGGAGGGGCTGCTCGCCCGGCTTAGCGCAAGCGTCGATGCCGCTGGCCTCTGGGAGGAACTGAAAACCGACTGGCTGCTGCTCGACGCCGAAATCATGCCCTGGTCGGCCAAGGCAAGCGGCCTCGTCGAAAGTCAGTACGAACCGGTGGCGACGTCGTCCGCAGCCGGCCTGCGGCTCGGCCGCGATGCCTTGGAGAGAGCGAAGGCGCGAGGCGTCGACGTGGTGGATCTGAACGCACGGTTCGCCGATCGGGACGTGCGCGCCGGCAAATACGCCAGCGCCTGGTCGCCCTATGTCTGGCCGGTTTCGAGTGTCGATGATCTCAGGGTGGCGCCTTTTCATCTGCTGGCCAGCGAGGGCCGCGTCTGGTTCGACCATGACCACATCTGGCATATGTCGCTGGCCGATCGCCTCGCCACGGAAGGCGTCGTGGTGCACACCAGATGGCGCAGCGTCGATCTGGCCGATGCCGGCGCCTGCACGGAGGCCGTCGCCTGGTGGGAGATGCTGATCGCTTCAGGCGGCGAAGGCATGGTGGTCAAGCCGCGTGACTTCGTCAGCCGCGGCAAGAAGGGCCTTATCCAGCCAGCGCTCAAGGTGCGCGGCCGCGAATATCTGCGCATGATCTACGGTCCCGAATATGACGCCCCGGATAACCTTGTCCGGCTGCGGGAACGGCATCTGGGCGGCAAACGGAACCTGGCGCTCAGCGAGTTCGCGCTCGGTCACGAGGCGTTGAAGCGGTTTGTCGCGAGACAGCCGCTGCGGCGAGTCCACGAATGTGTCTTCGCTGTATTGGCGCTCGAGAGCGAGCCGATCGATCCTAGACTTTGATGATCGTCAGCCGAACATCCGCTCGCCCTGCTCGTCGACCAACTGGATGCCCTTCTTGATCGAGATGTCGACGGCGTCGTCCAGCCCGGCGAAACGGTCGGCGCGGATGAAGCGGTGCTCTTTCATCACACCGTCCACTTCCTTCGAGACGACGCCGCAGGTCTGGTATTGGCCCTCGGCCTTGTAGGGCGTGGCGCTGATCAGAAATCCCTTGTGCTCGACCTGCTTTGCCGGCTTGGCGGTGCCGGCCTCCGTTGCCTCGCCGCCGCCGCCGAAAAGCTTCTTCAGAAAAGACATTTTTTCAAAACTCCTATTCACGCGGGCACCAAGGATTCGCGGCGCCCCTGGTTACGCAGGCTTTGCGTCAGCATGCGCGAATGCGCCGCCGTGTTCCAGCCCCTTGACGAAAACGCCGACCAGAAGCTCGATCTGATGCCAGATCTCCTCGGCCTGCCTGCTGTCCGAATTCGCCACATAGCCGCTGGTCACAATGCCATGCACGCTTGACCACAAGGTCCGGGCCGCAAGCGCGCGGCGGTCGTCGTCGAGGCCGAAATCGCCTGCCTTGAGCACGCCGGCGACGATGTCGAAGAGTGCGTCGAGCAGCGCGTCATAGGCGTCGGGGCCGGGCCGCGTCGCGCGGCGGCGGTTGAAGGCAAGCACCGCCGGCCAACTACCGGGATGGGCCTCGACGAAGCGCACATAGGCCGCCGCCATCGCCAGGATGCGGTGCTGGACATCCGTCACCCCTTGCCTTTCGAGATCGGCCATCGCCGCCAGACCTGTCGCGCCGAGCCGGTCGAGCAGCCGCATGTTGACGGCGCGGTGCACCTCGTCGAGATCGGCAAAGAGGTTATAGACGGATCCGACGGAGATGCCGGCCTGCTCGGCAATGGTGCGCGCTTTCAGGTTGTCGGCGCCGCCCTCGTTGAGCAGCGCCTCGGCAATGGCGAGCACCTTCTCACTCATCTCTTCCTTGTCCAGCGCCATGCTTCTTTCTTGTCCTTGTCCGAAGTCGGCAAGCCCGGCCCGGGATTCATTCCGTTGCTTGCATTTACCATGTCCGGCGCTTCATGAACAGCGTTCAAAATAACTCTTGAACAATGTTCATTTCCTGTTATGTTGAGCTTGTGAACAACGTTCACGAAAACAGGGAGAAGAAGACCATGCTTAGCCTGATCAAGACATTGCTGGACGGCGCCAGCGCGCGGGCCGAGGACAATCTGAAGGATCGTTTTGCGATCGACCTTCTGGCCCAGCGCATCCGCGACGCAGAGGCGGGCCTTGCCGCCGCCAAGCAGACGCTCGCCTCGCTGATCGTGCGCCAGCGCGCAGAGCAGACCAGCCTCGACCAGCTCGACCGCCGCATCGCCGATCTGGAAACCCGCACGCTCAGCGCGCTTTCCGCCAACAACCAGGCGCTTGCCGAAGGCGGCGCCTCCGCAATCGCCGAACTCGAGAACGAGCGCGAGGTCCGCCGCGCCACGGTCAAAAGCCTGGGCGAGAAGACCTTGCGGATGCGTCTGTCCGTGGAACAGGCGCATCGCCGCATCATCGATCTCGGCCAAGGCATGATCTCAGCCCGGGCGATCGATGCCGAACGCAAGGCGCAGTCGCGCCTCAACCGCTCGATCGGCCGTACCGCAAGCATTAACGAAGCGGAGGAATTGCTGGCCCGCATCAAGGACAGCTCCGACCCGTTCGAGGAAGCCAGCATCCTCGACGAGATCGACGGCGAGCTGCGCCACGAGGCGATCCGCGAACGTCTCGCCGAAGCAGGCCATGGACCGGCCACCAAGGTGCGCGCCCAGGATGTTCTGGCACGCCTCAAATCCCTGAACTGAACCCGCAATTTCCCGTGACGGATCAAATCCAAGGAATACGACGATGAACGGCAATCAGACCTATATCCTCTTCAACACCATATCGGTGGGCGCTGCCTATTTCATGCTCGGCCTGTCGCTGTGGCTTGCTCCCGTCGACCTCTCGACCAAAGGTTACTGGGCGATGGGCGTGCTGCTGCTCACCGGCAGCCTGGTGAACCTGGTCAAATACCGCACCGACGAGCGGATTGCGGCCGAGACCACTGCCAAGATCGAGAAGGCGCGCAACGAGAAGCTGATCAGCGAATATGTCGGCAAGGAATAATCCCCTGCCCTTGCCGATCGCTGACTGAATACAAAAGCCCGGAGCGATCCGGGCTTTTGGGCTTCCCTATGAGAATGTCTTAGCGGCGAGCCAAGGCTTCGATCGCCTCGGCGGCGTCTTCCAGGATGCTGATCGCCTCGGCCTGCTTGTCCTCCGGCGCGTCGGCGATGTCGCCGAGCGCGGCGCGCAGCCGGTGTCGCAACGAGCGGAACCGGTCACGCGTTTCGGAGCGGCCGCGGCGCCCCTCGTCCTTGTCGTCGCCCCAGCCGAACCATTCGCGCGCCGCGGCCATCTTGCGGCCGAAACGCTCGAGATGGTCGAGCACGCTGTCGATCATCTCGCGGTTCTCGTCCAGATGCGCCTTGCCGGCCTCGGTGATCGAAAACACCTTCTTGTTGCCTTCGCTCGAGGATACCGCGTAGCCCGCCTCCTCCAGGAAGGTCAGCGTCGGATAAACCACGCCCGGGCTCGGGCTGTAGATGCCGCTGGTGCGCTCTTCCAGAGCTTTGATGATGTCGTAGCCGTGGCGCGGCGCGTCGGCCAGCAGCGACAGCGTGATCAGCTTGAGATCGCCGTCGGCCAGCATGCGCCCGGCGCGGAACATGTCGCCCGGGCCGCCGCGTCCACCGCCCCTGCCGCCATGGCCGAACGGGCCGAAACCGCCGCCCCCTCTGCCACTAAATTTGCCGGCCATATGCATGAACATGCGCTCGCCAAAGTGGTTGTGTCTGTGCATGGATTGCTCCTTGAGCTATATCTTACGATACATCGTAAGTAAGGCGCGGCGCTTGTTGAGTCAAGATATATCTTAAGATGTATCTTACGCCGTTCCAAGATCGCATATGCGTCCTCATACGGCTCGGCCAGACCGCTACCAACGGCCCTTTCGTCGGTTCCAGCCGTAGAGCACGTCCGCAAAACGGTCATAGGCAAAGCGCGTCAACGGCAGCGCGATGGGGTTGCCGAACAAGCTCGCCAGCCATCCCTCGCCCGGCGTGATCCGCCAGACCGCGATCGCGACGTCGGCGCCGACCAGCAGCCGCCCGCTTGCGTCGGTCGCATGCAGGCGCCGGCGGATATCCTCCAGCGAGGCGCCGAAGGCGGAGAGCGCCTCAGGTTCGAAATTGATGTCGCGGAATTCGACCCGGCCCGCCTTGACGGCCTCGACCAGCCGCCGCTTTTGCCGGTTGATGCCGGCGTCGCACACCGGACAACGTGTGTTGTACCAGACTGTCAGCAACGGCTCGGGCATGGCGCGACTATCGGGAATGCGGCGCGGCTTCGCAACAGCCGCGCTGCGCCCGTTAGCCACTTTACCCGAGTGAGCTGATGATCTCGCGATAGGCGAATTCCGGAAACGCCTTCATCGTCCGCGTTTTGACATTGCCGCCCGACGACAACATCAGCGCGAAGCGGGCGAGCACCGCATCGTCCGGCGCTTCGACGATGGCGACCATGTCGCATTCGCCCATGGTCAGGTAGAACGCCTTGAACGAACCGCCCATTTCCCCCAGCAGCTTCTTGGCCGCATCGAGCCGTTTCGGCGATTCCCGCACATTCTTGGCGCCGAGCTCAGTCCAGTTGATAAGCACGATGTACGTCGTCATGGCACACCTCCCATCGGAGCCAGATGGCCAGGGCATCCGGCCAACTGTCCGGAAATGCATTCGACGTTTCGACTATCCTCCCGGCAACCGTTCCAGACAAGAGTTGCAAGCGAAACCGGCAACGAAAAAGGGGCCGAAGCGCCCTTTCGATCCTTGCCCAGCGCTCGGCTCAGCTGCCCAAACGACAACGCTAGCTGTCGACGGTCCTGATCAGCCCCTCTTCGAGCAGGTCAATCTTATCCTTCAGAATGTATCTGTGGCCGAGGCCAACGGAATTCTCCGGAAGTCGCAGATACGTCGCGAATTCTTCGTGGAGATCGAGCGGAGCTACGTACTCTTTGGCTCCATCCATCCCCAATATCTGAAGCAGACTGTCGGGCGCGGTGGATTTGCCGATCGTAGCCAGCAACGCGGCGGCATCTTCGAGCCGAGGACGCATATCCTCATCGTCAGGGTCGCTCATCTCCATGCCTGGGCAAGAATTGTAGCGAGACTGCAGAAAACCATCCTTCGCCGCCCAGAGGCGCAATTGTTCTTCGTCGTAGACGGTGATCGCGATGCCGACACAGGCCAGGTCACGCGTAAGGCTCTGGAGCAAAGGTTCGATCCAGCCAGGATCGAGCCCGTCCGTATATTGGTCCGAAAATGTGATCCAACCGCTCTCATCCGGCGCGGTGACGAAGGCATCGATTTTCTTCAATCTCAGCCAGTTGGCCAACGCCTCACGCATTGGCCCCTCTATACTGATGTTTCCGTAGGTCGCCCCCATGCCGAACTCCGGAAAGCAGACTGCTTCAGCTGTCGAGGAAGCTTCTGAGCTTGCGCGACCTGCTCGGATGCTTGAGCTTGCGCAGCGCCTTGGCCTCGATCTGGCGGATACGCTCGCGCGTCACCGAGAACTGCTGGCCGACTTCTTCCAGCGTATGATCGGTGTTCATGCCGATGCCGAAGCGCATTCTGAGCACGCGCTCCTCGCGCGGCGTCAGCGAGGCAAGCACGCGCGTCGTCGTCTCGCGCAGGTTGGCCTGGATCGCCGCGTCGATCGGCAGGATCGCCATCTTGTCCTCGATGAAGTCGCCGAGATGCGAATCCTCCTCGTCGCCGACAGGCGTTTCGAGCGAGATCGGCTCCTTGGCGATCTTCAGCACCTTGCGCACTTTTTCCAGCGGCATGGCGAGCTTTTCCGCCAGTTCCTCCGGCGTCGGCTCGCGGCCGATCTCATGCAGCATCTGGCGCGAGGTGCGCACGATCTTGTTGATCGTCTCGATCATGTGCACCGGAATGCGGATGGTGCGCGCCTGGTCGGCGATCGAGCGGGTGATGGCCTGCCGGATCCACCAGGTGGCGTAGGTCGAGAACTTGTAGCCGCGACGGTACTCGAACTTGTCGACCGCCTTCATCAGGCCGATATTGCCCTCCTGGATGAGATCCAGGAACTGCAGGCCGCGGTTGGTGTATTTCTTGGCGATGGAGATGACCAGGCGAAGGTTCGCCTCGACCATTTCCTTCTTGGCGATCGCGGCCTCGCGCTCGCCCTTCTGCACCTGGTTGACGATCTTGCGGAATTCCAGGATCGAGATCGCCGTTTCGGTGGCGAGGTTCTGGATCTCGGCGCGCAGCTCCTTGATCGCATCCTTCTCGTTCTTGGTGAACTCCTTCCAGCCGCGCGACGTCAGGTTGGCGATCGAGCGCGTCCAGTTCGGATCGAGCTCCGAGCCCTGATACTCCCGCAGGAACTCCTCGCGGCGCACGCCATAGCTTTCGGCGAGGCGCAAAAGCTTGCCCTCGTTCTGCACCAGGCGCTTGTTGATGTCGTAGAGCTGCTCCACCAGCGCCTCGATGCGCGCGGCGTTGAGCGACAGCGACTTCACCGCCTTGATCAATTGGTCCTTCAGCTCCTTCAGGCGGCGGTCCTGGCTGGGCGACAGCGTGCCGGCCGCGGCTAGGCGGTTCTCGACCTGCTGGTCCTGGAGCTTGCGCAGCTTCTTGTAGGTATCGGCGATGACGTCGAGCGTCTCCATCACCTGCGGGCGCAGTTCCGCTTCCATCGCGGCCAGCGACAGGCTCGCCTCGTCCTCGTCGTCCTCCTCTTCCTCCAGCCCGCGCGTGTCGCCGCCGACATTGGTGATGTCGTCTTCTTCCTCGCGTGCCGCCGAACGGCCGCGCGGCTTCTCCTCGGGCTTGGGCGCTTCCTCGATGCGTTCGACGACGGGCGCCTGCTTGGCTTCGGGGCCGGCATAGGTCGCCTCGAGGTCGATGATCTCGCGCAGCAGGATCTTCGATTCGTTGAGCTCGTCGCGCCAGATGATGATGGCCTGGAACGTCAGCGGGCTTTCGCATAGCCCCGCGATCATCGTTTCGCGGCCGGCCTCGATGCGCTTGGCGATCGCAATTTCGCCCTCGCGCGACAGAAGCTCGACCGAGCCCATCTCGCGCAGATACATGCGCACCGGGTCGTCGGTGCGATCGGTAGGCTCTTTCTTGGTGGTCGTGGCAGCGACAGCGGTGCCGGTCTGCTCGGCGAGCTCGTTGGCGTCTTCCTCGGCGTCGGCGGCCGGCTCGGCTTCCGCCTCCTCGCCCACCTCGTCGTCCTCGACGACGTTGATGCCCATGTCACTGAGCATCGCATTGATATCTTCGATGCGGTCCGGATCCGTCTCTTCCGAGGGCAGCACCGCGTTGAGCTCGTCGAGCGTGACATAGCCGCGTTTCTTCGCGGCCTTGATCATCTTCTTGACAGCATCGTCGGAAAGGTCGAGCAGGGGGCCATCAGTGGCGCCTTCGCGTTCGGTCTCGACCTCTTCCTTTTCCTTTGTCGCCATTCTTTATCGTCTCCAAGCGGCCGAATATCGAGGCCGCGTAAACTGCCGTACCGGTTATGCTGGACGCGCTCGCGCCGGAACGCTTTTCACCGGCCCAGCAACCGTGTCATCTCTTTTGTTTTGTGCATGTCTCTGTCCCAAACCGGTTTCCACTTTTGGGCGACATGCATTAAGTCCAGATTAACCCTGATATCTGGAGCGGGCACTTTGCCTGTCCAGTCGCACCGGTGCCTCACATCGCTCGAATTCCCGTCGATGCCGTGGCACGGTTAACGTTTCGAATCGTCCTGATTCCGCCAATCTGCCAGAAGGTCAAGCGCCTCTGGCATGATTCGCATGAAAAAAGCGAATCAATTACCCGACTTAGAGGCGTCGATTCGACGCGCCGCGCATTTCCACTTCACTTCCAATGGGTGGTGTTCGGCCTAAACGCGGCCAACCCTGCCCGACGAGACGCCGAATCCTTCGATCAACGCTTCCGTTGCCTGCACATCGTTGAATTGCGCTTGAATCTCGACGAGATGCCGGAAGTTTTCGTCCGAAGGGTCTGCATCGAGCGCCGCCTGCGCCTGTTTCAGCTCTCTATGTAATGTGCGGGCGCTGCGCTGCAAGTGCAGCGCCTGGTTGAAGGCGTCGCGGGCATCGTCGAGCGCCGCCGTTTCCAGCGCCGGCCATTGCCGCGCGCGCTTGATCAACTCGACAGCCCGCTCCCAGATGCCGCTGCATCCGGCGCGCTCGATGGTGGCGATGACCGCGCCGCGCTCGTCGGCCGCGTCATGCGCCATGGCGTCGAGAATGGCCGCGTGCAGCTTGCGCAAATCCGAATTGGCGAGGTCGAGGAATTCGACATGGGCGAAATTCTCGTCGATCAGCGCCGGATGGTTGACCAGCGCCACGATAATCGTCGCCTCGCGCACCGACATCCCCTCGCCGGCCCGCTTGACCAGCGCCGAGCGGCCCAGGCTCTCGGTGATCGCGGCGCGCCCGCTGGCCGCCCCACCTTTCGCGAACTGCCCGCCGGGCACGGGCGTCTTGCCCTGCCCCGGCTTCCAATCCTGACGGCCTTGCCGAACGCTCCGCTGGGAGCCGAAGAAGTTCCGCTCCCGCTCGTCCATTGTCTGCTGATAGTAATAACGCACGCTCTCGTCGCGGATGCGGCTGGTCAACTCCCGTAGCCTCTTCCGCAACTCAGCTCGCCGCTCCGGCGTATCGAAGACACCGCCTGCCGTCTCGCGCATCCATAACAGTTCGTCCAGCGGCCGCGCATCGGCAAGCACGGCGCGGAACGCGTCTGGCCCTTCGGCCTTGACCAGATCGTCGGGATCCTTGCCTTCCGGCAACAGGGCAAAGCGCGCCCGCCGGTCGGTCTGCGCCGACGGGAGCGCGAGATCGGCCGCACGCCATGCCGCCTTCAGCCCGGCCTGGTCGCCGTCGAAGCACAGCACCGGCTCGGGCGCCATGCGCCACAGAAGCTCGAGCTGGTTTTCGGTCAGCGCAGTGCCGAGCGGCGCCACGGCATTCTCGAAGCCGGCCTGCGCCAGCGCGATCACGTCCATATAGCCTTCGACCGCGATCACCGTGCCGCCTTTCGCGATCGCCCTGCGGGCGCGGGCGAAATTGTAGAGCACATTGCCCTTGTGGAAGAGCTCGGTCTCCGGCGAGTTCATGTATTTGGCCAAGGCATCGGGCGCCAGCGCCCGTCCGCCGAAGGCGATGATCTTCCCGCGCGAATCCGGGATTGGAAACATGATGCGGTCGCGGAACCAGTCATAGGAGACCGGAATGTCGTCGCCGTGCCGCACCAGGCCGCAGGCCTCGATATCGGCCTTCGGCACGCCCTTGGCGGCAAGATGTTCCTTGAGCGCGTTGCGGCTGTCGGGCGCATAGCCCAGCCGGAACGATTGCTGCGTCGCCGGCGTCAGCCCGCGGTCGCGCAGATACGCGCGGGCTTTGGCGCCGTCGGCGCTCTGCAGCCGCTCCTGGAAGAAGGCGGTCGCCATTTCCATGACGTCGGTCAGGCTGGCGCGTTCCTTCTCGCGCCGCTCTTCCTGTTCGTCGCGCACCGGCATCGGCACGCCGGCCATCTCGGCGATCTTCTCGACGGCTTCGGGGAAGCTTAATCCGTCTAGCTCGGTGAGGAACTTGAAATGGTCGCCCGAAACCGAGCAGCCGAAACAGTGATAGCGGCCCTTCTTGTCCTCGCAATGGAAGGACGGGCTCTTCTCGCCGTGGAAGGGACAGCAGGCCCAGTAGTCGCCGCGCGACGCGTTGGTCTTCTTCCTGTCCCATGCGACGCGCGTGCCGATGACCTGCGAAATCGGCACGCGGTCGCGTATCTCGTCGAGGAAGGCGGGCGGAAAGCGCATCGGGGAACTCGTTTGCCCTCCATATAATCAAGCCGCCCGGGCACGGCGACCCCATCCGGCCCATCGTACCCGCTTTTCACAGACGAAAAGAACGCGGCGGCGGGTGGCAGCCTTCCGAATTTCGCGATTGTCGCGGATTACCGCGCGGCGATCGCGCCGAAGACGATGCCGGAGAGGATGCTGACCAGCAAATAGTCTTTGCCGACGCGGATCCATTCCTGGCCGGGACCAGGGCGGCGCAGGCCGTAGCGGTTCCAGTCGCGGACCGGCTGGTGACGCTTCCAGTTGGAATATCTTTGGCCGTTGCGCCAATGGCTGCGCCTTACCACCTTCTTCTTGACGATGACCCGCTTGTCGACATGCCTGCCGGGCTTCTGCCAGTCGACCTGGGTGTAGCTCGACTGCGGCGTGCTCGGCTGGGCGAGCGGCGCGGCCTGGCCGGAGAAGGCCGAGGCGGCCAGCATCGAGGCGGTGACGGCGCAAAGTATGAGACGCTTCATGGTCGGTATTCCTTGTTGTCGATAGGCAGGGGAATAGCCGCCAATGGATGAACCGAAACTGAACACCAAAATTACAATTCTGCAATGTTTTCCAAGACTTGCACCGGCCGCTTGAACAACGCTTCGGATCATGCGGCCGAGCGTCGGGCGGTATGAGGCGAAGCGCTGCCGCCAGGCGCATGCAACCAATGCTTCCTGCAGTCATTTCCGACATGCGCCGTCGAGCCGAGACGATCATCGCATCAGAAAAATCTATTATTCGGCTAATTTTAACTGGTATATTTCGACTCGTTGAAATGACTAAGATTCGCACCCCTCTCCGCACCCCTGGTGCCACCTCACGGGTTCGGCTGTGAGCGGCTCCGTCGTCCTCCTGCACCTTGCCGGCGCGGTGGCGCTGATGCTGTTCGCCACCCGCATGGTGAAGACGGGCGTCGAGCGCGCCTATGGCGACGTGCTGCGCCACCGGCTGCGCGCCACCATGCGCAATCCGGTCATGGCGGTGCTGGCCGGCTGCGGGCTGGCGATCGCGCTGCAGAGCTCGACCGCGGTGACGCTGCTGGTCGGCTCCTTCGCCGGCGCCGGCATCGTTTCGGGCGCCGCCGGGCAATTGGCAGTGCGCGGCGCCGAGATCGGTTCGGCGCTGGTGGCCAAGCTGCTCACCTTCGACCTGACGCTTCTGGTGCCGCTCTGCCTGATCGCCGGCACGGTCATGTTCATGGCCACCGAGCGGCGCGATTGGCGGCAGATAGGCCGCATCCTGATTGGCGTCGGCCTGCTGATCCTGTCGCTGGAGATGATCGGTCAGGCGTCGGAACCGCTGCGCAACAGCCAGTTGATGCCGCTGATCGTCAACTATTTCTCCGGTGACTATGTCACCGCTTACCTGCTCGCCGCGCTGGTTACCTGGCTGTTCCATTCCTCGATCGCCGCCGTGCTGCTCCTGGTGACGCTGGCCGGGCGCGGCTTTATCCCTCCCGAGCTCGGCATCGTGCTGGTGCTCGGCGTCAATCTCGGCTCCTCGATCATCGCGCCCCTGCTTACCCGCAATGCCGATCCGGGCGTCCGCGTCGTGCCGATCGGGAACCTTTTGATGCGCGGCATGGGCTCGCTGGTGATGCTGATCCTGTTCATGACGCTGAAGCCGCCCATCGGCTTCCTCGGCGCCACTGTTCCGGACCAGATCGTCAACGCCCACATCCTGTTCAATGTGATCATCCTGCTCGCCGGACTGCCACTCGCGGGGCTCGTCTACCGCGTCTCGGAGAAGATTGTTGCGCTCGGAGCCGTGCCGGAGCCGACCGCCACGCTGGATGTCGTCGAACTGTCGGCGCTCAATGAAAGCGCGTTGGACACGCCGAGCCAGGCGCTGGCCAATGCGACGCGCGAGGTGGTGCGGGTCTGCGAGACGGTCGAGATCATGTTGAAGCGCATCATCGAGCTTTATGAGAACGCCGACACCGACAAGATCAAGGCGCTGGCCGCGCTCGACGACCGCGTCGACAGGAAGCACGCGGCGATAAAACTCTATCTCGCCAAGATCACCAGGAACCCGCTGACCGAGGATGAGGCATTGCGGTGCCAGGAGCTGATCGGCGCCTGTGTCAAGCTGGAGCAGGTCGGCGACATCATCGTGCGCAACATGCTGGTGCATGTCAGGAAAAAGCTGGAGCGCGGCCTGGAATTCACACCGGAAGGCTGGCAGGAGCTCTGCGCCTTCCATTCCTCGGTGCTCGCCAATGCGCGGCTCGCCTTCAACGTGCTGGTCTCGCGCGATCCGGAAACCGCGCGCCAGCTGGTGCTGGAAAAGGATCTCTTGCGCGAACGCGAGAAGGAAACCAGCGCCAGCCATTTTCAGCGTCTGCGCGAAGGCACCGCCAAGAGCGTCGAGACCAGCTCGATCCACCTCGACACCATCCGCGACTTGAAGCAGATCAACTCGCTGCTCGCCTCGATCGCCTATCCGGTGCTCGAGGAGCGCGGCCTGCTCGGCGGTTCGCGGCTGAAGGCCAGTTGAGGCGATCGGGACCTGCCAAAAATTAGTCTTTGCTCATCCTCGCTTCCGTCGGCTAAGGAACGCCAGTGGACCTGTTGGGAGGACGATCCGTCGATGGACACGCATTCGCGCAGCTTCGCCAAGGCGCTTTCATGGCGCGCCACCGGCACGATCGACACGATGATCATCTCCCTGGTGGTCACCGGCAGCATCAAGCTCGCCGCCACGATCGGGCTCACCGAGGTCGTCACCAAGTCGCTGCTTTACTACCTGCACGAACGGGCCTGGCTGAAGATCCCTTACGGGCGCAAAACGGCAGCGTAGCAGCAAGCGACAGGCCGGCTTTGATCCGTCCGGTCAAGAAAAGCTAAAGCGCCATCGCCAATTTCTGCATTGCCGCGCCCGCGCAGGCATGGTTTGAGACGTGCATTCCTCGCCTATGTTTTGAACCATGCTGCCGCTGATTGCCCTTTTCCTTGCCGCCTTCGCCTTCGGCACCACCGAATTCGTCATCGCCGGCGTGCTGCCGGAGGTGGCGCAGGGCCTCGGCGTTTCGGTGCCGACCGCCGGCTATCTCGTCTCCGGCTATGCCTGCGGCATTGCCATCGGCGGCCCGCTGCTGGCTTTGGCCACCGGCAAGGTTTCGCGCAAGACGCTGCTGATTGGGCTCACGATCGCTTTCACCCTTGGCCAGGCGGCTTGCGCGCTCGCGCCCGATTTCACCTCGATGCTTCTGCTGCGTGTCGCGACTGCCGTGGCGCATGGCTGTTATTTCGGTGTCGCCATGGTGGTTGCGGTCAGCCTGGTGCGCGAGGACCAGCGCGGCCGGGCAGTCGCGGTCATTCTCTCGGGGCTGACGGTTTCCAATATCATTGGCGTGCCCGCCGGCACCGCGATCGGCAGCCTGTGGGGCTGGCGCGCGACCTTCTGGGTGATGGGCGCGCTGGGCCTCGTCGCGATCCTCGCCATGCTGGCGCTGCTGCCGCGCACGGCGGGCGCCGCCACCCGGCCAGCAGGGCTGGCGCGCGAAGTTCGCGTGCTCGGCCGCCAGCAGGTCTGGACCTCGCTGATCCTGATGCTGATGCTGATGATCGGCCAGTTTGCGCTGTTCACCTACATCACGCCGATGCTGCTCGAGGTCACGGGCCTCGACGAGGGCCTGATCCCCTTTGTGCTTTTGCTCAACGGCGTCGGCGCCACGATCGGCGTCCTGGTCGGCGGCAAGCTCGCCGACTGGAAGCTGATGCCGTCGCTGATCGTCATGCTTGCCCTGCAGGCGATGACGCTTGGCGTCATCTACCTCGTCAGCCCCTATCCGGTGCCGATGGTCGCGGCAATCGTCATCTGGGGCGGTCTCAATTTCGCCATCGGCGCACCGATCCAGACGCGCATCCTCGCCTGGACGGCCGATGCCTCCAACCTCGCCTCCTCGCTGATCCCGTCCGGCTTCAATGTCGGCATCGCGCTGGCTGCCTCGCTGGGCGCGGCGATGCTCAATGCCGGCCTGGGCTATCGCAGCCTGCCGCTGGCCGGCGTGCTCGCCATGCTGGTGGCGGTCGTGGTGGCTTTTGCCTCGCAGACCTGGGAATGGCGCAGCCGCGCGACGCCGCCGCTGCCGGCGGCCGCGGAATAATTTAATGCATGTCGCCCAGAAGTGTGCAGCGGTTCTGGGACAACGACATGCATCAGAACAAAGATTTAAAGCGCGTCGCCTGAATCCGTTTCAGCGCGACGCGCTTTAAAGATCGATCCGGAACCTCAGGCTCTCTGCGCCGCCATAGGCTGCAAGTTTGGCAAACCGCCCGACCAGCCTGCCGCCATTGGCAAGCACCACTTTGTGCGAGGCAGGATTGTCGAGATCACTGGTGATCTCGACATGGTCGAGCCCGACCGCTCTCGCCTCGTCCAGCATCAGCCGCAGCGCTTCGGTGGCGTAGCCGCGGTTGCGCTTCCACGGCACCACCGCATAGCCGATATGGCCAAGCACATGCGAGGGCAGCTCCGACGTGCCCTTCTGCCAGCGAAAGCCGATCGAGCCGGCGGCCTCGCCATCCCAGATCCAGCGCCGGAATCCAGGCAGCCGCGGGACCTCGGTGCCGTCGGGCAAAGCGATGGGCGGCCCTTTCGCTTCGGGGTCGTCAAGGCCGGCGAGAAATTCAACGGGATCTTTCTCGATCGCCTCGAGTTGCTCGCGCGTCGCCTCGAGGAGCCGCACATTGTCGGGCGACCAGCCGCGCTCGAGCGCCGCCTTGTAGGACGGCAAATGTTCAAGCGCGGGTTTGACGATTTCGATCATGCTTGGCTTCCCTGTCGAGACCGGCCTAGAAGCGACACGGATCGCTCTCAAGTCGCCTGAAACCGGATTTCGCCCTTGTTCAGGAAACAGGCTTTGTCGAACAGCGACAGGTCGAGCGGGTTCGGCAGCCGGATATCGCCGATATCCGGGAACGCTTTCCGGGCGCAATCATATGACCTGTCGACCTGCGAGATGAAGATGAGCACCAGTCCGCGTTCCCGGGCAAACGACTTCAAGGCGCGTATCTGGACCATGAGTTCCGGATTCTCCCGCTTCTGGTCGAGCAGTTGCAGATAGTCGATGACCGCCAGCGTGCCGCGCGGCGCCGCCCGCAACGTCTCGATGATGTAGGCGGCGCTGATGGCGTCGGAATTGTCGAACTCGAACAGGTGGTTGAAATCGGCCGGGTCGACGCCGATGTCACGGAACCGATCGAGGATATCGGCATGCATGTATTCCAGGGTGAAGAATACGGCGCGACTGCCTTGCTTCATGGCTGCCACGGCAAGTTCGAGGCTCATCAGCGTCTTGCCCTGCCCCGGCCGCGCCGCCACGAGGACCATGTCGCCGGGGATCAGCCGCGCCAACAGGGCGCCGGCTGGCGCAGCCTCGGCGGCCTTGGCCGCAAGCAGGCTCCAACTGCCGAAGCCTTGCTTGGCGGCAACGCGGTCGAGCGCCTGGTGGAGGGGCACATTTTCGCTGCGGGACAGAAGCCTCGCCTGGCGCTTCAGATGATAGACGGGTGCGGAAAACCGCATCGAAAAACCTCCTGCCGCGAGCAATCTTGACAACCCCTCCTTATGCCTGGCGCTCGAACAGTTGGTTCGGTGATAAACTGCCCTGCATGAACGATGCTTCCCGACGGAGGGAGGAGGCGTGGGCGCGCCGGAATCAGATCATAGCTCAATCGAAGGGGGCCGAAAATCCGACCTCCCAAAGGCGTCGCTAAACTAGAAGTGTTTCGCCGATGCGTGCGAGACCTTCTATAATCGTCCATGCTGATTCACAGGTACGAGACATTTCGACGGGAGGGGCAAGAGGGTGCGGTTGAGATCTGTTCCGCGGGGCGCGGTCATCTTCTGCCTTGTCGCGATCCTGGCCGCCCTGACGGCATCGGTCAGCTCATTCGCGGCCTTGCGGCCGTCGACCGTTCCCGACTGGCTGCAGCGCCATGTCGGCGACGGCGAAGGCCAGATCTCGCAGGTCGTGCTGGAGCGGGCGCGCGCGCTCTACCAGAAGAAGGTCAGCGAAGGTTCGGTCAGCAACCCCTGCTATTTCGCCATGGATGCCACGCGTCCCGCGGATTTGGGCAACAGCGTGCCTGGCCAGCGCTACTACATCATTTGTGAAAGCAAGCAGCTCTTCCGCGCGGTTTCCTCGGGCCATGGCGGCGGACGCAACCTGAAAGGCGTTGCCGATTTCTCCAACGGCAGGCGCTGCGCCAAGAATTTCGGCAACGCCATGGACTCGGCGCTGACGGCCGGCGGCGCCTATATGACGGCCGAGACCAAGACGTCCTTCAAGGGCTACTATCGTGTCGGCGCGCAGAACGCGCTGTTCATGCGCAGCTTCATCCAGTTCGACGGCGAAGGCGAGGCGGCGAACGCCAGGCAGCGCGTGATCGGCGGCCATCCGGCCGCGATCTTGAAGGGCCTGTGCATGCGCAAGAGCCCGCAAAGCTCCTATGCCGACCATGACGGCCTCGTTCCGTTCGGCAAGCTGGTGAACTATGCCGGCGGCCGCAGCAATGGCTGCACCAGCTGGTCGCCCGCCGACGCCGAGCAGATCATCCCCCTCGTGAAGAACAACCCGACGACGCTCTACATCTATCCGGAATCACGCGACATCGCCGCTGTCGCCCGGGCCAAGGCTGCCGGCCAGGCGCTCTCAAGCGCGGGCACCTATTGGAACGCCTCCTGCCTGAAGGAGATCGGCACTCCCAAATTCTGGCCGAAGAAGATGCTGGAGCCGATCATCGCCCAGTACAAGAAGGATCATCCGGCGCCACCGCCGCAGCCGGTGCCGATCTGCAAGGACTGACACCGTCGTCTATTGCAGCAACCCCTTGATGATGGCGCTCGCCTTGGCGAAGTCCATCTGGCCGGCATATTTCTGCTTCAGCGCGCCAATCACCTTGCCCATGTCCTTCTGGCTGGCCGCGCCCGTCGCCGCGATCGCCTCGCGCGCCGCAGCCTGGATCGCCGCGTCGTCGAGCTGCGTCGGCAGGAACTCGCGGATGATCTCCATCTCGCCGCGCTCCTGCGCCGCCAGCTCCGGCCGCTTGCCATCCTCGAAGGCCTTGGCGGATTCCTCGCGCTGCTTCACCATCTTGGCGAGAATCTGCAGGATATCCTCCTCGCTCGCCGGCGGCTTTCCGGCGCCGCGATTGGCGATGTCGCGGTCGTGGATAGCGGCCTGGATCAGCCGCAGCGTCGGCAGGCGGTGCTTGTCCTGCGCCTTCATCGCGCTCTTCATGGATTCGGCGATTTTCTCGCGCATCGTGCTTCTCCTTCGAATGCGGCGGACAATAGCTTTGCCGAACGGCCAACGCAAATCCCGCCAAGCCGCTGATATTGCTGAATGAAAGCAAATCGGCCGTGGTCCGGGGGCGCCGCATTGACCGCTCCGGCGCGTTCGCCTATGTACTCGGTCCTGCATGAGACAATGAGTTGACGCGTGGGAGCCGGGCAATCCAGCTTCGCGCCTTGCTGCGTAAATGGTCCTCCCGACCGATTGCCGCGCCTGACAGGAGTGCCGCCATGGCCACGACCACCGCCCCGTGGGCAACCGAAAAGCCGACCGCCCTTCTGGTACTCGCCGACGGCACGGTGATCGAGGGTCGCGGCCTTGGCGCTACGGGATCGGCGGTTGCGGAAGTGTGCTTCAACACCGCGCTGACCGGTTATGAAGAAATCCTCACCGATCCGTCTTACGCCGGCCAGATCGTCACCTTCACCTTCCCGCATATCGGCAATGTCGGCACCAATGACGAGGACATCGAGGATTTGCATCCGGCCGCCCGCGCCGGCGCTGTCGGCGCCATCTTCAAGGCCAACGTCACCGACCCGTCCAACTATCGCGCCGCCGGCCATCTCGACCAGTGGCTGAAGCGGCGCGGCATCGTCGCGCTGTCCGGCATCGACACCCGCGCGCTGACTGTGCTGATCCGCGAGAAGGGCATGCCCAATGCCGTCATCGCGCATGCGCCCGACGGCGTCTTCGACATCGAGGATTTGAAGCGGCAGGCGGCTGCCTGGTCGGGTCTGATCGGCCTCGATCTCGCCAAGGAGGTCACGTCGGGCCAGTCTTCGGTCTGGCGCGAGACGCCCTGGATCTGGAACGAAGGTTATGGCGAGCGGAGCGAGCCTTCCATGCACGTCGTGGCCGTCGACTATGGCGTCAAGCGCAACATCCTGCGCCTGCTTGCGGGTCTCGGCGCCAAGGTCACCGTCGTGCCGGCCAAGACCGGCGCCGAGGAGATCATGGCCATGCAGCCGGACGGCATCTTCCTGTCGAACGGCCCCGGCGATCCTGAAGCGACCGGCGAATATGCCGTGCCGGTGATCCAGGATCTCTTGAAGACCGACATCCCGGTGTTCGGCATCTGCCTCGGCCATCAGATGCTGGCTCTGGCGCTCGGCGGCAGGACCGAGAAGATGCACCAGGGCCATCACGGCGCCAACCATCCGGTCAAGGACCACACCACCGGGAAGGTCGAGATCGTCTCGATGAACCACGGTTTCGCCGTCGACGCGGACTCTCTGCCCGAAGGCGTCGAGGAAACCCATGTCTCGCTCTTCGACGGCTCGAATTGCGGCATCGCGCTGACCGGCCGTCCAGTGTTCTCGGTCCAGCATCATCCCGAGGCGTCGCCCGGCCCGCAGGATTCGCATTACCTGTTCCGGCGCTTCGTCAATCTGATCCGCGAACGCCGCGGCGAGGAAGCGCTGTCTGAACGCGCCTAACGGCATCGCGGCAGGCCGCTATTTGCAGGCCGGCCTCACCTGAATATCGGGCGCTCACGCAGCGTCCGTCACCGCCGCTTCCTGCGTGTGCATGCGCTCGACTTCCTTCGGGGTCGGCTTGGCAACTTTCGTCACGAAGACGATCACCGCCAGCGTCAGGAAAATTGCGCCGAGCACATAGGGCGCGCCGCCGAACACGACCGGCGCGGTCGGGCCCGTGAACCAGGAAAATATCGCCGTGTAGAGCAGCGGCGTGACGATCGAGGTGATCGAGAAGATCGAGGTCATCGCGCCCTGCAATTCGCCCTGCGCCGAGGGCGGCACCTTGGCGGCGGCGAGGCTCCTCAGCGGCGGATCGGCCAGCGCCTCCAGGCAGCCGGCCACGATCACCGCATAGATCATCCAGCCTTGCGTCGAAAACGCATAGCCGAATGCGCTGAGCGCGGTGAAGGTCAGGCCGATCGCCGCCGTCCTCCACTCGCCGAGCTTGGGAATGATCCGCGGCAGCACCGTCGCCATGATGATCGCCCCGCACAGGCCGAAGGCGCCGAGCGAGAAGCCGATCTGCTGCTGGTTCCAGCCATAGCGGTAGTTCGAGACGAACGCCCACACGGCAGGATACATCATGTGGCCGAGCGTCATCAGAAAGAACACCAGCCCGATCCAGCCGATGCCGGGATAATTGCGCATCTGCATGAGCGTGCCGACCGGATTGGCGCGCTTCCATTCGAAACGGCGACGATGCTTTTCGTCCAGCGTCTCCGGCAGCAGGAACATCGCGATCAGGAAATTCACGAAGGCAAGTGCTGCGGCGAAATAGAACGGCACGCGCGGCCCGAACGTGCCGAGCAGACCGCCCAGCACCGGGCCGATGACGAAGCCGACGCCGAAGGCGATGCCGAGCAGGCCGAAATTCTTCGCCCGGTTCTCGTGGTTCGAGATGTCGGCGATGAAGGCGGATGTCGTCGAGTAGCTGGCGCCGGAAACACCGGCGAGCACGCGGCCGATGAACAGCATCGGATAGGACCAGGCGATGGCGCAGATCAGGTTGTCGATGGAAAAGGTCAGCACCGAGGCAAGTAGGATCGGCCGCCGGCCGAAGCGGTCGCTTAAGCCGCCCATGATCGGCGCGAAGACGAACTGCATCGCCGCATAGACGAAGAACAGCCAGCCGCCTTCGATCGCGGCCTGGCTGACGCTGACGCTGCTCAGTTCCTCCAGATAGGCCGGCAGCACCGGCATGATGATGCCGAAGCCGATGACGTCGAGCAGCAGCGTGGTGAAAACGAGCGCAAGGCCCCGCCTGGCGGTTTTGGGGTCGATCATGATGATAATCTCCTCAGGCCGCCCGGGGCAAAGGCGGGAGGCATCTTATAGGCGACGTCGCCGACAGGAACAATACGCGAACGAAGGCAATTGCCTCATCCTGACATCACTTGCCGCGTTGGTCGCCGATCCTCGCCGCCAAAGAAGCGGCAGGGCCGCGTCAGATCGGACCGCCCATCGTGTTGCAGTCGGACAGCTTGCCGCTCTTGATGCCGCGCGCCAGCCACGTCTGCCGCTGCTGCGAGGTGCCGTGGTTGAAGCTTTCCGGCACGACATAGCCCTGCATCTTCTTCTGCAGCGTGTCGTCGCCGATCTGCTTGGCCGCGTTCAGCGCGCTTTCGATATCGCCCTGCTCCAGGATGCCCTTCTGCTGCGTGTAATGTGCCCAGACACCAGCAAAGCAATCGGCCTGAAGCTCGATGCGCACCGACAGCTGGTTGGCGTCGGCCTCGCTCATGCCTTGCCGCATCTGGTTGAACTTGCCCATGATGCCGGTGAGGTTCTGCACATGGTGGCCGACCTCATGCGCCACCACATAGGCACGGGCGAATTCGCCGGACGCGCCGAACTGCTGGTCGAGCTGCTGGAAGAAGGTCATGTCGAGATAGACTTTGCGATCGCCTGGGCAGTAGAACGGCCCGGCCGCCGCCGAGGCGAAACCACAGGCCGAACGGACCTGGCCACTGAACAGCACCAGCTTGGGATCCTGGTAGGTCAGCCCTTCGGACTTGAAAATGCCGGTCCAGGTGTCCTCGGTATCGGCAAGCACGGTCGCGACGAACTGCTTCATCTCGTCATTGGCGGGGGCGTTGCCATTGTCCTGTGTGTCAGAGATCTGGCCGCCGTCTCCCGGCACCAGGCCCCCGCTGCCGTCACCCAGGATCTGCGATGGATCGAAGCCGAAATACCATCCTGCGAGCACGACAAGGATAACCAGGATGATGCTGCCGCCGCCACCGGTACGGCCGCCGATGGGGATGCGGAACTGGCCACCGCCGCCCAATCCGCCGCCAGGCCCGCCGCCGCTGTCGCTGCGTTCGTCTTCGATGTTATCGCTCTGACGACGGCCTCTCCAAAGCATGGCAACTCCTCGCGACACGAACGTCCTGGAGGGACCGGCATGCCACCGCCCCCTGCAGACAATTATCGCAACGAATACGTCAAGTCAGTATTTTTCGCGAGGTCGGTACCGACACTTTGCGTCCTGCAGCGCTATTCTCGTATCGAGCCCGAGCTCAACGAGCGGAGGTCATCGCCCGGCGGAAAGCTTCCAGCGTTTCGGCGCTGACATGGTGCTCGATGCCCTCGGCGTCGATGCGCGCCGTCTCGGCGCTGACGCCGAGAGAGCGCAGGAAGGCCTCGACCGTCTGGTGGCGGATGCGGCTTTGCTCGGCGACCCTGCGGCCGGCCTCGGTCAGGAACACGCCCCGATAGGGCTTTCGCGACACTAGCCCGTCGGCGCACAGCCTGGTCAGCATCTTTGCCACCGTCGGCTGCGCGACGCCGAGCCTTGCCGCGATATCCACCTGCCGCGCTTCATTGCCGTCCTCGATCAGGTCGGCGATCAGCTCGACATAGTCCTCGACCAGCGCGCTACGGCGCGCCTCGCGCGTCTGCCGGAAACCCGCCGAATGGATTTCGGCATCGGGAAGCGGCTCTTCGCGTCGAACCGGTTTGTTCCTCAGCGCCAATCCGCGCTCCTCCTTGAATCGGGACCGCATCCATAGCACGAACCCCTGATGGTCCGGCCGTTTATTTGCATTCCCGCTCATGCGCAACCGGCGTTTGCGGCAGCCCGCCGCCAGCCTTGTCTCGGCTCATCACGAAAGCATGATCAATGAAATATAGCATATTGCATAATGTTGAGCCATGGCGTAGATAAGAGGCACGTTCGACAATTCCAGCGGAAATCCCATGTCCGATGCCGATGCAGCAACCGTAGCCCGACCCGCATGGCGATTCGACAGGCCCGACGACGAGCAGCCGAGCCTGCGCGAGGTGAACGCCTCGATCGCGGTGCCGCGGACCGGCGTCTGGTTCCGCCGCCTGTTCGCCTTCATCGGGCCGGGCTATATGGTCTCGGTCGGCTATATGGACCCAGGCAACTGGGCGACCGACCTCGCCGGTGGTGCCCAGTTCGGCTATACGCTGCTTTTCATCATCATGCTGTCGAACCTGATGGCGATCCTGCTGCAGGCGCTTGCCGCGCGTCTCGGCATCGCCACCGGCCGCGACCTCGCCCAGGCCTGCCGCGCCTATTATCCGCGCCCGGTCAATCTGCTGCTTTGGATCGCCTGCGAGCTGGCCATCATCGCCTGCGACCTCGCCGAGGTGATCGGCACGGCGATCGCGCTGCAGCTTCTGTTCGGCATCCCGCTGATCGGCGGCGCCATGCTGACCGCGCTCGATGCTTTCCTTGTGCTGCTGCTGATGAACAAGGGCTTCCGCTATCTCGAGGCCTTCGTCGTCGCGCTGCTGATCATCATCTTCGGCTGCTTTGCCATCCAGATCTTCGTCGCCGCGCCGCCGGCCGGCACGATCCTGCACTCGATGTTCGTGCCGTCGCCGGAGATCGTCACCAATCCGGCGATGCTCTACATCGCCATCGGCATCATCGGCGCGACAGTCATGCCGCATAATCTCTATCTGCATTCCTCGATCGTGCAGACCCGCGCCTATGAGCGCACCGATGCCGGCAAGCGCGACGCCATCAAATGGGCGACGACGGATTCGACCATCGCGCTGATCCTGGCGCTGTTCGTCAATGCGTCGATCCTGATCGTCGCGGCGGTCGCCTTCCACGATACCGGCCATCACCACGTCGCCGAGATCGGCCAGGCCTTCGAGCTGCTGTCGCCGCTGCTCGGCCTGGGCATCGCCTCGATCCTGTTCGCCGTCGCGCTGCTTGCCTCCGGCCTCAACTCGACCGTCACCGCGACGCTCGCCGGCCAGATCGTGATGGAAGGCTTCCTGCGCCTGCGCATCCCGCAATGGGCGCGGCGCCTGGTGACGCGCGGCATTGCCATCGTCCCCGTGGTGGTCGTCACGGCACTCTATGGCGAGAAGGGAACCGGCCAGCTGCTCGTCTTCAGCCAGGTGATCCTGTCGATGCAGCTGCCTTTCGCGGTGGTGCCGCTGGTGCAGTTCGTGTCGGACAAGAAGAAGATGGGCAATTTCGCCATACCGCGCGGCGTTGCGGCGTTGGCCTGGGTGGTTGCCGCCGTCATCCTCGTTCTCAACTTCAAGCTCCTCTACGACACCTTCGCCGGCTGACCGCGACATTCGCGCCGGCCGCGCTATCTTCGCGCCATGGCCAAACCGGACGAAGCCCGCAGATTCTACGCTAGGCTGATGGCTGCGCACGCCCGGTCGGCCGATCCACGCATCGAGGAGGTGTTCGCCGCGGTGCCGCGCGAGGCCTTCCTGGGTCCGGGGCCATGGACCGTCTTTGCCGGCGAAGGCCGGTTCCAGACGCCGAGCGCCGATCCTGGTTACATTTACCAGAATGTGCTCGTCGTGCTCGATGCCGACAAGGGCATCAACAATGGCGAGCCGATGCTGCACGCGATGTGGCTCGGCAAGGTCGAGCCGAAGCCGGGCGAGCACGTTACCCATATCGGCGCCGGCACAGGCTATTACACGGCGCTGCTGGCGAGGCTGGTCGAGCCGGGCGGCGGCGTCACCGCCTTCGAGATCGAGGCCGATCTTGCCGCGCGCGCCAAGGCGAACCTCGCTCGGTACCGCAACATCGAGGTGATCCACGGCGACGCCGTCGCCAACCCTTTGCCGCCCTCCGACATCGTCTATGTCAATGCCGGCGTCGTCGCGCCGCCCGCCGCGTGGCTGAAAGCGCTGAAGCCCGGCGGCCGCATGATCTTTCCGTGGCGTCCCTCCGAAACCGTCGGCCTCGCGGTGCTCGTAATGCGCCTGGAAAACGGCTTTGCCTGCCGGCCTTTCATGGGCTCCTGGTTCATCCCTTGCGTCGGCGCCTCCACTGCCGAGCCGGGCGCAAAAATACCGACACGTGAGCGCGCCGCGCGCACGCGCTCGATCTGGCTGAGGAAAGACAAGGCGCCCGACCGCACTGCCACCGCCGTCTTCGGCGAGGTCTGGTTCTCGTCACGCGCCATTCGCGTCGACGACACGCGCTAGAAATTCGCGGGCCGTGTCGGAGAGCAGCCTTGCCGTTCGTCCTTGGAGCAATTCCAGGAAAAGTGCGAAGCGGTTTTCCGTCAGGAATTGCGTCGAATGCTTTAGGCAGAAATCCGGCCGCGACGGCGCGGATCGTGAAAGGGAGAAGACAGATGCGCAAGATCATCGCCGCCACATTCGTTAGCCTCGACGGCGTCATGCAGGCGCCGGGCGGGCCGGAAGAGGATCCGGTCGGCGGCTTCAAATTCGGCGGCTGGACCTTCCATTATTTTGACGAGGTCGCAGGCGCGGCCATGGAGGAACTGTTCTCCAAGCCGTTCGACCTGCTGCTCGGCCGCAGAACCTACGATATCTTCGCCGCATACTGGCCGTATCAGAACGATCCGATCGCGGCTGTCTTCAACCCCGCGGTCAAATATGTGGCGACGCACCGGCCGGATACGCTGACCTGGCAGAACACGCAGTCGCTCGGACCGGATATCGTTGCAAGGCTCAAGGAGCTCAAGCAGGAAGATAGACCCGACCTGCTCATCCAGGGATCGGGCAATCTGATCCAGACCCTGCTCGCCAACGGGCTGATCGACGAGATCCGGCTGATGACCTTCCCGCTGCTGCTGGGCAAGGGTAAGCGGCTGTTCGGCGACAACGCGATGCCGGCGGCCTTCAAGCTCGTCAAATCGCAGGCTTCCACCACCGGCGTCATCATGGCGACCTATGAGCGCGGAGGCGAAATCCGTACGGGCTCGTTTGCCCAGCAGGAGCCTTCGGAAGCCGAGCTCGAACGGCGCAAAAATTGGAAGTAGCACAAGGCTGTCGCGCGGCGGGCAGACCCGCCGCGCATTGCCTCTCTTTCGAACGACGATTGAACGGTCAGGAGCCGCCAATGATGCCCACGATCACCGCCTTTGAACGATCGCCCGATGGCGGCAGGGGGCTCGCGCGCGACATGCACGTGCGCTGGGCGCTCGAGGAAGTCGGCCAGCCCTATGATGTTCGCCTCGTTTCGTTCGATGCGATGAAGCAACGCGCGCATCTTGCGATCAATCCCTTCGGCAGTATCCCGACCTATGAAGAAGGCGATCTCGCCCTGTTCGAGTCAGGCGCGATCGTCCTCCACATCGCGGTGCGTCACGCGGGCCTGTTGCCCGATGATGCGAACGCCCGGGCGCGCGCGGTCGCCTGGATATTCGCCGCGTACAGCACAGTGGAGCCGCCGATCCTCGACCGCGCGACGGCCGTGATCATGGAGCGCGACGCGAGGTGGCACGACGAGCGTCTGCCCCTGGTCGACGACCGCATCCGCAAGCGGCTGGCCCAGCTCTCCCACCATCTCGGCGACAGCGACTGGCTCGATGGCGCCTTCAGCGCCGGTGACCTTGTCATGGTGGGCGTGCTGCGCCGGCTGCAAAGATCGGGACTGCTGAACGAATTTCCGAACGTTGCCGCCTATGTCGCCCGCGGCGAGGCGCGGCCGGCCTTCAAGCGCGCTTTCGACGCGCAATTGGCGGTCGCCATGGCAGCGAAAGGCTGATGCCGCGTCACGCCGCCTGCCGATAGCGGGAAAGACCTTCGCGGATATGGCTGGCAAAAGCCTTTGCGGCCGGCGCGGCGGCATGTTTCGGCAGATGCAGGTTGACGGAGAAATTCGGCAGCGCCGGAAGGCCGGCGTCTGACAATATGTCGAGATCGGCCGGAACCGTCGAGGCAAGCCATGCGGTCACGGCAAGGTCCGAGCGCACTGTCGCGGTGGTCGCATCGATGTTGCCGTTCTCGAATACTGTGCGCCAGTCGAGCCCGTGTTCGCCAAGTGCGGCCAGCACCGCCGGTCGGAAGGCGCAGGTGTCGGCGACGATCGAAACCGGCAGCGGCCGCTTCAGGCGTGCGGTCCCGCCTCTGGCGCCGACCCAGACCAGCCGGTCGACGAGCAGGCATTCGCCGGCGGTCGGGCTGACGCGCTCCTCGATGACGGCAAGGTCGATGGTGCCCGCCGCCAGGGCCGCTGCGAGTTCCGGGGAGGACGCGCAGACCAGCGAAATCTCCACCTGCGGATAGGCTTCCGCATAGGCCTTCAGCACGGGCGCGAGCAGCGTGCCGACGAGGTCATAAGGCACGCCGATCCGCACCTGCCCGGCAACCGACCTTCCCCTGATCTCGGCAAGGATCTCGTCATTGAGCTGCAGCAGGCGGCGGGCTTTGTCGAGCAGCCGCTCGCCCACCCGCGTCAGCCTCAGGCCGCGGCGGTCGCGCTCGAACAGGCTCTGGCCGAGCACCTCCTCCAGCCGCTTGATCTGCTGGCTGACGGCGCCTTGCGTCAGGTGAAGCGCATTAGCGGCCGCCGTCATGCTGGCCTTGTCGGCGGTGGTGACGAAGGTGCGGATAAGGGTCGTGTCGAGATCGCGGATCATGCCCGGTATTATAATCGCTAATGCAAGCCATGCCAAACATTGCATTTACTGATGCTGGCAAGCGCCTAAGCATGTCTGCTCCTCGATTGGGAGGCCCGCATGTCCGACACCATCATCCCGCTGGTCCTGTTCGCGCTGATCTCGACCTCGACGCCCGGCATCGCCACGACGTTGTCGACCGCGTCCGGCGCGCAATTCGGCTTTCGCCGTTCGGTGCCGCTGATGGCCGGCAGCGCCGCGGGGCTGGCTACCGTGGCCGCCGCGGGCGCGGCAGGCCTGGCTGGACTTCTGGCCGCCATTCCATCCCTGCAGCTTGCCATGAAGATCGCCGGCTCGCTCTATCTGATCTGGCTGGCGATCAAGATCGGCCGCAGCGGCCCGCCCAACCTCGACATCAGCATGGCCAGGCCGAACAGCTTTTTCGGCGGCGCCGGCATCCAGTGGATGAATCCGAAAGGCTGGGCGATGGGGCTCGGCGCCGCCGCATCCTTCGCGGCACTGGCGGATGGTCCGCTGCAGCTCGCGCTGCTGCTGGGCGCCGTGTTCGGGCTGACCGCAGCCTTTTCGCTGTCGCTGTGGTGCGTGGCGGGAACCCTGCTTGCCCGTCTGCTCAAGACGGAGCGCCAGTGGCGCGCGCTCAACATCGTGCTCGGCCTTTTGCTGGCCGCCTCGATCCTACAGATGTGGCGGCCGGTGTAGTGCTGTTCCTCGCCCCCACGAAGGTGGGAGAGGTGGCTCGGCGAAGCCGAGACGGAGAGGGGGACTGGCGCCGCCCTGACCAAGGATCCAGCGACGAACTCGCCCTATGAAAGCCCCCTCTCCGGCCGCTTTGCGGCCACCTCTCCCCCACTCCGTGGGGGCGAGGAACCAGCCTCAGACCGCGTAGCGCGCCGCCGGCTTGCCGGAGAACAGGCTCCCGAAGAACTGGTCCCGGGCGCCGAGATAGGTGGCCAGCCCAGCCGCATCGGCAAGGCCGGGCGCGGTGACGGTCTCGCCTTGGGCGAACCCGGCAAGCGCGGCGTCGACCAGATCGTCGGCGCTCATGATCCAGTCCGGATTGATCCCGTCAAGGCTGATTCCGGAGACGTCCCACAACTCGGTGCGGACCGGTCCGGGCACGACGGACTGGACTTTCACATTGGTGCCGGCGACTTCCTTCTGCAGCGCTTCCGTGAAGTTGGCGACATAGGCCTTGGTGCCGCTGTAGATACCGCCGACGGCGATGCCATAGGCAACGACCGAGGCGATGTTGATGATCCCGCCGCGGTTGCGCGCAAGCAGGCCGGGCAGCACCGCGCGGGTCAGCCGGGTCAGCGCCACGACATTGACCTTGATCATGCGCTCGGCCGCGTCGGCATCGGCGTCGGCGATCGTCTCCAGGCCACCCACGCCGGCATTGTTGACCAACAGCGTCACGCTGTCATCCGCCGCCACCGCCTGCTCGACGCGGCGCAAATCGGCATCGACCGCAAGGTCGGCGATGATCGTCTCGACCTTGCGGCCATAGGCATAGGCCAGCTTGTCCGCCAACTCCCGCAGCCGGTCGGCGCGCCGCGCCACCAGCACCAGATCGTATCCCTGCCCTGCCAGCCGGTCTGCATAGACCGCTCCTATGCCCGACGACGCGCCGGTGATGACGGCCGTGCCCTTATTGTCCTTCGTGCTCATTGTCCTGTTCCTTTGTTCGCTTCGCTTGGCCCAGCGCCGACCATCCGATCATCTGCCGGGCTTCTGATCCAACTTAGTGGCATATGCCACTTTCCGCGAAGTAGGTATATGCCACTATCTTGTCAACGGCGGCGGCGAAAACTATTTCTGCGGCAGGCTGGCGCGTCGACGCGCCGGCGAGGAGTGATCATGACCGAAGCTCACAAGCCCGGATTCAGCGACTGCAACAACGCCACGCTGCGCCGTGCCGCGCGCAGTCTCGGCCGCTTCTACGACGACGCGCTGGCGCCGTCGGGCCTGAAGGGCACGCAGTTCGGGCTGCTCTTTCAGATCCACATCAGCGACGAGCCGGCGATGGGCACCATCGCCGAAGCGCTGATCATGGATCTGTCCGCGCTCGGCCATACGCTGAAGCCGCTGATCCGCGACGGCTATGTCGAGACCTTCCCCGACAAGGACGACCGCCGCGTCAAGCGCGTGCGGCTGACGCCGCGAGGACAGGCCAAGCTCGACGAGGCGCTCAAGCTGTGGAGCGTCGCGCAGCGGCAGTTCGAGAAAAAGGTTGGTGCGGAGCAGGCGGCAAAGCTGCGTGCGGCGCTGGACGCGGTGGCTGATCTCGATCTGGAAATGCCGACGGTCGCTCCTTCACTCTGAAGAAGCGGCCGCCGATCAGGCTTTGAAACCGTTACTCGGCCGGCATCGCCACTGGGCGGGCCAACATCCGGCCGGCAAGCACGACGCCCAGCCCGACGATCGGGAACACCGCCGCAATCAGGCCGAGATCGGCCGGGGCGCCGAAGCGCAGCACTGCGGCGCCGACCACCGCGCCCAGCGCGACGCCCAGATAGAGCGCCGAGGCGTTGAGCGACAGCACGATGGGCGCGGCATCCGGCGCCAGCTTGATGATGCGGCTCGCCTGCGCCGGCGGAAAAGCCCAGCCGACGATGCCCCATGGCACCATCATGGCCATCAGCGCCGGCCCGGCGATATGATGCGGCAAGAAGGTCGGGATCACCGAGAAGGTGGCGAGCATCGCGGCGGAGAGCGCCAGCGACCAGGCGACGGTTCGGGTGGCGCCGAAGCGGTCGGCGGCCTGCCCGCCGGCGATGTTGCCGATGACGGCGCCGACGCCGAAGGCGAGCAGCATGCCCGGCAGCGCGATCGGAGAGAGCCCGCCGCCTTCTATGGCCAAGGGCGCGATGAAGGCAAAGACGGTGAAGGCTCCGATCAGCGCCAGCACCGTGGTCAGCAGGATCGGCATCACGCCGGGCCGCACTGCCGCCGCCAGCCGCGCCCTCAACGGCAGCTTGGTGCCGACGATGCCGCGCGGCAACCGGTACCACAGGATCGCACCGGCCAGCGCGCCGAGCCCGGCAATGGCGAAGAAAGTGCCGCGCCAGCCGGCAATCGCCGCGACCAGCGCGCCGAGCGGCGCGCCGACGGCGACCGCCACAGTGGTGCCGCCGACGACGACGGCGATGGCGCGCGCCCGGTGGTGGTCGTCGACCAGTGCCACTGCCGTGCCTTGCGCGGTCGCCGCGAACAGGCCGGACGACAGCGCCATGACGATGCGGGCGATCAAAAGCACCTCGAAGGAGGAACTGAGCGCGGCAGCAACATTGCCAAGGACGAAGAATACCAGCGTCCACAAGATGACGCGCCGCCGGTCCCATTCGCCGGTCAGCGTCGCCAGCACCGGCGCGCCGAACGCATAGGCGAGCGCGAAGGCGGTGATCAGCGAGCCGGCGAGCGGCACGGAGATGCCGGCGTCAGTGGCGATATCGGGAAGAAGGCTGGAGATGACGAAGCCTTCGGTCGAGATCGCGAACGATCCGAGCGCAAGCCAGAAGATCCGCTTGTCCATGGGGAACTGTCCTTAGTTCAAAGGTTATTGAACAATTGGACATAACAGGGCATGATGTCAACCGAGCCGGGAGAAAATAGCTGAACCCTGCTGACAGCCCTGTGTCAGGACGGGCCGAAAGGAAGAGGCTATGTCTGTCGGCAGAAAAGGAAGCCGCGTTGAAGTTCGTGCCGTTTGTGCTTAATTCTGGGCCATGAGCCTGCCCCATCCAACCGCCGACCAGATCAGCCTGCCGATCGTGCTCGCCGTGCTCGGCGACCCAACCCGGCTTGCCATTGTCCGCTATCTGGCTCGCAAGGAAGGCGTGCCGATGAACTGCAGCAAGTTCCTCGACCTCGCCTCCAAGACCAATCTCAGCTACCACCTCGCCAAGCTGCGCGAGGCGGGCGTCACCCGTAGCGAGGCGGCAGGCACCAGCCGGCTTATAACGCTGCGCCGCGACGACCTCGACAAGCGCTTTCCCGGCCTGCTCGACAGCGTGATCGCCGCGGCTGACGGCGACAAGGATCTGCCGGCGGTCGGCACGTCCGAGATGGAACTCGAGGCCTGATTGCGGCGCTGACGAAATTGCCTGTCATGGAGCTCTCATGCGCATCGCCGTAGTGGCCGACATCCACGGCAACGTGCTCGCCTTGGACTCTGTGCTCGACGATCTGAACCAGCGAGGCGGCGCCGACATCATCGTCAATCTCGGCGACTGCGTGTCTGGCCCGCTCTGGCCGCGCCAGACGATGGAACGGCTGCAGGCGCTCAATCTTCCGACGGTGCGCGGCAATCACGACCGCCGCGTCGCCCAGGACGTGGCCGATGAAGCCATGTGGCCGTCCGACCGCTACGCCCAGGAGCGGTTGACCGCGCCGCAGCGCGAGGCGTTGCTCGCCCTGCCGCTCACATTGGAGATCGTGCCCGGCGTCATAGCCTTCCACGCCCGGCCGGACCATGACGAAAAATACCTCGCCGACGCCATTGTCGACGGCCAGTTGGTGCGCGCGCCGCTCGCCGCGATCAGGCGCCGGCTGAAGCCGCTCGATCCGGCCTGCCGCCTCGTGCTGTGCGGCCACAGCCATCGCAACGAGCTGATCCGCATCCCCGACGGTCCGGTCATCTTCAACCCCGGCAGCGTCGGCTGCCCCGCCTATGACGATGACACGCCGCCGGCGCATGTCTCCGAGCAAGGCTCGCCGCATGCCCGCTACGGCATCGTCGAGCTGGACGTGCCCGGCCGCGCCGACCGCTTCGAGGCGATCGCGGTGGACTACGACCATGAAGCCGCCGCAAAGCAGGCCGAACAGGCGGGACGGCCGGAATGGGCACACGCGCTGCGGACCGGATTTATGAGGATTGAAGGGAGTTCATGTCCCGATCGAGCGGAGCCTATGCATGAAGCGCAGGGTTAGGCTCCCATCCACGCTGCTCTTCGTCGCTCCACTGCTGGCGGCGGCCCTGCCGGCCATAGCCCAGGATGCGTCGGGACCGATCGTTTCGATTATCGGCGGCCTGGCGCCGGACGATCTCCTCAACATCCGCGTCACCGCTTCGCCGAGTGGAAAGGTGGCGGCGCGGCTGCCCAACGGCACGGCCGTCAAGAATTTCGGCTGCAACGTCGTCAACGGCTATCCCTGGTGCAAGGTCGAGGATACGCAGGACGCGCATATCGTCGGTTGGGCGCCCGCCCGCTATCTCAGCCCCAACAACCCTGCGCCGGCGCCTGAAGATGCCGCCGCGCCGGCGGCCGCAGCAATTGCGCCTCAATCTTCCGAAGAGCCGCAGCCTGACATAGCGGCGCGCCTGGGCCGCAGGGAGCCGGCCGAGCCGCCATCTCCGGCCGAGATCGGCAGGACCGCCATGCAGGACGCGTATGCTCTCGCCTTCGCGGCCTCGGCCAGCGCCGGGTCCGACACCCCGGACGCCGGCATCCCCTGCGCCCGCCATGTCGGCCAGCCGATGACCCGCTGCGAAATCAGTGTCGCGCATGAGGGCGGCGACAGCGTCGTGACCGTGACCTGGCCGGACGGCGGCACCCGCCTCATCAATTTCCACGACGGCAAGCCCGCCGGCTCCGACTCCTCCGACGAATTCCGCTTCACCCGCGAAGGCAGCCTCAACATGATCCGCATCGGCGTTTCCGAGCGCTTCGAGATCACGGACGCACTGGCGTTGGGTGCTGATACTGGGGAATAAGGCAGTAGGGCAGTAAGGCAATAGGGAAGAGAGGCCCCTACTCCCCTACTCCCCCCCCTACTCCCCTACTC
>NZ_JAIUHT010000027.1:0-39183 GCF_020165255.1 Mesorhizobium sp. CA12
ATGATGGACTGGACGGACCGGCATTGCCGGTTCTTCCACCGTCAGCTGACGCGCCGCGCGCTGCTTTATACCGAGATGGTGGTGGCGGATGCGGTCATCCATGGCGCGCGCGAAAGACTGCTCGGCTTCGACAATGTCGAGCACCCGGTTGCGCTGCAACTTGGCGGATCGGATCCCGCAAAGCTCGCCGAGGCAGCGCGGATCGGCGAAGCCTTCGGCTATGACGAGATCAACCTCAATGTCGGCTGTCCGTCCGATCGCGTCCAGTCGGGGACGTTCGGTGCCTGCCTGATGAAGACGCCGGTTCTGGTCGCCGAGTGCGTCGCGGCGATGAAGGCCGCGGTGAAAATACCCGTCACGGTCAAATGCCGCATCGGCGTCGACGATCAAGACCCAGAGCCTGCGCTCGACATGCTCGCCGACGGCGTGCTCGCCGCCGGCGCCGACGCGCTCTGGGTGCACGCCCGCAAGGCTTGGCTGGAAGGGCTGAGCCCCAAGGAAAACCGCGAGATCCCGCCGCTCGATTACCCGCGCGTCTATCGGCTGAAGGCCAGAAAGCCGGACGAATTCATCGGCATCAACGGCGGCATCCAGTCGCTCGCCGAGGCGTCGGCGCATCTTTCCCATGTCGACGGCGTGATGCTCGGCCGCGCGGCCTATCACACGCCGGGGATCCTGACCGGCATCGATGCCGCGTTCTATGGCGAGGCGCCCGCCGCCTTCGATTATTCGGCGCTGATCGATGCCATGGCCGGCTATGCCGCGCGCCATGTCGAGCGGGGCGGGCGACTGGGCCACATTACCCGCCATATGGTCGGACTGTTCCACGGCTTGCCCGGCGCGCGCCGCTTCCGGCAGATCCTCTCCACCGACGCGAACAAACCCGGCGCCGGGCCGGAGGTGCTGAAGACCGCGTTTTTGGCAATCGATTTCGCGGCGGCAGAAGCCGAGGCAGCCTGACTGTCGGTTAATGCATGTCGCGCCGCACACTGCTGCGCGACACGCATCAGTCCCGCAGGATCATGCGGTCGCCGCGCACGTCGAAGCCCGACAATGAGCCGATGAAGTTCATGCCGAGCAGGCTTTGGTCAAGCATGCCGGGCGCGGCGACCATCACCGACATGTCCTTGCGCACGATGCCGCCGATCGCTACCTCGTCGGTCCTGACCGTCGCAGCGCGCGCCCTGCCATTGGCCGTGGCGACATCCACGCTGTAGCTGAGCGCCGCCGGGTTGAACCCAGCGGCTTGAGCATCTTCGGACGTCAGCACCGTGCTGGTTGCGCCGGTGTCGACCACCGCGCGCACCGGCGTGCCGTTGACCAGGATGCGGGCTTCGAAATGGCCGTTGTCGGCTTTGTCGAGCGTGACGGTCGGGCGGCCATTCTCCACGCCTAAAGCCAACGGACTGCCCGGGACAAAGCCGGCGGTGACGCGGCTCGCCACATCCTGCAACTCGTAGCGATACTGGTAGCCGGCGATCAGCACGAGCACGAATGCCGCCCAGACGCCCAGATTGCGCGCCATGTCGCCCAGCGGTCGGCCGGAGCGGAGCAGGCTCGCACCGATCACCATCACCAGGACGCCGACCCAGATAAGCCGGCCGAAATCATTGTTGTTCATGCCGAAAGTGCGGCCGGCCGAATTGTTGAGCATGAGCAGCACGACCCCGACGCCGATCACCGCCATGACGATCCAGAACAACCGGTTCATCGGTTTCTTCTCACAGAACGCCGCGCTCGCGCGCCATGCGGGTACGCCGGGTTTCGCGGCGCGGCCGCCGCTCGACCGTTTCGAGCCGCGAGGGCAGTTCGGCCATCACCGCCCGGCGCGTTTCAGGGGTCATCGCGAGCCAGGCGGAAATCTCGTCGCGTGTGCGGCCGCAACCAAAGCAGAAGCCGGTTTTCATATCGATCGAACAGACCAGGATGCAGGGAGATTCGATGGCGGTCATGCTGTTCTCTTGGCTTTATTCCACATGGTGCAACCGCCGGAGCAATGCAAGCCCTCCGCATTGCGCCGCAAGGCGACGCGTTCGCGGCATCGCCGGGCAGTTGTGCCGGATGGAGAAGGCGGCTATGCCGCCTGCGACTTCCGCAACGAACTGCGACCGACATAATGCCTGCTAAGCCTTTCGACGATTTCCGAAACCTTCTGGCGGCCCTGCCGCCGGCCGACGATGCGGCGAGCGCCCGCGTCCGGGCGCTTTTCGCCAAAGCCGAAAAGCCGAAGGAATCGCTCGGCCGCGTCGAGGACATCGCGGCCTGGATTGCTGCCTGGAGCGGGCGCGCGCCGCCGGCGATCAATCGGCCCCTGGTGGCGATCTTCGCCGGCAATCACGGCGCCGTCAGGCACGGCATCTCGCCGCGGCCGGTGGCGGCGACCGCAAATGAAGTCGAACTCTGCGCCGCCGGCGGGGCCGCGATCAACCAGGTCTGCATCGCCAACGATCTCGGCCTGAAAGTCTTCGACCTCGCCTTGGATATCCCCACAGGCGACATCACCGAGGAGGCCGCGCTCGATGAACGCGGCTGCGCCGCAACCATGGCCTTCGGCATGGAAGCGGTCGCCGGTGGCGCCGACCTCCTTTGCCTGGGCGATCTCGGGGTCGGCAATTCGACGATCGCCGCCACGCTTTGCGCCGCCCTGTTCGGCGGCGAGGGAGCCGACTGGGTCGGGTCGGGTTCGGGCGCCGATGCGGCGATGATCGCACGCAAGGCCGAGGTCGTCGATCGGGCGCTGGCATTCCACGGTCCGGGTCTGGGAGATCCGCTCGAGGTTTTGCGCAGGGTCGGCGGGCGCGAATTCGCGGCGATCTGCGGCGCCATTCTCGCGGCGCGCATGGAGAAGATTCCCGTCCTGCTCGACGGATTCGCGGCAACAGCGGCGGCCGCCGTCCTTTATGCCGCCAATCCAGGCTCGCTCGATCATTGCCTGCTTGCCGGCCTGTCGCCAGAGCCTGGCCACGCCAAGGCGGCCGAAAGGCTCGGGCTGCAGCCGCTGCTCGATTTCGGCATCGGCCATGGCGAAGGGGTAGGGGCCGCTCTCGCCGCTGGTATCGTCAAGGCCGCGGCATTGACCAGTTCTGGCATGGCGATGGCTGTCCGGCTTTAGCGCCCGGCGGAAATTGCTTCAGCGGCGCCCGCGCGCGGCAACCGTCTTGGTCGGCAAGGCCGGCAATTCCTCCATCACCCGGCTCAACGGGAAGATGGCGATCGCCTCGGTACCTTCGCGCAGCTTGGAATGAAGCTCAAACTCGCCGCCATGCATGGCAAGCAGCCCCTGCACGATCGGTAGGCCGAGGCCGGTTCCCTGCTCGGCGCTCTTGATGGCGATCGAGCCCTGGCCGAAAGCGGAAAGCACCACCGGGATTTCTTCTTCCGGTATGCCCGGGCCGTTGTCCTTGACCGAAATGTACTGGCCGCCGCCGGCGGTCCAGCCGACACGCACGCGCACTTCGCCGCCGGACGGGGTGAACTTGATCGAATTGGAGAGAAGGTTGAGCGTGATCTGCCTGACGGCGCGCTCGTCGGCGAAGAGGCGCGGCAGGGTCTCCTCGAACTCCTGGATGATACGGATGTCCTTGTTGCGGGCGCGCAGCTCCATCATGTGGCAGCAGTCCTCGACGATGGTCACCAGCACGACCGGCTCCTCGTTGAGCTGGTAGCGGCCGGCCTCGATGCGCGACAGGTCGAGGATCTCGTTGATCAGGTCGAGCAGGTGCTGTCCGGACTCATGCACGTCATGGGCATAGTCGCGGTAGGTCGGATTGTTCATCGGCCCCAGCACTTCATTGGCCATCACTTCGGAGAAGCCAAGGATGGCGTTGAGCGGCGTCCTGAGCTCGTGGCTCATCGAGGCGAGGAAACGCGATTTCGCCAGATTGGCGTCCTCGGCGCGCCGTCTTGCTTCGTCCGACATCGATTTCGCCGTCTCCAGCTCGGCGATCAGCGCATCCTTCTCCGAGCGGAAGGACAGCACCATCAACGAAGCCTGGTTGAGATGACGCGCGACGTAACCGAAGAAGGGAAGCGCCGCGATGAGCAAGGCCGCCATCGTGGCCTCGATCGGCGTCCACAGGCGTATGACGGTGTAGACATAAACGGCAACGGGAATGGCAAAGGTCGCGAACAGCGCGCCGCCAAGCGATGAGGCCATCACGGCCGTCGTTGCCATGGCGATCAGCAGCACCATGGCCTTGGCAACATGGAATTGGTCGATCTGGCATGTGGCGCAGCCGACCCAGGCGAACCACGCCCAGCCGAGGCCGCAGAGGAAATGGCCGATCAGGAAGTCGCGACGCGTCTGCGCCGGGTCGAGTTCGGCCGCCTCGGTCCGCTCCACGCGACGCGCCATGAACGCGACGATCGTGTAGCAAAGCAACGTCGACAGCGCCCAGATGGTGATCTGGCTGTCCAGATCCGCCAGCCGGCCGATGGCCGCCACGGCGAGCACGAGCAAGGGGATCGCGACCGCGCTGACCACCATGGCGCGCGCATGCAGCTTCAGCAGTTCACGGTCGAAATCGAGGCTGCCCGCCTGCTGCGAAAGGCGGTCGCGCGTCTTGCGCACCGCGCGCGCCACATCGCTGTTGCGGTGCGGTTTACGGCGGTCCACAATAAACTTATCCGCTGTGTTCGAGCGTTGCAAAGGCATACAGACTTCAATTTCTGCGCGCAGCGACTTCCGGTTCGTTAAGCTACGTTCGAATGATTAAGAGACTGTTTGCCATATGAGCCGTTTCGGGCCGCGAGGACCGCGCCGACGCTATGTGGCGAGCCCGCCGCGGAGCCACTGGCGCAAGCTGCTGGACTACGGACTTGCCATCCTTCTGCTTGGTTTGCTCATCCTGGTGGCGGCACGCCTCGACCGCTTCGAGAGGCGCCAGGAGCAAGGCACGGCGATCGTCAATGACGGCGATTCGATCACACTCGGGGCCGAGCGCATCCGCATGCGAGGCATCGATGCTCCGGAGTATCAGCAGACCTGCCAAAAGGCCGGCGCCGACTATCCCTGCGGCAAGCTGGCGCGGCAGTCGCTGGTGCGCCTGATCGCCGGCAGGCCTGTTGTCTGCAGCGGCTGGCGGCGCGATCGCTACGGCCGCCTGCTCGGCGATTGCAAGGCAGGCGATACCGACCTAAACCAGGCCCAGGTGCAGGCCGGATGGGCGGTTGCCTTCGGCGATTTCGAGACCGAGGAAGCAGCGGCGAGAGCGGCCAAGGCCGGCATCTGGGCAGGCACCTTCGCGGAGCCGCAGGACTGGCGCGACAGCCATCATGGTGCGCCGGTCGAGCGAAAGCACGGCGTGCTGGCCTCGTTCGGCGACGCGTTGCGCGAATTTGTTCGCTTCTGGTGATGGGCAGGCCCGCGCCTTATTATCCGGTGGAGAAGCTGGAGGATGGAATGAAGCTGTTCGACGGTGGCCGCGCGCCCAATCCCCGGCGCGTGCGTGTTTTCCTTGCCGAGAAGGGGCTGACGGTGCCGCTGGTGCCCGTCGATATGGGCGCGCTGGAGCATCGCGGCGGGCAGGTGGCTGAGCGCAATCCGCTTCGGCGCCTGCCGGTGCTTGAGCTCGACGACGGCACCATCATAACCGAATCGATCGCCATCTGCCGCTATTTCGAGGAGTTGCATCCCGAACCCGCGCTGTTCGGCAAGGGCGCGCTCGGCAAGGCCGTGGTCGAGATGTGGCAAAGACGTATGGAACTGAACCTAATGGCCAGCGTCGCCGCCGCATTCCGGCATATCCATCCGGCGATGAAGGAATGGGAAGTGCCGCAAATTCCGGAATGGGGAGAGGCCAACAAGCCGAAGGTGATCGAATTCCTGCAGCTGCTCGACAACGAGCTGGCGAAGCATGAATTCGCCGCCGGCGATGCCTATTCGGTCGCCGACATCACCGGCATGATCGCCATCGACTTCATGAAACCAGCGCGTATCAAAGTGCCGGAAGAATGCACGAACGTGCTGCGCTGGTATGCGGCACTTGCAAGCCGGCCAAGCGCGGCAGCCTGAGCGACAGAAATTGGATAATCTGCCCGATACGAGACAAGCGCTGCAGCGCCTCGCCGAAAGGGTGCGGGCCTGCCGCATCTGCGTCAACCAGCCGCTTGGCCGGCCTTTGCCGCATGCGCCGCGGCCGGTGCTGCAGCCGTCCTCCACAGCGCGGGTCCTGCTTGCCGGCCAGGCGCCGGGGACAAAAGTGCATGTGTCGGGCATGCCGTTCACCGATGCCTCGGGAGACCGGCTGCGAAACTGGCTCGGCGTCAGCGCGCAGGAATTCTACGACACAGAAAAGTTCGCCATCGTGCCGATGGGCTTTTGCTTTCCTGGACAGGACGCCAAGGGCGGCGACCTGCCGCCGCGTCGCGAATGCGCGCCGGCCTGGCGCCAGGAACTGATGGCGCTGATGCCCCAGATCGACCTTGTGCTGACTATCGGCGGCTATGCGCAGGCATGGCATATGGGTACGACACGGCTGCCGTCGCTGACCGAGACAGTCAGGAACTGGCGCACCATATGGGATCGAACGTCGCTGCCGAAAGTGCTGCCGCTGCCGCATCCGTCCTGGCGAAACACCGGCTGGCTGAAGAAGAATCCCTGGTTTGAAATGGATTTGCTGCCCTTTCTCAGGTCGGAAATCCGCTATCGTATTGATTAGCCATTCTGCAAGAAATCACTCGCATTTACCGCCATCGGCAGAATTTCTTTCTTGTGAAAGGCTCCGGTAAAAGGGATTATAGCCAAACTATTCCCCTGGAGCCTCCCATGGATCGCCTCGATAGAAAAATTCTCCGCCTCTTGCAGGAGGACGCGACGCTCGCGGTCGCCGATGTCGCCAAGAAAGTCGGCTTGTCGACGACGCCATGCTGGCGGCGCATCCAGAAGCTCGAGGAGGAAGGCGTCATCAAGCGTCGCGTCGCCATCCTCGATCATGAGAAGGTCAATGTGCGCGTTACCGTCTTCGTGTCGATCCGCACCAATTCGCACAGCCATGAATGGCTGCGGCGCTTCTCCGAGGTCATCCAGGAATTCCCGGAAGTGGTCGAGTTCTACCGCATGAGCGGCGACGTCGATTACTTGCTGCGCGTGGTGGTGCCCGACATCGCCGCTTACGATGCCTTCTACAAGCGGCTGATTGCCAAGATCGAGATCCGTGACGTCTCGTCGTCCTTCGCCATGGAGCAGATCAAGTACACGACGGAAATTCCGCTCGATTACATGGTGCTGGACAAGGAATCGGGCGCGAACGCGGCGTGACGCTGGTTGCGCCGATCGGCCCTAATTCTTCTTTTTGTTCAGAAAATTCCACGGCGAGTTGACCGGCAGGGTGACCGTGTCCGGCACGCTGTCGACGCTCGCCACCTCGGCCTTTCGCACCGTGTAGCCCGACTGGACCATCGAGACGCCGTCGAGGATGAACAACTGGCTTTTCTCCATGCCGGGCTTCAGCACGCCGGTGACCGCGACCGGCTCGTAGGCCTCTTTCATCTTGTAGGGATGCGCCGGCGTCACCAGCACGATCTGATTGGGCGGCGGCGTCGGCATGTGGCTGCAGGCGCCCGTCCACGGCACCAGCAAGAACTGGTAGACGAGGTCGCCGTCACGATCGACCGGCAATGCATATCCGGCTAATTGTATCGTCTTGTCCTGCAGATTGAGCGACAAGGTCTCGCCATGGTCAGGCAGTTTTGCCGCGATCATCGGCAGGTTCGCGTCTTCGGCTATCGCTTGCGTCGCGGGGCGCAGATCCTTCCAGACAATATGCGCGACATCAGCCGCGGCATCGGCTCCAGTGGCTGCGAGGAGGAGCGCAGCCGCCAGCGCCGCGCATGACTTGAAACGCTTGCTCATGATCGCTCCATCCTCCGCCAGTCCATTTGCTGAATCGAGTAAAAGCGTCGTGACCGGTCCGGGCTCACCGACCCAGCCGCATCACATGCCGTCGCGTACCGGCGGTGCCGGTCTCATGGAAGCCCCTCGTAGTAAACATGTCGCGAAAACCCATGAAGCGATAGCTCGGGGCGGCCTCGTCGACGGGATAGGCCTCGATTGTATGCGCGCCTTTGCTGAAGGCATGGTCGATCGCAGCGTCAAGCAAAGCGGAGGCCAGCCCGCCGCCACGCAGGGCCCTGGGCACATAGAAGCAGACGATCGACCAGATGCCGGTTTCGGTGTCGTCCTGCTGCTTTGACAGTTTCCGGTAGGTCTCGCGTGGCGCGACCGAGCACCAGCCGACCGGCCTGCCGTCCATCTCGGCGATGATGCCGACCGGGGTGCCTTTGTCGATGAGCGCCATCATCATGCGCTTCTTCTCGTCGCTCTCAATGTGCTCGCGAGTGGAATGGCGCCAGGTCATGCACCAGCAATATTTCGGTGCGCCGGGCTGCTCGAACAGGTTTTCGAAGTCGGCACGTGTCTCTGGCGTCACCCCGACGAACCGAATCCCGGCAAGGTCATGCTTTTGCGGCTGCGAGCCTTTCGAGCTGTCTGGCATCCGTCAGTTCCTTCACCGCATCCTTGCCGATCCAGCGCGCCGTCTTGTCGGACGATGCCGCTAATCTTTCCGCCAGCGCAAGGGCAGGGGCGTGCAGGCTCATCGACCGTTTGCCGATTTGCCGCAGCGCCCAATTGACTGCCTTGCGGACGAAATTGCGCGGATCGCCGGCATGCTTCTCGATCAGCGGCAGATAGGCGAGGAAGGTCGCGTCCGGTTCTTTCTTGAGATGCACCGCGCTCCAGGCCAACATGGCAAAGGCGGTGCGGCGAACGAATTCGCGTTCGTCTCCAGCGAACTCGTCGATCAATTCGCGCCAGAATGGCGTCTCGGCAAAGAGGTCCGCTACGGTGTCGACGATCTCCCAGCTGTCGAAATCCGCGGCCCAGCGCCGGCATTGATCGATATCGACCTTCTTCGGCTCGCCGGTGAAGGCGGCCATCAGCCGCGCTTCGCGGAAACCGCTGGCCCACAGCAGAAGCGACCGCTCGTGGTTCTTCTTCAGCTTGCGCGCCAGCAGCCGCAATTGTGAATTGCCGACGCCGAGCGCGCTGGCGGTGTTGATGCCGAAGCGCGCCATGCCCGCCCGATTGTCCTCGGTGCCGACCGAACGCAAATGAGCGACGATGTCGTCGGCGCTCCAGCTCGGATCGGGCTGGGGCATCGTCACCTATCTTTCCAGGCGCGCCAGCAGCGATGACGTGTCCCAGCGCTTGCCACCCATGTCCTGCACATCCTTGTAGAACTGGTCGACCAGGGCGGTCACCGGCAGCTTGGCGCCGTTGCGATTGGCCTCCGCCAGGCAGATGCCGAGATCCTTGCGCATCCAATCGACGGCGAAGCCGAAATCGTATTTGCCGGCATTCATTGTCTTGTGGCGGTTTTCCATCTGCCAGGAGCCGGCAGCACCCTTGGAGATCACCTCGATGACCTTCTCGATGTCGAGGCCGGCCTTCTTGCCGAAATGGATGCCTTCGGCCAGGCCCTGGACGAGGCCGGCGATGGCGATCTGGTTGATCATCTTGGTCAACTGGCCTGCGCCAGCCGATCCCATCAGGCCGACCATGCGGGCGTAGGCGTCGATGACGGGCCTGGCCTTGTCGAAGGCGGCCTCATCGCCGCCGATCATGACGGTCAGCACGCCGTTCTCGGCGCCGGCCTGGCCGCCTGACACCGGCGCGTCGAGGAAGGAGAAGCCGGCCTTGCGCGCGGCTTCGTCAAGCTCGCGCGCTACCTCGGCCGAGGCGGTGGTGTTGTCGATGAAGATGGCGCCCTTCTTCATCGCGGCGAAGGCGCCGTTCGCACCGGTCGTGACCGAGCGCAGATCATCGTCGTTGCCGACGCAGGAGAAGACGAATTCCTTGCCTTCGGCTGCCTCGGCCGGCGTCAACGCCAGTTTGCCGCCATACTCGGCCACCCACTGCTCGGCCTTTGCCTTGGTGCGGTTGTAGACGGTGACGTCATGGCCGCCTTTGTTCCTGAGGTGCCCGGCCATCGGATAGCCCATGACGCCAAGACCGAGAAATGCAACCGATGCCATAAGCCTGCCTTCCAACAAAACACAGTTTCCAGTGGCGGAAGGTCTAGGCCATGCGAAAAATTCGTCAAGGCACGCAGCGCTGCATCGACTGGTGCAGGCGGCCGGGCGGCAATCTATCGATGCAGATGGACGGTGATGCGGCGCTCGATCCATTCGACGCCGTGGCGCAGGATCTCGACCATCACCAGATAGACGATCGCCACCCAGATATAGGCCTGGATGTCGAAGGATTTCGCGTAGGCGAGCTTGGCGTTGCCCATCAGGTCGTAGACGGTAATGATGGCGACGATCGCGGAGGCCTTGATCATCAGGATGAGCTCGTTGCCATAGGGCCTGAGCGCGACAATGATCGCCTGGGGCATGATCACCTTGCGCAGCGTCTGCAATCTGTGCAGTCCGAGCGAGGCCGCACCTTCCCATTGGCCGCGCGCCACGCTTTCGATGGCGCCGCGCAGGATCTCGGCCTGATAGGCGGCGGTGTTGAGCGAGAAGGCAAAGACGCCGCAATAGAAGGCCTCGCGAAAGAACCACCACAGCCCGACCGTCTCAAGCTCAGGCCGGAACGAGCCGATGCCGTAATAGACCAGGTAGGTCTGCACGAGCAGCGGCGTGCCGCGGAAGAAATAGACGTAGCAATAGGCAAGCGCGGACAAGGTCGGGTTCTTCGACATGCGGCCATAGGCGACCGGCAGCGACAGGAGCGCGCCAACGACCATCGAAATGCTCACCAGCGATAGGGTGGTCCCCAGGCCCTGAAGATAGGCGGGAGCATATCTGGCGAAGAATTCGGCGTTCCAGGCATAGACCAGATAGGCGACGATGCCGGCGCCGAACAGCACCCAGATGCCGACCAGCGCGTAGCCGAGGATGCGGACCCGCGGCCAGCCGCGCGCTGGCGGCGGCGGCTTGTCGATGGCGATAGCCTGGCTGACGCTCATCGCGCTTCCCTCCGTCCGAGATAGCGCAGGATATAGCTCGTGGCGATCGACGACAGGACGGCCAGCGCCAGGAAGATCAGCGCTGCGACGCTGTAAAAGAGGAAGGAATGCTTGGTGACGCGCGCCGCCACGCCGGACTGGCGCAGGGTCTCCGCGAGATTGACGACCGAAACCAGCGAAGTGTCCTTGAGCAGGCTCAGCCAACAATTTTCGAGACCCGGAAAAGCGATGCGTATCAGCTGCGGCAGGATCACCAGCCGCATTGTCTGCCATTTCGACAGGCCAATGGCGTAGCCACCCTCATATTGGCCTTTCGGAATGGCGCGGAACGCGGAGAGGAACACCTCGCTGGCGTAGGAGGAAAAGATCAGCGCCAGCACGATCATGCCGGCGACGAAGCTGTTGACGTTGATCGTCGCTTCCGGATTGAACAGCCGGACGAGATATTGCAGCAGAAGCGGCATGCCGAAGAAGAACAGGAACAGCGTCACCAGTTCCGGCAGGCCGCGAAAGACCGTGGTGTAGATGTTGCCGGCAAGGCGCAGCGACGGCTCTTCATGCTGCTTGGCGAAGGCGACGAAAAAGCCGATCACCAGGCCGATCGGCAGTGTGGCGAGCGCCAGCGCGATGGTGACGAGAACGCCAGAGGCAATGTCGTCACTCCAGCCCTCCGGTCCCCAGCTGAGAAGTGTCCAAATGCTTTGGGCCGGCATTGACGGGTCGTGTCTCCGTGGCGATCCCGGAAGAATCTAAGGGCGGCGAGGCATGCCTCACCGCCCTTGGCTTATCGATCAGGACTCGGCGCCGTAGACGTCGAACTTGAAGTATTTGTCGTTGATTTCCTTGTACTTTCCGTTCTTTCGGATGGTGTCGATCGCTTCATTCAGCTTGTTGACCAGATCGGTCTCGCCCTTGCGCACGGCGATGCCGGCGCCCGGTCCGAAGATTTCGACCGGCTGCGGCGAGGGCTGGCCGAGGATCTTGCAGCAGGCGCCGTCCGGCGAATCCAGCCACTGCTGCAACACAACGATGTCGTCCTCGATGGCGTCGAGACGGCCATTGGCGAGGTCTGCCTGCTCCTCCGGGCTGCTCGGATAGCCCTTGATGGTGCTGTCCGTGTAGGTCTTCGAAGCATAGTTGTAGTGCGTGGTGGTGGTGGCGACGCCGATGGTCTTGCCGGCGAGGTCTTCCTTGGTCACGCCTTTGAGTGGTGAATCCTTCGGCACGGCGATGGCCGAGGGGGTGTTGTAGTATTTGTGGGTGAAGTCGACCTTTTCCTGGCGCTCGGGCGTGATCGACATCGAGGCGACGATGGCGTCGAACTTGCCGGCCTGAAGCGCGGGGATGATGCCGTCCCAATCCTGCGCGACGAAGGTGCACTTCACCTTCATCTCGTCGCAGAGCGCCTTGGCGATATCGATGTCGAAGCCGACCAGCTGGCCGTCCGAGGTCAGGTTGTTGAAGGGCGGGTATGCGCCTTCGGTGCCGATCCTGAGGGTCTTTTCCTGAGCCTGGGCGACGCCGAGTGTCAGCAGCGCGGCCGAAGCGGCAAGCGCGATACGCAGTGCAATACGCATGATAATCCTCTCATATTGTCATGGCCGCTGTCCCGTGCGGCTCTTGTGGTCGGTCGTTTCCCGACCGCCCGCTGGGGCGGATACTCCCACTCTTTGCGAGAAAAAAGCAACTGCAAATCAACGGCAAACGACAATCGGGATGTGCCGCTGCGTTAGTTGGTCTGAGCCACGAGACCTGTGCTGCGCTCGATGAAGTCGGCTATCGATTTCGTGTCGTCGAGGTCGAAAACCGGCAGGTCTTCGCCTTCGACCGTGAAGTCGGCGGCGACCGCGACAATGTTGGGATCGTTGGCCGAAAGCGGCGTCCGATCCTTGGCTTCAAGCCGCCTTGCCTCGATCTTCTTATGCGCCTCGCGCTTGTAGCCTTCGACCAGCACGATGTCCGCGGGCGACAGCCGCGCCAGAATGTCGTCCAGCGTCGGCTCGTTCTCCTCGCGCAATTCGTGCATCAGCGCCCAGCGCCGGCCGGAGACGATGGCGACTTCCGTCGCGCCCGCCTGGCGGTGGCGGAAGGAGTCGGCGCCCGGCTTGTCGATGTCGAAGTCATGGTGCGCGTGCTTCACCGTCGACACCGTCCAGCCGCGCGCCACCAGCTCTGTAACCAGCTTTTCCGTCAGGGTCGTCTTGCCGGAGTTCTTCCAGCCGGTGATGCCGAATACGCGTCTCATGGCCCGAGGCTTTGCATCAGACGCTCGGCCGCCGCAAGGTCGTCCGGTGTGTTGATGTTGAAGAACGGATCGATCTTTTGGCCGCGAGCCTCGATCATGGGGAACTCGACCTCGACATGGCCGTGCCGCTCCATGAAGGCGGAAACCCGTCGGTTGTCCTCGTCGACCAGGAAATGACGCAAGGCGTCGCGCAGGTCGAGCGGCCAGAGCGCGAAGGTCGGGTGCCATCTGCCGTCGGAGCTGGCGACGGCGATCGTGCCGGGCCGATCGGGCGCTGCCAGCACCAGGCGCTCGACGAGGTTGTCGGGAAAGAACGGCGTGTCACCGGCGGCGCTCACCAGCCACCGGCAGTTTGTTTGCGTTGCCGCCCATTCGAGGCCGGTGAGAATGCCTGCGAGCGGGCCGGCATGGCCCGGCATCGTATCTTGGATCACCGGCAGGCCCATGCCGGCAAATCGCGCCGGATCGCCGTTCGCGTTGAGCCCCAGTGTGGCGACCTGCGGCCTCAGTCGCGTGGCGACATGGTCGATCAGCCTGGCTTTGCCCAATGAAAGGAGCGGCTTGTCGCCGCCGCCCATCCGGCGCGACTGGCCTCCGGCCAGAATGATCCCCGCAACACTTCGGTCCATTGCGCCTATATGCCGTCCGGTGCCATGTCGGGTCCAGTGCTTTCGGCGGCAGGTTGCTGTCGGCCGACGACGCGCTCGCGGTAGAGCGCATAGAGGCCCGAGCCGATGATGATGGCGGCGCCGACGGTCATCGGCGCATCCGGGATATCGCCGAAAATGATGAGGCCGAGCAGGATCGACCACAATAGCGCGGTGTAGCGGAACGGGGCGATGAAGGAGATGTCGCCCGAGCGCATCGCCATGATGATGAACTGATAGCCGATGAGCACCAGTACCGCCGCCAGCGCCAGAAGGGTGGTCGCCCGGCCGCTCATCGGCGTCCAGCCGCCCATCGGCGACAAAAGCAGCGCGCCCAGCACCGTCATGGCAAGCGCGGTCGCCGTCGACACCAGCATGGTCGGGATCGCCTCTGGGATGCGCTTGGTGGCGAGGTCGCGCACCGCGCAGCAGGCGACGCTGGCCAATGCCAGCAGCGAATAGACGCTGAACCCTTCGAAGCCCGGCCGCACGATGATCAGCACGCCGGTGAAGCCGATGGCAATGGCAAGCCAGCGCCGCCAGCCGACGCCTTCGCCGAAGAACAGCGCCGCGCCCATGGTCACCGCCAGCGGCAGCGCCTGCAGCACGGCCGAGACGTTGGCGATCGGCAAATGCGCAAGCGCGATCAGAAACGATACCGTGGCGCCGGCTTCGCCCGCGACGCGCGTCGCCACCATCGGCTGCAGCATGGCCGCCGGATTGGCAAGCGCGCCGCGCCGCCAGGCGAGCAGGCCGACGAACAAGGACGCGAAGGCGCCGCGCACCAGCATGACCTGCGCCATGTTCATCGATTCCGACGAGAATTTGGTGATCGCGTCGTTCAAGGTGAAGCCGACCATGGCCACGATCATGAACAGCGCGCCGCGCAGATTTGGCGAGAGAGGCAAGGGCGTTTCCGGACTATTTTAATTCAGCCGTCTAGCAGGCAGCCGGAAAACAGCAACGGCAAAGAAATGGGCCACGAATTTTTGCGTGGCCCATGAGATCGATTTGCCGAGCTTTGGAAGGCTTACTTCGGCGTCAGCACCTCGGTGCCGTTGCCGTTCTGGCCGGCGATGGTCCACAGCCCGTGCAGGGAGCCGTCCTTCTCGATCTTGTAGACGACGAGACCGATCTCCTTGCCCATCGCGTAGCCGGCGGAAAATGCATTGTCGTTACGCATGCAGATGCCGTCCGAGGTCGAGCCGCCGGTTTCCCAGTGGATGGTGCAGGTCGTGTCGCTGGTCAGCGTGATGGTTGCCTCGCCGTCATATTTCGAGCCGTCGAAATTGGTGCCGGCGACGGTGTAGGTGCCGCCGATCGACTGAGCCGCGGCCGATACGGAAGCAACCCCAAGCATTGCTAGTGAAAGCATGAATGTGCGCATGTGCACTCCCCCTAGAGCGATAATTGCGCGCGAAGGCTAGGCTGGAAAAGGCCGGCGGTAAATCGGCCGGAAGGCGGCGCAAGCGCTTTATTATCAGTGCGGCCAGGCTGACCTCAAGGGCCGCGCAGGGTCTTGGCGATGGAGGCGACCAAAGGGTCGTATTTTGACTTGAGCGCGGCAGGGTATTCGATCCAAACGGTGCGAATGACGTCGTCCTTTCCGAACAGGCGCCGTTCGTAAAAAATGTTGCCGTCCTTGGTGCCGGAGAGCACCGCCCAATTCTTGCCGGTCTTGCTGTAGGTGACCTTGTAACCCGGTTCGGTGCTGGCTTTCTCCTGGACGACGAAACCTTGCGGCGTGTCGTTGTCGATGTTGTAGATGCCGGAACAGGTCAGGCTGGCGCCGTCGGCGCTAAGCCATTGCTGTCCGTCGCCATTTTCCGGCTCGGGCATCGGCTTGTTGAAGATGTCGTCGGGAAAAGTGCAGGACTGGCCGAACCGCGCATTCACATAGGTGAAGGGCTTGGCCATCGCGGCCGCCGCCATGATTGTCGACAGGGACAAGATGGCCGCTACCGACGACCAACCGACGCGCTGCGGACGTCTCATGATCCCCCCTTTGGTCGATGACCGAAGGTGATCCTGCACCAAATCGCACAAAAAATCAGCCGCCGGTGACGCTCATATGCCGAGATACCGATGGGCGGCTGGTGCGGCGGTCGATGACGAAATCATGGCCCTTGGGCTTGCGGCCGATGGCCTCGTCGATCGCCTCGCCGAGCAACTCGTTGCCTTCGGTGGCGCGCAACGGCGCCCTGAGGTCGGCGGCGTCCTCCTGGCCAAGGCACATATAGAGCGTGCCGGTGCAGGTCAGCCGCACGCGGTTGCAGCTTTCGCAGAAATTATGCGTCATCGGCGTGATGAAGCCGAGCCGACCGCCGGTCTCCGTGACATGGACATACCGGGCCGGGCCGCCGGTCTTGTAAGGAATATCGGAGAGCGTGAACTGGCGCTCCAGCGAGGCGCGCAGCAGCGACAGCGGCAGATACTGGTCGGTGCGGTCGGCCTCGATCTCGCCCATCGGCATCGTCTCGATGAGGGTGAGATCCATGCCGCGGCCATGCGCCCAGCGCATCAGCTCGGGGATTTCGGCATCGTTGAAGTCGCGCAGCGCAACCGCATTGAGCTTAATCTTCAACCCGGCCTTCTGTGCGGCATCGATGCCCTCCATCACCTTGCCGAGACTGCCCCAGCGGGTGATCTGGTGGAATTTCTCGGCATCGAGCGTGTCGAGCGAGACGTTGATGCGCTTGACGCCGCAATCGGCGAGCTCAGCGGCGAAGCGCGACAGCTGCGAGCCGTTGGTGGTCAGCGTCAGCTCTTCCAGGGCGCCGCTCTCCAGATGCCGCGACAGCTGGCGCACCAGATGCATGATGTTCTTGCGAACCAGCGGCTCGCCGCCGGTCAGCCTGAGCTTCCTAACGCCCTTTTCGATGAAAACGGTGCAGAGCCGGTCAAGCTCCTCGAGCGACAACAGATCCTTCTTGGGCAAGAAGGTCATGTCCTCGGCCATGCAATAGGTACAGCGAAAATCGCAGCGGTCGGTGACCGACACGCGCAGATAGCTGATGGTGCGACCGAAGGGGTCGATCATGTCCATTTGCAAACGTTTCCCATGGCCTGAGCGGCACCGTTATATACAGCTATGTGATACGATCCAATGCCGCATTCAAGATAGACGGTCTTGATCTTTGGTAACATTCCCCGGCCGACATCGCGTGTCGGCTGGCTGAAAGCCTTTGTCGGATGCATGTCGTTTGTCCCAGAACCGCTGCCCACTTCTGGGCGACATGCATTGGCACCGGTCTTTCCGGATCGCGCGAAGCGGCGTAGGGAAGGGCGCAACCCAGAGCATGATGCCGAAAAGTGTGAAGCGGTTTTTCGGACGACATCATGCTCTATCTCTTTGACTTAGAGACGGATTCAGATTTCAGGTCGAACAGACCTGAAATAATCCGGCTCTAGACAGGACAGTCATGACCGCGCCAAAGGAACTCAGGGTCTCGAAGGACCGCAAGCTGCTGACGGTGACCTTCCCGGGCCATCAACCGTTCGAATTGCCGGCGGAGTTTTTGCGCGTGGCTTCGCCATCGGCGGAAGTACAGGGCCATTCGCCGGAGCAGCGGGTGACAGTTCCGGGCAAGCGCAATGTCACGATCCTCAAGATCGAGCCGGTCGGCAATTATGCGGTGCGCATCACCTTCGACGATTTCCACGACACCGGCATCTTCACCTGGAATTATCTGCATACGCTCGGCCACGAAAAGGACGAGCGCTGGAACGCCTATCTCGCCGAGCTGGCCGAGAAGGGGCTGAGCCGGGATCGCTAGCCGGTGCGTGGCAATCCAATGTCGGCAGCCGCCGTCGTCAAGGCGTCATGGACATGGAGTAGCGCCGGCAAAAGGTCAGGAGGCGAAAAAGATGTCGCGCATCACATCCGTCGAGCAGCTCGAGGCCCTCTACGGGCTGCCGGGCGAGGCTTCTGTCGTCAAGGAACTCGACCATGTGATTCCCGAATATGCCGCCTTCATCGAGGCCTCGCCCTTCGTGGCGCTGGCGACGAGCGGGCCCGAGGGCCTCGACTGCTCCCCGCGCGGCGATCTCGCCGGCTCCGTGCGCATTGTCGACGACAAGACTCTGATGATGCCCGACAGGCGCGGCAACAATCGCGCCGATTCGCTGAAGAACATCATTCGCGATCCGCGCGTCGGGCTGCTCTTTCTGGTGCCGGGCTCGGGCACCACGCTGCGCGTCAACGGCCGCGCTCACATCACGACCGATGCCGGGCTTTGCGCGTCCTTCACGGTCGACGGCAAGCCGGCCCGCTCGGTCACTGTCATCGATGTCGATACGGTCTATTTCCAATGCGCCCGCGCCATCGTGCGCTCCGAGCTCTGGAACCCGGCCAGACATGTTGATCCGAAATCGCTGCCGACACCCGGCAGGATTCTCGAGATCACCAGCCGTAAGAACATCGACGGCCAGAAGTACGACGAGGAGTGGCCGGAAAGAGCGAAGAAGACGATGTGGTGATTGGAAGCCGCGCTCAGGCTTCCTTCAGCACGTCGGCGATCTTGCGCATCTGCTCGCCGATCATGTCGCACTGCTCCGGCGTCGACTGGCTCATCGCCTTCTCGATCAGCGCCATGTGAACCTTCAGGGCCTTCATCAGCAGGGCCTCGCCCGCCTCGGTGAGGTTCAGCCGCAGCACCCGCTTGTCCTTCTCGTCGCCTTCGCGACGCAGCAACCCGCGGGCCTCGAGCTGCGGCAACAGCATGGTGATGTTGGAGCGGCCGACGAGCAGCTTGCGGGCAAGGTCGTGCTGCGACATGCCGGGGTGGCGGTAGAGGTTCATCAGCACGTCGAGCTGCGCCGGCTTAAGGTCGAGCGGGCCGAGCTTAACCGCCAGCGTGCGCTCCAGCACATGGCAGGCGCGCGCCACCGCAACCCAGTTGCGAAAGCGAGGGTTGTCCCAGGGTAGCTCTTGCTTAATGTTCATCTTTGAACTATTATGTTCATGCTTGAACGAATGGATGGACTGCCAATATGGCATCATTTGGAATGAAGGTCATCCGGGGCGTTTTCGGCGCGGCCGAGCATGTTGCGCCGCGTCTTAGCGGCCGCGCCGCCTTCGAATTGTTTTGCCGCACACCAAACGTCAAGACCTTGAGCGACGGCGAACGCCGAGCCGTCGAGCGTGCTTCAGCCTTCATGGCCGAGGCGCGCCATCACAGGCTGAAAACCAGGACCGATTGCGTCGCAGTGCATGAATTCCGGCCGGAGCCGGGCAGGGAGTCGCGCGGCACGGTGCTCGTCATTCATGGCTGGCGCTCGCGTACCGAATATATGCGCGCTTTGATCGAAGGGTTTCGCGGCGCCGGCTACAAGGTTGTTTCGCTCGACCTGCCTGGGCATGGCCATTCGTCCGGCCGCCATCTCAACATGGTGACTGCCGTGGACGCGGCGCGGGTCGCCGGCGAATGGTTCGGCCCCTTTGCCGCCGTCGTCGGCCATTCCTTCGGCGGCGCGATTGCCGCTAATGCCGTTGCCGCATCAGTCAAGGGCATGCCGCCGCTTGCGGCGCAAAAGCTGGTGCTGATTGCAGCGCCGAGCTCATTGCCTGCAATCTTCGACGACTTCAGCGATATGATGAATGTCGGGCCGCGCTCGCGCGTCGCCATGGCGGACAGGGTGAGATACCTTTCCGGGCGTCCGCTCAGCGAATTCACCGGCGACCGCCAGCTTGCGGAGGCGTCGGTGCCGACGCTGATCATCCACGCGCCGGACGATCGCGAAGTCCATGCCGATCATGCGAAGCGTTATGCGGGCGCCGGCGAGCATGTCCACCTGCATTGGGCCGAGGGGCTTGGCCACCGGCGTATCCTCACCGACAGGGACGTCGTCGCGCGCGCGGTCGGCTTTGTGACTGGGCAGCGGGAAACGGCCCTGCACTAATCGCCTATCAGTCCGCCTTCTTTTTCTGCCCCGCCTCTACGGGCAGGCCCGCTGCTTTCCAGGCGGTATAGCCGCCGAGGATATGCTTGACCGGTGTCAGGCCCATGTCCTGCGCCGTCTTGGTGGCTAAAGCCGAGCGCCAGCCTCCGGCGCAGAAGAAGACGAAGGTCTTGCCGCTGGCGAAGAACGGCTTGTGGTACGGGCTTTCGGGATCGATCCAGAATTCCAGCATGCCGCGCGTTACATGCTTGGCGCCGGGGATCTTGCCGTCACGTTCGACCTCGCGCGGGTCGCGCAGATCGACGAAGATCGTGTCCTCATCCTCCAGCAGCCCCGCTGCCTCCTCGGGCGACACGACCTCGATCTCGGCATTCGCCTCGTCGAGAAGCTGGCGATATCCCTTCTTCACTGCACATCCTCCAGGCCGTGGCTCGAGGCCGCCGGAATTTCGATCACAAAGACCATGGTTTGTCACGCCTTGGCCGTGCCGCACAGAGCGGCCGTCGAATCCGCCGGTGATTCTTGCTTGACGACAGTCCACTCGAAAAGCTGACCGCGTACCTATGTGACTTTTTCGCCTGTCGGCAACGCCACGCCTGATTGTCCCGGGTGTCGGAACACTTGGAACGGCCAGCTCGTTTTAGGTCTCACAAGGATGTGAAACCGTTCTGCAACACGGCTCCGAAAATTTATGGAAGCTTAACGAAATCAGTATGAATCGGTATAGTCACGTCATACATCCGCCTTGCGGAGGGCGGGACCGTCCAGCGGCGTGGAACGGGAACCGGTTTCAACCGGTGCGGGTGAAGCATGAAAATCCTCGGAAACAAAAAAGCCGTTCTGCCGATCGCGGTCGCGGCGACTCTTGCCCTCGGGCAGCAGTCGGCAAGCGCGCAAGGGCTGTTCGACATGCTGTTCGGCGGCGGCATCCGGCACAGCCCGCAAGGCGAGTTTCCGCCGCCGCCAAAGCCGCGCAAGATGCGGCCGGCCGGAGAGGATGGTGGCGGCGTCAGGATCAGCAGCCCGACCTATAACACCTACAGGGCCGACAAGCTTGTCCGGGTCGATTTCAAATCGCTGCTGCCGGCACCGCAGGCCGCGACCCCTCAGGACGCCGCCTTTGTCCCGTCGGTGACGAGCAATAGCTTCCGCGATGCCGTCGCTGGTTTGAGCGACTATGAGCTGTTTGCCGAGCCGGATATCGCCAAGGCGCTGATCGCCTATTATTCGGCCAATCCGGATTTCATCTGGGTGAGCGACAATACCCCCAACAGCCGGGCGCAGGATGCAGTGCGCGTCCTGGGGGAGGCGGCGAGTTATGGCCTGACGCCGGCCGACTATTCCGTCGATGTCCCGGCAGCCGCCAATTCCGCCGCCACACCGGAAGAGCGGACCAAGGAACTGGTCCGCTTCGAGATGGCGCTGTCGGCCCGCGTGCTGCGCTATGCCCATGATGCCCAGAGCGGCCGCGTCGATCCCAACCGGATGACCGGCTATTACGATTTCCCGGCCAAGCCGCTCGATCTCGAAGGCGTGCTGAAGACGCTGGCGCATACCCAGGAGGTCCGCACCTATCTCGAATCGCGGCATCCGCAGAATGCCGAATACCAGGCGCTGCGCGTCGAGCTGGAAGCGCTCGAGGCGAGCGAGGAAAACGAGATCGTCGTCGCTCCCAAGCTCCTGCTCAAACCCGGCGAAAGCAGCCCGGAATTGCCGAAGTTGCTGACGCTTATTTCCCGTAATCTCGATGACGAGATGGGTGGCAGCTATGGCGAAATGCTCGCAAGGCTTGGCAAGAGCGAGCTCTATGATCCCGAGCTGGTGCCGGTGATCAAGGCGGTGCAGCAGCGCGCCGGCATGAAGGGCGACGGCGTCATCGGCCCGCGCACGGTGGCTTCATTGGCCGGCGCCTCAAAGGCGGACAAGGTCGAGAAGGTCAAGGTCGCGCTCGAGGAACTGCGCTGGATGCCGTCTGATCTCGGCAGCCCGCGCGTCTTCATCAACCAGCCCGCCTTCACCGCCAGCTATATCGACAATGGCGAGGAGAAGCTGAAGACCCGCGCGGTCATCGGCCGGGTCACCAACCAGACCGCCTTCTTCTACAATCAGATCAAGCAGGTCGACTTCCATCCTTATTGGGGCGTGCCGCAGTCGATCATCGTCAACGAGATGCTGCCGAGGCTGCGCGGCGATCCGGGTTATCTCGACCGCGCCGGCTATGAGGTGACGGATTCGCGCGGCAAGCGCATCCCGTCCTCGGCGGTCGATTGGGGTGCTTATGGCGCCAACATTCCGTTCAGCGTGCGTCAGCAGCCGAGCGAGGCCAATGCGCTGGGCGAGTTGAAGATCCTCTTCCCCAACAAGCATGCGATCTACATGCACGACACGCCGCAGAAGTCGTTCTTCGAACGCGACATGCGCGCGCTCAGCCATGGCTGCGTGCGGCTACAGGATCCGCGCGGCATGGCCGCCGCCGTGCTGGGCACCACGGTCGAGGATATCGCCGAGAAGCTGAAGCACGGCCATTCGACCGAGAATGTCACGCGCGTCATTCCGGTCTATGTCGCCTATTTCACCGCATGGCCGGACATGTCCGGCAAGGTCGAGTATTTCGACGACGTCTATGGCCGCGATTCCAAGCTGATGCAGGCGCTCGACGCGACCGAAGCGGTGCGCACGCCGTCAAGCTGAGCGCAAGCAATTTCGGACGGAAGGATACGGCGAAGCCGCCGAGCCTGACCGCTTCACACTTTTCCCGGAATTGCTTTGATCAACGGCCGGCGCAAGCCGGCGTTGCGCCCGGCGATCAGCCAATAGATCAGGCCGGCCACGAGGCCGCCGCCGGCGATGATGCCCATGTCGGCCCAGCGTTCCGGATCATTGGCGGCGTCCGGCCAGATCAGCATGAAACCGGCTGCCGCGGCAGCGGCGCCGAACAGCATATGCAGCCAGAAGCTCCGCAGCGAAAAGAACTCGGCGATCATTGCAAAGACCAGCGTCTGCATACCCGTCAGGACGATCGTCAGAAAGTAGATGAACATGCCGAGCGGCGGCACCACCAGCGCGGCGACCGGCGTGAACGCCATAAGCTCGAAGTAACCCGGAGCATTGGGCAGCGAATTCAATATCGCGTAGATCACCACCACGGCGATCAACCCGACCAGCACCGCGACCAGATAGCCGACAAGCACCATTAGGATGCGCTTCAGGACGTAGCCAACCATTGCCATGCACCCCCGTGCCCGCAATCATGGCGGGCAGTCAGCCACCAAAGCTGTGACGATGCAAGGGCGGTCCGTCGCGTGGGAACGCGGCACATGAGCATTCAGGCGCAAGATCAGGATGATGTTTCGTTGAATCGCCATCCGATCTAACTCTTGTTGGAGACGATCTTCTCTGAAAAACGGTTCCCACTTGTCGGGATAATGCTCTAACGCACAGATGCCGGGGATCGGGCAGGGGTCCATTTGCCCCTAGTAGGCCGGGCGGAATGGCCGCAGGCGGACGCGGCCTATTTGGGTTCGCCGGTCAGGGGATCGTAGGTGATTTGGACCTTGGCCTTGTCCGTCGTGTAGTAGGTGATGGTATAGCCGTCGCTATCCCATTCGACCTCCTTCACATAGCGGAAGTCGGTGCGGTGCTCGACCTTGGCGACGATTTCCGAGAGCTTCTTGGCATTTTGCGACGGCAGTGGCTGGTCGTCCGCCGCAAAGGCTTGTCCACTGATAAGCAGGAAAGCGATACCGGTTGCTGAAACAACAGTGCGCATGAGAGCCCTCAAATCTCGTCGGCGTCAGTGCCGTCAGAAACTCGCGCGCAGGCAGGTTGGTTCCGCAGCGCCGCAATAACCGACTTTTGCGGCGCATGCCTCGATGCGGCCGCAGGAGCCGGCCGATATTGCCTGGTGGAGAAAATGTAATAATTTCAGCTGGTAAGATCGCACTTTGGATGTATCTCCTGACGTACTGAACCACTAACCATGCGCCGGCGGGTGAATTCGCCATATTAGCTGTTCGTGGTAGAGCTTTCGGCAAGATCCTGATAGAATTCTGGTCATAAGAGGGTGGCAACAGTGCGCCGGGCCTGCCGAGGATTTCCGTCGGCAGCCGGCGACGCGTTTCTTTGAGCGCAGGTCGCCCGTTCTGGACTGCAGCGGGACTGGGGGCTCAATCATGGCTGAACGGAATTATACCCGTCAGCTTGCGACAATCATTTCAATCGACGCCGTAGGATTCTCGAGGCTTATGGGCATCGACGACGAGTTGGCTGTTGCCGCCTTCGAGGAAAGGCGCGACATCATCGCCGACAGTTGCGGCGCATTTGGCGGGCGCACGTTCGGCGATGCCGGCGACAGCGTCATGGCCGAATTCGGCAATCCAATCGAAGCCTTGCGGGCAGCCTTCGATTTCCAGGCCCGGATCGTGGCGCTGAATGCCACGGTCGCCGAGGACATGCGCATGCCTTTTCGCGCCGGGATCAACACCGGCGACGTCATCGTCCGGGAGGGCCGTCTCTACGGCGACGACGTGAATATCGCGGCCAGGCTTCAGGAATTCGCGCCGCATGACGGTGTCGCCATCTCGGCGACGACGTGGCATCACGTGAGGGACAAGACGGCGGCCGTCTTCACCGATCTCGGCGAGTTCAGCCTGAAGAACATCGCCCTGCCGGTGCGGGTCCTGATCGCCGGTCGCGGCGGCAACGGCCCTGCCGCGACCGCTTCCTTCGCTTCCATTCCCGCCACGCCCGGTCATTCCAGGCCGATCGCCAAGGGCCCGCCGGCAATCGCCGTGCTGCCGTTCCAGGGCAATGGCAGCGAACCCGATGTCGGCTATATGGCCGACGGTATCGCCGAGGACATCATCTACGGTCTTTCCAACACGCGCTGGCTATCGGTCATCGCCAAGGGATCGAGCTTCCAGTTTCGCGATGACAGCCTCGGCACAAGGCTCATCGGCAACGCGCTGGGCGCCCGCTACATCGTCAGCGGCACGTTGGCGCGCTCCAACAGGCAGATCCGCCTTAACACGTCGCTCACCGATACCTCGAACGGGCGCCTGGTCTGGTCGCAACGTTTCGACCGCGATCTCGTCGACATCTTCAGCCTGCGCGACCAGATCGGCAGCGAGATCGTTTCCATACTCGACAAGGAGGTCGACCGCGCCGAGCAGGCGCGCACGTTCCAGGTGCCATGGGAAAGCCTCGAGACCTGGCAACTGGTCAGGCGCGGCCGCTGGCACATGAACAGGCGGACACGTCGCGATACCGAAATCGCGCTCGACTTCTTCGACAAGGCCTACCAGGAAGATCCGAATTCGAGCGCCGTGCTCAACGAGCTCGCATGGTGGTATTTCTGGAGGGCATGGCTGCGCTTCGGCGACAGCGACGATCTGGAGAAAGTCGAGACGCTTGCGCGCAAGGCACTGCTGATGGACAGCCTCGATGCGCGTCCGCATGCCTATCTCGGCGCAGCCGACATCATGCGCGGCCAGCCGGCATTGGCGGCCGAGCATCTTGCCGAAGCGATCCACATCAATCCGAGCTTCGCCTTCGCCCGCTCGGCCATGGGCAGCGCACACCTTTTGCTTGGCGATGCGACCAGCGCGATCCCCTTCTTCCTCGACACTGACCGATTGAGCCCGTTCGACCTCTATCGCTTCCATAATCTGGGGGAACTGGCCGCGGCCTATTGCTTCGTCGAGGACTGGCAGGCCGCGATCGCCACCGCCGAGCGCTCGCTCAACCTGTCGCCAGGTTACTTCTACGCAAGATTCCTGAAGATAGGCGCACTGATGAGAAGCGGTCGGCGCGACGAGGCGGCGCATGAACTCGCGATTTTCATGACCAGGCACCCCGATTTTTCCGAGCAGAGGATACGCTGGATACCATTCGTGGACCCAGCCAAGAACAATTTCCTGATCGGCAATTTCGATCAGGCCAAGTCTGCTGCATGATCGCCGGGGCCGACAACAAATGACTGTGAACGAATTCACATACGCCGGACCGATGCAAACCTAGGCCAGACAATGCCGGCATCGCATTGACGTGGACAGCCGGGGGGCTTGAACGCGATGATCACTTTGAAGTACTTCGCCGCCGTCCGCGCCGCTCAGAAGAGCCAGCGTCCGCTCGCCGAAATGCCACCGTTCGACATCAATCGGCTGCGTTCCAAGAGCGGCTTTGCTTCCCGCATCGCAGGTTTTCTTCTCAGCGATCCGCGCTGGCTGCTGGCGCTGCTGCGCCGTTTCTGGCCGAATCTCGGCTTCGGCAATTTCCTGCTCGTCACCAAGGGCGCGGATGTTCGCGACATATTGGAGCGGGGCGACGAGTTCGAAACGCCTTACGGGCCGGAAATGGCCGAACTCGCCCGGGGCTCGAATTTCATTCTCGGCATGCAGGACGGCGCCGCGTACCGGCAGATGAAATCGGCGGTGCTGAGCGCGTTCCCGCCGGCGGAGGTCGAAGCCGCCGTCAGGCCGATCGCTGAGCGCCATTCGCACGATATCATGACCCGCGCCAGCCCCGGCTTCGATGCCATCGCCGGATTGATGAAGATCGTGCCGGTTCGCATCTGCCGCGACTATTTCGGCCTCGAGATCGACGACGAAACCGAGTTCGCCGACTGGTCGATCGCGCTCAGCGCGCTGTTCTTTTCCGATCCGACGGCAAGTCCCACCACGCGCCAGCTTGCCGTGGTCGGAGGCGATCGGCTGATCAAGGTCATAAACCGATCGATCGCCGCGGTCAGGGAGAGAGCGGGCAAAGACGACCGGCCGCTTGCCCGTCTCGTCGCGCTGATGGACCAAGGGCGCCTGTCGTTGCCCGACATTCATTCCATCATGCTCGGCATGGTCGCAGGCTTTGTGCCGACGAACGTGCTTGCCGGCAGCAATTGCCTGGATGTGATTCTGTCGCGATCCGATGCGCGGCAGGCCGTCGATCAGGCCATCGCGGCCGGCGACACCGACAAGCTCGACCGGGCGATCATGGAAGCCATGCGCTTCAAGCCGATCTGGATCGGGCCCTGGCGCTATACCAGGCGTGACGCGGTCATCGGCAAGGGCACGCGCCGCGAGCGCCTGGTCAAGGCCGGAACGGTGGTCATGCCGGCGACGCTTTCAGCAATGTTCGATCCGGAGATCGTGCAGCGGCCGAACGAGTTCGATACGTCGCGCCCGCATCGCGACTACATGGTTTTCGGTTACGGCATCCATCTGTGCATCGGCGCCGAGATCGCCCGCATCCAGATCGGCGAATGCATCCGCGCGCTGTTCGGCAAACCGAAGCTCGCCCGCGCGCGGGGCAGGGCCGGCAAGATGGTCAATGTCGGCGCCTATCCGGCAAGCCTCAAGGTCGATTTCGAGCGCCCGCCGCTTTGCCGCACCGCCGACCAGTCGATGGTGACAGTTGTCTGCCCGATCACCCGCGCCATGCCGCTCGATGCGGTGCGCGACAAGGTCGCCGACCTAGGCAATCCCGCGATTGGCGAGATCAGCGCCGCGCTCGACAAGGTCGCCACCATACATTTCACCAGCTTGGCCGTCGCTCCCACAGGCAGGGACAAGAAGACCGGGGTCGAGACCGGCGCGCTGGTGTTCGAAATCTCCGGCGACGGCAGCACCGACGACGTCATTGCTGCCATTGCGCAATCGATCGGGTATCGGCTGCGGCCGATCTTCAGGGATGTCTGCGGCCTGCCGGATGGCGGCTCGCTGGAGGACTTCCTGAAGAAGGACCAAATCAAGATATCGCCCTCCTTCGGCAGCGCGGCCGGGCTGGTTTTTTCCGGCACGCCTGGCCATTCCGTACGCCGCATCCTTGCCGAGGCGCGGCTGGCCGACAGCGTGCGCGAGATCGTCGAAAAGCCGCGCGTGGGCGCCGGCAACGCGATGGATGTGCTGGCCGAAGCGCGCCGGCATGTCCGCTGTCTCGGGCAATTCGGCTGGGCGTTCGAGCCCGCCGAAAGCCTGCTGGAAAGGCCGCCCGGCCACTGGTCGCGCGCGCTGACGACGACGCTTTTGACGCCGGCGATGTTCGCCACTGTCGCGATCGTCGTTCTCGCCTTTTGGCGCATGACTTATGTGCTCGTGTTCGGGAACCCGCATGGCGTCACCTTCGCCAATATCGCTATCGCCGGCGCCGCGCTTCTGCTGACGGTGCTCGGTCTGCTGGCTATTCTGGCTCTGTTCGTGGGCCTTTGCTTCCTGGCGTTGCGGCGGCTCGAAGACAAGGACCGGCCGGCGAACACGCCGGTCGATATCGGCGCGCTGGAAAAGATCCTCGCCAATGAGGACCACTGCGCGCAGAACAACCTGACGGCGATCTCGACGATGAAGCCGGGGATCTTGCGGCGGCTGGCGCTGCGGCTCTCCTTCTACCTGATCTCGATATCGGCGCAGAAAGTGTTCAGGCCGGGCTTCCTCGCCACCATTAACACCATTCATTTCGCCCGCTGGGTGCTGCTGCCCGGCACCGACAGGCTGGTGTTCTTCTCCAATTACGGTGGCAGCTGGGAGAGTTATCTGGAGGATTTCATTGCCAAGGCTTCGGCCGGCCTGACCGGCGTGTGGAGCAACACCGAAGGCTATCCGCGCACGCGCTGGCTGTTCCTGGACGGCGCGCGCGACGGCGATCGTTTCAAGCGCTGGGCGCGGCGCCAGCAGGTGCCGACGCTGTTCTGGTACAGCGCGTATCCGCATCTCAACACCACGCGCATCCGCATCAACTCCAGGATCAGGCGCGGTATCGCGTCGGCCACCGGCAACGAGGCGCGCGACTGGCTGAGCCTGTTCGGTTCGCTTCCGCGGCCGCAAGCGCGGCCGGCAGACGCGACCAGCCTGGCTGGACCGGCGTCCGCGCCGCTCGAAGAACTGGAATCCGGGGAAATCCAGTCGATCTTCTTCGGGCCGTTCGGCGCGCTCGGCTATGCGCATATGCTTGCGATCGAGGTGCCTGACGGTTTGTCGGCGGCGAAGCGCAAGGCGTGGCTCAACTTCGTGACCGAAAAAACCAGCTTCGGCGACGGCGTGCCGGCCGGCCGCGCCATGACGGTGGCGTTCGGCCCCAACGGCCTGCGCCGGCTGGGGCTCGAGGGCGGAGTCGACGACGAGCCGCTGGACACGTTTCCCGTGGCTTTTCGCCAGGGCATGGGAACGCCCGAGCGCAGCCGCATCCTCAACGACACCGGTCCCGACGCCCCCGACAAATGGCAGTGGGGATCGCCCGCCAATCCCGCCGACGTCGTCATCGTCTGCTATGCCGGGACGCCGGCCGCGTTGAAGGCGGAGATCGCGGCCATGAAGCGACAGACGACAGGCGCGGGGATGTCCGTGGCCGCCGAACTGCCGCTGATGGTTCGGCGCGACGGCAAGCGGGCCGTCGAGCATTTCGGCTTCGTCGACGGCATCTCGCAACCGATCGTTCGGGGCACGTCGCGCGCCGCCAAGGGAGCCGCGCCGATGCATTTGCTGGCACCGGGCGAGTTCCTGTTCGGCTACCGCGACGAGCACGGCTTCTACCCGGCTTCGCCGTCGGTGGACGCGGCGCTGGACCGAACCGGCATCCTGTCGCAGGTGCGGCGCAACCGTCAGATACCGGGGCAGCCGCCTCCGCCGCGCGATTTCGGCCGCAACGGCACCTTCCTCGTCCTGCGCCAATTCGAGCAGCATGTCGAACTGTTCGACGATTATTGCAGGAAGGCCGCGACGCAGGCAGCATACGAGACAGGCGACGCCGCCATCACACCGCATTGGGTGGCGGCAAAGATGCTCGGTCGCTGGCAGGACGGAAGCTCTCTGGTGCGCAATCCGAACGGACGCCCGGGCCGCGGCGTCGACAATGATTTCGCGCTCGGCGCCGAGGATCCGCAGGGGCATGCCTGTCCGCTCGGCTCCCACATACGCCGGTCCAACCCGCGCGATTCGCTTGGCGAGGACCGCGAGACGCAGATCAGGATCGGCAAGCGCCACCGCATCCTGCGCGTCGGCCGCACCTATGAGAAGAAGGGCAAGGGCGGGAAGACCGAGAAGGGCCTCCTGTTCATGTGCCTCAATGCCGATATCGAGCGTCAGTACGAATTCATCCAGCAAACCTGGGTCTCGTCGAACTCGTTCCAGGGTCTTGTCGGCGAGACCGATCCGACGATCGGCGCGCGGGGCGGCGGCGGCCGGTTCTCGATCCCATCCTGGGAAAAGGTCACGGTGCTCAAGGATGTGCCGCAGTTCGTCACCACGAAAGGCGGCGGCTATTTCTTCATGCCGAGCCGGTCGGCGCTGCGCTATCTGATCTCGCGGCTCTGACCGGGTGCGCTGAAAGCAGTTCGTCGTTTCTCGAAAGCGACGAACCAGCGGAGCAATGGCGAAGGCGCCGCGCGGGCTACGGCGAAGGCGTCGAGCTCGCTCAGTCGTCGTCCTGCGATTCGGCGATCTGGTTCAGCGCGGCGGCGTTGGTGATGCGCAGGCCACCGCGCTTGATGGCGATCATGTGCCGGCTGCGCCAGTCGTTCAGCGTCTTGTTGACGGATTCGCGCGTAGCGCCGAGGAATTCGCCGAGCTCCGACTGCGAAATCGGAATCCAGCCGGCGGCGTCTGCCATCACGCCGCTCAGGAACACCAGCCGCTTTGCCAGCCTGGCCTCGATACCGAAAAAGGCCTGGTCGCCCAGCTCGCCGCTGACCCAGCGCAGCCGCGTGCACAGCAATTCGATCATCGCGCGGGCCAGAGACGGGTTTTTCTCAATGCGGTCGAAGAGTTGTGTCCGGCTCAGCGAAACCAGCTCGCATGCCGTAAGGCAGATGGCGGTCGCCGTGCGCGGGCGCCCATCCAGGGCTCCGATCTCGCCTACGAGGCTGCGCGACAGCTCGATATTGGCAACCAGCTTTTGCCCACCGGGCGAATAGATCGAAATCTCGACGGTGCCGCTCATCACGCCGTAGATGCGGTCGGAAGCGTCCTCCTGGACGAACAAATGCTGGCCGGCGGCATAGCGCTCAAGCTTGCAGCCGCCGAACAACAGATCGAAGTGGCGCGGGTCGATGCGCGCCAGGCGCGGCAGGTTCCTGTCGTCCGCGCCATTTGTAGCCATGATACGATTCCGCCTCTCGTTAGACGGAAATTGTAGGATAAGTGCGTGCTCGATCAAAGCGTCGTCTCCTTCTGTGGTGGCTGACCGAAATCGGCAGGTGGCGGACAGACGTTCCGTGTCACGCGTCACACGCCGAAATTGGATAAGCCGGCAAACTGTAAGGAGACCGGGCGCACTGGCGGTTGCGGGCCGATCTTGGAAACGCCATCCGCGCGCTTGGGTGGGAGGTGCCCATGCGCGCAGACAGCAAACCTGAAAATGGCTAGGTGATCGAAATTTCTCCTCGAGAACCGCATCCATATCGCAGTCCGGCAGCAGCTTCGGACGCCGTAGTCAGCTCGGGCCGTCGATGCCGCCGTTACAACATCTGAGCGCAAGCCCTGTTCAGCGTATGTGAAGGCGCTCACAGATATACGCATCTGGCGGACCGATGGTTATTCTAGAAGTGTATGGTCTTTGCTTTGCAACCGGCATGATTGCCTAGTCGGCAAATAGATCAACCGAAGTATGGCTGGAACCTTGTCTTGACTACAGGTGATGGTCGGCCTCATGGTTCATTTTGGGGAGGGGCAGGCCATGGCAGCCGCGAAGGGACTCCTTGTAAAGGTTCGCGGCGACGGCGCGGGGCTCTCGGTCCGAGGCGGCCCGCCCCGGATTGGCGGCATCGAAGCCGAGCCGATCATCTCTGTGCCTGCCGACGCAAGCGACGGCACGGCCGCGGCCGGGGATCGCGGCGCCACCTGGTTGCGGTTGGCCACGGACGCCGCCGATACAGACAACCCCTGGGACCATGCCCACGATCTTGTCGCCCGGAACCCGGCGCTGGCGGCCGCGGGAGCCGAGGTGCTCGCAATCGAGCCCGATATCGTGCAGCAGTGGGATTATAAGGACAGCGGCGGCGATCGCGGCATGGCGGCAAGCGCAGCTCCGGTCTGTGCATTCGACGATCAGGACCCGCAGGGCGGACAGGCGGTGGTCGCGGGGCGCGTCGCCTGGAATGCCGCGCCGGACTTCAGCCAGTTCGTGGCGGCGCGCGAGAAGGTGGGCGCCAAGCAGGCCAACATCACCATCGCCCATCTCGATACCGGTTTCGATCCAGGCCATCAGACCATTCCCGCCGCGCTTCTTACAGCGCAGCAGCGCAATTTCGTCGACGACGGGGCGGGTCCGAACAACGCGACCGACCACGCTCCGGCCGGCACGCTGACCAGCAATCGCGGCCATGGAACCGGCACGCTCAGCCTGCTTGCCGGCAACAAGCTCGACGGCTCCTCGCCGCACTGGCCGGGCTTCAACGATTTCGTCGGCGGCGCGCCACTGGCGAAAATCCTGCCGGTGCGCATCGCCGACTGGGTGGTGCGGCTGACCACCGGCACCATGGTGCAAGGCATCGACTATGCGCGCAAGCAGGGAGCGCAGGTGTTGTCGATGAGCATGGGCGGCCTCGCCTCGCAGGCGCTGGTCGACGCCGTCAACCTTGCCTACGACCACGGTGTGGTCATGGTCACGGCGGCCGGCAACAATTTCACCATCACGCCGCGCAGCATCGTCTATCCTGCGCGCTACAACCGGGTGCTTGCAGCCTGCGGCGTGATGGGCGACGGGCGCGCCTATGCCGGGCTCTCCTTCGGCACCATGCAGGGCAATTACGGGCCGCCTTCGAAGATGGATACGGCGCTCGGCGCCTACACGCCGAATGTGCCCTGGGCCGAGATCGATTGTCGCAAGGTGGTCGACATGGATGGCAGCGGCACCTCCGCCGCGACACCGCAGGTCGCGGCCGCGGCCGCTCTCTGGCTCGCCGAGCACTGGGACGTGGTGAAGAAATATCCTCAGCCCTGGATGCGTGTCGAAGCCGTACGCAAGGCCTTGTTCGCGAAAGCCTTGAAATCGACGGCCAAGATGAATGCGGCGGAGACGAAGGAGAAGATCGGGCAGGGCGTCTTGCGGGCCTTCGATGCGCTGGGCTTCCCGCCGCCGGCAGCGAACAGGCTGACCAAGCTCGCTCGAGCCACCTACACGTGGAGCTGGCTGGACCTTTTGACCGGAGGGAATTCGTTGGTGGCGCCACCACCGGCGACGCTTCGGCAGCGAACGATGTTCGCGCTGGAACTGATGCAGATGGCGCAAACCACGGCGGCAGTCGACCAGGCGATCGCCGACCCGGATGGCGATCCGGACAAGGTTTCGGCCGCGGCGCGCAACCGCTACCTGGAGGCGGCGCTCGACCAGGGCAATCCGTCGAAGCCGTTGAAGGCCTTTCTGGAAGGATGGCTGGGCCGGCCAGGCGCCAGCGTAGCGGTTCCGGCGCCAGTCATGGGCCCGGCACCGGCCATCAGGCGCAAGCCGCGGCCGCTGCCGCCGCCGCAACGGCGCCTGCGCATCTACGCGCTCGACCCGTCGGTGGCGAAACGGCTGGATTCGGTTTCGGTCTACCAGGCGACGCTTTCGGTGCCGTGGGACGACGAGCCTGCGACCGACAGGCCGTTGCTGCCCGGTCCGATCGGCGAATATCTCGAGGTGGTCGATGTCGACCCCGCGTCCGACCGCGTCTACGATCCGGTCGACCTCAACGACAAGGTGCTGCTGGCGCAGGACGGCCTGCCGCCTTCGGAGGGCAATCCGAAATTCCACCAGCAGATGGTCTACGCGGTGGCCATGACCACGATCGGCCATTTCGAGCGCGCTCTCGGCCGTCGGGCGTTGTGGGCGCCGCATTACGCAGCGGCTCCCGGCCGCACCGGCGATATGACGACGAAGGCGCATTACGTGCCGCGCTTGCGCATTTATCCGCATGCGTTGCGCGCCGAGAATGCCTATTACAGCCCGGAAAAGAAGGCGCTGCTGTTCGGCTATTTCCCGGCGACCAGCAATCAGGGCGACGTCACCACGCCCGGAACGACGGTGTTCTCGTGCTTGTCCAGCGACATCGTCGCGCATGAGATGTCGCACGCTTTGCTCGACGGGCTGCACCGCCGCTTCCAGGAAGCATCCAACCCGGACGTGCCGGCCTTCCACGAGGCCTTTGCCGATATCGTCGCGCTGTTCCAGCACTTCACGCTGAAGGAACTGGTCGGCTTCGAAATCGGCAAGGCGAGGGGCGAATTATCGGCCGCCTCGCTGCTTTCCGGTATCGCCAAGCAGTTCGGCGAAGGCAGCGGGCGGGCCGGGCCGTTGCGCGAATATGGCGGCGCCGGCATGGCCGAGCTCGACTACGACAAAACCTTCGAGGCGCATGACCGAGGCTCGATCCTGGTTTTCGCTGTCTACCAGGCCTTTCTGGCCATCGCCGACCGGCGGACCGACGACCTGATCCAGCTTGCCACTGGCGGCTCCGGCATCCTGCCGGCGGGCACCTTGCATCCGAGCCTGGTCGAGCGCCTCACCGACGAGGTTGCCAAGACCGCCACGCAGATGCTGACCATGTGCATCCGCGCGCTCGACTATTGCCCTTCCGTCGACATCACTTTCGGCGAATATCTGCGCGCGCTGATCACCGCCGACCGCGACGCCTACCCGGACGATCCGCTGCACTATCGCCTGGCCTTCCTGGAATCCTTCCGCAAATGGAAGCTGTTGCCGCGCGACGTTCGCACCATCTCGGAGGAGACGCTGGCCTGGAGCGCGCCGGAGGACCCGTCGCCGGTCTGGCTGAAAGGCCTGCTCGGCAAGATCGACCTCGGCTGGAACCAGAAATTGAAGCGGGCCGAGATCTTCGCGCTCAACGACAAGAACCGCTATGCGCTGTGGAAGGCGATGCACAAGGCCTTCGCCTCCGATCCGGACCTCTACAAGCAGTTCGGCCTGCTGCCCGATCTGCCGCGCTACAATGACGACGGCACGGTCATGCACCCGCCGAAGAAAGGCGAGACGACCTTCGACATCTACAGCGTGCGCCCGACGCGCCGCGTCGAGCCGGACGGCTCGTTCCGCGTGGAAGTCGTGGCGGTCATCCAGCAGCGCATTCCGGTTGCGCTGGACGGCACGGCGATGCCGCAAGGCATGGCCAAGGGCGAAGGCTTCTTCTGGTTCCGCGGCGGCGCCACGATCATCATCGATCCGCGCGAGGGCTTCGAGGAAATCCGCTACTCGATCATCAAGAACACCGGCAGCGCGGACCGGCAGAAGCGTCAGGCCGGGACGATGCCGGCCAACTATCTCTCGCCACTGCGAGCGCTCTATTTCGGCGGCGAAGTATCGGAGCCTTTTGCGTTGCTGCATGCCAGCGACGGAGACGACGACCATGTCTAGAAAACCGGCGACGAGGACAAGGCCGGCAAAATCGGCTCCCGCGGCGACGCCGGCATCGGGCATCACCGTCAGGCATTACTGCCAGGGCATCGGCGACTGCCACTTGCTGACGTTCAAGAAGGCGGATGGAAAGCCTTTCCGCATTCTCATCGATTGCGGCATTCATGTCTCGATCAAGAGTGGCTCGGCGCTGATCGCCGACATCGTCGCCGACCTCAAGAAGGAGACCGGCGGCAAGATCGACATCCTCGTCGTCACCCACGAACACTGGGATCATGTCTCCGGCTTCCTGACCGCGAAGGACCTCTTCAAGGATTTCATCGTCGGCGATGTCTGGATGGCGTGGACCGAAAATCCCGCCGACGCCGAGGCGGTGGAGATCGACAAGTTCAAGGGCCAGGCGCTGGCGGCCTTGCAGGGCGTGGGCCAGAAGCTCGACGGGATGCAGGGGCTCAGTTCTTACATGGCCGGGGTGCGCGATGGCCTGCAGTCAGTGCTCGGCTTCCAGTTCGGTGCCGCCGGCGAGCGGGTGCGCTCGGCCCGCGACTCAGCGGCAAAGCTGTCGCAAAAACCGTCGCCGACCTATTTCGAGCCCGGCGGACCGCCGGTGACGATCGACGCATTGCCCAACCTGCGCGTTTATGTGCTCGGCCCGCCGCGCGACAAGGCGGCGCTTCGCCTGGAGGAAAAGGCGAGCGAGATGTTTCCGCTGGCCAGCGGCGGCCAGTACGCGCGGGCGCTGGCGAGCGGCCTCAAGATCAACGAGGCGGCAGATGCCGGTTACGTCGACGAGCTCAGTCCGTTCGAGCGCAATGTCGGCACGCCGCTGTCGGCGGCGCTCAACGGTGATGAAGGCAGCGATCCGGCCATCGATATCGGCGCCTATGTGCGCAGGCATTATTCCGGGCCGGTTTTGGACGCCGCTCCGATGGAAGACCGCGACCAGTCCTGGCGGCGCATCGACGCCGACTGGATGGGCATCGCTGCCGATCTCGCCATGCAGCTCGATCGCGGCGTAAACAACACCAGCCTGGTGCTGGCCTTCGAGTTCACTGACTCGGGCCGGGTGCTGCTTTTCCCCGGCGACGCCCAGATCGGCAACTGGCTGAGCTGGAAGGACCTGAAATGGCCGGTGGGGCAGGGCACCGTCACATCGGCCGATCTTCTGGCGCGCACCGTCTATCTCAAGGTCGCGCATCACGGCAGCCAGAACGCCACGCCGCAGAAACAGGGTTTCGATCTGCTGACGAGCTCGGACCTGTCGGCCTTCATCCCGACCAACAAGGTCGATGCGCTGAAAGTGCACTGGGGCGAGATGCCCTATGACGGCATCCTGACCGCGCTCAAGACAAAGACCAAGGGCCGCGTCATTCGCGCCGATGATCCGTGGCTGGCGGACAAGAACGGAAAGCCGGCCTTTGCCGCGCCGTCCGGCTCGGTCCAGGCGGTGCGCAGCGCGCCACGCGATGCGGCACGCGGGCCGGGCGGACTGTGGGTGGAAGTGGATCTGGTCTAGGACCACCGGAACGCCGCCGCGGGGCAGGCGCCAATCAGTCCGGCTTCAAGGCCGATTGCGAAAAATCGAAAACCGCTCTATGGAGCGAACGGCTGAATGAGGGCGGCCACTCAACACATTGCACAAGGTCGCCCCATGCCCGATCAATTCTCGCGCGTCATCGCCTTCCTTGCCGTGGTCACGGCCCTGCTGTTTGCCGGGCTGCATTTCCATCAAGGACACATCATCGCCACGCTCTATTTCATGACCGGCGCCGTATTGGTGACAGCGGTGACGCATATGAATGTGCGCAGAGGGCTGATCTAGAATCCGGTTGTCGGGCCATCCAAGCAGGTCGAATAGACGGTGCGTGGATTGAATCTGGGACCGTCTGTGTTCACCCACGCTGGACGGCGGCGGGCTGAAGCTTCGAGCGGAGGCGCCATGCCATTGCGTGGCCCAATCGAACGCCTGGACGTTCGACTGCCGTATGCTGCATGTGAGCCAGCGGAGTGATGACGAGGACCGAAAAGGCAAACGAGGCGAGTGCCAGAGTGATGGGAGAAACTCCTGCATTGACGGCCTTTGCGAGTAGCTCAGGCATGTTCCAAAGAGCGATCAGCGCCAATGGGTGCAACAAGTAGAAGCTGAAAGAGATGCGGCCGAAATACCTGGCCACAGCCATCAGACGACCTTTCCGCAACGGAACGCCATAGGCGATCAACGCCGAGATAAAACCCGCGAAAGCCGTCTCGAAAATCACGGACCAGTTGGACCACCATCCAAGCAAGGGGCGCGAGAGTGCGAACCCGGCGACCGCGAGGGCGAGCGACAGGGCCGGACGAGCAAGGCGAGCGACTATCTTCCTTCCATAGGCACAAGCGATCATTCCGGACACGAAGGAGTAGAGGTTCCCTAACGAAACGCCCTTTCCGGGCGTTCCAGACCACTGCCCGCTGAATGACAGGCCGAGCAAGATGAGGGCGGGCAGAACCAGAGCGACAGCGCCCCATCGCCGCCAGGACCAATAGAGCAAAAAAATCAGTGGGGCCGCGATCATTTCGGTTTGGAGCGACCACATCACGCCGTTGATGTCGGTACGTAGCAACAGCGCATTGGCCATCACATTCCTGGTCGTATAGCCCTCGGCCGGCCCAAGCGACATGCCGGTCAGCAGAAACAGTGCGACGAAGATCGCGATGGTTGAAAAGATGGCAGGGTAGATGCGCAGAACGCGTCCTATGAAAAATGGGCCAGCGCTGGCCTTGAGGTCATCCGTCTGCCGACTGAGCATCATCATGAGAACGAAGCCGCTCAGGACAAAGAAAAATACGACGGCGCCGTGGCCGTTCCCGGCGATGCGGAAAGCCGCATCAAGGTAGCTTTGGCTTCGATACGAGCCCTGCACCAAAGAGACCGCTTGCCGCGTCGAAGCATAATATGTCGCCTGACCGCAATGAAAGAGCGCGACCATCAGCGCGGCGACGCCGCGAGCTGCTTCGAGGCCAGGTACGAATTCACGGCGCGAGATAGCGATATCCCCCATGTCGCTGACGTTTCCCCGCAATCTCCTCTTGATGCGCTCGGACGGCACCGGGCGGCATCCCCCGAAACCGACTGTGCCCAATTCGAGCCACATAAGCTCCATTCCCTACGCGCATTTGCGCGGAGGTCGTCATAAGAACTGTGGAAAACCAAGGGAAATGGTGGGCGATGCAGGGATTGAACCTGCGACCCCACCCGTGTGAAGGGTGTGCTCTCCCGCTGAGCTAATCGCCCGCCTTAGGCCCGAAGACCGAAGCGAGCCGCGATATAAGGGAGGCGGGTGCGCGAAGTCAAGGTGATGTGCCAAGCTTCTCGCTCGGACCAGTTTCCGGTTTGTCAGCCGTCCGATCCGAGTCCCGCTCAGCGTGCCGCCGCGATCAACCGCTCGGCCAGTTTCGGCGTCAGCGTGTCGAAATGCGAGATCACCAGAGTTGGCTCGAATTCGCGCACATGGCGGTCGGTGTAGCCGAAATCGACCGCGACCACCGGAATGCCGGCTGCCTTGGCGGTGTCGATGTCGGTCTGCGAATCGCCGATCATCAAGGCGTTCTCCGCATCGCCGCCCGCCAGCCGGATCGTCTCGGTGAGATGGCGCGGATCGGGTTTGCGGAAGGCGAAAGTGTCCTGGCCGCAGATCGCGGCAAAGTAGTTCGACAAGCCCAGCGCGCCGATCAGCGTCGCGGAATTGGCTTCGTATTTGTTGGTGCAGACCGCCATCAGATAGCCGGCGGCCTGGAAACGGTCGAGTGCGGCGACGACGCCGGGGTAGGGGCGCGACTTGCCGGGAATGTTCAACGTGTAATGGTCGAGGAACAGCTTCAGCAGCCGGTCGTGCTCTTCCGCCATCAGCGCCTTGTTCTGCGCGGCATGCGCGCGTTCGATCATCACGCGGCCGCCATGGCCGACGAAGCGTCTGAAGCCGGCTTCGTCGACAGCTGCGAGGTCGCTCGCCGCGAGGCTGTGGTTGAGGCTGTCGAGCAGGTCGGGCGCGGTGTCGATCAGCGTTCCATCCAGGTCGAAGACGATGATCGGGCGGGTCATGGG